>JAPOWV010000045.1 GCA_026707445.1 Gammaproteobacteria bacterium
TGAGAACCGATCAGCATATATTGCTGGATGGCTCACGACTAGAACATCGGATGCTGGTCGTGGGACTGGCCCTGCTGGGCGTGGCCGGCTACTACCTGGTGCTGGACCGCGCGGGCATGGACACGGGTGACGTGCTGCATGCGCTGGTGGGGCTGGCCTTCGGCGGTTCGCTGATCTCGATCTTCGCGCGCCTGGGCGGCGGCATCTTCACCAAGGGCGCGGACGTGGGCGCCGACCTGGTCGGCAAGGTCGAGGCCGGCATCCCCGAGGACGATCCCCGCAACCCCGCAGTCATCGCCGACAACGTGGGTGACAACGTGGGCGACTGCGCCGGAATGGCAGCCGACCTGTTCGAGACCTACGCCGTGACCGTCATCGCCACGATGCTGCTCGGCTACCTGACCATAGCGGAGGCGACCGACGCGGCGGTGCTGTACCCGCTGGCCATCGGCGCCGTATCGATCGTGGCCTCCATCATCGGCACCTTCGTCGTGCGCGCCGGCAAGGGCCAGGCGGTGATGACCGCGCTGTACAAGGGCGTGATCGTTGCCGCCGTGCTTGCGGCGATCGGGATCTGGTTCCTCACGCAACGGATGTGGGCCGACGCCGGCTCGTATCCGCCCGCCAGCCTGTTCGGTTCGGCGCTGATCGGCCTGGTGCTGACCGGCGTGATCATGTTCATCACCGATTACTACACCGGCACCCAGTTCTCGCCGGTGCGCAAGCTGGCCCAGGCCTCGTCCACCGGCCACGCCACCAACATCATCGCCGGGCTGGGGCTTTCGATGAAGGCCACCGCGCTGCCGGTGCTGGCGGTCTGCCTGAGCATCCTGTTCACCTACCAGCTCGCCGGGCTGTACGGCATCGCGATCGCCGCCACGGCCATGCTGTCGATGACTGGGATGATCGTGGCGCTGGACGCCTTCGGCCCCATTACCGACAACGCCGGCGGCATCGCGGAAATGGCCGAAATGCCCGAAGAGATCCGCAACATCACCGACCCGCTGGACGCCGTCGGCAACACCACCAAGGCGGTCACCAAGGGCTACGCCATCGGTTCCGCCGGACTGGCGGCGCTGGTGCTGTTCGCGGACTACACCCACAACCTGCAGGCGGCCGGCAAGAGCTTCGTGTTCCGCCTCGACGACCCGGCCGTGATCATCGGCCTGTTCATCGGCGGCCTGATCCCGTACCTGTTCGGCGCACTGGCCATGGAAGCCGTGGGACGCGCCGCCGGCAGCGTCGTGCAGGAAGTGCGCCGCCAGTTCCGGGAAATCGCGGGAATCATGGAAGGCACGGCCAAGCCCGACTACGGGCGCGCCGTGGACCTGCTCACCCGGGCGGCGATCCGCGAGATGATCGTGCCCTCGCTGCTGCCGGTGCTGGCGCCGGTGGTCCTGGTGCTGGTGATCGGCTGGCTGATGCCCGAGGGCGCGGGCGCGAGGGCGCTGGGCGGCATGCTGATCGGCTCGATCGTCACCGGGCTGTTCGTCGCTATTTCGATGACCACCGGCGGCGGCGCCTGGGACAACGCCAAGAAGTACGTGGAGGACGGCGCGCTGGGCGGCAAGGGCTCGGAAGCGCACCACGCCGCGGTGACCGGCGATACCGTCGGCGACCCTTACAAGGACACCGCGGGCCCCGCCATCAACCCCCTGATCAAGATCGTCAACATCGTCGCCCTGCTCATCGCCCCGCTCCTGTAACCTAAGCATCATGGTCCAGGAGATGGATGCGCGTGCGAGGGAGCTGATGGTGCGCAGCCAGGTGCGCTGCTGGAGCGTGCTGGACGAGCGCGTGCTGTCCGTATTCAGCGATCTGCCTCGCGAGGACTTCGTGCCGGCACAGTACCGTACGCTGGCCTACGCCGACCTGGCGCTGCCGCTGCCCGGCGGCCAGGAAATGATGACCCCCTCGGTGGAGGGACGGATCCTCCAGGCGCTCGACCTCAAGTCCGCCGACCGAGTGCTGGAGGTGGGAACAGGGAGCGGCTGGCTTGCCGCCTGCCTGGCGCAAATGGCCGGCGAGGTGCACAGCCTCGAGATTTCCCCCGAGCTGCACGCCGGGGCAACGGAAAAGCTCTCGACACGGGCAAACGTGAAAACAATCTGCGCCGATGCATTCGAGTGGAAGCCCGAAACCGCCTACGACGCGGTAGTCGTCACCGGATCGATGCCGCAGTACGACGACCGGTTCGAGCAGTGGCTGGACAAGGGCGGCCGGCTGTTCTGCATCGTGGGCCGGCAGCCGATCATGGAGGCGCTGCGGATCACTTCCGGCGAGTCCCGAATCGAGGAATCCCTGTTTGAAACCGTAACCACTCCGCTTGCGAACGCTCCACAACCCGATCCCTTCCGGTTCTAGAACGCCGGCAGCGGCAAGAGGGTAGAATCCACACGTTCATGTCGGCGGCCCTTCCCCTATGAAGAAGATCATCCTGCTCGCCGCACTCGCGGCCCTGACCGGCGTGCCCCTTCCGGGATCGTCGGACAACCTGCTTGAGGTGTATGAAAAGGCGCGCATGAGCGACCCGCTGCTGCGCGAGGCCGAAGCCAGGCTGATGGCCTCCCGGGAAGTCCGGTCGCAGGCCCGCAGCGTTCTTTTCCCGGAAATCGACGCTAACGCCGATTACTCCCGCCAGGACAGCCGCGCGACCCTGCTGTTCTACGCACCCACGCCAACGGGCGAATTCGCCCCGATCATCGAGAGCAGTTCCACTGACGCGACTTCCACCGGATGGGGCTTCACATTGACCCAGACCATCTTCGACTGGGCCGCCGTTGTCGCCCTGGGCGCTTCGAAGGACGTGCTGTCGCAGGGCGAAGCGGACTTCGAGGCCGCGCTGCAGGAATCCATGCTGCGCACGGCCCAAGCCTATTTCGCGGTGCTGGGCGCGCAGGACGAACTCACCGCGCAGAGCGCCAACCGCACCGCCATCGCCCGCCAGCTTGAACAGGCGCAGAAGCGTTTCGAGGTGGGCCTGATCGCGATCACCGACGTGCAGGAAGCGCAGGCCGCGCACGACCAGGCGGTAGCGGCCGAGATCGCCGCCAAGCGGTCGCTGGCCACCGCCGAGGAGCAGCTGCGGGAAATCGTGGGATCGCCCATGCCTGTGGCCAGTCTGACCCGCCCGGGCGAAGGCATGCCGCTGCCGCTGCCTTCACCCAACGTGGAGCAATCGTGGGTCGACACCGCGCTGCAGCAGAACCCCAGCCTGACCTCGGCGCGCATGGCGGCGTCCGTCGCCGATGCGGAGGTCAGGCTGCGCCGCTCCGATTACCTGCCCACGCTGGAAATCGTGGCGAACGTGAACGGCAGCAGCGGCGACCGCGAGCGGGTCTTCCGCGGCATGGGCGCGGACTACCGCGACAGTTTCCGCAGCGACTCCATCCGGCTGCAGCTTTCGGTGCCTATTTTCGACGGTTTCAACAGGAACTCCCGGGTCCGGGAGGCCCGGTACCTGCACCGCGCCTCCACCGAGCGCCTCGAGGGCGTGGAGCGGGCGGTCGTGCGCCAGACCCGCGACGCCTTCCTGGGCGTCAGTTCGGAAATCTCGCGCGTCAATGCGCTGCGCCAGGCCGTCGCATCCAGCCAGACCGCGCTGCGGGCCACCGAGGCCGGCTACGAGATCGGCACCCGCACGATCGTGGACGTGCTGGACGCGCGCCGCAACCTGGTGCAGGCCGAGACCAATTACGCGCGCAGCCGCTACGACTTCATCATCAACGTGCTCGGCCTGAAGAGCGCCGCGGGCATCCTCACCGAGGACGACCTGGCCGAAGTCAGCCGCTGGATGGAGCAGTCCGAGGAGACCGAGGCGGAAGAAGCGGCTCAATAAGAGCGAGCGTCTCCTCCAGCACGTCGTCCCCCGCCGCCAGGCAGCTCCTGGCCGCCTCTCCCGCGCTGCGCTGCGCAAGTTCGCTGTCCAGCAGGCGGGACAGCCGCCCGGCCAGTTCCCTGGCGTCATGCACGCTGAACAGCGCTCCGGCCTCGCCCAGAAGGCGGGCCGTATCCCGCGTCTGGAACAGGTGCGGGCCGGCCAGCACCGGCAGGCCGAACGCGGCCGGCTCCAGCAGGTTGTGCCCGCCCACCTTCGCGATGCTGCCGCCCACGAAGGCCACGTCGGCGGCGGCGTAATACGTGTTCATCTCCCCCAGGGTATCCAGCAGGAAGACCTGGGCGCCCGGCGGAGGGGAACCGTCGCCGGAGCGGACCCCGATCTCGAGGCCGCTCTGCCTCAGCAATGCGCGCACGGCCGCGAAGCGCTCGCGATGGCGCGGGGCAATGATCAGCAGCGCGTCTTCCCGGCCGGCCAGGATCTGGCGGTGCGCATCCAGGGCCACGTTCTCTTCCGGTTCGTGGGTGCTGGCGGCTATCCAGACGGGCCGGTCCGGGCCTATCGCGCGGCGAATTTCCGCGCCGCGCTCGAGCACGCCGGGTTCCGGCCGGAAATGAAACTTGAGGTTGCCGGTCACCCGCACGTCCAGGCCGTCGGGACCGAGTTCCGTGAAGCGCCGGGCGTCCTCTTCGCTTTGCGCGCCCACAACCCGCACCGCCCGCAAGGCCGCCGAGGCGAGCCCGCGCACCCGCCGGTAGCGGGCATGGGAACGCTCCGACAGGCGGGCGCTGACGATGACCAGCGGCACGCCCGCGGACCGGCAGGCCGCGTACAGTCCGGGCCAGATCTCGGTTTCCAGGATGACGCCCAGGGCGGGGCGCGCCGCGCGCAGGAAGCGCCGGTTCACGACGCTCAGGTCCAGTGGCAGGAAGCAATGGGATTGCGATTCGCGCAAGCCGCTCTGAATCGCGGCCGAACCCGCCGGTGTGAAGGCCGTAAGCAGCATGGGCAGGTCGGGGCGGCGGGCACGCAGTTCCCCGGCCACGACCGATAGCGCGCCGGCCTCGCCGAGCGACGAGCCGTGCAGCCACACGCCTCCGGGAGGCAATCGCGGCGTCCCGACGGCCCAGCGCTCGGACAGCCGGCGCCGCCAGCCCGGATCGCGCGCCGAGCGCGCCAGCATGTAGCCGCACATCGCAGGCGCTGCAATCCAGGACAGCGCGCCGTAAACGCCCAGCACCGCCTTCTCGCCTAACGACATCTGCTCTCCGGCATGCCCGCGCTTACCCATGCCCCTGCCTGCCGGGAGACGCATGAATACATCCCTGTAGCTTGCTCCGCCATC
>JAPOWV010000010.1 GCA_026707445.1 Gammaproteobacteria bacterium
CCCGGTTCGGGAAGCACGTTTACCTGTAACTTTCCGGCCAAGCGCGTCGGCGACACAGCCTGAGGCTAACCGCTCCCGGTTGATATGACGGTGCGCTAGCCCGCACGTTCCGCGCCTGCTATCGGCAGCGGTTCGGTCCTGTTCCATTCTCCCCGGGTAAAGTCCGGAATCGGCTTGCTGTTGCCCCGGTCGGCGACCGAATCGGCGCTTATCGGTCCGATCGCCGACCAGGCGGCAGCGTCATAGACGTCCTGGTCCAGCGGTTCACCATTTCTGAGGCAGTACACCAGGCGCCAGCACATCAGGTGGTCCATTCCGCCGTGTCCGCCCTGTTCCTCGGCCCGCCGCCCCATCCGGACCCATAACGGGTGGTCGTACCGCGCCCGCCATGCCGTCATGTCATAGTCCCACTCGTGGAATGACCCTTCGCTGCCTTCCTCCAGCGCGATGCGGTTGGGAAAGCCCGCGAACACACCGTTGGTTCCCTGGATCAGGTTGTGGCGCGAGTACGGACGGGGCGTGGTGGTGTCGTGCTGCACCATGATGGTTCGGCCCTGCACGGTCCTGATCAGACTCGTGTTCATATCGCCCGTGACGTAGTCGAGCCGGTTTCGTTCGTGTTCCGGCGGAAACTCGCGGCGCGCGTAGGCCGCCCTGCCGGCGGCCGGAGAGCTCATGGAATTCATGTAGTCGAACCGATCGCCGCGATTGATGCCCATGTACTGGGCGATCGGACCCAGGCCGTGCGTGGGATAGAGATTGCCGTTGCGCTTCGCGTGCCATTGCGTTCGCCAGGAGCCCGTCTTGTAGTCGATCTCCTTCATCTGCCAGCGCAATTCGTGGATATAGGCCGCCTCCCCGTGCAGCAGTTCGCCGAAAAGTCCCTGGCGGACCATGTTCAGGACCATCAGTTCGTCGCGACCGTAACAGACGTTCTCCAGCATCATGCAGTTCATCCGCGTGCGCTCCGATGTGTCCACCAGCCACCAGGCCTCCTCGAGCGTGGTGACCGCGGGCACCTCGACGAACGCGTGCTTGCCGCTTTCCATCGCTTCCGCGGCCATGATCGCGTGCCAGCGCCACGGCGTGGCGATCACCACGATGTCGACGTCCCGGCGATCGAGCAGCTTGCGGTAGGCGTAGTCGTCGCCCGTATAGAGTGCCGCCGGCGATGCACCCAGTTCCGCCATGATGCCGGCCGCGCGATCGAGCACGGGCTGGTGGGTGTCGCAAACTGCCGTTATGCGGGCGCCCTCGATGTTGCAGAAGTGCCGTACGAACCCCGTGCCTCTCTCGCCCACGCCGATCAGGCCCACACGCACGGTTTCCAGCCGCGGCGCCACCAGGCCCATGACCGGGCGGCTGTCCGCCGGCCTCGGCCGCTCTATTTCCCGGGATTGTTCCCCCGCGGCCGAACCCAGCCCCGCCGCGGCCCCCGCGGCCAATGTCGATTTCAGAAACCCGCGCCGCCCGATCTTCTTCACTCTTTACGCTCCTCTCGTGTTCCGAATCTGAAGTGTTCGCTCATCATAAGCTTGCCCCACCGTGGCGGGCATCCAAACCCCCGATAGTGTAAAATTCCGCGGCTTCGCGCACGCTGCGCGGCCGATTTCCATCAACGATTCAACATGCGCACCGTTTCCGCAAAACCCGGGCAGGTCCGGCAGGACTGGTTCCTCGTGGACGCGGCCGGCCAGACACTGGGGCGGCTGGCCACCGAACTTGCCACGCGCCTCAGGGGCAAGCACAAGCCCGAGTACACGCCGCACGTGGATACGGGCGATTACATCGTCGTGGTGAACGCCTCGAAGGTGCGCGTGACCGGGGACAAGCTGAACCAGAAGATGTATCACCGCCACACCGGCTACATCGGCAACCTGAAGTCCGTTCCGCTGAAGCGGGTGATGAAGGAAACGCCCGAGCGCGCGATTCTTTCGGCCGTGCGCGGGATGTTGCCCAAGAACCGCCTGGGCCGCGCCATGCTCAAGAAGCTCAAGGTCTATCCGGGCCCCGAGCATCAGCATGCCGCGCAACAGCCCAAACCCCTGGAGATCGGAGCATGACCGACACCGTTTATTACGGCACCGGCCGCCGCAAGACCTCCACGGCGCGCGTATTCCTTCGGCCCGGCACCGGCAAGGTGACGGTCAACCGGCGCCCGCTGGACGAATTCTTCGGCCGCAAGACGGCGCGCATGATCGTGCATCAGCCGCTGAAAGTGGTCGGCCTCGACGGCCGGATGGACGTCACCGTGACCGTCAAGGGCGGCGGCACCACCGGTCAGGCCGGCGCGATCCGGCACGGAATCACCCGCGCGCTGCTTGCCTACGACGAAGAGCTGCGCCCCAAGCTGAGGGCGCCCGGCTTCGTCACCCGCGACGCGCGCAAGGTGGAGCGCAAGAAAGTGGGCTTGCGGAAAGCCCGCCGGGCCACCCAATACTCCAAGCGCTGATCGTCCAGCGCGGCGGCGCGTGGGGGATCGTCTAACGGCAAGACATCGGACTCTGACTCCGAGAATCCAGGTTCGAATCCTGGTCCCCCAGCCACCCTCCTCGTCACTTGCGCCGCGCCCAACGCCAGGCAAAATATGCGCATGAGCGAAAACGAACGATCCATAGGCGACCAGCTCCTTGCGGAACTGGGCCACTGCCTGCGCGTCTGCGCCGGCGAGCCGGCGCCGTCCGCCGACAACCCTGCCGGCGATACAGAGGACGGGATCGATTCCAGCAACGACCGCGAACTCAGCGCCAGCCTCATGCGCGTCAACCATTCGGGCGAAGTCTCCGCTCAGGCGTTGTACCGCGGCCAGGCCCTGGTCGCCCGCGACGCCGGCCTCAAGCGCAATCTGTTGAGCGCCGCCGAGGAGGAAGGCCGCCACCTGAAATGGTGCGAGGAGCGGATCACCGAGTTGAACGGCCGCCGCAGCCTGCTGACCCCCTTCTGGTATGCCGGTTCCTTCGGGATAGGCGCCCTGGCCGGCCTGATGGGCGATCGCTCCAGCCTCGGCTTCCTGGCGGAGACCGAGGCGCAGGTCGAGAGTCACCTCGACGGACATCTTGAAGAGCTGCCCGCCGACGACGTGCGCAGCCGCAGGATCCTCGAGCAGATGCGCGCCGACGAGGCCCGCCATGGGCGAGACGCGGAAGAGGCCGGCGGCGAACCCCTGCCCGAGGTCGCGCGCTCGGCCATGCGCCTGGTTTCCAGCGTCATGACCACTACCGCGCGCTATATCTGAGCGCCGGAGGCGGTGAAATGAAACGGGCCCGCATCGCTCCCTCGATCCTGTCGGCCGACTTCGCCCGCCTGGGGGACGAGGTCGAAGCCGTCCTTGAGGCCGGCGCCGACGTGATCCACTTCGACGTGATGGACCACCATTACGTTCCCAACCTGACCGTGGGGCCGCTGGTCTGCAAGGCCTTGCGCGAGCATGGGATCACGGCGCCGATCGACGTGCACCTGATGGTCAGCCCGGTTGACGAGGTGGCCCGGTCCTTCGCCGAGGCCGGTGCGAGCATCGTGAGCTTCCATCCGGAGGCCAGCGAGCACGTCGACCGCACGATCGGACTGATCCACGAGAACGGTTGCCGCGCGGGGCTGGCCTTCAATCCCGCGACGCCGCTGAGCTGGCTGGACCACACGCTTCAGGCCATAGACCTGGTGCTGATCATGTCGGTCAACCCGGGCTTCGGCGGCCAGAAGTTCATACCCCAGGCCCTCGCCAAGCTCTCCGAAGCCCGCAGCCGCATCGACGCCAGCGGGCGCGACGTGTGGCTGGAGGTGGACGGCGGCGTCAAGGCCGGCAATATCGCGGAGATCGCGGCCGCCGGGGCCGATACCTTCGTGGCCGGCTCGGCGATCTTCGGCGCGGCCGATTACGCGCAGGCCATCGGCGAAATGCGCACAGCCCTCGGCGAATAGCCTGAAAGGCGGGATCAACGCATGCCGCGCTGTTCCTTGATCTGTTCGTAGGCCCGGTTCACTTCGCGGGTGCGTTCGCGGGCGCGCTCCATCATTGCTTCGGGCAGTCCGCGGGCCACCAGCTTGTCCGGGTGGTTCTCCTTCATCAAACGGCGATAGGCCGTCTTGACCTCCTGGTCGGTGGCGCGTGACGAAACGCCCAGCGCGCGGTAGGCGTCCCCGATCGGTTGCTGCCGGGCCGGCCCCGCGCGGCCGTTGCCGCCGGCGAACCCGGCCCGCATGCGCGCCTGCGCTTCGAGCTGGCTGATCTGCCATTGCGAGAGGCCCAGCGCCTGCCCGATGCGGTCCAGCGCCGCCCGTTCCCCACCGGTCACGCCCCCGTGGGCGTAGGCCATGAAGAACTGCGTCTGCAGGAAGAACTGCCTGAGCAGCGGCTGTCCGCGGCAGGCTTCGTTCATCCGCATCAGCTCTTCGTCCAGGTCGAAGTCCGGCTCCTTGCCTTCGTTGAAACAGTCGATGGCCTCGCGTATCTGGGCCGGGTTCAGCCGCATTCCCTGCATGACCTGGCGCGCGGCCTGGATTTCCTCTTCGGTCACCCGGCCGTCGGCCTTGGCGATATGCCCCATGACCCGGAAGGTGGACGCAAAAAAGACCCGCCGGCGGTTGGCGGTCTGTGCGCCGGAGTAGGTCTGCCACGATCCGCCCAGGCCTCGTGACATGCTGCGGTCCACCATGTGCCCCAGCAGTACCCCAAGGAATGCTCCCGGCAGGTTGCCGAACATGAAACCGAAGATGAATCCGGCGGCTTTTCCTAGAAGAAAGACGTACATCGGCTTGGCGTGGGCAGTGTCGCGCTCAGCACACTAGAATACGCCCGAAACGAACGCACAAGGGAGCAGGCAGTGACCGTATCGTATACCGAAATACCGGGTTTGCAGTCCATCGGCAGCGGCAAGGTTCGCGACCTCTTCGCGGTGGGCGACGACCGCCTCCTTCTGGTGACCAGCGACCGCATTTCCGCCTTCGACGTCGTGCTGCCCGATCCCATCCCCGGCAAGGGCCGCGTGCTGACCGCGCTATCACGTTTCTGGTTCGCCAATACCGGTCATATCGTGCCGAATGCGCTGCTGGACACGCCGCTGGGCGACGTGATCGACGGCCTCGAGACTGACGCGCTCGAGGAGCTTGAATCGCGCTCGGCGTTGATGGAAAGGGTCCGGGCGCTGCCCGTTGAAGCGGTGGTTCGCGGCCATTTGATCGGCTCGGGCTGGAAGGACTACCAGGCCACCGGCGAAGTTTGCGGCATCCGCCTGCCGGAAGGCCTGCGGCTGGGCGAACGTCTGCCCGAGGCCATATTCACGCCGGCCACCAAGGCCGAGGCGGGCGAACACGACGAGAACATCGGAATGGCGCAGACCGCAAGCCTGATCGGAGACTCGCTGGCCGAACAGGTGCGGGACATCGCGCTGGCCCTGTTCCGGTACGGAACCGAGCACGCCGCAGCGCGCGGCATCATCGTGGCCGATACCAAGTTCGAGTTCGGGATCAACGCGGCCGGGAAACTGGTGCTGATCGACGAAGTGCTGACGCCCGACTCCTCGCGATTCTGGCCGGCCTCCGAGTACCAGGTGGGCGTATCACCTCCGAGCTACGACAAGCAGTTCGTGCGCGATTACCTGAACTCGGTGGACTGGGATCACGAACCGCCCGCGCCCCGCCTGCCGGAAAGCGTGATTGCCCGCACTGCCGAGAAATACCAGACCGCCCTCGAGCTCCTCACCTCCTGACCGCCGCCCAACGGCGCCAGCTGAAGCCCTTCGTTCGTCCCCCTCCTCGTGGGAGCGTTGGAGCAGGGACAGCGAGAATCGAGCCAGGATGGCGTCTCCAACGAGGAGGGGGACGAACGAAGGGCGAGATCGACGCGCGCCGGCAAATCTATAATTGACGTCAGGCGGAAGTGGCGGAATTGGTAGACGCGCAGGATTTAGGTTCCTGTGGGGTTATCCCCTTGAGAGTTCGAATCTCTCCTTTCGCACCAGTACCCCTCCCCTGAAACGGGGATCGAACAATCCGGCCCTATGAATCTCGACAGCGCAAGCTACAAGGTGGAAGACGGCGAGGGACTTCGCCGCGTCATGCACGTACAGGTCCCCGCAACCGTCCTGCAGCAGGAGTTCATGGCGCGCCTGGGCGCGATACGGCGCCGCACGCGGATACGCGGATTCCGGCCCGGCAAGGCGCCGATCAAGCTGATCCGGCAGCGTTACGGCCAGGATGTGTGGAACGAGCTGACCCGCGAGACCATCGAGCGCAGTTTCCGCGAGGGCGCGCAGAACCGGAAACTGCGGGTCGTGGGAGGCGGAGAGGTCAAGACCAGCAAGGCGAGCGAGGGCGCCGACCTCGAATACGAGGCCACCTTCGACGTGCTCCCCGACATCGAATTCAATCGCCTGGACGAACTCGCCTATGAGGAGCCCCAGGTGGATATCAGCGAGCGGGACGTGGACCGCACCATCGAGCGCCTGCGGCGGCGCGACGCGCAATGGGAGGATGTCGACCGGCCGGCGCGTGAAGGCGACCGCATGGTGGCCAATATCCGCGCTTCGCGTCGGCGCCAGACCGTGGACGCCGGAGAGATCAGGGAGGCGCCCCTGATGCTGGGCGAAACCCGCCTGATGCCGCAGCTTGCAGAGCGACTGGTGGGATTGTCCGCTTCCCGGAAGAAGAAGTTTCGCCTGAAGATGCCGCCCGAGTATCCGGAAGAAACGCTGCGCGGAAAGCGCGTGCTGTACGAGGTTGACGTCGTGAGCGTGTCCGAGCCCTCGCTGCCGGACCTCGACGAAGAGTTCATCAGGAAACTGGGGGTCGAGAGCGGCGCGATGGAAGAATTGCGCTCGAACGTGCGCGCGACGCTGGAACGCGAATTGCAAGCGGTTTGCGCGGACCACAAGCGCCAGGCCCTGTTCGACCAGTTGCTCAGCGCAAATCCCGGCCTTACGCCCAGGACGCTGGTGGATCAGGAAGTCGAGCAGGCGCGGGCGGCCATGCGTCCGCCGCCGCCTCCTCCGGACCCGGACGGCGGGGAAGAGGCCGAAGAGCCGCCGGAGTTGCCGGAGGAAACGCCCGGGATGCGCGCCGCTGCCGAGCAGCGCGTGCGCTTGCAACTGCTCATCTCCGAACTTGCGGCGCGCGAGGAAATCGCGCCGGACGAACAGAAGCTGCGCGAGCAATTGCAGATGCTTGCCGCCGGAGCGCCCGCACCCGAGGCGGCGCTCGCGGAGCTGGCGGGCAACCGCGAACTGGTCGGCAACCTGCGCGCGCGCCTGCGCGAGGAACAGGTTCTCGAATGGCTGTACGAGAACGCCGCCGTCACGCCGCGTCCCATGGCCTTCGACGAGTTCATGGAACCCATGCCCCCCGTCCTTTCCGGAGGAACTGCCCAATGAATGAAAAAGCACTGAATCTCGTGCCCATGGTCGTGGAGCAGACCGCCCGCGGCGAGCGCGCCTACGACATCTATTCGCGCCTGCTCAAGGAGCGGCTGGTATTCGTCGTGGGCGCCGTGGACGATCACATGGCCAACCTGATCGTGGCCCAGTTGATTTTCCTGGAGTCCGAGAACCCCGGAAAGGACATCAGCCTCTACATCAATTCGCCGGGCGGCCTGGTGAGTTCCGGGCTGTCGATTTACGACACCATGCAGTTCATCAATCCCGACGTTAGCACGCTCTGCCTCGGGCAGGCCGCCAGCATGGGGGCCCTGCTGCTGGCCGGCGGCGCCAAGGGCAAGCGCTACTGCCTGCCGCATTCGCGCGTCATGATCCATCAACCCATGGGCAGCTATCAGGGACAGGCATCCGACGTGGACATTCACGCCAGGGAGATGCTCAAGACCCGGGAGCGGCTGAACCGGATCCTGGCCGAACACACCGGCCAGCCCTTGAAGCGCATTGCCCGCGACACCGACCGCGACCATTTCATGAGCGGCGAGGAAGCGTGCTCCTACGGGCTCATCGACCGCGTTCTGGCCAGCCGGGACGAGGTGGCCGCGCCGGAAGACGACAGCGCCTAGCGGTTACAATGCCAGCGCGCCCATAGACGCGACTGCATCGCATCAGAGCTATGTCCAGCAAAAATAATCGTGGCGGCGGAGGCGAGCGGAAACTCCTCTACTGCTCGTTCTGCGGCAAGAGCCAGCATGAGGTACGCAAGCTCATAGCGGGCCCGTCCGTGTACATCTGCGACGAGTGCGTCGAGTTGTGCATCGACATCATTCGCGAGGAATTCGAGGACCGCGCGGAAAACCAGCCCGTGTCCCTGCCGCTTCCCGCCGGGATCATGAAGTTCCTGAACGAATACGTGATCGGCCAGGACCGGGCCAAGAAAGTGCTGTCGGTGGCGGTCTACAACCACTTCAAACGCATGCGTTCGCGGCGCAGGGAAAAGGACGCGCCCGACGTGGAGATCGCAAAGAGCAACATCCTGCTGATCGGACCGACCGGCTGCGGCAAGACCCTGCTGGCCGAGACGCTTGCGCGCATTCTCAACGTGCCCTTCACGATCGCCGACGCCACCACGCTGACCGAGGCCGGCTACGTGGGCGAGGACGTGGAGAACATCATCCAGAAGCTGCTTCAGAAGTGCGACTACGATGTCGAGAAGGCCCAGACCGGGATCGTCTATATCGACGAGATCGACAAGATTTCCCGCAAGTCGGACAACCCGTCCATTACCCGCGACGTTTCCGGCGAAGGCGTCCAGCAGGCGCTGCTCAAGCTCATCGAGGGCACCGTGGCTTCGGTGCCGCCACAGGGCGGCCGCAAGCACCCGCAGCAGGAATTCCTGCAGGTCGATACCTCGAACATCCTGTTCATCTGTGGCGGGGCGTTCGCCGGGCTGGACGCCATCATCCGCAACCGCACCGAACGCAGCGGCATCGGCTTCACGGCGGAAGTCTGGGGCGAGGACGAAAGCCAGCGCCTGGGCGATGTGCTCTCGCACGTTGAGCCCGAGGACCTGATCCGCTACGGGCTGATACCCGAATTTGTCGGGCGGCTGCCGCTGGTGGCCACGCTTTATCCGCTGGACCTCGATGCGCTGATGGCCATCCTGGTCGAACCGAAGAACGCGCTGACCAAGCAGTATCGCGTGCTGTTCGAAATGGAGAACTGCGAACTCGAATTCCATGAGGGCGCCCTTCAGGCCATTGCCGAACGGGCCATGGAAAGGAAGACCGGCGCGCGCGGCCTTCGCACCATTCTCGAGGACGTACTGCTGGACACGATGTTCGATCTTCCCTCGCTGAAGAACGCCCGCCGCGTGGTCCTCGATCGCGGGGCGATCATGGGTCAGAACAAGCCCCTGGTCGTGTACGAAACCGACGAACCGCTGGCCTTGAAACCGCCCGAGGAATACGAGAGGGCCACGGGATCGGATGGCTAGTTTTCTCCCTCGCGGCATAGCGAAATCAGTTGCGGGGCAGGAAACCGGCCGAATCACCGGCGACGTGTTCGGGGTTGGTTTAACGCCGACCAGCCCCATATCAAGGTAACACCATGAGCGACGACTCCAGCACCGACCTGTCCGTGCCGCGCCGATTGGCAGTCCTGCCGCTGCGCGACGTGGTCGTGTACCCGCACATGGTCGTTCCGCTGTTCGTGGGCCGCAAGCCCTCGATCCTGGCGCTGGAAAACGCGATGGCCGTGGGCAAGGAGATCCTGCTCGTCGCGCAGCGTAAGCCGGAAGTGGACGAACCGCAGGCGCGCGACATCTACCGGGTGGGCACGCTGGCGACCGTGCTGCAGATGATGAAGATGCCGGACAACACGGTGAAGGTGATGGTGCAGGGCGTCTTGCGCGCGCGCCTCAATTCGCTCAAGTCAGGCAAGTTCTTCAGCGCCGAGTTCACGACCATTTCGGAGGAGGCCGCCGAGAAGGACAAGCCCGACGAAGTGGAAGCGCTGCGCCGCTCGCTCCTGAGCCAGTTCGAGTCGTATGTGAAGCTGCACAAGAACGTTCCTCCCGAAGCGCTGGCCGGCGTGTCGGGGCTGGACGACACCGGACGGCTGGCCGACACGATCGCCGCGCACATGCAGCTTGCGCTCGAGAAGAAGCAGGTCGTGCTGGAGACCGGCGATCCGAGCAAGCGCATGGAGTACCTGGTGGGCCTCATGGGCAGCGAAATCGACATGCTCAAGATCGAGCGCAAGATTCGCGGCCGCGTGAAGACGCAGATGGAGAAGAGCCAGCGTGAGTACTACCTGAACGAGCAGATGAAGGCCATCCAGAAGGAGCTGGGCGAGCTCGACGAGGCGCCGGACGAGATTACCTCGCTGGAAAAGGGGATCACGGAAGCCGGCATGACCAAGGAGGCCCAGGAAAAGGCCATGACCGAGCTGGGCAAGCTCAAGATGATGGCGCCGATGTCGGCCGAGGCCACCGTGGTGCGCAACTACCTGGACTGGCTGCTGAAGGTGCCCTGGAAGAAGCAGCGCCGGACCAACGGCGACCTGGCCCGGGCCGAACGAATCCTGGAAGAGGACCATTACGGGCTGGAGAAGATCAAGGAGCGCATCCTCGAGTACCTGGCCGTGCAGAAGCGCGTCCGCTCGCTGAAGGGACCCATCCTGTGCCTGGTCGGTCCCCCCGGCGTCGGCAAGACGTCCCTGGGCCGTTCGATCGCCAGGGCCACCAACCGCTCCTTCGTGCGCATGTCGCTGGGCGGTGTGCGCGACGAGGCGGAGATACGCGGCCACCGTCGCACCTATATCGGCGCGCTGCCGGGCAAGATCATCCAGAACCTGGCGCGGTCGGGCGTGCGCAACCCGCTGTTCCTGTTCGACGAGGTGGACAAGATGTCGATGGACTTTCGCGGCGACCCGTCCTCGGCGCTGCTGGAGGTGCTCGATCCGGAACAGAACTCCACCTTCAACGACCACTACCTGGAAGTCGATTTCGATCTGTCGCGCGTGATGTTCGTTTGCACGGCCAACACGCTGGCCATACCGCCGCCGCTGCTGGACCGCATGGAAGTTCTGCGTATTCCCGGCTACACCGAGGACGAGAAACTGGCCATCGCGCGCAATTACCTGATCGCCAAGCAGATGAAGAACAACGGCGTGCGCAAGGACGAGCTCCGCTTCACGATCGGCGGCCTGCGCAACATCATTCGCCATTACACCCGCGAGGCCGGAGTACGGAACCTGGAGCGCGAAATCGCCCGGGTGTGCCGCAAAGTGGTCAAAAGGCAGTTGCTGCGACCCTCACCGAAGGAAATCTGCATCGGCCCGCGCCAGCTCGAGCCGTACCTGGGAGTGCGCAAGTTCCGCTACGGCCGCGCCGAGAACCAGAACCGGGTGGGCCAGGCCCAGGGCCTGGCCTGGACGGAGGTCGGCGGCGAGTTGCTGCGTATCGAGGCCTCGGTCGCGCCGGGCAAGGGCAAGCTGACCCTGACCGGCAAGCTGGGCGACGTCATGCAGGAATCGATCCAGGCGGCGGTGACCGTCGTTCGGGCGCGGGCCGCCTCCCTGGGGCTGGATCCGGGCTTTCAGTCCGAACTGGATCTGCACGTGCACGTTCCGGAAGGCGCCACGCCCAAGGACGGTCCCAGCGCCGGCATCGGCATGTGTACCGCCCTGGTCTCGGCGTTGACCGGCATCCCGGTGCGCGCCGACGTCGCCATGACCGGCGAAATAACGCTTGGCGGCGAGGTATTGCCGGTTGGCGGGCTGAAGGAAAAACTGCTGGCCGCGCACCGCGGCGGCATCGAGCGCGTCCTGATTCCGGAGGAGTGCGTGAAGGACCTGGCCGAAATCCCGGCCAACGTCAAGCGCAGCCTCGACATCCGGTCGGTGCGCTGGATCGACGAAGTGCTGGAACTGGCCCTGGAGAACATGCCCGGAGTGGCTGCTCCCGTCGCCGATGACCAGGCCGCCGCGGCGACTTCAACGCCCGCTGCGCCCCCGGCGCCGGATCAACCGCGCACCCACTGAAACAGCACGCCGCGCACCCGCTGCCGTAGCCTGGAACAGGCGGCATCAGGGTGCCGTATTCTTCTCGTATGCGATGATTTGCTTCCAGACCGCGACTTCGTCGACAAGAATCCACTCCATCGTCACGACGCTATCGACCATGTGTGCGTGCGTCAGGCCCATGACGTAGACAGGCGCTCCCGTCGGCATCCCGAAACGCCCCCAGCCAGTGTGTGTCGCGTCCATCGACCACCGCATTGCCAGCCGCGTCGCCTGTCCCTCTTCGTCGTTGACCATCAGTTGCTCGATTCGAAACTTCGCGTCCGGGAATGATGCGAGGTAACCGATAACAAAGCGGTCGAGATCCCGATGTCCGTGGACGGATTCGCCGCCGGGCGCCTCGACTGCGGCTCCGGCGCTGTACAGAGACGCGATGGCTGCCGGGTGCTTGTCGTTCCAGATCTCGCTCCAGCCGGCGGCATAGATGTCCGCTTCATCGCCTTGATCGATCGTCGGAACGAACTCGCCCGCAACGTCGTCGGCGGGAGTAAAGCTGCAGACTTTCGCGCTGACCCTGAGATCCTGTTCGGCTTGGCGCCGGGCAAGCTGCTCGGCGGTCATGCCCAGCCCCCGTGCAAAAGCGCCCTGGTCGCGAACAAGCCATTCTTCGACAACCTGACCGTTACGGATCCAGCACTCAGCAATGATGCGAGATCGCACGAGCCGGCCGGCCGCCTTGCCGTAGGCCCCGTCGCCGGTATGGCGCATGACCGACAGCAGGCGGTGCGACGACAGGTACCCTTTCGCGCTGTCGCCGTTGAAGATCACATCCTCGCCGATCAACTGACGATCCGGAAACTCGTGCAGCGTCTGGAGCGTCGCAGCGATTACGTTGCGGTTGCCGGTCAGGATGCCGTTGGCCGCCCTGACCACGACATCGTCCGCATAGTACTTCTGCAACGAGGGACCGACACCGCGCTCCTCCCAGATCTCCTTAGTGATGCCGAGGATGTAATCTCGGACGCCACCGAATTCATCGATAAAATCATTCACGACAATAGAATGTGACTACGTAATCAGATATGCGAAATCAGTTCGCGCCCTACTATTCTTATTTTCTACTGCAAGAGGAAGCATGTCAAAGTAGCACGTAACTTCCAGGGTCTTGCTTACGTAGTCAAATCGGAGTAGAGTTTTTGATGTCGTGGCACAGACAGCCTTTGCTGTCTGGCGATGTTGGGTTCATCCGACACGATAAGGGGAGGAAAAATGTCCGCACGAAGAATTCTGGCGTGGTGCGTAAGCGCCGCGACTCTCACGATATTGTCCTTCAATCCTGCCGGCGCGCAGGACGACCTTGCGCTGGAGGAAATTGTCGTAACGGCACAGAAACGGGCCGAAGATGTCCAGGACGTGCCGATTGCGATCACGGCGTTGACGGCCCAGGAACTCGAGCGATCGGGAATCCGGGATATCACGCGACTGAGTGCGATAACTCCGGGATTTACTTTCAACCGGTCCGGCGGAGATGCCCGGCCCAGCATCCGCGGCGTTTCCACCGAGAACATCCAGGCGACCGGCGACCCCACCATCGGGTTTTTCGTTGACGAAATCTACCAGAGCCGGACCTTCATGGCCATGACGCACTTCGTTGACGTCGAGCGCCTGGAGGTGTTGCGCGGGCCGCAAGGCACACTGTTCGGCCGGAACACGCTGGGCGGCGCCATCTCGGTATTTTCCAGAGAACCCACCGATGAGTTCAGCGCGTATGTCACGGTGAATGTCGGAAATTATGCGCGTTCGCGTATAGAGGGTGCGGTCAATCTCCCCGCGTCCGATACGTTCGCGATCCGGATCGCGGCCATGGCGGACAACGCCGACGGTTATCTGAAGAATTCGGCCGGTCAGGACCTGTACGACCGCGACGATCAGTTTGCGCGCTTATCGTTGCGGTTTGCGCCGAACGACAGACTGGACATCGTCGCCCGCGCCTCGATAGCGCGGCAGGAAGGGATTGGCCCGGGCGCCTACGGTTATACAAGCCTGGGCACCTACCGCACGCCCGATACAGGACGAATCGCGCTGCCCCAGCACGGCGGCGCGAGCTATCCGTTTCAGGGCATTCCCAATGGAGACGGTATCGCGGATGTTGACTTTCCCGGCGATGCAGGCGGCCCCGTGGACCTTGGTTTCCCCGTGCTTGCGAACTTCGACGAAGTCGCGTTCAACACGGATCCATGGGTCTACACCAACGACAAGTCATTTAGCCTGAACGTGGAGTACGACTTCGGACCCGTCGTGCTGAAGTCGATTACCGCACGGAACGACATCGAGTACGAGCGGTTCTATGATGGCGACTTGTCCGATGTGTTCGAAACGCTCACCCTGACGTTTTCGACCTTCGGCAGCATTCAGGGTCAGATTGACGATTTTCAAAACTTCAGCCAGGAGTTCCAGCTCGCATCGAACACTGACGGACCATTCCAGTGGGTTGCCGGCCTTTTCTGGCTCCAGGACGAACTGGAGGAGTTTTACCTTTGGGGCCTCGAAAACGATCATCCCACGGCCAATGACTACAAGGCGGTTTTCGGCGCCTTTGCGGCTGACCTGTTCTACGACAAGAACAATGGCCAGGAGTACACGGGATACTTTTTTCCGATCGTCGGGTCCGACGGCCGCATCGATGTTGATTCGCAGGCCATTTTCGGACAGGGAAGCTATGCGTTCAGCGATCAGTGGCGTGCGGCGGTGGGTGTTCGCAGTACCCGTGACGAGAAGGCCCTGACCGATGGCACGCTGAGTGTGGACTTCGACGCGGTGACCACCCGCCTGGGAGTGGAATACACGCCCTCCGACGACATGATGTATTACGCCAGCCGCAGTACGGGTTTTCTGTCCGGCGGGCTGAACACGGCGCTTGAGGCGGGTACGCCGCAGGAGTCGGTAGACGAGCAGACGAATACGGCCTGGGAGTTCGGCCTGAAGTCCCGCTTCCGGGATGGTCTGGCGCAACTGAATGTGGCCCTCTTCAGGAATGATATTGAAGACGTGATCGTGCAGATTCCCGGCGCCAGCCTGTCGACGATTCGAGTGAACGGCGGAGAAGTCGAAGTCACGGGACTGGAAGCCGAGCTCAAGATGCTGCTCTCCGCCAACGCCAGAGTCGATGTGGCATTCTCTATGATGGACTCCGAACTAAGCGATTTTGTGGTCAGGAATCCCTGGATTGGCGCACCCGGAATGCCGGCGGAAGAGAACACGGTGGACCTCAG
Source organism: Gammaproteobacteria bacterium (assembly GCA_026707445.1). Taxonomy (GTDB): domain Bacteria; phylum Pseudomonadota; class Gammaproteobacteria; order Steroidobacterales; family Foliamicaceae; genus Foliamicus. The sequence continues at coordinate 15,161 of JAPOWV010000010.1, forward strand.
CGGAAACAACGTCGGTCAGACTCCCGACTTCACGGCGACCGTAGTCGCGAGTTATGACTTCGATCTCGGCGATATGGGCCAACTGACGCCGCAAATTCAGTATGCGTACAGCGACGGCTACTTCAACGACGATTTCAACTCCGACGTTGGGTATCAGGACGCCTACGGGATGCTCGACTTCCGGCTTTTCTGGGCCTCGGCGGATGGTCAGTGGAGGGCGCAGGCCTTTGTCGAGAACGCGACCGATGAAGAAGTCATCACCCGATCCGTCCTGACCAAGTACACGGCGTTCGATGCAAGCGTCTGGGGCGAGTTCGCGCCGCCGCGCATGTACGGACTGTCCGTAAGCTACAACTTCTGACGCTGCTCCATGACCGACCATCGGGATTCGATCTCGAAATCGCTGAATCGGTTATTTGCGCAATCTGGCGATGAACTCGCCAGGTTCATGCGCTCGTTCGTTCAGCCGGACGTGGTTTGGGATGTTTGCTTTCCGCTCAATTGCCTGAACGGAATCGATGCCGTCATGAACGAGTTCGTGACGCCTATTCGCCGGTCCCTTGACGGTGTGCGCCGGCGCGACGAGATATTCATAGGGAGCCGGAATCCGCACGATGGTTGCGAATGGATCGCGTCCCTCACCCACTACGTCGGCAATTTCAACGCGCCGTTGTTCGGGATTCCTCCAAACAACCGACTGGTGATGCTGCGATCGGGCGAGTTCTATCGTGTCGACGACGGTCGCATAGGCGAAGCGAAGCTGATCCTCGACCTGGTCGACCTGTTGCGCCAGACGGGACAGTCGCCTGTCCCGCATGTCCTCGGCAACGAAATGCTCTACCCGGGCCCGGCAACGCATGACGGCGTGCTGCCGGGCAATCGCGATCGCGGCGAGTCCAGCATGCAACTCATCAACGCAATGCTTGCCGACATGCACGAATACGATCCGGAAACGTACTCTTCGGCCAGGCAGACCGGTATCAACGGCTATTGGCACGAAGACATGCTGTGGTACGGCCCGGGCGGGATCGGGTCCAGTTACCGCTGGGCCGGATTTCAGAAAGATCACAGGATTCCGTTTCTGACCGCGTTTCCCGATCGCGAGGGAGGCAACAGGTTCTGCGAGTTCGGCGACGGCGACTATGCCGCTCTTGGCGGCTGGCCGGCGATGTCGATGACCCACAAGGGCGAATACCTGGGCGTCGGGCCGACCGGAAGGAAACTGACGCTCCGTGTCATGGACTTCTACCGCTGCGCCGACGGCAAGATCGCCGAGAACTGGGTGCTGCTAGACTACATGGACCTGCTGGACCAGATGGGCGTCGATGTACTGGCGCAGGTCCGGGGGTCATGACGTCATCGAATTCTCTGCCGAAACCAACTTCCGATCGGTTGCAAATGAGCGCCGATCTGACGGAGCATGGATATTGCCTCGTTGCCGACGCGCTGCCTGAGTCAAAGCTGACCGGGCTGCAGTCGGCAGTTGATCGCACAGCGAGCGAGGACATCGCGAGCGGCCATTCATTCGTGGACGAGGGCGGCGCCAACCAGCGCTTGTGGCAGCTTCTCAATCGGGGCGCGGAGTTCGTTGAACTGGCCGAGCATCCGTTGGCCCTTGACCTTGCGGGCGAACTGCTCGGCAATCGAACGGCCTACGGCATCGAGAACGACGGGCTGCCCCAGTTCCTCCTGTCCAGCCTGACTGCGAACATCGCCGGATACGGCGGGACGCCGATGCTGATGCACTGCGACCAAGGCTACGTGCACGAGCCGTGGCCCGACTACCCGATCGTCTGCAATGGCGGATGGCTGCTGGACGATTTCAGGGCCGAAAACGGGGCTACGCTGGCGATTCCGGGGAGCCACAAACGGAACCGCAATCCGGAGCCTGGCGAAGAGAAGGAGGCCATACCCATTGAGGCGCCGGCGGGAACCCTGTTTTTCTTCGACGGCCGGCTGTGGCACGGAACCGGGTCCAATCGAACGAGGACCCTGCGGCGCGGAATCTTCAGTTATTTCTGCCAGCCATGGATGCGTACCCAGGAGAACCACACCGCTTCTCTCGATCCCGAGGTCGCAGAGAACGCTTCACCCACGCTGCGCCGGCTGGTCGGCCTCGATGCCTACGGGATATCGGTGGGGATGATCAACGGACTTTCACCGTCCGGCCTGAAGCGCGCCGATCACTTTTCGCGCTAGCAGACTGCGCCGTGCGTAGTCGGAACAATACGCGGACTCAACGATGACGGACTTCGGAACGCTGAACTGGTCGATCCTGGTCTCCTTCGTTGCTGCCAATCTCCTGCTCGGCCTTGTAATCGGTAAACGGGTCAAATCTTCGGAGGATTTCTATGTCGGCCGCCGCACGACGCCGTGGTGGGCCATCGGTATCTCGGTTGTAGCAACGTACGTCAGTGCGCTGTCGTTTCTTGGTGTGCCCGCATGGTCGTACACAGGCGGCATGTCCGTGATGATGGTGAACGTTAATTTTCCGCTCGCAATCGTCATTGTGATCACGCTATTCGTGCCGTTCTTCTATGGTAGCGGCTGCCCATCGATTTACGAATACCAGGAGCGGCGTTTCGGTTCGAAGTCGAGATCGACAATATCTGCAATATTCCTGGTTTCGCAAGGTCTGAGCGCCGCGGCCATTCTGTATGCGACGTCGCTCGTGCTGAGTTTTGTGACCGGCATCGACGTTGTCTACGCCATCGTGGTCGTGACGGTGATTGCGCTGGTCTACACCGTGATGGGCGGCATTACCGCGGTCATCTGGACCGATTCGATACAGGGAACGATTCTGTTCCTGGGAGTAGGCATCATCATTTATGCGGTCATCACACAGACGCCCGACTCGTTGCACGCCACGCTGGTTGAGCTGAAGGCACAGAAGCTGACAAATCCATTCGACTGGAGTATCGACGTATCAAACACGACGACCGTATGGACCGGCATTATTGCGATGACGCTCTACCACACGACCGTGTACGGCGTGAATCAGGCGATGGCGCAACGAACGCTTGCCGCCAGGTCGATCGGCGATGCCAAGAAGTCGTACCTGATGATGGGTTTCGCGGCGCCGATAATCTACTTTGCGTTCACGGTACTGGGTGTCCTGTTCTACGCGCACTTCGCCGGCCGGGAATTCGAAAACGGCAACACGATCATCCTCGAGTTTGCCGCCAGCTACGGACTGCCGGGGCTCATGGGCCTGATCGCCGCGGCGGTTTTGGCGGCATCGATGTCGACGCTCGATTCGACTCTTAATTCAATGTCGACCGTGACGACGGTGGACTTCTATCAGAAGTACTTTCGCAAGCACGAGTCGTCCGCGCACTACCTCGCGGTATCGCGATGGTTCACGATAGCATGGGCCATGATAATCATCGCGCCCGCGCTGATGTTCTCGAAGACGTCGGGATCGATCATGGAAACCCTGGCGGAAGTGGGGTCTTACTTCGTTGGCGCGAAGCTCGCCATGTATGGGATGGGTTTCTTTTCTAAGCACACGACGGAACGCGGGTTGCTGGCTGGTGTGGTGGCCGGGTTCGCGGTAGTGTGGATCGTTGCGGCCACGACATCCATTTCCTGGCCCTGGTTTGTTGTGATTGGCGCCGTGGCCAACGTGGGCGTTTCCTGGCCGATGAGTTTGATCCTGGACGGTAAACAAGCGAACTGGCATCCGTACAGCGTGCCCGGACAGCTCAAGAAGCACCGCGACGCAGGACTTCCGGAAAAAGAGGGCGGATGGTACGTGGTTCCTGGTCGGATCGACTCGCTGAGTTACGTCCTGTTGGTCTGGTTCGTGGCGTTCATGTTCGGACTGTATCTGTTCCACTTGGCCATCTGAGGCTGAGATCCGCTATATGCAAACGATGTTTGTGTTGCGCCCTGTCCGGTCAGCGCCCCTGCACAGAAACACTGGCCTGGCGCGCGTTTCAAACGCCTCTGTCTCGTCCGTGGCCAATTCGCCTGCGATCGATCGATCATAAACGGCAGTACCCGGCATGAACCGAAGAGTCAGTCCGGCACGCCGATGATCGGTTCGGTTCGGATCGGAACCGTGCACCAGGAAGGCATCGTGGACCGAAAACTGCCCGGCCTTCAATTCAATAAACCGAATGTCATCTTCGTTGATGTCCTTCTCGTCAATGGCTCTGTTCAGCAAGTCCTCTTCCGATACCGCTGCCGAGTGTTCCTTCTCTCGTTGAGCCTTATGTGATCCCGCTACGACTTCCAAGCAGCCGTTCTCCCGCGTGCTGTCGTCGATTGCGATCCATACGGTACAGGCAGCCATGGGACGTATCGGCCAATAGGGCGCGTCCTGATGCCATGGTACGCGTTTTCCCGTGTGTGCCGGCTTGCCGAACAGGACCGAACTCCAGAGCAGAATGTCCGGACCGATCAGTTGCTCCAGAACATCAAGAATGAGCGGATGGTGGGCGTATTGAAGCCAATCCCTTGCAAGGTGTGGTGGTACTCCGTTACCAGCGTGGTTGCCGACATGAGGAGCAAGCACATGGTTGTGGTCAACGATGTTGTCCGCCTTGCTTATCTCTGAGTACGAATTCCGAATTTTCGCCAGTACATCGTTCGGTAAAGCCAAATCGGGGATGAGGAATCCCTCTTCATGGTATTTGCTGACGTCCTCTTGGGACAGCGGTACGCGGTTGTTCATCTTCAACATTTCCGTTCACATGTAGCCTTGGCCAGGCTGGAGAGATTCTACTGATATCGGGTGTGTAACGTGGCGGATCAGGCGTGATTCGAACGCCCTACGGTCTGGCCTGACACGGGAATTCCGGTGAAGAGCCGGACCTCGGGTGACAGGTCCGGGTCTTCGATTCGGTCGATCAGCAGATCCACGACGGCGGCCGCCATTCGTTTTCGCGGCAGGCGTATGGTCGTCAACTTGTAGGGCTCAAGCCCGCCGGTGCGAACACCGTCGAATCCGGTGATTGAAATGTCACCGGGCACGTCAAGGCCGAAATTTTCGCGCGCCTCGTCGATGCTGCCGATTGCGAGCGAGTCGGTGATGGCGGCCACCGCGTCCGGGAGTGGCCGGGTCGTTCGGATGAGGTTGGCGAAGCTGTGCCGCGCGTTCTCGTATTCGTAACCGCAATGCACGATCATGACGTCGTCCGCGCCGCCGGCCCTGAGCCCGGCTTCGAGCATCCGCGTGCGCACGCGGGCGACCGCTCCGTTTTTCGGCCCGGCCATGATGCCGAAGCGCCGGTGGCCTGCCGAGAGCAATTGTTCGGCCAGCCACTCGGTTCCCTTGCCGTTGTCGCAGTCGACGCAACTGTAGGGCGCGCCACGCGGAGCCAGGCCGTAGTAGATCACGGGGATGCCGGCATCGTCGAATGCCCGGCGTTGCGCCCTGTTGAACGTGCCGCCGATGACAACGCCGTCAACCTGGTATTGCAGCACCCGGTCGACCGTGTCATCCAGTTCGTCGTAGGTTTCGATGGAGAACAGCAGAACCTGGATTCCCCTGGCGGAGAAAGACGACGAGATCTCCACAAGCGAATCCGGGTAGGTCAGGTTCGTTTGCCGCAGCATGATCAGGGCGACCATGTTCGAACGCCGGGAGCTCAGGCCCCGGGCGATCGCGTTCGGCCGGTACCCGAGCTGCCGGGCCGCCTCGCGCACTTTCTCGCGCATTTCCGCCGATGCGCTTGCGCCCTGGCGATAGACCCGGGAGACGGCGGCCTGGGAAACGCCGGCGAGTCTGGCGACGTCATGCGAGGTTACGCGATTCCTGGCTCGTTTGCGGGCTTGTTTCGTCAGGTTCGCCATGCGGTTTCCTGAGTTTAGCGCATCGTCGGCGGGCCGTTCGAGCCCGCATTTTGCAAGCGCGGCGTGCGCTTGGTGTCAAGAGAATGTAATATTGCGGCGGGTTGGGGATTAGTACATAATTCCCCGCCATCCGGGAATTATTTCCGGCTGTTGGGATGATATGGCGGCATCGCTGGTTTTGGGTGCCGCTGTAACAATTTTGGGGGTGGATTTCATTGTCTTTTAGACACCGCCAGTGCCTATCGAACCGGTAGATCCGGGCAAAAACCTACGGAGAATTGCATGAACAAACGGGAACTTACGGATGCCGTGGCGTCGGCTGCGGATCTTGCGAAAGCGGATGCGGCGCGTGCCGTGGATGCGGTTTTAGGGGCCATTAGCGGTGCCTTGGGACAGGGAGACTCGGTATCTCTGGTCGGTTTCGGGACCTTCAGCGTCAAGCATCGCGCCGCACGGCAAGGACGCAATCCCCGTACCGGAGAGACGATACAAATCGCCGCGACCTCGGTTCCCGGATTCAAGGCAGGCCGTGCCCTGAGGGATGCCGTAAACTAACCACCTCCAGCTTTCGGGGCTTGCCCCCGTTCAGCTGTTGCGGCGAGTTCCGCGAGGGTAATGGCGCCGGCGGGTGCTTAGCTCAGTTGGGAGAGCGTCGCTCTTACACGGCGAAGGTCGGGGGTTCAAGCCCCTCAGCACCCATAGCGGAGTGGTAGTTCAGATGGTTAGAATACCGGGCTGTCAATCCGGTGGTCGCGGGTTCGAGTCCCGTCCACTCCGCCACTTACCCTCGACCTGAGGAGGGGTGGCGCGCTCCGATGCTCCAGGTAATCCGTGACCGTCTCAGCGGCTGGGTTGCCGGCATCATCTTCGGCGTAATCGGGCTTGCGCTGGTGCTGACTTTCGGCACCATGCGGGGCAACGTGGGCATGTCCAGCACCGCCGTCGCCAGCGTGGACGGCGTGGAAATCGGGCAGACCGAGTTCCTGCGCACGCTGGATGAAGAACAGATCAGGCTGCGCGAACAGTTCGGCGAAGCTCTTCCCGAGGAGTTCGAGCGGGAGCTTCGCGCGCTCGTGCTCGACGATATGATCGACATGCGCATGATGCAGGCGCATGCCGTAGAGCGCGGCTTTACGACCAGCGACGCGCGGCTGGCGAGTGTGATTCAGAGTATTCCCGCATTTCTCGACCGCGGGGAATTTTCGGTCGATCTGTACCGCAGCGCCCTGGCCAATATCGGCGAGTCGCCAGCCTGGTTCGAGTATCAGCAGCGGGGGCTGATGACGCAGCAGCAGTTCTACCGGGGCATCGCCGAAAGCGCCTTCTTCACCCCGGTGGATTTTCGTTTCTATATCGAACTGGTGCAGCAGAGCCGGGCGGTGCGCGGCCTGTTCGTTTCTCCGGAGGCTTTCCGCGCCGGTGCGGCCGTGACCGACGAACAGGTAAGCGAGTATTACGGGCATAACGCATCCGGCTTCTGGACGCGCGAATACCTGGATCTGGAATACATTGAAATCGATGCCGCGAGCCTGCCGGGATCGGAAGAGATTACCGAACAGGACGCCCTGGAATGGTATGAGCAGAATCGCGATCAGTTCATCAGTCCGTTGCAGCGCCAGTCCAGTCACATCCTGCTGGCGGCCAGCCCGGAAGGGGACGATGAAGTGCTGGACCGCGCCAACCAACTCGTTGCCCGGCTTGAGGCGGGCGAGGATTTTGCCGCCCTGGCCGGGGAATTTTCCGAGGACCCCGGTTCCGCCTCGCTGGGCGGGGACCTGGGATGGAACGAACGCGGCGTGTTCGTTCCGGAGTTCGAGGAAGCGCTGTTCGGCCTGGAGGAAGTGGGCCAATACACCGCGCCCGTGCAAACGCAGTTCGGCTATCACATCATTCGCCTCGACGGTTTGCGCGGCGGGGACATTGCGCCGTTCGAGGACGCCAGGGAGGACGTGCTGGCCGACCTTCAGGAGCGCCGCAGCCGCACGCACTTTTACGATCTGGCCGACCGGCTGGCCGACATGGCGCTGGAAAGCGATGACGGACTGGCCTGGATCGCCGAGGAACTCGAGCTGCCGCTGAAGACCATCGGGAACTTTACCCGCGAGGGCGCGGGAGAGTTTGCCGGCAACCGGCGCGTGATTGACGCCGCCTACGGCGAGACCGTGCTGGACCGCGGCGAGAACTCGCGGATACTCCAGCTGGGTCCGGAGCGGGCGATCGTCCTGCGCGTCGCCCGCCATCAGCCATCGGAGCAGCAACCGCTCGAGGAAGTGGCGGATCGCATTCGGGAGATACTCGTCAGCGACGCGGCCGCGGAGGCCGCCGCTGCCCGGGGAGCGGAGTTGCTTGAACGGCGCCGGTCCGGTGACGACCTGCCGGCACTGGCCGGAGAAGAGGGCGCGGAGTATTTCGACGAGCAGGAAATGCGCAGGGATTCCGCCGGCTTCCCCTCGGAACTGCTGAACGCCATTTTCGCCGCCGCGCCCGGGCATTCCGCCGAGGGGCTCAGGCTGCTGGACGGCCGTTACGCGCTGTTTGAGGTTTCCGACGTGTTTCCGGGGCGTCCCGAGACGATTCCCCGGGATCAGCGAGACGAAGTCAAGGCCGATCTGGAAGATCGCGAGGGCATGATGGAATTCGATGCCTATCGCGCCAGCGTGCGTGACCGCGCCAGCGTCTGGATCGCGCCCGAAACACTGGAAGACACGCCATGACCCAATGGAATCCGCTTCGCTGGCCCTTGTACGCGCAGATATTCGCCGGCATCGCACTCGGAGTTGTGGCCGGCCTGATCAGCGGCGAAACCGCGGAACTGTTCCCCGGCGTCACGTTCGACTCCATCTACGACTACATCGGAACGCTGTTCCTCAACGCGCTGAAGATGCTGATCGTGCCGCTGATCGCCACGTCGATCATTTCGGGCGTCGCCGGCCTGGGCGGGCCGGGATCGCTGGGCCGGCTGGGCGGCAAGACGGTCCTCTACTACCTGGCCACGTCCACGGTCGCGGTGCTGGTTGGACTGACCCTCGTCAACCTGGTGCAGCCCGGCGTCCTCAACGGGGTGGCCGTGGGCGCGCTGCTGGATTTCGAGGTCAATTCCGAGCAGGTGGCCTCGCGCGTGGCGGGCGCCGAGGGCGGCGTTGCGCAAGTGTTCCTGCGGATGTTTCCGCCGAACATCGTCATGGCCGCCGCCGAAGGCCAGATGCTGGGCGTCATCGTTTTCTGCATCTTGTTCGGCTACTTCATTTCCCGGCTTGTCAGGGAGCGGCGCGAGCAGGTTACGGGTTTCGTGCAGGCCTGCTTCGAGGCGATGATGGGCGTGACCCGGTTCGTCATGCGGTTTGCCCCGATCGGCGTTTTCGGACTGGTCGCTGCGGTGGTCGCCAATGTGGGGCTGGGCGCCGCGCGGCCATTGGTGGTCTTTTCGATCACGGTGCTGGCGGCCCTGGCGGTTCATTTCCTCCTCGTGATGCCGCTGATACTGACGTTCGTGGCGCGCGTGAACCCGCTGCGCCATTACCGGGCCATGGCGCCGGCGCTGCTGACCGCGTTCTCCACCGCATCGTCTTCCGCCACGCTGCCGATCACGATGCGTTGCGTGGAGGACAACGCAAAGGTATCCAGCCGCACCACCGGCTTCGTTCTGCCGCTGGGCGCCACCGTGAACATGGACGGCACGGCGCTGTATGAATGCGTTGCCGTGATGTTCATCGCCCAGGCATACGGCCTGGAACTGGGCTTCGGCGTGCAGTTCACGATCGTCTTCGCTGCCCTTTTGACGTCCATCGGCGTGGCCGGGGTCCCGGCGGCTTCGTTCGTCGCGATCGCGGTGATCCTCGGGGCCGTGGGCCTGCCGGTCGAGGCGATCGGGGTGCTGTTCGTGTTCGACCGCATACTCGACATGTCGCGGACCGCCGTGAACGTCTTCGGCGACAGTTGCGGCGCGGTGACGATCGCCCGGCTGGAGGGCGAGAGCGGCGTGCTGGGCGAGCCGAGCCGGCAGCGCGGCCGCGATGACGAGTGAGTGACTCGCAGCAACCGGGCCTGCGTCTGGTGCGCGAGCGGCGCACGGTCGCCCTTTTCAAGCCCGAGCCGCCGCCGCGCGAATTGCTGCTGGAGGCCGTGGATGCGGCGCGCTGGGCCCCCAACCATCATCTGACCGAGCCCTGGCGGTTTTTCCTGCTGGGCGCCGCTACCGTGAGCGCCATGGTCGAGATCGCCGGGGAGTTGACCCTTGCCAAGCGCGGCGCCGGTGCGGCGAAGAAGAGGCGGCAGCTCATGGAGGCGGTGCCGCACTGGATGGCGGTGACTTGCCGCCGCACCGAGGACGTTTTCCGCGAGCGCGAGGACTACGCCGCCTGCTGTTGCGCGATACAGAATTTCATGCTGTGCCTGTGGGAGGGCGGCGTCGCCTGCAAGTGGAGCACGGGGGCGGTTACGCGGGACGAACGGTTCTACGAACTGCTCGGTGTGAGCCCGGGCGACGAAATGGTCGTGGGCCTTTTCTCGATCGGCTACCCGCGGATCATTCCCGAGCAGAAGCGCCGCCCGGTCGGCGAAATTCTCACCGAACTCGCTTAGGGTGGAGGGCGTCTCGCCCTCCACGACGGCGGGACGCCGCGAGGGACAGGCCCTCGCCCCCAGGCGCCCCGCAATGTAGCATTCCCGCACCTCCGGCCGTCAGGCAGCCCATGCACTGCATTTCCGTCGATCTCGAAGTTGGAGAGCGCAGCGGGCGCATCCATGCGCTGGCCGCCGTTGATCAGCAATCCGGCGCGGCGCTCATATTCCGCGACCGGCAGCTGCGCGGCCCCGGTTTGACCGCAGCACTGCGGCAGCTGGACGAGCTCACAGTACGGGGCGATTGCCTCGTTGGCCACAACCTTATCGATTTCGATCTCGAGCACTTACGGGCGGCAGCTCCCGGACTCGAGATGCTGCGCATGCCGGCTGTGGACACACTGCGGCTCAGTCCGCTCGCTTTTCCCGCCAATCCCTATCACCGCCTCGTAAAGCACTACCGGGACGGCGGATTGGTGCGCGGTCAGATCAATAATCCCGAACTGGATGCGCGGCTGGCGCTGGACCTGTTGGCCGCAGAACGCGACTCGTTCAGCGGAACCGATCCCGATTTGCTCCTTGCCTGGCACTGGCTGACCACCAACTCCGAAAGCGGACGCGGCTTCGACGCCTTTTTTCGTGAGTTGCGCAAAGCGGAACGGCCCGCTGACATCGAGGCGCGGGCGGCGATTGGAAAGCTTGTAAACGACGCCGTCTGCATGACCCATGCAGGCGAGGCAATGGATACGCGGACGGATGGCTGGCCCCTGGCCTATGCTCTGGCCTGGCTGTCCGTAGCCGGCGGCAACTCGGTCATGCCGCCCTGGGTGGTTCATCAGTTCCCGGAAGCCAGCGGCCTGATCCAGTGGCTGCGCGATACGCCTTGCGAAGATCAAGCGTGCGCCTGGTGCCGCGAGAGGCATGACGCGGGCAATGAACTCAAACGCTGGTTCGGATTTGATGCCTTTCGACCGACGCCAGCCACTGAAGAGGGCGCTTCCATGCAGCAGGCGATTGTGGAGACGGCGATTGCGGGCGGCCATGTGCTGGGCCTGCTGCCAACCGGGGCCGGCAAATCGCTCTGCTACCAGGTGCCCGCCCTGTCGCGTTACGACAAGACCGGGGCGCTCACGGTGGTGATTTCTCCCTTGGTGGCGCTCATGTCGGATCAGGTGGCGGGGCTGGAGGCAAAGGGTATCGGGTCCTGCGTCACCGTCAACGGCATGCTGTCGATGCCGGAACGGGCTGATGCGCTGGATCGGATTCGACTTGGTGGCGCGGCCATTGTGCTCACCTCGCCGGAACAGCTGCGCAACCGGTCGTTGCGCAGCGCAATTGCCCAGCGCGAGATTGGGGCCTGGGTGCTCGATGAAGCCCATTGCCTTTCGCGGTGGGGGCATGATTTCCGGCCCGACTACCGTTACGTGGGCCGCTTCATTCGCAAGCATGGCGGGAGTTTGCCATCCGGTCCGGTGCTGGATCCGGCTTCGTCCGCTGAATCCGCTTCTGAGGCCGCGCCGCCGGTTGCGTCCGTGATCTGCCTCACCGCCACCGCTAAACCCGACGTGGTGTCGGAAATTCAGGAATATTTCCGGAAGGAGCTTGGAATCGAGTTTACGGTGTTCCCAGGCGGCGCCCGGCGGGACAACCTCGAATTCGCGGTGCTTCAAACAGATGCGGGGCACAAGTTCGAGGATATCCACGGGGCACTGGAGGTCGATCTTCCGGCGGACCGGCCCGGCGGCGCCATCGTCTATTGCGCAACTCGGCGTCGTTGTGAAGAGGTTGCGGAATACCTTGTCGCCAGGAACTGGGAAGCGGCGCATTTTCACGCCGGCCTGCAGCCAGAAACGAAGAAGCTCACTCAGCAGCGCTTCATTGACGGCGAATTGCGCGTGATCGCCGCCACCAACGCCTTCGGCATGGGGATAGACAAACCCGATGTACGGCTGGTCATTCATGCCGACATTCCCGGTTCGCTTGAGAACTATCTGCAGGAAGCCGGCCGCGCAGGTCGCGACCGGCATCCGGCTCGTTGCGTGTTGCTCTATACCCAGGAAGACGTGGAGCGACAGTTCGGCATGTCCGCCTACTCGCGTCTGACCCGCCGCGAGATCCATGGGATTCTGAAGGCGCTGCGCAATCTCGACCGAAAGGGCTGTCTTAAGGGTGATGTGGTTGCCACTCCGGGTGAAATCCTGCGCGAAGACGAGGACAGCGCCTTCGAGCGCGATGACGCGACCGACGACAACCGCGTCAAGACGGCGGTGGCCTGGCTGGAAGAAGCGCGCCTGGTGTCCCGCGAGGAGAACTTCGCCCAGGTATATCCGTCGTCGCTGCGGGTGCAGTCCATTGCCCATGCGAAAAAGAAGCTTGCCAACGTGGCCAGCCTCACGAGCGGACGCCGCCAACAACTCCTGATAATAGTCGGCAGGCTTTTCGAGGCGGATCCGGACGAGGGCATTTCCACCGATGACCTGATGGGCGCAAGCGGCATGAGCCCGGAAGGCGTGCGGGACGCACTTCGCGATCTTGAACAACTGGGCCTGGCCAGCAACGACATGGCGATCACAGCGTTCGCACATGTGGGAGCGCCCCGGCCGTCCCGGCAGCGGTTCCAGGAGGCCTGCGAGATCGAAAGCGCGCTGATTGCCCACATGCGGGAGAAGGCGCCGGAGCTCGACCGGGGCGAACGCTCGTTACTGCATCTTCGGGTCGCCGCGCACACGCTGAAAACAGACGGCATTGAGCATGCGCTCCCCGAGCGTCTGCTGCGGATTGTGCGCAGCATTTCGCAAGACGGGCGCGGCGAAGAACGGGTGGAGGGCGGTTCCGGCGGCAGCATCGACATGCGCCAGCGCGGCCGCGAGCACGTGTCGGTTACTCTGCGCCGGCCTTGGCCGTTGCTGGAAGAACTCGCCGAGCGCCGCCGCGCCGCCGCTGAGTTGCTGCTCAAGCATCTTCTTGACGCCTTGCCTGATGGCGCGCGCGGCACCGATCTGCTGGCCGAGACCACGCTTGGCGCCATGCGTGCGGCATTGGAGGAAGACCTGGTGCTGAAGAGCCAGAGCCCGAATCTCGACCGGCTCCTGGAGCGCTCGCTGTTATGGCTGCACGAACAGGAAGTGATTCGGTTGAACAAGGGACTCGCGGTTTTTCGTCCGGCCATGACCGTCAAACTCGCCGAGAAGTCTGCGCCCGGGCGTCTGCGACGCGGTTTTGGGGATGCGGACTACGAACCGCTGAAAATTCACTACCGCGAACAGGTGCTGCAGATTCACGTTATGGCCGAGTTCGCCGCCCGGGGCCTTGAGGCCGTAAGTGATGCTGTGCGTCTGGCGATGGACTATTTCAGCATGGAGCGGGGGGATTTTCTGGACCGCTGGCTGCCGGGCCGCGACGCGGAAACCTCGCGCCAGACCACGCCTGAAACCTGGCGGGCGATTGTGGACGAGTTGAGCCCCGCGCAGCGGCGGATTGTTACCGACAGCCGGGAACAGACCAACGTGCTCGTGCTGGCTGGTCCTGGTTCCGGCAAGACGCGGGTGCTCGTGCATCGCATTACCTACCTGCTGCGGGTGCGGCGCGAACGGCCGCGCAGCATTCTGGCGCTGGCCTACAACCGGCACGCGGCCGTCGAGATACGCCGGCGATTGACGCGGATGTTGGGCAACGATGCGCGGGGCGTTACCGTGCTCACCTGCCATGCATTGGCAATGCGCCTTGTGGGCGCCAGTTTCTCGGCGCTGGCGGCTTCGGAAAAAGACCCGAGTCAGGATAGGTTCGCCGCCGTGCTGCGCGAGGCGGTCGATCTGTTGCAGGGCAAGGACCTGCCGCCGGAGGACGCGGATGTTCGGCGCGACCGGCTCCTGGCGGGCTTCCGCTGGATACTGGTGGACGAGTACCAGGACATCGACCGGGAAAAGTACGAGCTGATTTCCGCGCTGGCGGGACGCACTCTGGACGATGCCGACAGCAAGCTGACGCTGTTTGCGGTGGGCGACGACGACCAGAACATATACACTTTCGATGGCGCGTCGGTGGAGTTCATCCGCCGCTTCAAACAGGACTATGCCGCCCGCCCGGCTTGGCTCACCGAGAACTACCGCTCCACGGCGCACATCATCAACGCCGCCAATGCGTTCATCGAACCGGCCCGGCAGCGCATGAAGGTGGAATACCCCATCGAAATCGACCGCAAGCGCGCAAAAGAGCCGCCGGGCGGAGCCTGGTCGAAGCGTGACCCGGTTGCCGGCGGACAAGTGCAGGTCTTGGCCGCCGGCGGCGACGAAAGCGCACAGGCGGTTGCAGCCGTGGCCGAATTGCGCCGCCTGGAAGCGCTGGCCGCTGCCGCCGGCGATTGGGACTGGCGCCAATGCGCGGTCATCGCGCGGCAATGGCGCACGCTGGACCCGGTGCGAAACCTGTGCGAACGCGAAGGCATTCCGGTGCAGATGGCGAATGCCGATGTCACGTATTTCTGGCGCTTGCGGGAGACCCGGCAGCTGCTCGTCTGGCTGGAAAGACGCGGGGAGCCGCTGGTTTCGGCGGCGGCCATTCGGGAATGGCTGGACGCGCAGCCCGGAGGAACCTGGATGGAAACTCTGCGCGAGGCGGTTGCCGACTACGAGCTTGATGCGGGTGATGCCGAGAGTCCCGTCGACAGCTTTGTGGAGTGGCTGGCGGAATGGGGTCGGGAAATGCGCCGACGGCAGACCGGACTGCTTTTACTGACAGCGCATCGTGCGAAAGGCCTTGAATTCAACCACGTCATCATTCTGGATGGCAAATGGACGCGCGTCGGCCGGAATGAAGATCGCGATGCCTGGCGGCGTTTGAGCTATGTAGCCATGACGCGCGCCCGAAAAACTCTCGCGGTGGTCAGCCTTTCTCCATCGAACCGCCCGCGTGCCGCGCCGGCCGGCCGTGCTTTGGGGACTGGCAGATGGCACGTGCGGGATCAATGGTCCGACTATCCGGTCCATGCTTTTCCCGTCCACGAACTGGACGGGCATTCGTCGGTGCTGCACCGTGAGGTACTTGCGCCTGAATCGCCACCAACCGGCTTGGGCGCACGGCGTGAGTCGCTAGGGCTCGACGCCATCAATCTGGGTTTTCCGGGCCGTTTTCACCCCGGACACAAGATTCACGACACCATCCGCAGCCTGCAACCCGGCGATCCACTCAAGGTGCGAACCGGCTCCACGCCTTGGGAATTAACCACCCAAGAGGGTACGCTCGTTGGCCGCTTGGCTAGGAAATACACTCCTTGCGGCGAAGTAAGTTCCGCGCGCGTGCATGCCATCGTTAACTGGCGGCGCGAGGACAGCGAGCCGGAGTACCGTGAAAGCATGAAATGCGATGCATGGGAAGTGGTGGCACCGGAATTGTTATTCCGCTGACCTCTCGTTCGTCGCTGACCGCTTCGGAGCGAGGATGCTCCGCCCCCGTCACTCCGGGAAGGACAGGCCGACGGCGCCCATGCCGGCGTCCACGGGAAGGACCACGCCGGTAATTCCGGACGCCATCTCCGAGCACAGGAACACGGCGGCGTTGCCCACTTCGTCAAGTGTCACGTTGCGCCTGAGCGGGGCTGCGCCTTCGTAGTGGTGCAGCATCTTGCGGAAGTTCGGAATGCCGGCGGCCGAGAGCGTCTTGACCGGTCCCGGCGAAAGCGCGTTGACGCGCACGCCCTTCTTGCCCAGGTCCATCGCCAGCGCCCGCGTGACGGCTTCCAGGCTGGCCTTGGCGGGCCCCATGACGTTGTAGTTCTGGACGGCACGGGTAGAGCCGGAATACGACAGGGTCAGCAGCGCCCCGCCGTCGGCCATCAACGGCGCGGCCGCGCGCGCCAGCGCCGCGAAGCTGTAGGCGGAAATGTCGTGGGACATCCGGAAGCCTTCCCGCGACACGCTGTCGGCAAAGTCGCCCTTGAGGTTGTCGCCGGGCGCAAAGGCGATCGAGTGCACCAGGATGTCGAGCTTCGGCCAGGATTCCTGCAACTGCGCAAAGGCTTCCTCGATCGACTCGTCGCTGCTGACGTCCATGCCGAGGCAGAAAGGCGCATCGACTTCCGGTGCGAAGGCTTCGGCGCGCTCGAGCATCCTTCCCGGCAACGCGCTCAGGGCGACTTCCGCGCCCTCGCGGCGGAAACTCCGAGCTATGCCCCAGGCAATCGAGCGCTTGCTCGCGATGCCGGCGATCAGCGCCCGCTTTCCTTCCAGAATCGGCATGGCGCGATTCTACAGGCTTTGCCGGCCGGGCAAGGGCTGGCAATTCCCCCCGAAAGGTACAATCCGATGCCGTGCAGCAGGTGGAGATCTATACCGACGGAGCCTGCTCCGGCAACCCGGGACCCGGCGGCTGGGCGGCCCTGCTGCGCTCGGGCGAACACGAACGCGAGTTGACGGGCGCGGAGCCGGACACTACCAACAACCGCATGGAACTCACCGCCGCGCTACGCGCACTGGAGGCCCTGAAACGCCCCTGCCGCGTGGTCCTGTATACGGACTCGACATATGTTCAGAAGGGCATGAAGGGCTGGCTGGACAAATGGAAACGCAACGGCTGGAAGACCGCGAACAAGAAGCCGGTACGTAACGAGGACCTGTGGCGCGACCTCGACAAGATTTGCGCCCGCCACTCGGTCGAGTGGCGCTGGGTTCGCGGACACGCCGGAAACCCGGGCAACGAGCGCGTTGACCAGTTGGCGCGCGATGCGATCGATTCCCTGGATGGCGGGCGCGGGACGTAGGGCTGTGCGCCACGTTGCCGTCGACGTCGAAACCACCGGGCTGGACCCCAATTCCGGCGACCGCGTCATTTCCATCGGCTGCGTGGAGCTGGTGAAGCGGCAGTTCACCGGCCGGGACTTCCATCGGCTGATCGATCCGCAGCGGTCCATCCCGGCGGAGTCCTCCCGGGTGCACGGCATCAGCGACGACCAGGTAGCGGGTCAGCCGAAGTTTGCCGAGCTCGCCGAAGAGTTTCTCGACTTCGTGCGCGGCGCCCACCTGCTGGGACACAACGTCGAGTTCGACCTCGGGTTTCTGGATGCGGAATTGCAGAAGGCCCGGAGAAAGGAACGGCTGGGAGAGATCTGCGACTCGACCTGCACGCTGAAGATGGCGCGTGCGCGCTATCCGACGCAGCGCAACAACCTCGACGCGCTGACCCTGCGCCTCGGCGTCGCGTCAAGCGAGCGGGGCTACCACGATGCCCTGGAGGACGCCCGCCTGACGGCCTCCGTGTGGCTTCGCATGACCATGGGGCAGGGCGAACTCAGCATGAGCGAAGAGGCGGGCGGGGGTGCGAAGCGGGCCATCGAACGGGAAGGTCTCGAGCTTGTCCGCTTTGAACCCGGCGCGGAAGACCTGGAGGCGCACGAGAAAATGTTGCGCAATATTGACGCCAAATCCGAACGGGGCGCCGCCTGGCTTAAGGAATTCGGGGAAACCTGATTTCAGTGAATTAGAATCCGGCTTTTTGCCGAACTGGAGAAAATCGTGGCGCAGTCAATTCGGTCCGCTTTCGCACAAAACTTTCTGGGTGATTCGCCCCGCTGGTACAAGCAGACGATCATCGCGTTCCTGATCGTCAACCCGATCCTGTGGTTCCTGCTGCCGGGCGGCGAGTTCATCGCGGGCTGGGTGCTGGTGCTGCAATTCATCTTCACGCTGGCGATGGCGCTGCGCTGCTATCCGCTGCAGCCCGGCGGACTGCTGGCGATACAGGCGGTCCTGATGGGCATGACATCGCCCGAGACGCTGTACACCAAGACGCTGGACAACTTCCCGGTCATCCTGCTGATGATCTTCATGGTGGCGGGCATCTTCTTCTTGAAGGAGATGCTGCTTTACGTCTTCACTCGCATTCTGCTCGGCGTGCGCTCCCGGCTGCTGCTTTCGCTGCTCTTCAGCGCCACCGCGGCGGTGCTGTCCGCCTACCTGGACGCGCTGACCGTGACGGCGGTCATCATCTCGGTGGCAATCGGCTTTTACCGTATCTACCACTCCGTTTCGTCCGGCCTCAAGGCGGGCGAGGTTGCCGAACGATTGACCGACGATTCGCAGGTTCCGGACGACAAGATGGCGGAACTGCGCCAGTTCCGGGCCTTCCTGCGCGGCCTGATGATG
Source organism: Gammaproteobacteria bacterium (assembly GCA_026707445.1). Lineage (GTDB taxonomy): Bacteria > Pseudomonadota > Gammaproteobacteria > Steroidobacterales > Foliamicaceae > Foliamicus. The sequence goes on from JAPOWV010000010.1 coordinate 33,655, forward strand.
CACGCGGCCGTAGGCACCGCGCTGGGCGGTGTCACGACGCTGGTCGGCGAGCCGCAGAACCTTCTCCTGGCCAAGGAGGCGGGCCGCGCTTTCGGAGAGGCCGGATGGAATTTCGGCCAGTTCTTCCTGAACATGGCGCCGGTGACGATGCCCGTGCTGGTGGTGGGCCTGCTCACCTGCGCAACGCTGGAACTGATCGGCAAGTTCGGCTACGGCGTCAAGCTCAGCCCCGCGGTGCGCGAGGTCCTCGAGCGCTACGACCGCGAGGCATCGGAGCGTCGCACGCCCCGCCAGAACGCCGCGCTGGTGGCGCAGGGCGGCGCGGCCGTCATTCTGATCGTCGCGCTGAGCCTGCATCAGCTTCACCATACCGAAGTGGGCCTGATCGGCCTGATGATCATTGTGCTCGCCACCGCGTTTTCAGGGGTCACGGAAGAGCATCGTCTCGGCAAGGCGTTTCAGGAGGCGCTTCCGTTTACCGCGCTGCTGGTGGTCTTCTTCGGCATCGTCGCGGTCATTTACGACCAGAAACTGTTCAAGCCGGTTACCGACCTGATCTTCACCCGCGACGGGACCGAGCAGCTGGCGATCATGTACCTGGCCAACGGGGTCCTGTCGCTGATCAGCGACAACGTGTTCGTGGCCACGGTCTATATCGCCGAGGTCAAGCAGGCGCTGTTCGACGGGCTGATCGACCGCCCCCAGTTCGAGTTGCTGGTAGTGGCCATCAATACCGGCACCAACATACCCAGCGTGGGCACGCCGAACGGCCAGGCGGCCTTCCTGTTCCTGCTGACGACCGCGCTGGCGCCGGCCATCCGCCTCAGCTACCTGCGCATGGTGCTGATGGCGCTGCCGTACACGATCACGATGACCGCTACGGGTCTGCTCGCCATCATCTACCTTCTGTAAGCGGGGTGCGCACATTTCCCGGGGCTCTGCTTCCTTGCCCGAATGGGACGTGCTGGCAAAGCACGCGGCCGAAGCGCGCGAATGGCGGCTGGATGAACTGCTGGATGCGCCGGGCCGGTTCGGCGATTTTTCCTTGCGCTGCGATGCTCCCCGCGGAGCGGCGCTGCTGCTTGATTTCAGCCGGCAAAGGTTAAGCGGCGAAACGCCCGGGCTTCTCAAGGCGCTGGCCGAGGCGCGTGGGCTGGAGGCCGCGCGCGCGGCGCTGTTCGCGGGCGAGGTCGTCAACCCAAGCGAGAATCGCGCCGCGCTGCATCCGGACGCCCGTTCCGCGAACCCGGCAAATGCGCTGCTGGCCGAGCAGCGCGAGCGCGTGGGCGCGTTCGCCCGGCGGTTCCGGGCCGGAGAAGTGTTGGGGGCCGGAGGCAAGCCGCTTAAGCGCATCGTCAATATCGGCATCGGGGGCTCGGACCTGGGCGTGCGGCTTTTGTGCTCGGCGCTGGGGCACGAACACTCCCGCCCGGTGGACTTCGTGGCCGAATTGGACGGTGTCGAACTGGAGCGGGCGCTGTCGCGGAGCGACCCTGCGGAGACACTGTTCGTCGTGTGCTCGAAGAGCTTTTCCACCGCCGAGACGCTTGCCAATGCGTACTCGGCGCGTCACTGGCTGACGGCGGCGCTCGGCGAAGACGCCCCGGGGCGCCATTTCGTCGCCGTTTCCGCCAACGCCGAAGCCATGGCCGCCTGGGGAATCGAGCCCGACAGGGCATTTCTGATGCCGGATGCGGTAGGCGGACGCTATTCCGTCTGGTCGGCTGCCGGCCTGAGCGCCTTGCTGTCGCTCGGTTCCGCCAGCATGAACGAGTTTCTTGACGGCGGCCGCTGGCTGGACCGGCATTTCATGGAGGCTCCCCCCCAAAAAAACATGCCGGTGTTGATGGGGCTTCTCGCGTTCTGGAACCAATCCCTGCTGGATTGCTCGGCCCAACTTCTGCTCCCGTACGATACGCGCCTGAAATGTCTGCCGGCGTATCTGCAACAGCTTGAAATGGAGAGCCTCGGCAAGAGCGCCGACGCGCACGGCCGCCCGCTTGAGGGCAAGGGTGTGGCAGCCTTGTTCGGGGTGACCGGTTCGAGCGCGCAACACTCGATCCTGCAATGGGCGCAGCAGGGCGCGCGAGCGTCAAGCGCCGACTTTATCGCCGTGCGGGACGCCGGCGGCGCTTATCCACGGATGCACTCCGAAGCGCTGCGCCAGATGCTGGCGCAAGCCGAGGCCCTGGCGCGCGGCCTGCCGCAGAGCGCGATCGACTCCGATCCCTTGGCGGCGCACAAGGCTTTGCCCGGCGGCCGCTCGTCGAACATATTGCTGCTCGAAAGGCTCGATCCCCGGCATCTGGGCGCATTAATCGCGCTGTACGAGCACAAGGTCTTCGTCCAGGCAACGCTGCTGGGCGTAAACCCGTTCGACCAGTGGGGCGTGGAGCACGCCAAGCGCCTGGCCGCCGATCCACGCTCGCAGCCGCCCGTGGGGAAACTTCTCGACGACTGAGTCCGGGTGGTTGCAACCTTGCCGTAACGCGCCCTGCCTAAAATAGCAAAGTCATGAAGATCACAGTTCACGGTTGCGGTTACGTCGGCCTGGTGACCGGCGCCTGCTTCGCCGAGACCGGCGTGAGCGTGATTTGCATCGACATCGACAGCAGCGCCGTCGAGCGCCTCCAAAGAGGCGAGCTGCACATCCACGAGCCGGGACTCAAGGACCTGGTGCGCAGGAATCTCGAGTCTGGCCGGCTCATGTTCAGCGCCGATGTCCGCGAGGGCGTGGAACACGGCGAGGTGCAGTTCATAGCGGTGAGCACGCCGCCGGGCGGCAACGGCGAAGCGGACGTCAGACAGGTGTTTGCCGTTGCCGAGTCCATCGCCGCCCATATGCCCGGCTATCGCCTGGTGGCCTGCAAGTCGACCGTTCCGGTCGGCACTTGCGCCGAGGTGGACCAGCGCATCGCCGCCGCTTTGGCCGAGCGCGGCATGGACCACGAGTATGACGTGGTGTCGAACCCGGAATTCCTTAAAGGGGGGGCGGCCGTTTCGGACTTCATGCACCCCGAGCGCATCCTCGTGGGCACCGAAAGCCAAAGCGCAATCGAAATCTTGAGCGCCTTGTACGCGCCGTTTCACCGCAAGCGCGACCGCCTGCTGGTGATGGATCGCGAATCGGCGGAACTGACCAAGTACGCGGCCAACGCCATGCTTGCCACTCGGATCAGTTTCATAAACGAACTGGCCGGCCTGGCGGAGCTCGTAGGCGCCGACATCGAGCAGGTGCGCGCCGGGGTGGGGGCGGACAAGCGCATCGGCTACAACTACCTCTACGCGGGCAGCGGCTACGGCGGTTCCTGCCTGCCCAAGGACACCGCGGCGCTGGCCCGGACCGCGCGCGAAAACGGCTACCGCGCGGAGATCGTCGAAGCGGTAACGCGCGTCAACGAGCGCCAGAAATCGCTGCTGGGACAGAAGATTCAGGCTCATTTCGGCGAGACCCTGGCCGGCCGCCTGATCGCGCTTTGGGGCCTGTCCTTCAAGCCGGGAACCGACGACATGCGTGAGGCGCCCAGTCTGGTGCTGATCGAGTTCCTGCTTTCTCACGGCGCGCGCGTGCGCGCATATGACCCGGTGGCGGTCGAGCGCTGCGATTCGCTGCTGGGCGAGCGCGAGGGGCTGGAGTATGCGCCCAGTGCGGGCGAAGCGGTTCGGGGAGCGGACGCGCTGGCGATCGTGACCGAATGGCCGCAGTTCCGTTCGCCGGACTTCGACAAGCTCCGGGAACGACTCCGGCAGCCGGTGGTTTTTGACGGGCGCAACCTTTATTCGCCGGACGTGATGAAGGACAAGGGCTTCCGCTATTTCGGGATCGGCCGCGGCGAGCGCGTTGCCCGGGACAACGGCTCCGGCGTGCATCCGGTGGGCGAAGAAGTGTTTCGCCCCTGGGGCAGCTTCGAAGGGCTTGGGCAGGGCGAGGGCTACCAGGTCAAACGGCTGCGGGTCCTGCCCGGCGAGACGCTGTCGCTGCAGCGCCATCGCCGCCGCGCCGAGCACTGGGTGGTCGTAAGCGGCGCGCCGGTGGCCGAACGCGACGGCGAGAGCCACTCGCTGAAGGCTGGCGATCACATCCTGATCCCGCTGGGCGCCGTGCACCGGATCCATAATCCCGGCGACGAGCCTGCGGAGCTCGTGGAGGTGCAGTTGGGCGACTACCTGGGCGAAGACGACATCGAGCGCTTCGAAGACGTCTACGGCCGCGCCTGAAACACGCCGGATGAGACTTAAGCCTCCCTTCAAGGCGTACGACGTGCGCGGAAGGGTGCCGGGCGAATTCAACGCCGACCTCGCCTGCCGCATCGGTGCCGCCCTGGTTCGGTTTACCGGCGCGAGGGAAGTAGTGCTGGGGCGCGATGCCCGCCTGTCCAGCCCCGAAATTGCCGACGCCGTGGCCGAAGGCGCGACCCGCGCGGGCGCCGACATTGCCGACCTGGGCCTGTGCGGCACCGAACAGGTTTATTTCGCGACCGGACATTTCGGCTGCGGCGCAGGCGTCATGGTGACCGCCAGTCACAACCCCGCCGACTACAACGGGCTGAAGCTCGTTCGCGAAGATGCGCGTCCCATCAGCGCCGACACCGGGCTGGCCGAGATCGCCCGCCTTGCGGAGTCGCCGCCACCGCGCGGCGCCCGAGGCCGAAGGCGCCGCGCGAAGGTGCTTGGCGCCTGGCGTCGCCGCGTCCTTGGGTTCGTGGAAGACATGCCGATGAACCCGCTGAAGGTTGTCGTCAACTCCGGAAACGGCGCCGCCGGACCCAGCGTAAACAAGCTTTCGAAGCACATACCGTTGGAGATCGTTCATGTGCTTGCCGAACCGGACGGCAACTTCCCGAACGGCGTGCCCAATCCCCTGCTCGAGAGCACCCGCAATACCACGTCCGAAGCGGTGCTCGCGCATAACGCCGGATTCGGGGTGGCGTTCGACGGCGATTTCGACCGTTGCGCCTTCTTCGACGAGCGCGGCGAATTCGTCGATCCCTATTACACGGTCGGCATGTTTGCGTCCGCCCTCTTGCCCGCGCAGCCGGGTGCCGATCGGCGGGTGGTCCACGATCCCACGCTGGTCTGGGATACCGAAGAACAGGTGCGCTCCGCCGGAGGCCGGCCGATCCGAAACCGCGCGGGGCACTCCTACATCAAGCAGCGGATGCGCGAAGAGGACGCCGTCTATGGGGGCGAGAGCAGCGCGCACCATTATTTCCGCGCGTTCCTCTACTGCGATTCGGGCATGATCCCCTGGGTCCTGATGGCCGCCCTACTTTCCGCGCAGGGCGGAGGCCTGGCCGAACGCACCGCCGAGCGCCGCCGGCGCTATCCGACCAGCGGCGAAATCAACATGCCGGTTGGCGAGGATCCCGCGCCGCTGCTGCAGCGCCTTTCCGATGCTTATTCGGCACAAGGCGCCCTGGTGGACCATATCGACGGCCTCTCCGTCGATTTCCCCGACTGGCGCTTTAACCTGAGGCCCTCGAATACCGAGCCGCTGCTGCGCCTGAACCTCGAAACCCGCGCCGACCCGCAACTCCTGGCCGAAAAGACCGCCGAACTGACGACCAGGGTCAAATGATGTCTGCTGCGCCCCCGGGTTGGCCCATTTCGGTGCCGCCGGACAGTTGGCGACTCGCCTCCCACGCCAGCATGCAGCGTTTCCGCGTGACGCCCCCGGCGTAGTTCCCCGTAATCCCTCCCGCGCGAATCACGCGGTGGCACGGGATGAGGAAGGCGATCGGGTTTTTGCCCACCGCGCTCCCCGTCGCCCGAGCCGCCCGCGCGCTGCCGACCTCTGCGGCCAGATGGCCGTAAGTGACGACCTGTCCGGGGGGTACGCGCAGCAGGGCGCGCCAGACGGCCAGTTGGAAGTTGGTCCCGCGCACATGTATGGTCAGCGGGCGGCTCTCGGCTTCGAAGCGCGCCGCGAAGATGGACCGCGCCAGCGCCGTTGCCGTCAATTCGTCGCCTTCGAACGACGCCCGCCCCCAGATGCGGCGGAGAGTTTCTTTCTCGGCGGAAACATCCCCGTCGGCCACAAACCCAACCCGGCAGACGCCGCGCCCGGTCCAGGCGACGAACACAGGCCCGAAAGGTGATTCTCCAGTGCCGAAGCGAATCGTCAGCCCCGCACCCCTGCTCCGGTACTCTCCCGGCGTAACGGCTTCCACGGTTACGAAGTGATCGTGGAGTCTGCCCGGGCCGGTGAGCCCGCTCCCATGGGCTGCCGCGAGCACTGACTCGGAGTTGTCGAGCAGCTTCTTCGCGTGCTGAACGGTAAGAAACTCAAGAAAGCGCTTTGGCGTGACGCCGGCCCAGCGCGAGAACAGCCGATGCAGATGGCTTTGGCTCAGACCGATATGCGCCGCCAGGTCCGCGAGTTCCGGCTGGCGCCCGCGATGCCTGGCCAGATAGCGAATGGCGGCCTCGATTCGGTCGTAGTCGGTCGTGTTCATGCGGAACTCCAGGAAACGGTCATCGATGCGGAACCATCTGCAACTTAATTTCTCCTGATCCCGAAATCGACCCGATCCTTGCTAAAGAAGGCTCAATACCCGTATTTTTGCTCGGATTTGTCCGGTGATCGCGGTCTATACTTCGCCCGTGGCCAATCCGGCGTTCGACACCCTGCAAGCTGCGGAATCCTTTCAGCAGGCTGGCATGCCTGCCGATCAAGCCAAGGCGGTAGCGCGCGCGATCCGGCAGCGCGGTGAAGAGCAGGTAACCAACTCAGGCCTGGCGGTTGCCTTGGCGCAACTTGAAACCCGCCTGACCAACCGCCTCTACATTTCCCTCGGTGTCCTCTTCGCTGCGCTCGTCGCCGTGGGCTTCTTCACCTGATATCGAGATACGTTTACTGGTGGGCGATGCTGGGATTGAACCAGCGACCTCTGCCGTGTGAAGGCAGCGCTCTCCCCCTGAGCTAATCGCCCGTGGCCGGGTATTATTGACCGCCGCCTGTGCGGCCCGCAAGTAGCGCCGAAATTCTGACCTAACGCTGATGTCCGTTCGTACCCGCTTTGCGCCCAGCCCCACCGGGGTGCTGCACCTGGGCAGTCTTCGTACGGCGCTCTACAACTGGCTCTACGCCAGGCGCCATGGGGGCGAGTTCCTGCTCAGGATCGAGGACACCGACCGCCAGCGCTCATTGCCGGAGCACATCCGGGCGCTGGTAGAGGCCCTCCAGCGTTTCGGGCTGGATCCGGACGAAGAACCGCTGCTGCAGTCCTCGCGCGTCGAGCGGCATCGCGAAGTGGCGCATCAGTTGCTTGAGTCGGGTTCCGCCTACCACTGCTACTGCACGCCGGACGAGCTGGCCGCCATGCGCGAGGAGCAGCGCGCGCGGGGCGAGGTTCCTCGCTACGATGGGAGGTGGCGCGACAACACGGGGCCGCCTCCTGCCGGGGTCAAGCCGGTCATTCGCTTTCGCCGCCCGGACAGCGAAGAGGTCGTGGTCAAGGATTGGCTGCATGGCGACGTCCGCTATCTCAATTCGCAGCTCGACGACCTGGTGCTGTTGCGGGCCGATGGATCGCCCACCTACCACCTGAGTTGCGTGGTCGATGACGAGGACATGGGCGTGCGGCAGGTCATTCGCGGCGATGACCATCTCAATAACACCCCCCGGCAGCTACAGCTGATTCAGGCTCTGGGCTGGACGCCGCCGGAGTATTGCCATCTGCCGCTGCTGCTGGCGCCGGACGGCAAAAAGCTCTCCAAGCGCGACGAAGCCACCGACGCGCTGCACTATCTGCGCGCCGGCTACCTGCCGGATGCGGTGCTCAACTATCTGGCCCGGCTCGGCTGGTCGCACGGCGACCAGGAAGTATTCACGATCAAGGAACTGATTTCCTGTTTCGGAAGGGAAGGGCTGGGGGCATCCGCCTCGCGACTGGACCCGGACAAGCTGAACTGGATCAACCAGCAGCACATGAAGACGGCGCCAGTGGATGTCCTGTGCGAAGGTCTTGAGGCGCAGCTCGAAAAAATCGGCCTGAATCCCGCGGACGGTCCGCCATTGGAGAAAGTGGCGGAAGCATGGCGCGAGCGCGCCGAAACGCTGGCCGGGGTGGCGGAAGCGGCCCGATGGGCGTTCAGCCATGAGATCGAATTGGACGAAAAGGCGGCCAGGAAAGTTTTACGGCCCGTGGTGCGCGAGCCGCTGGCGGCGGTGTGCGCGGCGCTGGCCGGACTGGCGGAATGGACCGCCGCGGACATCCATGCCTGCATTGCCGAAACGGCCGAATCGCTGGGCATCGGCTTCGGGAAACTGGGCCAGCCCTTGCGGGTGGCGGTTACCGGTGGTGGGGTTTCGCCGCCGATCGATACCACGCTCTATCTCGCCGGGCGTGCCAGGACGCTGGAGAGGCTCGACGTGGCGCTGGGCTATATAGACGCTCGCATCGCCGCTGCCGGGTCGGCCGCGCAGGGCTGAGGCCAAGGCGGACTCATCATGCTCGACTGCCTGGAGCGGGATACGGGCCCGGAACCGTTGTATTCCGTAATCTGGTTACACGGCCTGGGCGCTGACGCCGGCGATTTCTGGCCGATCGTGCCGGAGCTCGGCCTCCCGGCTTCGCCCGCATGGCGGTTCGTGTTCCCGAATGCGCCGGTTCGGCCCGTCACGATCAATGGCGGCATGCCGATGCGGGCCTGGTTCGACTTCCTTTCGCGCGACAGCATTTCCCCCATGGATACCGACGGCATAGCCGCGAGTTGCCGCGCGCTGGAGGAACTGATCGAGAGGGAGGAGCAGCGCGGTATCGCCCGCAACAGGATCATGCTGGCCGGTTTTTCCCAGGGCGGGGCGATCGCGTTGCGCACCGCCCTGCTGTCGGACAGGCCTGTTGCCGGCATCGTGGCCCTTTCCACGTTCCTGCCGCCCTTGGAACCGCTGGAGCCGAGCGCCTCGGCAAACGGCCTGCCGTGCCTGGCGGCGCACGGCCGCTACGACGAAGTGCTCCCCTTGCGCCTCGGTCTGGATTCGAGGGCAAGACTGGAAGCCGCGGGTTGCCATGTGGAGTGGCGCGAGTACGAAATGGGACACCAGGTATGCGGGCCGGAACTCGCCGACATCTCGGTGTTCATGCAGAAAGTGTCCGGCGCCATGACGGGGACCGGCTGAAACAAAACTGACTTATTCGGGCGCGGCCGCCCGGTATCATTGGCGCCCGCAGGGTCGGTCGCACCGGCCCGTTGCGGCAGCAGCGTTTGGCGTTTTCACTTACCGAAATCTGCATGGTGGCCGGCTTCCTGCTGGCGGCCTACGCGGTCGTCGCCAACGACTCGATCCAGACCCTCGGCACTTTCCTGTCGTCGAACTCCCACCGCCCCTGGTGGGCGCTGTGGATATTCGCTTCCGGAATCCTGTGCGTGGTCCTCGCGTATGGCTGGTTCGCGCACGACGGCGACGTGTCCTACGGCCGGCTGACGAACTTCCCGGTACCCGAAGGCGGCATCAGCTGGATCCACGTCATCCCCCCGCTGGCGCTGCTGTTCCTGACGCGCGTGGGCGTGCCGGTGAGCACGACCTTCCTGGTGTTGACCGTGTTCACGATCAGCAACCTTCAGGCCATGCTGACGAAGTCGCTGCTCGGCTACCTGGTGGCCTTCATTGTGGCCATCGTCGTGTTCCGGCTGGTGTTCAAGCGTGCGACGGAGTATTTCCACCGCACCCGCGGCGAGGCGATCCCGCGCTACTGGGTGGTGCTGCAATGGTCGTCCACGGCCTTTCTGTGGAGCCAGTGGCTGATCCAGGACCTGGCCAACATCTTCGTCTACCTGCCCCGGCAACTCTCGTTCTCATGGCTGGCGTTCGGCGTGCTGGTGCTGATCGCGATGCAGGGCTACATCTTCTACACCTTCGGCGGCGTCATTCAGAAGATCGTGCTCTCCAAGACCGACACGACCGACATACGCGCGGCCACGATC
>JAPOWV010000039.1 GCA_026707445.1 Gammaproteobacteria bacterium
CGCGCCGCCGCCGGTGTAGAGCAAACGCTTGTAAAGACGGTCACAGTCGACTAAGGAAGCTCCTAAAGCCGTATTCGGGCGCCGACGCGCTGCCAGGACCGCCGGAGCAGGCAAGAAAATGGCCCACCGCCCAGAGGGCCGTTCGGGGCCTTGTTCAGACCTTCCCTAACTCAATTTGACCGGTATGACTTCAGAAAGGCGCGCGAAATCCGCATCCGCTGACTCGATGCGCACGCCGTGGCGCTGGGCGCACGTTGCGATCGCCAGGTCGGCCGCCGGCACCGTCACGCCTTGAGAGCGAGCGCGGCGGGCGAGATCATAGGCAGCGGACCACACCGCTTCGTCCATCGGCAAGAGCGGCAGCGCCTCCGCGAACTGGCGCAGCACTTTCCGCTCGCGGTCGCCGCGAGCGCCATTCCAGAGTTCCAGCTGGACAAGCGGACACCAGCAAGCTGTCCCGGATTCCAGCGCCATCCTGACTCGGCGCCGAACCGCCCGATCCCCGTCCGGGCGCAGCAAATGGATCCATGAGGACGTGTCAATCAGAATCAACCGACTGATCCCTGCTCCAGCGCTGCTGGCGAAGCTCGTCGGCAGTCATTAGGTCCGGACACGTTCCAGCGTACCGGGCCAGTTCCGCAATCCGCTTGCGCCGATTGAAGTCGACGATAGCGGTAACGACAGCTTCCCGCTTGGTCTTCGCGCCAGTGAAGCGGATGACGTCCGACATTTCGCTTCGAGGAATATCAATTGTTGTTTTCATGCAGCGATTTTAGCACTCCTTGGATTCTCATTTGATGAAAATAAGAATCCTCAAAGTAAGAATAAAAGACGCTCTCACCTTGATGGCGCACGCATACCGAAGCAATGCGCGCAATCGCCAAAGTTAAAACGCACCGATTGAGCGGTCGACGCCGCCAGAGGCGCGGGCGCAGTGATTGGCGGGCGTCAGGCCTTGAGGTCGTCGTCGCTAAGCGGGAGCTTGCGGACGCGGCGTCCGGTGACGGCGAACAGCGCGTTGCAGAACGCGGGCGCCACCAGAGGCGTGCCGAGTTCGCCGATTCCCGTGGGCGGATGGTCCGACGCGATCAGTTCGACTTCGATTACCGGCGTGCTGGCCAGCGTCAGCATCCGGTAGCGATCGAAGTTGCCTTCCGCCACCGCGCCGTCCTCCAGGTTGATTTCTCCGAACAGCAAGGCGCTCAAGCCATAGATGATGGCGCCCTCGATCTGCGCCTCGATGTTGTTCGGATCCACCGCCAGCCCGCAGTCCACGGCGGCGCGGACCCTTCGCGCCCGCCACGCGCCGTCCTTGCGTTCCAGTTCCACCTGCGTGCCGATGTAGCTGGAGAACAGCTTGGCCACCGCTATACCGCTTTGCGCGGTCCAGCCTTCGGCCGCCGTCTCCAGCACCTTCAGCGCGCGCGGATCGGTGGTGAGCTCGGCGCGCAGTTCGACCGGATTGCGGCCGCCGGCGTGCGCTACCTCGTCGAGGAAGCTCTCGGCGAAAAACGAATTCATGCTCGCGGCCACGCTGCGCCAGAATCCGCCGCGCACCGGCATCTGCCGCATCACGTAGCTCACGCGCCGGTTGGGAACCGCGTACAAATCGTTGAACAGAGCGCCCACCGACGACGGATCCGCCGATTCTTCCACCATCCATGGCCAGCGCTCGGCCAGCAGCGAATGCCCGGCCGACTTGGCCGTCCATGCGCTCGGGCGGCCGGACTCGTCGAGTGCGGCGCGCAGCCGCGCCACATAGGGCGGCCGATAGCAGTCGTGGCGCATGTCCTGCTCGCGGCTCCACACCAGCCGGACCGGCCGGTCCGGCAGTCCCTGCTTGTGCAGCGCTTTTGCGATCGACAGGGCTTGCACGGCCACTTCCGACTCGATGCGCCGCCCGAATGCGCCGCCCATGTTGCAGTGGTGCAGCAGCACGTTTTCCGGCTCCAGGCCGAATATGTTGCCGATGTCGGCATGCAGGCGCTGCAGGTTCTGCGAGGGAACCCACATTTCGCATCCGTCACCGGTGAAGCGCGCCGTGGCCCCCAGCGGTTCCATGTTGGCGTGAGCCAGGATGGGCGCCTCGTAGGTCGCATCCAGCGTCTGTTCGGCCGATGCAAGCACGGACTCCGGATCGCCGGCTTCAATCCAGTTGCGGCCGTCCTCGGCCGCTAGCGCACCGCGCAGTTCTTCGAACACCGATTCCGTGGTGCTGGTGTCGCCGCCCTCCCAAACCACGTCTGCCTGTTCCAGCGCCGAAGACGCCGTCCAGTAGTCTTCGGCCACCGCCGCCACCGCCTGGTCGCCGATGGCCATGACCTTGGGCCAGGCGCCGTCCGGCGATTCATAGGCGAGACTCTTGAGGCGGGCTCCCAGGCGCGGCGCATTGAGCACCGCGGCATGCAAGGCAGGTTCGCCGCCGGCGGAATCGGCCATGAACGGAAATGTGCCCATGACCTTCGGAGCGCTGTCCTTGCGCGGGGCGTGCTTGCCGATCAGGCGGAATTCCTCGCGCGACTTGAGCCTCGGCTCTTCCGGCACCGGCATGCCCGCGGCTTTCCCGGCCAACTCCCCGTAACTCAGCGAGCGGCCATTGCTCCAGACCTGCGATTGCTCGGCGTAACACTCCGAGGCCGGCACACCCCATTCTTCCGCGGCAGCCGCCACCAGCATCTCGCGGGCAGCGGCGCCGGCCTGGCGAAGGCCTTTGTGATAACCCATGATCGACACGCTGTTGCCGGAACCCTGGCCGCGATCCAGACGCGCTGCGTTGCCGTAAGCGCCCGGGTCAAGGGGTGCGTAACGCACCTGAACATCGTCCCAGGCGACCTCCATTTCATCGGCGAGCATCAGCGGCAGGCTGTGCAGAATGCCCTGTCCCATGTCGCCCACCGGGCACAGTATCGTTACCGCGCCCTGCTCGTCGAGCGTGACCCAGGCATTGAGCGGGCCGCCCTCTTCGCGCGCCATGGCCACGCGCAGTCCGAAGACGGGCGCGGCCAGCAAGGCGCCGGCGGCGGCCAGCAATTCACGGCGGTTCAGGGAAAGAGAGGGCCGGGCGGCCGGATCCGTCCGCCCGGCGGATGAAGCGTTTGTTCTCGGCATAGCGAAACGAATAATAAACCGTTCGGCGGAAGCGGTTCGGCGCGCGCCCGGAGATTTCCGGGAATCGCGGCGTAATGCGAGGCAGCGGCGGCACCCGTGCGTGATAAACTGCTCCGCCGTGGCGAGCTTTACTCTCAATGGACGCGCGGTCACGCTGGACGTGCCCGGCGACATGCCGCTTTTGTGGGCGCTGCGCGACCATCTGAACCTGACCGGCACCAAGTACGGCTGCGGCATCGCCCTGTGCGGCGCCTGCACCGTGCATCTCGACGGTGTTGCCGTGCGTTCCTGCCGGATCAACACGGCCGCCGCCGAGGGGCGCAGTATCACGACCATTGAAGGACTGGCGGAAGACGGCCAACCGCACCCGGTGCAACAGGCCTGGATCGACGAGCAGGTCCCGCAGTGCGGCTATTGCCAGCCCGGCATGGTGATGGCCGCGGCGGCGCTGCTGGCGGACAATCCCGCGCCCAGCGACGAAGATATCGACCGGTCGATCACCAATATCTGCCGCTGCGGCACCTACCCGCGCATCCGCCGGGCCATCCACGCCGCGGCCAGGTCCATGTCGGCAACCACGGCCGGCGAAAGTTGAACCCAATCAGTCGAATCACGCCGGCTTTGCTGGCAGCAATGCTTGCGCTCTGGGCATGCGGCAGCGAGCAGCCGGCCGCGACTTCCGCGGGCGCCGAGTCTTCAGCCGCGGGTGCAGTCGAGCCCGCGCCCGCGGTGGAGGAGGAAGACCTCACCACCCTGCTGGCCGCGGCCAACCCGGACCGGGGCCGGCGCCTGTACATCCAGTGCCGCGCCTGCCACACCCTGGTGGCGCAGGGAAACCAGTTGCTGGGACCAAACCTGCTCGGTTTCCTGGACCGCCCGGCCGGCACCGCGGCCGGCTACGAGTATTCGGAAGCGTTACTGGCTTCTGAAATCGCCTGGACCCCGGAAACGCTGGATCACTGGATGCGCAGTCCCTCGGAAGTCATTCCCGGCAACAAGATGATCTTCGCCGGCATCCGCAGGGCGCGCGACCGCGCCGACCTCATCGCCTACCTGCAGCAGGCCACCGCCGAACAATAATCCGGCCGTCGGCGGCATGACGCCGCCATCCCTTGCAACCTCCCTGTTGACTTGATGCGAATATTACTCTATATTTCAGAGTAAACGTCATTTGCGAGTTAGCTGTCCTGGACAAAAGGAGGAGAAATGACCAATCAGCAGCAATTGAAAGAAGACATCGCGTATGTGCGCGCCGCGGCCGAGCGATCCGCGTCCGTTCACATTCCGGCGATTTACCTGATCTGGGCAGTGCTTTGCCTGTGCGGTTTCACACTGGTGGACCTTGTGGGGCCGGGATCAGCCTGGATCGGTGTTTACTGGATGATTGGCGGACCTGTGGGCGGGGGGCTTACCTGGTGGCTCGCCTGGCGGGCCGCCCGCGACGTCGGACAGGCCGACCGGCGGGAGGGCAAGCGCTGGGTGTTTCACTTTCTGGGGTTCTTTTGCACCGGATTGCTGGTATTCGGCCTTGTCGGAACCGGGCAATTGACGTGGCCGGGAGTAAGCTCCACGTGGATTCTTCTTCTGGCGCTGACCTATTTCCTGGCGGGTCTGCACCTTGAGCGACGCATGTTGCCGATCGGCCTGCTGCTTGGCGTCGGGTACCTGATCACGCTGGCATTACCGGCCTACGGATTCACCGTCGCCGGCGTACTCGCCGCCACGGCGCTTGCGACTCAGGCCTTTCTTGGCGCAAGGGCGCACCGTGCCGAAGACTGACCCGAACGTCGCGACCCTGGAGGAACTGGGTTCGCTCAGGGGCTTGTTCGAGCACCGGGTCCGGCTGGCGATCTGCGTATTGCTGTCCAGGCACGATGCGATGTCATTCAGTCGGCTGAAGCAAGTCCTCGAGGAGAATGACGGCAGCCTGGGCACGCACCTGCGCAAGCTGGAAGACGCGGGCTACCTGGCGATCGAGAAGAGTTTCCGCGGCAGGCGCCCGGTAACCTGGTATCAGTTGACCGATTCGGGACGCACCCGGCTGAAGGAACACATCGCAAGCCTGACGCGCCTGATCGAGCGCGCCCACTAGAGCGGGATCAGCAGCCTGTGCGGGCTAGTCGGCCTGGCTGTCCTCGGCGCGTTGTGCGTCGATGTGGTCCTTGAACACGGTCCAGGACGTTTCCCTGGGGTTCTCGGTGCGTATCGCCGGCGGCTCGTGGTATTCCGGATAATTCGCGTTGATCTCGTCCAGCACCACGGCCGGCAGTTCGTCGTAGCTGCTCAGGCGCATTCCGGCGGTATGGAACACCGCGACTCCGGGGCGGTCGCCCATTTTCATCCACGGCAGCCACTTGGACACGCGCCCCCAGGAAATGACCCGGTCCTGCGCAACAGGAATGTCCGCGTCCAGGATCTCATCGACGGGCGAGGCCCCGGTGCCGAACTCCATCGCGTGATAGATCCCGCCCACGGATTGCTGGTAATCGCCCCCCAGGGGATTGCTGTAGAAGAGCCGCGCGGCGCCGCCGCCATTCATCATCACGCCGTCCTTGAAGAAATTGGACAACGTCGCCGTAGGATTGCCCTCCTCGTCACGGGCCCAGTTCTCACGATAGTTGCCGGGCGGATCGTTGGCTACCTGCACGACCTCCACTTCCTCGCCGGTCCAGGGATTGGTCCAGGTCCTCAGGATCTCGTTCGTTTCCGGATCCAGGTAGAACATCAGTTCGCGCGAGCGGGCGACGAAACCCAGTCCGCGCACGGGATCGTTCAGGGTCTCGCAGTGACGGATGTTCATGCCCTGCACGTTGAACAGATGGCGGTCCTTTTCGGCCGGCTTGCGGGAGTACATCCTTCCCTCCCACCAGTACAGCGCCGTCTCGCCGTCGTTCAGCGAGCAGCGGACTTTCATTTGCAGCCGAATGACGTCGTCGGGGTCGTCGAGGTCCAGCTGCCCGCCGTAAGCGGCGCCGGCCGCCAGCGACAGCGCGCCGATCAATCCGGCCAGAGCGCGAAAAGTCATTCTTGTCTTCATTGTCTCCATTCCCCCTCCGGCTCGGTTACCGATTCGAAATACGACCAGCTGGTCACGTTGGGCCGCGCATCGTCCAGAGGTGGCGGTTCGGCATAGTCGGGATAGCTGTTGCGCAGTTCGCTCAGCAACGGTTCGGTCAGGTCATCAATTCCCGAAACCCTCTTGCCGACCGTCGTGAAGATCATCATCCCGGGGCGGTCGCCCATCTTCATCCACGGCAGCCATTTCGAGGTGCGCGCCCAGGACAGGGTGTAGCGCTTCAGCGTCGCAAGTTCGGGGTCCAGCAGCTCGTCCTCGTACGCATAGGCGTTGAGCATCTCCATGGCGTGATAGGTGCCGCCCACGAACTCCTGGTAATCGCCGGCCAGCGGGTTGGTGTAGAACAGCGGAACGTAGCCGGTGGTCCAGACGCGGCCCTTCATGAAGTGGCCGTTGAAGGTAATGCCTGTTCCGTCGGGGCGCCGGGCGTACGCGGGGCCGCGCATGTTGACCGGGTCGTTGGCGACGTGCACGACTTCCACTTCCTCGCCCGTCCAGGGGTTGATCCAGTTGCGCAGGACCTCGTTGGTCTGCGGATCCAGATAGATCAGCAGTTCCCGGGAAACCGAGCGGTAGCCATGGCCGCGTTCCGGGTCCTCGAAGTTCTTGCACTGGCGTATGTTCATGCCCTGCACGTTGAAGATATGCCGGTCCTTCTCCCCCGGCATGCGGCTCATGGCGCCGCCCTGCCACCAGTAGAGGACCGTTTCGCCTTCGTTCAGCGAACAGTTCATCTTCTGTCCGAGAAGAATGGCATGGTCCGGGTTAGCCGGATCCAGCCTGTCCGCGGCGGTAGCCGACGATGACAGGATCAGGAGCACGGCGCCGCCCAGCGCCGCGCGGAGTGGATGTCTCATTTCTCTTGTCCTCCCATTTACCGGGCGCAGCATAACGCCCATCGATGCGTTCGCATAGTCCAGGGCCTGTTGGCCTTGGTCATTTTCCGGGCCAGCCGTCCGCCAGACCCGCTCCGGTCAGTTCTTTCAGCAATCCGGCAGCCTTCTCCAGCGCCTGGGGATCGGGATGCGCGACCGGAGGCGTGGACGGATGGCGAGGCAGGGTCGCGTCCAGGCCCGCCTTGGAAGCCGTCTTGCGCCCGGGTTCCAGCGACGGATCGAGCAACGAGGTTGAAAGGTCGTCCACCCGGATCAGGTCGCGGTCCCACTGAAAGCGCGTGGCCAGCGCCCAGTTGACCTGCTGCGCATCGAACAGGTCGATGTCCGAGTCCAGCGCCACGGCCGTCTTGACGCGCCGCCATGCAAGGACTGCGGCCAGCGCATCGCGAACTTCCCCCGCAAGGGCGCCGTCGAACTGCAACAGCGCCAGGAAGCGCCGGCCCTCGGCCGGGGCATACACGTTGATCAGGCGCGGCGACACCGCGCGCGCCAGCGAAAACAGCTTGCCCTCCATGGCGATGTTGTCCGGAGTCAGGTTGTCGGCCAGGCCGGAGCCGCAGTCATGCAGCACCGCGCCCTTGCGGTGCGTAATCGACAGGACTTCGCAGACCGGCGCGTCCACGGCCGGCCCCAGAAACCCCGTATATTCGGCGAACGGCCCGTCCGGAGCCGTGACGCCGGGACGGGCCATCCCCTCGATAACGATCTCCGCGTCGGCCGGAACCAGCAGCCTGCCGTCGAAGTTGAGCGACGGAGTGAGTCGGACCGGTTCGCCGATCAGCCCGCCGGCCGCGGGCCAGTGGCTTTCCGGGTAACCCAGCTTGACCTGCGCCGCGACGCTTACCGCCGGGTGGTGACCGATCCAGAACGCCACCGGGCAGGGCTCGCCCCGCTCGTGCCAGGCGCGCATATTGCGCGCGTTGTGGGAATTCGGGTACGGAAACCAGCTCATGCTGCGGTCGTCCTTGATCCAGCAGCGCTGTATGGCCGAGTTGTCGATGCCGGTCTCCGGATCGCAGGTCGTCGCATGGGCCGCCGTGAGGTACGGGCCCGGGTTGCCGCGGTGCTGGATCGTGGCCGGAAGCAGCCGCAAATCCACGTCGTCGCCCTTGAGGACTGTTTCCCGCACGGGCGCGGCCGACGCCGGCACCGTTACCGGATCGATCCTGCGCTCCTGCCGCTCCGCCCACCAGGCCGCCGCCCGCCGATGATCGTCAAGCCCCAGCGCCGAACACACCTGCTCCCGGCTTGCGGTCAGGTTGGTCACCAGCCCGAACGGGGAGATTTCTCCGCCGGGCAGCCTTGGGCTGCGCACCCAGATCGGCGGATAACGACCCTCGGCATCCAGCGCATGCTGCAGGGCGGTCGCTTCGTACTCCACCGCCATCGGTTCGTCGATGCGCAGCACCTTGCCGCCCAGCGCCTCAAGCCACGCACCCAGCCCATCGGCTACGCCAATCTTTCCGGCGCCGGAACTCATGGTGCGGCGTCCACTTCCGTCAGGCCATAGACCGCGAATGTCGCCAGCCAGTGCTCGCCTTCGTAGTGCCCGCTGAAGACGTATTCCAGGCCCGCCTCCAGGTGGTCCCGGGCCGATTCGAGCAGGACCTGCGCTCGCTCGTCTCCTGCCGGCAGGGCCCGGGCGACCGACCGCATGGTCCAGGCGCGATGCAGATTCAGCCCGGCGAGGTGGACGATCTTTCCGTCGGTGACGTCACTGACCGTGGCGGGCTCCAGCAGGCGCCCCATTTCGCCCGCGCGCAACCCGGGGAAAAATCCGTCCAGCCAGGAGGAATACTCGCCGGCGGGCAATATCCGGCGCATCAGGTCCGCTTCGGCCAGCGCCGCGGAAAAGAAGTCCTCGCCGCTGGGTTCGTAATTGACCGGATACTGCCGGTCGGCGGCGTAGTAGGCCAGACTCCTGTCAATCAGCAATCGTTCCAGCCCGGCATTTCCGACGGCCCGGGCGTAATCCAGTTCCTGGCCCAGCGCGAACGCGGTATTCGGATGCACCCCCGTTCGCACCGGCCAGTCCAGACGGGGAAGGTAGTCTGTCGTCAATTCCACGATGCGCTGCTCCAGCGGAGCCAGTCGCTGTGCCCACTGGCGGGCGTAGGGATCGTCAAACGTGCGAAGTTCCACCACGAGGCGCAACAGCCAGGCCCAACCGTACATGCGCTCGAAAGAGCGGTTCTGGTCCTCGTCAAAATACTCCGCCTCCTCCAGCAAGGCCTTGGTGCTGAATTGCGCCTCCAGCACGCTGCGGGTCAGTTCCGCAGTCGAATGCCCGGGATAGAGCTTCAGCAGACGCACCAGCAGCCAGTGCCCATGCACCGCCGAGTGCCAGTCGAAGCAGCCGTAGAACACCGGATGGAGTTGCCGTGGAGTCAGGACCGACTCTTCGCCCAGCATGACCTGCCCCGGCTTGTTCGGATATTCCGTCACGATGCAATCCAGGGCCAGCTTCGAGAAAGCCGCGGCCTGCTCGTTCGTAAGCGGCTGATTGAAGCGCGGCATCGCCTCTTCTCCCATGATCGGGATATCCGTTTGGGGATCAGCGGCGGCTACGCCGCTTGCGGCCACAACAAGAAGGGTGATCGCGCCAGCCAACATTCGCCGGATGGTACCACCGTGGCGCCGCCCGCATCGCCGGGATCACGGGCCCGGCTATTCGCCCAAAGCCGTCCGTCGGCTATCCTCTGCTGCAGCCATGAGCAAAGATCATCTGCCTGATTATTTTTCGGTCGCCAATCCGGCGGGGTTGAGGCGCGAATACCCGCTGGGCGACGACTTCGTCGCGCGGTTCGCCGGCATGGGCCGCGACGAGTTGCGTGCGATCCAGGAAGGACGCTTCCGGCGCTGCCTGGAGCGCGCCTGGGCCACTCCGTTTTACCGCAGGCTGTGGGGAGAAGCGGGTCTGGAGCCCGGCGACGTGCAGAGCCTGGAGGACCTTGAAAGGCTGCCGGTCTTCTCGAAGTCCGATCTCATGAAAAGCGTGGAGGCGAACCCGCCCTTCGGCGACTATCACGCGCATCGCGACGACGATCCGCGCTCCGGGCCCGCCGGGCTCGTCATGCAGACCACCAGCGGCACGACCGGCGCGCCGCAGCCGATCTTCTTCGGGCCCCGCAGCCGTGAGTTACAGGCGCTGATGGTGGCGCGCGCCTGGCTGCTGCAGGGACTTAAGAACGGCGACGTCGTGCACTCCTGTTACGCCCACGGAATGGTGAACGCCGGGCACTTCGTGCGCGAGGCCGCCCTGCACTACACCCGCGCGCTGCTGTTATCGGCGGGCGCAGGCAACGAGACGCCCTCGACGAGCCAGGTCGCCAACATGGCGCGCTTCGGGGCCACCGTGCTGGTGGGCTTTGCCGACTACCTTCGCAAGCTGGCGGACACCGCGCGCAGCCGGGGTCTGGAGCCGGGACGCGACATCCGGGTGCGGATGATTTCCACCCACCTGGGCCTGATGCCGCGCGAGGAACTGGCCGAAGCCTGGGCGGCGGAAACGGTCTACGACTGGTACGGCGTGGGCGACACGGGGCTGATCGCCACCGAAGGCCCCGATCTCGATGGCATGCACGTCATGGAGGACGCCCACTTCCTCGAGATCCTCGACCCGGACACCCAGCGTCCGGCGGCCGACGGCGAGGCCGGCGAACTCGTCTGCACCTGCCTCTACAAGAACGACGCCTATCCCATCATCCGCTTCAACACGCGCGACATGAGCGCGCGGCTCGCCGGCAGCAACGCGCTGGGGTTGCCGTTCGAGCGGATCGCCGGTTTCCTGGGCCGCAGCGACAATATGGTGAAGTTCAAGGGCATCAACTTCTACCCCGAGGCGGCCGCCGCCGTTCTGGTCGAACTGGAGGAATACGCGGGCGACTACGTGTGCGTGCGCGAGGGGGAACAGCTCCACATCGAAATTGAAGCCAGCGATCCGCGGTTACCGGGCCTGGCCGAACGCATCGGCACGCTGATCCGTGAACGGCTGGGCGTCCGCGTGCCCGTCACGCTGCGCGAGCCGGGAGCGCTTCGGGAGCTCACCGGCTCCGAATCCCGCCAGAAACCCCGCCGCCTCGTTACCCGCCAACCGTCCGCTTGACCGTGGTCACGACCCATTCGGTGAAATTGGGGTGCTGTGACAGGCCTTTCTCGTTGAACGTGTAGTCCAGGCCGATCAGGTCCTGCCTGATGTGGTGCTGCAAGCCGTCGGCCGACGACGCCGGCGACACGACGATCAGCTTCTTGCCCTTGCGTTGCGCCTGCTGCATCCAGCGCTTGAGCTGGCGCACGTTGCCTTCGCGAACCGGAGGTATTGCGTCGTCCTGCAGGTTGATGGCCCGCACCTCGCTGATTCCGGTCGCGGCCCTGACCTGTTCGGCCAGGCTCTCGATCACGGGAAGGTCCAGCTCGTTGTCGAAGTCGTCCTCCGGGCCGTGGGCGACCAGGAACAGGGCTTCGTTGTCGGGGTCGGTGCTGATTTCCAGGGCGTGGTCGGACAGGATTTCGGCGATCAGCGGATGGTCGTCCATGTGCGGCGCGAACACGAGCTTCGCGCCCGTTTCGATGGGCTTGACCGTCAGGTACGAAGACTCGTCGCGCCGGCCCAGGATGTATTCCCACTGCCGGGTCATGGAGTTATGGACGGTCGATGTAGTCTGTACCAGCACGATGGTCCCGGCGCCGGCCGCTTCGAGATCGTCGATCGCCGCCTGCAGGTGGGACGACGTCATCATGGCCATGCCGTAGCCGATAGCCGTTGGATATTCGCCGGCGATGGCGCGCATGGAATCGGTCATGATCCTGTCCCCTGCGTCGCTGACGCCGTGCGAGAGCACCAGCACGCCGATCTCGTCGCTGACGTCCGCGTCGCTCACGTACCAGGTGTAGTTCTCGCCCATCTGCGCCACGTTGATGCGCAGTTCGTTGTCCGTAAGCAGCCCGTACAGCGCGATCTTCTCCTTCAGACCGGCGATGACGTCCTCGCTCAACATGTCGCGCATGTCCATGCCCATGCGACGCCGGCCCAATTCGTCCGGCGGCGGCATCGGCATGTCATGGCCCTGGTAGCCATGGGCGCGATGCGCGCTGTGGTCCTCCTGCGCCTGGGAGGAAGCAAGCCCCACGCCGAGCACGACGGCGCCGAGAGTCAGAACAGGAAATCGTCTAGGTCTCATCTGGAGGTCCTCCCTTGAGATGCGGGGTTGACGGCGGACCGAGAAACCCGTCCTCGATTTCCGCCACCTGGTCGGCCCAGGACAGCATCGCCCGGTCGTGGGTCACCATGAGCGTGGCGACGCCATGCTCTCTGGTCTGTCTGGCCAGCAATTCAACCACTTCCCCGCCGCGGCTGTGATCCAGCATGGATGTGGGTTCGTCCACCAGCAACAGCGACGGCTCGGTCATGAGGGCCCGCGCTATTCCGACCCGCTGGCGTTCGCCGCCGGACATCTGGTCGGGCCGATGCGAGGCGCGGTGCGCAAGGCCCACCTCTTCGAGCAGCTGTCCGGCCCGTTCCCTGTGGGCCCCGTCCGGTTTGCGGCCGTTGATATGAGCCATCAGCAGGAGCTGGTCCATGGCGGTCAGGGCGGCAACCAGGTTGGACTGCTGGAAAATGAATCCGATGCGCTCGCGCCGCAATTGCGCGCGGTCGCCCTCCCCCAGCGCGGTCAGGTCCTTGCCTTCGACGGCGATGCGGCCCGAGGTGGGCGGCAGGAGGCCGCCGCAGACCGCAAGCAAGCTCGATTTCCCGGCCCCGGACGGTCCCATCACGGCGCACAGGTCGCCCGCCTCGACGGTCAACGAGACGTTGTTCAGGGCGGTGACCTGCTGGTCGCCGTCGCCCAGAACGAGGGATACGGAGTCGACAGCGAGCGTCATCGCAACTGACCCAGGGCAATGATCGGATCGATGCGGGCAATCCTGCGCACCGCCAGGACCGCCCCCACCAGGCCGCCGCCGATGACCAGCGCGCCGGATATCAGCATGGCGCGGATATCGATGACGTAGGGGATATCGGTGCGTTCGACGATCAGGTCCCCAAGGCCGTAGCCGATAACCACGCCGCAGGTCACGGCAACGGCCAGCAGCAGGGAAACCTGCGCCAGGGCGTCCCGGACCAGATATCCCGTGGACGCACCCAGCGCCTTGATCAGACCGATTTCCTGGGTGCGCTGTATGGTCCATATCGAAAAGAACGCGCCGATGATCAGCGTGGCGATGACCAGCAGGAAACCCTGGTTGATGCGCACCGAGTCCCGCTCGGCCTTGTAGCCGGTGGACGCCACGAACGACATGGGCTTGTCGAGCGCGACCGTGAACAGCTCCTCGTCGATGGGGGCGATCTCCGTTGTTTCTTCGAGCTGCAGAGCCACCACGGTGGCGAAGTCGTAGAGGATGTCCGGTAAAGACTCGCCTGCCGGCGGCCCTCCCGGTGGACCGTAGGACGCTTCGGCCCACAGGCTAAACGGCGCATAGACGATGGGCGTGTGGGCGATGTTGTTGTGGGCGTCGAGCAGCCCGACCACCTTGAGTTCGGTCAGCACGCGGTCCAGCACGATGGTGTCGCCGACCTCCACGTTGTTTTCCGCCACCAGCATCCGGCTGACCACCACGCCATAGGGGTCGCCGCCAATGGGTTGGCCGGAGTCCGCGCCGGGATCGATGAACGAACCCGGTTCCATGCCCCACAGCGCCAGCGTGACCGGCTCGCCCTTGGAGGTGCGGGCGTTGAACATCGTATTGCCCAGTTGGGTCGATGTCGTTACTCCGGGCTGATCCGCCCAGCCTTCCCACATCGCGCGCTCCACCATGCTGTTGGACCAGGTGGGCTTGTCGTCGTATTCGAACGCGAGGTGGGTGATGGGCAGGGCGCGGATGCCGGAGATGTTGCGGTCGACCAGGCCGCTCGACAGGCCGGTCAGCAGCACCATCATCAGGGCCATCATGACGATGACCACGGCCATGAGCAGAAACCGGCCCCTGGCGAAGACGAGATCCCTAAGCGCAAGAAACATGGGAGGCGTCATTCTATCGACAACGGCCGAAAAGCCGCATCCGACGCAAACGGAGGCCGCACTTCGTGGAGAATAGTGTGTTTGGCCGTACGAATACTCTGAAGTAAGGAACGTTCCCGCATGAAAAAACCACATCACTTTCCCGTCACCCTGTTCTGCGCGGCGCTTGCCTCCGCTTTTTCCTTGCCCGCCGCGTCCGCCAAGGAGGGCATGTTCACGCCGGAGCAGATACCCGGCATCGCGGGGGACCTGCGCGCCACGGGGCTGAACCTGGACCCGGAAACGCTGGCCGATCTGACCGCGTTCCCGATGGGGGCGGTGATCTCGCTGGGCGGCTGCACCGCCTCGTTCGTGTCGCCGAAGGGGCTGGTGGTCACCAACCACCATTGCGCGCGCGGCTCGGTGCAGTTCAATTCCACCAGCGAGAACAACTACCTTGAGAACGGCTTCCTCGCCGCCTCGCTGTCCGAAGAGCTCCCGGCGGCTCCGGGGTCGCGCGTCTACGTCACCTTGCAGGTGGACGACGTTACCGAACAGGTCACCGGCGGACTGGATCCCGCGCTGGCGCCGCGCGAGCGTTTCACGAAGATCGAGCAGCGCCGCAAGGCCCTGATCAGCGAATGCGAGTCGGAACCCGGCTACCGCTGCCAGGCCGCGTCTTTCTTCGGCGGGCTGCAGTACAAGCTGATCAGGCGCCTGGAGATCCGGGACGTGCGCATCGTCTATTCGCCGGCCGACGCGATCGGCAAGTACGGCGGCGACATCGACAACTGGCGCTGGCCGCGGCATACCGGCGATTTCGCCTTTTACCGGGCCTACGTCGGGACGGACGGCAATCCCGCGGACTACTCGGAGGACAACGTCCCGTATTCGCCGCCCCACTACCTCGAGGTGTCCGCAGCCGGACTGGAGGACGGCGATTTCGTCATGGCCATGGGATACCCGGGAAGCACTTCCCGCTACGCTCGACTCGCGTCCGTGAGGCAGACCTTCAATTGGCAGTATCCCGAGTTTGTCCGGTTCTTCTCCGACTGGATAGCGACGATCGAGGCCGCGGCGCCGCAGGGCAGCGAAGCCCGCATTCGCTACGCCTCGAGATTGGCGCAGTTGAACAACGTGCTGAAGAACCTCAAGGGCCAGATCGACGGCGCGCGCCGCAACGACCTGGTCGGCCGCCGGGCGAAAAGGGAAGCGGAACTGAACGACTGGATCGCGGCCGACCCGCACCGGATGATGCTCGGCCAGGCGATCGAGGAGCTCGACGCGCTCTCCGAGGAACGCGCCGAGGAGGCCAGGCGCAGCTATTGGTACGGCAATGCCTTGCGGCCGCAGCTATTGAGCGCGGCGCAGCGCCTGTACCGACTGGCGCACGAGCGCGGGAAGCCGGACGCGGCGAGAGAGAGCGGCTACCAGGAGCGCGACATGGCCATGTTCCGCCAGCGCATGAGCGTGATCGACCGCCGCTATGACCCGGCGGTGGACAAGGCCGAATGGATGCTGTTTCTAAGCGGCTATCTGAATCAACCCGATGAAATGCGGATCGAGGCGCTGGACGAAGCCATGGGCCTCTCAACCGAACTGAGCGACGAAAAGCTGTCGGAAAAGCTCGACGGGTACTACGAAGATTCGGTACTGAACGACCTGGATACGCGTCTGGCGCTCATGGACGCGTCGCCCGAAGAGCTCGAGAGCCACTCCGACCCCTTCATGCGGCTTGCCGTTGCGCTGCACGAAACGCAAATGGAGCGGGAAGAAGCCGCCAAGGTCCGCGGCGGACGCGCCAACCTGCTCAACCCTCAGTACATGCGCGCCATCATCAACTGGCAGCAGTCCAGGGGGCACGCCGCCTACCCGGACGCGAACTCCACGCTGCGCGTGACTTACGGCACGGTCATGGGCGGTTCGCCGGCCGACGGACTCCTCTATGAGCCGTTCACGCGCCTTCAAGGCATCGTGCAGAAGGACACGGGCGAGGAGCCGTTCAACTCGCCGGTCGCGCAACTGGACCTGATCCGCGCGGGCGACTACGGCGACTATTTCCTGGATTCCATCGGCTCCGTACCGGTCAATTTCCTCTCGGACCTCGACTCGACCGGCGGCAATTCCGGCTCGGCCACGCTGGACGCCGACGGCAAGCTGGTGGGCCTGCTGTTCGACGGCACGCTGGAGAGCGTGAATTCGGACTGGGACTTCGACCCGAGCATCACGCGCACGATCCACGTGGACACGCGCTACATGCTGTGGGTCATGGAAAAAGTCGACAGCGCTCAGACGCTGATCGACGAAATGACCATAGTGCGCTAGGCAGACAGGGCGGCGGCGATGAGACGGGCGCCGCCTGACGCGCCGCTGTTGCTCAAGAACACGACCGCGTCGCCCGGGCGGGCGGCCACGGCCACGGCCTGTGCGGCCTCTTCCGCGTCGCTGCATGGCGTCACATTCGAAACCGCGGCGAATTCCGACTCCGGGTTCCATTCGAGACTGCCGGAGGGGGCCAGCCAGGCATGCGCCGCTTCGCCGAGGGCCGCGGGCAACCCGTCAAGGTGCGCGCCGGAGCGCATGCTGTTTGAAGCGGGCTCGAACACCGCCAGCACCCGCGGGTAGTCCTGCTTCAGGGCCTCAAGCGTCAGCCGGATGGCCGTGGGATGGTGGGCGAAATCGTCGTAGAGCGCAATGTCCGAACCGGCGCCGTAGCGCCCGATGAGCTGTAGGCGCCGTGCCGGCGGCCGGAAACTGCCGAGCGCTGCGCAGGCGCGCTCCAGATCGACCCCGGCGCCATTCGCGGCGGCCACCGCGGCAAGCGCATTGGACAGGTTGTGCGGTCCTGGAAGTTCCACCACGCCTTCGGCCTCGCCCGAAGCGCAATGGAACCGGGCTCGCGCGCCATCCACGCGCTCGGCGCGCCAGTCGGCGTCCGTGGAAGACCCGGCCGAAAAGCGTTCAACCGTCGACCAGCAACCTTGCTCCAGTAGCGTTGCGATATTGGCGTCCGCGCCATTGACGATCAGGCGCCCGCCCCCCGGTGTGCGCCGTACGAGCTGGTGAAACTGCCACATCACCGCCTTCAGGTCGGCGAAGATGTCGGCGTGGTCGTATTCGATGTTGTTGATGATCACGGTGCGCGCGCGGTAGTGCAGGAATTTCGCGTTCTTGTCGAAAAACGCGGTGTCGTATTCGTCGCCCTCGATGACGAAATGCCGGCCGCTTCCGAGCCTCGCCGTGCGCTCGAAGTTCCCGGGCGCTCCGCCGATCAGAAAGCCGGGTTCGAGTCCCGCCTCCTGCAGCAGCCAGGCCACCATGCCGGACGTCGTGGTCTTGCCGTGCGTCCCGGTCACCGCGATGACCTCGCGATCCGGCAAAACGTGCGTGCCCAGCCACTCGGGACCGGAAAGGTAATCGAGGCCCGAGTCCAGCAGCGACTCCACGATCGGCATGCCGCGCGACATGACGTTGCCCACCAGCACGAGGTCGGGCCTGGCGTCCAGTTGTCCGGGATCGAAGCCGACCACGGGTTCGATCCCCAGTTCCCGCAGGCGCGTGCTCATCGGCGGCCAGGCGGCGCGGTCGGCGCCGGTGACTTCGTGGCCGAGTTCGCGGGCCAGGGCGGCCAGGCCGCCCATGAAAGTCCCGCAAATGCCGAGAATATGGATGTGCATCAGGAAGTTTCGAGCGGAATGCCGAAAAGCTGGGTCAGCGCGACGTAGAGGATCATGTAGAGGAAAAAGTGAGCGACGGACAGCAGCAGCCCGGCCCAGATGCCGCGATCCATGGCCCGCGCAAAGATGTTGCCCATGGCCAGCAACCACCACGCGAGGAAGCCGTATTCCGCCGCCTGGATCAAGAGCCCCGGCTGCTCCTGTGACGTAACGACGTAAACCAGCGGCAGGTTCAGCGCGTTGATGATCGCCTGCACCCCCAGCAGGGACACGACCGTTTGCGGCCAGCGCTCGGGTTTGCCCGCCATCCACAGGACGAATCGCGAGTAGCCGAGCAGGAGCAGCAGCTCGAACGCCACGACAGGCAGGACGAAGAACGCCGGCGCCGGCAGCAGCATCAGGTAACCGATTGCGGTTACCGCTGCCCAGGGAACCAGGCACAGGCCCAGCATTCCGCGCGAACCCGGCAGCGAGTCCGGTCCGCGCAGGCCCAGCGACACCATCAGCACGCCCTGGAAGATTGCAACCATTCGGGCCCGGACTCCTTCTCGCCGACCGCGCTCGCTAGGCGCCGGGGGCGGGTTGAAGCGCCGCCGACACCCGCGCAAACACTTCGTCGGGCGAGCCCAGTCCGTCCACGCGGCGCAGCAGGCCGGAGTAGTGCTCAAGCAGCGGACGGGTCTGGCGCTCGTACACGGCAAGCCGGTTGGCGATGGTCTCCTCGCGGTCGTCGTCGCGCTGGATCAGCTCGCCGCCCGCGGCGCGGCTAGCCGCCAGTTCCTCCGGCGACGAGAAATGAATGTTCAGCAGTTTACCGGTGGCCGAACAGGTCCGGCGGCCGGTCAGCCTCTTCATCAGCACGCCGCGGTCGACTTCCAGCATCAGCACTGCATCCAGTTGCTGGCCCGACCCCTCGAGCAGCTCTCCGAGCAGGCGGGCCTGCGAACGGTTGCGGGGAAAGCCGTCGAGGATGAAGCCCCCTTCACAATCGTCCTGCCGAAGCCGCTCATCCAGAAGCTGCATGACAAGCTCGTCGGAAACCAGTTCCCCGGCATCCATCGCCGCCCTTGCCTGAAGCCCCAGCGGCGTGCCGGCCGATACGGCCGCACGCAGCAGGTCGCCGGTGGACACCTGCGGCCAGCCTTTCCGTTCCTCCAGCCGGCGCGCCTGGGTGCCCTTCCCTGCGCCCGGGGCGCCCAGAAAAACAATCCGCATCGAGTCCTCCGGTCTGGTGTGCTGTCCCGGTCAAGGGGGTGCTATCGTACACGTTAGTCCACGCAGAACAGCGACTGTCCGCATGCCCGCGCCCAACGCACTCTACGCTCAGTCGGGCGGTCCCACGGCCGTCATCAACGCTACCGCCCAGGGCGTTATCGAGGCAGTGCGCCGGGCGAGGCCGGCGGTCGGCAAGCTGTACGCCGCGCGAAATGGCATCCTCGGCGCGCTGCACGAGCAATTGCTTGACACCGACGCCGCTTCCGCGGAAGACGTAACCGCCCTGGGCCAGCGTCCCGGAAGCGCCTTCGGAACGGCCCGCTACAAGCTGGCCCGGTTCGAGGAAGACGAGCGCGAATACCACCGGCTGATCGAAGTGTTTCGCGCGCACGGGATCGGCATGGTGTTCTTCAACGGCGGCAACGACTCCATGGACACGGCGCTGAAGCTCTCGGAGCTTGGGCGGCGGCTGGATTACCCGCTCACCTGCATCGGCCTGCCCAAGACCGTCGACAACGACCTTCCGGTCACCGACTGCTGCCCCGGGTTCGGCTCGGCGGCGAAGTACGTGGCGGTGTCCACCCGGGAGGCCGCGCTGGACGTCGCCGGCATGGCGCGGACCTCGACCAAGGTCTTCATCCTGGAAGTCATGGGACGGCATGCGGGCTGGATCGCCGCGGCCGGAGGGCTGGCGGGATCCGGTGCGGGCGATGCGCCGCACATCATCCTGTTCCCCGAAGTTCCCTTCGAGCAGGACCGCTTCCTCGAGCGGGTCCGGGAGTCCGTAGAACGGCATGAATACTGCGTGATCGTGGCCAGCGAGGGGGCCCGCTACGGCGATGGCCGCTTCCTTTCCGAGGCGGGCGGCACCGACGCCTTCGGCCACAAGCAGCTCGGCGGGCTGGCGCCGGTGGTGGCGGACATGATCCGCGAGAACCTCGGCTACAAGCACCACTACGCCATCAGCGACTACCTCCAGCGTTCGGCGAGGCACCTGGCGTCCGCCACCGACCTCGAGCATGCCTACGCGGCCGGGCGGTCAGGCGTCGAACTGGCGCTCGCGGGCCGCAACGCGGTGATGGTGACGATCAGGCGCACCGGCGACGATCCCTACACATGGGAAACGTCCTCCGCCCCCCTCGATCAGGTGGCCAATCGGGAAAAGGAGTTGCCGCGCGAGTACATAAGGGAAGATGGCTACGGCATCACCGGGGCGGCCCGAACCTATCTTCAGCCGCTGGTCGAGGGCGAGGCCCTGCCCCCTTTTCGCGGCGGACTGCCGGTTTACGAGGAAATCGACCTGCCTTCGGCGAAAAAACGCCTCGAGCCGTTCGATTAGGCCCGTTTAGCCGTGGCGGGCGGCGAAGCGGCGCAGTTGCTCTTCGGTGGCCGGCTTCTGGTACTTCTTCTTCCAGTCGGCGTAGGGCATGCCGTATATGCGCTCGCGCGCTTCGGTCTCGCTCAGGTCGATTCCGCGTTCGTTGGCCGCTTCCGCGTACCAGCGGCCCAGGCAGTTGCGGCAGAAGCCGCCGGCGATCATCAGGTCGATGTTCTGGACGTCCCTGTTCTCGTCCAGGTGCCTGATGAGGCGCCGCAGCACCGCCGCTTCCAGCTCATGGTTGGCGTTTTCGTCGCTCATGGGATTTCTCCGGTCACGCGCGAAACAAGGCGGAGGAGTATACTCCCGCCGTTGTTTCCGGAGGACCCCCTTTGAGCATCGCCTACCAGGGAATCGCCGGGGCCTGGTCGCACCTGGCTTGCCGCGCCGTCCATCCGGAGCTGGAAGCCGTCCCCTGCGCGAGTTTCGAGGATGTTTTCGAGATCGTCGAGGCCGGCGGCGGCGACCTCGCCATGATTCCGATCGAGAACAACCTGGGCGGCCGCGTGGCCGACATACATCAGCTTCTGCCCCACCAGGCCCTGCACATCGTGGCCGAGTACTTCCAGCCGATACGCCACGAACTGCTGGCCGTTCCGGGCGCCACGTTCGAGGGCTTGAAGGCGGTATACAGCCATCCCCAGGCGCTGGCGCAGTGCCGGCGCTATCTGCGTGAACGGGGGCTTGAGCCGCGGGCGGCCAGCGACACTGCCGCAGCCGCGGAGCGGGTGGCGCAGCGGGGCGATCCGTCCATCGGCGCGATCGCTTCGGCGCTGGCGGGCGAACTGTATGAACTTAGCAGCCTGGGCGGGAACATTCAGGACGCGCAGCACAATACGACCCGCTTCATCGTGCTGGCCAGGGAAAAGAATTGCGGGCCCGCCGACCGTGACACGGACTACATCACTGCGCTGTGGTTCCAGCTCCGCAGCGTGCCGGCGGCCCTGTACAAGGCGCTGGGGGCCTTCGCCACGAACAACGTCAACCTCACCAAGCTCGAGAGCTATATCGGCACGGAGAACTTCGACCGGGCGCGTTTTTACGTCGAGGTCGAGGGCCACGAGTCCGATGCCCCGGTGCTGTCGGCGCTCGAGGAAATCGAGTACTACACCGACATCGTGCGCGTGCTCGGCAGCTTCCCGCAGCACGAGTTCCGGCGGCAACGGAACAAGCCTTAACATAGGTGGCCCGCCGCCCGAAGATCGTCGGGGCGGCGCATGGAATAGAAACGATCCGGAGGTGCCGAAATGCACAAGATTCTTGTCACATACACACGTCCCGACGACGTAGCGGGCTTCGATAAGTACTTTCGCGACGTTCACGCGCCGATCGTGCGGAAGATTCCGGGGCTGAAGAAACTGGTCGTGAACCGCATCACGGGCAATGCAATGGGAGGCGATCCCTCCTTTTACCTGGTGGTGGGCCTGCAGTTCGGCTCCAGGGAGGATTTCGAAGCGGCAATGCGTTCGGAGGAAAACGCCGCCGCGGGCAAGGACGCGGTCGAGTTCTGCCGGGCCACCGGCTCGGAGTTCGAAGTGATGATCGCCCACGAAGAGTGACCGGAAAAGTCGGCGTATGAGTGAGCGGATGACGGGGGGCGAAGCGCTGGCGCGGTCCGTGCTGGCGCACGGCGTCGACACGGTCTTCGGGCTACCGGGCGGTCAGACATACGGACTTTTCGACGCGCTGGCGCAATACGAGCGTCCCACTCAGGTCATCAACTCCCGCCACGAACAGGGCGCGGCCTACATGGCGCTTGGCTACGCCGCCTCCACCGGGCGCCCCGGCGTGTTCAGCGTGGTGCCGGGACCTGGCGTCCTCAACGCCGGGTCCGCGCTGGTCACGGCCTATGCCACCAACTCGCGGGTGCTGTGCCTGGCGGGGCAGGTCCCCTCGCAGCACATCGACCAGGGTTGGGGCATGCTGCACGAGATCCACGATCAACTCGGGATCCTGAGACGCCTGACGAAGTGGGCCGAGCGTATTCCGCGCGGCGCGGATGCGCCGGAACTGGTGGCCGAAGCGTTTCGGCAACTGCATACGGGACGGGCGCTTCCGGTGGCATTGGAAATGTCGCCGGACGTGATGGAGCGCGACTGCGAAGCCACGCCGCTCGAGCCGGCCTCCTCGTACGAGGTGAACAAGCCGGACCCGGACGCGGTAAAGGAGGCGGCCCGCATTCTGGGTTCCGCCCGAAATCCGATCATCATCGCCGGAGGGGGCGCGTTGGACGCAGGAGCGGAACTCAAGCGCGTGGCGGAAATCCTGCAGGCGCCGGCTGCCGCCAACTTCAATGCCAAGGGCGTCATCGACGAGCGTCACTACCTGGGGATAAACCTTCCGGCGGCCCACGCGCTCTGGGGCGATGCCGACGCGGTACTGGCGGTCGGCACCCGGCTCACGGAACCCGAACTGGAATGGGGTCTGGACGACGGCCTGCCGGTGGTGCGGCTCGAGGCGGACGACAGCGCTTTCGATCGCGGGCGCGCGCCGACCGTGGCGCTTTGCGCCGACGCCGGCGCCGGGCTGACGGATCTGGCGGATGCGCTCGAGAGCGTTAACCGCAAGCGCGGCTCGCGCAAGAAGGAGTTGCTGAGATTGAAGCGCCGCTTCCAGAAGGAATTCGCCCGCAACAACGCGCCTCAGGTTGCAGTGCTCGACGTGGTCCGCGAGGAGTTGCCCGAAGACGGCTTTCTTGTGGACGAGGTCACTCAGATGGCCTATACGTCATGGTTCGCTTTCCCTTCGTACCGTGCGCGCCACTACATCAGCAGCAACTTCCAGGGCAACCTGGGCTACGGCTACCCCACCGCCCTCGGAGTGCAGGCGGCGCACCGCGACCGCAAGGTCGTCGCGTTCGCCGGCGACGGGGGTTTCCTGTACGCAGGCACGGAAATGGCCACCGCGAAGCGCCACGGCCTCAACGTCGTGGTGATCGTGTTCAGCAACGACGCCTACGGCAACGTGCGCCGCGACCAGGAGCAACGCTACTCGGGGCGCGTGCTCGCCTCCGGCCTGACCAATCCGGACTTCAAGGCCATGGCCGAGTCGTTCGGGCTGGAAGCGTGGCGGGTCCGCACGCCGGAAGAACTGCGCCAGGCGCTCAGGGCTGCGCTCGAGGCCGACGCCCCGGGCCTGATCGAGATGCCGGTCAGCGAAATGCCCAGTCCCTGGCCCTATATCCTGCTGCCGCGCGTAAGGTAGTCCTCCAGCCGTACGGCGTCCAGTCCCGGCACTTCCTTCACGACGAACTCGTCTTCCCGGCCGAAGGGACGGGTGGCGTCCAGCCCTACCCTGCCCACGAAATCGTCCTGGGTGTCCCGATAGAATCCGGCGCGGTCGCTGATGACCAGCGTTCGCGCATCCACCCTGCCGCGGGTGATGAACGCGTGCATCACGGCGTTCATGTCACTCAAATCCACGTCCTCCTCCACCACGCAGCACAACTGGTTGTAGTCGGCGTGGCTGTCGAAGACCACCTGCATGACGTCCCGCGCGTGCTCCTTGTATTGCGGGCGGATCTGCACCGTCGTGTTCATGAACGCCGGCGCGCAGGAGACGTTGACGATTCCCGGCAGGCGCCTGCTCAGGTCGCGATACACCCGCGCGGCATTGATCGCTTCCAGCGGGGCGAGGTCCTCGCGCGAACCGCACAGCAGGCTGTGGAACATCGCATCGCGCCGCCAGGTCACGCGCCCGACTTCCATGACGTGGTTGGGGGCCTCGGGAACGTAGTATCCGAGAACCTCGCCGAACGGTCCCTCCGGGCGCCTTTCCTCCGGCAGGATCCGGCCCTCGATAACGACTTCGGTGGCGGCGGGGACCGGAAGGCCGCTGTCCGCGCCGGAATATACGTCCACCCGCCGGCCCGCCAGTTCCGCCGCCAGCGCGTATTCGTCGACTCCGGCAGGCAGGTGAGTGCCGGCGGCCAGAAACACGGACGGCGGCACGCCGATCAGCAGCGCTACGGGCAGCGCCTGCCCGGACTCCTCGGCGCGGCGCTGGTAGTCCGTGAGATCGTGACTGTCGCCCAGGCGCAGGCGCAGTTCCCGCGGGCCGGCGTACATCGCCCGGTGAAACGACAGGTTCGGCACGCCGGTATCGGGATCGCGGGCCAGCACGATCGCCGCCGTGAAATACGGCCCGGCGTCACGCTCGTGGTAGGTGATCAGCGGCAGATCGGATAGCTCTCCTTCGTGAAGGTCACCGGGCGCGGGGGCCTCCCGCGTCGGGGGGCCGACGCGGGACTCCGCCTCGTCCAGCACGCTCGCGTAGGCGGCGGCGAAAGGCCCCTCCTCGACGGGCACCAGGCTTCGCAGGCGCTCCGCGTCGGCAAACAGGTTGGTCACGACCTCAAGCCGGGTCCCCTTGACGTTGCGGAACAGGATCGGGCGATTGCCCGCCTGCTGCGCCCGTTTGGTCACCGCCGCCAGCTCGAAGCGGGGATCGACCGCCCGTTCGGAAATCAGCAGTTCGCCGGCCTCGGCAAGCCGGTTCGCCCACTCGCGCATCAGTGGGTCCCCGCAGTTTCGGGCCAGCGCGGCAAAAAGCCGGTGATCAGCGCGGCGACGGCGCAGCAGCCGGCGCCGACAAGCAGCATCGCCGCATAGGAACCGTCGGCGTCGTAGGCCGCGCCGTAGGCCCAGGGACCGAACGCCGTGCCGGCCAGAAAAGCGCTGAACAGCAGACCGTAGATCACGGCAAAGGACTTCAGTCCGAAATAGCGCCCCGCGAGATAGGCGAGCAGGTCGATTTCCGCGCCCATGCTCAAGCCCAGCAGCAAGGCCGCCGGAATCGCGAAGCCCGCGGCATTGCCGGTGGCCAGCACGACCATTCCGACCGACGAAAGCAGAAACACCACCAGCGCCACGCGGGGCGCAAAGATCCGGTCGATGAGATAACCGATCACGACCCGGGAAACCATCACGGCGATGCCCACCAGGCCGGCGATCCATCCGGCTTCCTCGCCCGGGATGCCCATTCCGCTGAGCATCGGCTTGAAGTGCGCCAGCATCCCATAAAGGCTGAACGAGAGCAGCGCGAACACGCAAATCAGCATCCAGAACACGCCCCGGCCGATCGCCTCGCGCCAGGCGTCGCCGGCGGTTTCGACGACGGCTCCTTCCGGGCCCGGCGTCTCGGCGGCCTGCGGGCGCGGTGGGTCCTTCAGGAACAGGGCCACCAGCGGCGTGGCCACGAAGATGATGATCGCCCCCAGCGCCAGGAAACTGAAACGCCAGCCGTAGGCGTCGTTGATGTAGCGCACCATGGGCGGCACGTAGGCGTAACCGAGCCCCGCGCCCGCCATGGACGTGCCGATGGCCAGACCGCGGCGGCGATCGAACCAGGACGAGACCGTGCGCATATAGGGCGGGCTGTTGGCGCCCGCGCCGAGCACGCCGATCAGGACATAGACGGTGAGCAGTATCCACAGCGCGTCCAATTGCCAGCCGAGCATGCACAGCCCGGCCCCAAGCACCAGCATCGAGGGCGCCAGCACCCGCCGGGAGCCGTAGCGGTCCACCAGCCGGCCCATGAACGGCAGGGTCACGGCAAGACAGAGGGTGAACAGGGTCAGCGCCAGGCTCATGTCGGCGCGCGCCCAGCCGAATTCCTGCTCGAGCGGCTCGATGAACAGGCTGAAGGCGCCGTAGGCGAACTGGCCGGGGCTGGTGGACAGGCCGAAGGCCGCCACGGCCACGATCCACCACCTGCGCCCTCTGTTTTCCACGCCTATATTCATGGCCCGCGCATACTATATGACGCCATGTTTGGGGAAATGGTTCGGGATGGGGCCGTCGACGGGCGGGTCTATACGAGCCGCGAGGTTTTCGCCGCGGAAATCGAACGCGTATTCGCCCGCTGCTGGAGCTACGTCGGGCACCTGAGCGAGATTCCGCAGCCCGGCGACTACCGGCGCGTAACGGTGGCCGGGCGGCCGCTGATCTTCATCCGCCACGAGGACGGGACCCCGCGCGTCCTGCTCAACCGTTGCGCGCATCGCGGCGCGGCCGTGGTGGGGCGCGATTGCGGCCGGGCGCGGCGGCTGCGCTGCCCGTATCACGGCTGGACTTATGCGACCGACGGCGCGCTCAAACAGCTTCCGCTGCCCGGCGGTTACGCGGGCGACGGGGCGCCGCGCCGCGGAGATCCGGCCTGGTCGCTCAAGTCGTACCCGGTGGAAACGCACCGCGATTTCGCTTTCGTGCGCCTGGAGGAACCCCAAAAGCCGCTGCCGCTGGCGGAGTTCCTGGGTCCGGCGGGCGAGGCCCTCGATCTGATGGCGGACCGTTCGCCGACCGGCAGGCTCAGCGTGGCCGGCGGCCGGCTGGCCATCCTTCTGCGCTGCAACTGGAAGGTGTACCTGGAAAACCTGCACGACGGCCTGCATCCGCCGCACGTGCACGAATCCTCGATATCCGCCGCCCGCGCCGCCGCCGCCGGGGGAGAGCCCCGGGAAGAAATTCGCTGGGTCGCCGCCAACGGCCAGCCATTGGCCGCCTTCGGCGAACTTGAGGTGCGCTGTCACCCGCATGGCCACAGCGACATGAGTGGCTTCCGCAAGGAAGCGGACGGGCGGGACGCCGGCTACCGGGAGGCGCTGGAGGAAGCCTGGGGCGGCGGGCGCGCGGACCGGGCGCTGACCCGAAACCTGCACAACGCCTGCTTCTATCCCGGCGCCTCGGCCCATCCGCAGTACATGCAGATGCGCCGGCTCACTCCGCTGGCGCCGAACCGCACGCTGGTCGAGAGCTGGACCCTGAAGGCGGAGGGCGCGCCGGAGTCGCACTTCCTGCGCAACGTCCGCTACGCCAACACGATTCACTCGCCCTCGTCGCTGGTCAAACCGGACGATGCGGAAGCCTATCGCCGGGTCCAGCAGGGCCTTGAAGGTTCGCCCGGGCCCGTCAGCCAACATCGCAGCGACGAAAATCCCGGCCCGGACACGAGCACTGCCTTGAGCGAGGAGTACGTTCGGTCCCAGTACCTTGCCTGGCAGTCGTACATGGAGGACTAGCCGGTGATCGTCCTGCCGGAGAACCTCGAAGTTCCCTCCACGCGGCTGGAGGCGGCGGACCGCGTCCTGTACCGGGAGTGCGAATACCTGAACCTGGGAAGCTACGACCAGTGGCTGGCGCTGTTCAGTGAAGACTGCCTCTATTGGGCGCCGCTGGCGCCCGGCCAGGACGACGCGAAATCGCACTCGTCCCTTTTTCACGAGAACCGCGAGCTGATGCGTATGCGCATCGATCGCATAACGCACGAGGCCGCGCATTCCCTTGCCGGCGGGATTCGCACGAGCCGGACCGCGGGCCCGGCCGCGCTTCGTGAAATCGAAGAGGAAAGCGGCGACTGGATCGTGGAGCGGCGGTTTCAGATGACGGAGCGCCAGGGCGAAAGAACCCGGTTGTTCGCGGGCCTCTGCACCTACCGGCTGACGCCCGGCCGGGAGAGCTTCCTGATTCGCGAGAAAAGAGTGGACCTGATCGACTGCGACCAGCCGCACGAGCCGCTGGAGGTCTTTTTCTAGCCCGCGCCACGCTACCGATTACGGCAGGAAGGAACGCAACCATGAGGAAATCGTGTTGGATACTGGCGCCCTTGCTGGTTCCGCTCTCCGCTTGCGTGCAGGACCCCGCGATTGCGCCCACTCGGCCGAACATCATTTTCGTTCTCACGGACGACCAGAGATTTGACGCGCTGGGTTTCCTGAATGAGGAAATCCACACGCCGAACATGGACAGGCTCGCAGCGGAGGGCGTGTATTTCAGAAACGCCTTCGTGACGACGTCGCTTTGCTCGCCAAGCCGCGCTTCCATCCTCACCGGCCTCTATGCCCACGCGCACGGCGTGGTTGACAATCTGCAACGCAGCCTGAGTCCCGGCACACGCTTCTTTTCCCAGGACCTGCAGGCGGCCGGTTATGAGACCGCGTATATCGGAAAGTGGCATATGGGTCTGCACGGCGACGAAAAACAGCCGGGCTTCGACCACTGGGTCAGCTTTGCCGGACAGGGCAACTACTTCCCGGTGGACGGCAGCACGATCAACGTCAACGGAAACCGCGTTCCGCAGCAGGGTTACATTACCGACGAACTGACCGACTACGCGATGGAGTGGCTGAACGGGCGCGATCGCGGGAAACCGTTTTTCCTGTACCTGGCGCACAAGGCAGTGCATGCGGAATTCGCGCCCGCGAAGCGGCACGAGGGACTCTACCCGGACGTCGAAATCAGGCTTCCGGACAGTTCGGCGGACACGCCGGAGAACTACGCGGGCAAGCCCATGTGGGTCCGCAACCAGCGCAACAGCTGGCACGGCGTGGACTTCGCCTATCACGGCGACCTCGACATTCGCGAGTACAAGCGCAATTACAACCGGGCACTGGCGGCAGTTGACGACAGCCTGGGGAGGCTGCTGGCATGGATCGACGACCAGGGCATCGCACAAGACACGATCATGGTGTTCATGGGCGACAACGGCTTCCTGTTCGGCGAACACGGCCTGATCGACAAACGCAATGCTTATGAGGAATCCATTCGCGTGCCGCTGCTCGCCTACGCGCCCGGGCGCTTCCCCACAGGGACGGTGGTGGACGAAATGGTCGCCAACATCGACATCGCGCCCAGTCTGCTCGCGCTGGCCGGCGTTGCGCCTTCGAGTCCCGTGCACGGCGCGGATTTCGGGCCTCTGGCCCGTGGAGAGCGTGTGCGGGACTGGCGTTCCGAACTGTATTACGAGTACTTCTGGAACTGGGTCTTCCCCCAGACCCCAACGACTTTTTCACTTCGCACCGACGATTTCAAGCTCATTCAGTACCACGGCATCTGGGACACGGACGAGTTGTACGACCTGCGAAATGACCCGGGAGAAATGCGCAATCTGATCAGCGATCCCGACCACTTGTTCGTTGTGCGCCGGATGCGGCAGCGGCTGCATGCCCTGAACCTCGAAACCGGGGGACAACCTCAGGTTCCCTACACGATCAAGGAAGGTCACGGTTTGCGCTTCCGCACGCCAGACGGCGCTGAACAGGCCGAATTCCCCGAATCGATCTATCGGCAGCCGAACCCGGCCGATATCGAAGATTACAAGGACTAGTCCATCATCTGCGGAAGCGGCGGCAGCGTGTGAATCTCCAGCGCCGTCGTTACCGCCCGGGTTGACATCACCGGCACGCCCCGGCCGCGGGCCGTTTCCTCGAGAATCGCGAACTCGACGCTCAGGGCATACCGGCTTGCGGGCGCCAGGGCAGCCGCGGGAATGACGCGTTCGGTGTCGGAATAAAGCATGAAGCGCTGGCCCTGGAAGGGACGGCCGCTGTGGTCCACCTTGTAGTTCTCCTCATCGCGCAGTATCACGAAGATCATGTCGTCGACGATTTCGCGCGGGTCCGGGCGACCGGTATCGAAAGGCGTGTACCGGACGACAAGGTCGAACGTGGAATCGACGCTGTCGGAAGGGACCTGCTCGCCGTTCTGCTCCAGCCGCACTTGCGGACCCTGTGGGTATCGGCCCTTGCCGAGCCGGACGGGTATTGAAACCGAATCGGTCGCACCCGGCGGCGAGTAACGGAAGACGTACTCGCCATTGGGCCATTCTTCGTCGAGTTCCGCCTCGCTGTCGTAGGTCCGGTCGCCCCGAATCAGCAGGATCCGGTCCCTTGAGGGACCCACGACGGCCCGCTGATCCGTGAATCGAACCTCGCGGCCGTCTGGTCGGACCAGCGTGGCTTCAGCGAGCGGCGTTCCGTCGGCGAGGAAGATCTCCGAGAAGAAAGAGTAGTACTGGCGCCTGGGTTTGCCGGCGCCGGTCTGCTCGAACCCCGCGTGCTTGCCCACCACGGCGAAATTGACGTCCCGGGTCTGGGCAGAGGCCGGAGACGACGCGAGAAACGCGAGCGCCAGGCACACCAGGCCGGGCGCAATCACGCAGGGAGCGAAGGCCTTCGCGGGCCGACTAACGGCCAAACTTGTAGTTGACCTTGGCGCCCCAGATACGCGGATGCGGACGCAGCCGGAACCCGCTCAAGCCGAAGTTCTCGCCGGTTCCCGTGTAGTACGCCTCGTCCGTCAGGTTCTCGACGTAGCCCACAACCTCCCAGCACTCGTCCAGGTGCACGCCGACGCGCAGGTTGACGATGTCCGCCTCCGGAGTGCGGAACGGAAAGCCGTCGCTGCGGTTGGGCACCTGCGCTATCGGACTCATCTGCGTGAGCGGATCGCCATATACCGTCACGCCGCTGGTCTGCAGATAGGTCACGTCCTCGATGGTCGAGTACTGCGAGTCCTTGTAGATGTATTCCAGCCGCGCCCAACCGTCCCACTGATCCAGCGTGAACCGGTAGTCGGCCGCCATGCTGAAGCTCAGTTCCGGCGCCCGGGGCAGCGGCTGGCCCTTGAGGTTCACGAACAGGTTGCCGCTCAGCCGCGCCACGTCGTCGCTCTGGATCTCCGTGTCGATCACGCCGATGCCGCCGGTCAGGGTCAGGTTGTCGGTAATCAGCGCCGCCAGCTCGGCCTCGAGCCCCGTCGCGCGCGCCTCCTCGACATTGATCGTCAACTGCACATTCGAGGTGGCGTCACCCGGAACCAGGAAGAAGAAAGTCTCCAGTTGCAGGTCCTGCCAGTCCAGCAGGAAAGCCGCGGCATTGAAGCGCGCGCGACCGCCGAACAATTCGGATTTCACGCCCACCTCGTAATTGGTAAGAATTTCCGGATCAAAGACTTCGTTTACCGCCGAGTTATCGGCGCCGTTGCGATCGAGCGAGAAACCGCCGGCCTTGTAACCCCGCGACACCGTGGCGTAGACCGTGGCTTCGTCGGAGAGGTCGTAGGACAGCGCAAGACGCGGCGACAGATCGCTGAACGTGTCTTCGTTGCTGATTGCTTCTGTCGGCACCAGGTCGTTCGGCCAGCGGGGGCCGCCGGCCGGGCCGATCGGCAAAAACGTATTGGTCACGTCGTCGGACGTATAGCGCCCGCCGAGCGTCAGATCGAAGCGCTCGTTCACATGCCAGGTCAGGTCCGTGAATACGGCGATACTGGTCAGTTCGAATCCGCGCGTGCTGCAGCCCAGGCAGAAAGGTCGCCCGAAGATGTCATTGAGGAAGGTAGGAGGCAGGCCGCCGATCTGTATCCCGTTGACGACGGTGGTCGTGCCCAGCTGAACCGCGTTTTCGGTGTCCTTCTCGTCGCGGGCGTACAGCGCGCCCACGGTCCAGTCATAGACATCCGACGTAATGTCGAGGCGCAGTTCGGTGCTGAACGATGTGCCTTCGCGCGTCTGCTCGCGGAATACGACATTCTCGGCGACCAGGTCGTTATCGAAGACCCGGTCCAGCTCGGTGTCGATCCAGCCGCTGATCCAGTTCAGGGTCATCGTGTCGGACAATTCGCGCGCCACCTTCAGGACCGCTATGCTGGTGGAGTTGTCGTTCTTCTCGCCGATTGCCGAGCGCGCGGTCTTGCTGCGGTTGTCGGGCCAGAAACCGGTGCCGGGGTCAATGGGCGCGACGAACGCGCTCCCGGGGCCGCGAAACTGGAAGGTGGCCACCGAGTCGGTGTCCAACACGCCGGAGGGCACGTTTTCGTCGTGGCCCTGCTCCTCGTCGCTGTTCATCAGCATCAGATCCACGGTGGTGGCGTCGTCCAGCAGCCAGCGCGCGGACACCCTCGCCATCGTGTATTCGTGGCCGGAGTCGCCGCCGCCGGGAACGATGTTCTCGACCAGGCCGCCTGAATCCTCGTAGTAGAGCACGCCGCGCAACATGAAGTTGTCCGACACCGGCAGGTTGATCATGCCGCTGAAGTCGTACTGTTCGGCCGCGTTCTCAAACGTCCGGAAGCCCACGGAAGCACTGCCGTCGAACTCAGGCTGCGGCTTGCGGGTCGTGAGGTTGAGCGCGCCGCCAACGGCGTTGCGTCCGAAGTAGGTGCCCTGCGGACCGCGCAGCACTTCGATGCGCTCCAGGTCCTGCAATTGCGGGTTGACGGTGCCCTGCCCCACCGACGCCACGCTGAACTCGTCCAGGTACACGCCGATGGACTGTATGAAGGAACTCTCGTCGGTATTGATGTTGCTGACTCCGCGCATCGCGATGCTGATGCCGCGGGAGCCCACCTGGCCGTCCTCCGTGTAGCTCACGTTCGGCGTCAGATTGAGATACTGGGCCGCCTCGGTGATGTTGGCGATCTCAAGCGCCTCCCCCGTGAACGCGGTAACCGCCACGGGAACTTCCTGCAGGCTCTGCTCACGGCGCTGGGCCGTGACGATGATTTCCTCAAGGACCATGCCCTCTTCCTGGGCCACGGCCACCGGAGCGATCATCGCAAGGGCAAGAAAACCAAAGGGAATACTGCCTTTCTTCATCCGCTGTTCCTCCAGGGAATTGATGTCCGAAATTCGGGAAAATGGATTTGGCGATCATAACACCAAAGCCCTTCGGGCAAATCGCCGCGAAGCTTTTGAGAGAAGGGTTCAGGCAGTCTCAAAATTGTTCAGGAAGTCTCACCTTCGTAATCCAGTACCACCCGCTCGCTGAGCGGAAGCGACTGGCAGACCAGCACGAACCCGGCCGCGATTTCCTCCTCCAGCAGCGCATGGTCCCTGCGCATCCGGACTTCGCCCTCCACCAGCCGCGCCCGGCAGGTGGCACAGATGGCGCCGCGGCACGAATGCGGAGGCGTATGCCCGGCCTCGATGGCGGCGCTCAATACGTCCAGCCCACGCGACGGGTCCATGCTGAACTCGCGCCGACGCCTCCCGAGCAGCAAGGTCACGCTCACGGTTCGCCCGGACGGGGAAGCGTCCCGTTCCCGCACTACTCCGAGATGTCCTCCAGGCGTTCGCCGGACCGGACGTTGATCTGAAACAGTGTGGACACCCCGGTCAGCAACAGGCTGGGCAACACCGTGACGGTGAATGCCCATTGCCAGCCGATGATCTCGGCCAGCGCACCAACCACCAGCGGATAGACGGCAAAGCCGATGTTGATGCCGATCCCGGCCACGAAGGCCACTGCGGTGGCGCGCACACGAGTGGGAAACACTTCCGCCAGGTAGGTCTGCAGCACGGCGATGGGTCCGTAGAAGAAGAAGGTCATCGCCGCCATCAGGGCGATGTCGGCTTCCAGTCCCAGGTCCAGCCAGAACACGGCTGCGCAGATGGGAATGGCGATGAAGACCCAGATCGCCACCGTGTTGCGGCGCGTGGTGAGGAACTCGCCGACCAGCGAAGAGGCGATGTAACCGATCGCGCCGATGCCGTACGACACGCCCACGATCAGGTTCGCCTCGTCCAGCGTGTGGCCCCGCACTTCATGGAAGAACGTAGGGAAGAAGAACGCGGTTCCGGCGTAGGCGCCGCCGAAGGTCAGCGAAGCGATCCATCCCAGCGACACGCGCCGGATGTATTGCTTGCTGAGTAGCAGCGCGATTCGGTCACGGGCCGTCATACTCGCTTCGGAACTCGTTTCCTGCGCCTCCTTTTCGGCCAGGAATCGGCGACTCTCCGGTATGAACCAGTACAGGACCACAGCGATGGGTATGACCAGGAAAGCCACCATGAACAGCAGGCGCCAGCTTCCGGCCCCTTGCACGGCGTCGGCGGACAGCAGGCCCAGCGACTCGAGAAACGCGCCCACCGATCTGCCGATCGCGGGGTTACCCATCAATTCGACCGCCAGCAGTCCGCCGATAAACCATCCCAGCGGATAGCCGATCTGCAGGATTCCGGCGTTGAACCCGCGGAACCGGGCGGGCGACGCCTCCACCACATACGAATTGATGATCGGCA
Source organism: Gammaproteobacteria bacterium (assembly GCA_026707445.1). Lineage (GTDB taxonomy): Bacteria > Pseudomonadota > Gammaproteobacteria > Steroidobacterales > Foliamicaceae > Foliamicus. Next base: position 34,146 of record JAPOWV010000039.1, read on the forward strand.
CCATGCCCGAACACAAGCACCACCCGACCAGGCGGAGGAACACAAGCATGGCCAGCGTTTCCGCCAGTGAAAAGAGCCCGACCATGAGCGCGGAAACGGCGAGGAATACGGAGAACATCATCCGCCGGCCATAACGGTCGGTAAGTAGCCCTGCCACCACGATGAAGAACGCTGCCGCAAGGAACGAGGCGGAGAGAATCAGGCCGATTTCCGGGTCGCCGATCGAGAAAGTTTCCTTGATCGGCGGGATGGCGTAGCCGAAGAACGCCTGGTCCATGTTGGCCAGCGTCCAGCCGAACAGGCAGATGCCGAACACCTGCAGGAAGTACGGATTCAGAAGCGCGCGCCAGTTGACGCGCTCGCCGGACTCAGTCACAACCGTTGCTCCCTCGCATTCCCGGGTGGGAAAGCGTCTCGCCTTCCCGGAGGGCGGGACGCCCTCCCCCCCAGGCTCTCGTGTCGGCAGCCGTGTTCAGGCTGCGCCTTCAGCGCGCCGGGCGGCGGCGGCGCGCGATTCCCTGAGCATCAGGCTTCCGGCGGCCGCCATGACCAGCAGGTTGGCCAGGCCCACCATGATGAACGGGGCCACCGGTCCGTGCCGGTCATACAGGTATCCGCCCAGCGCCACGAAGACCAGAATGCCGAGCACTCCGCTCAGGTTGAATGCGCCGACGACCGTGCCGCGCGACGCCTTCGGCGCCTCGCGTCCGATCAGTGTGGTGGCGCCCCAGAAAGCGCTGATCTGACCGGCGCCCAGCAGGCACAAAAACGGAATCGAGCTGACCGAAAGCAGGTCGCCGACGAACCACATTCCGAGGTAACCGATGGTGGCAACCCCGAAGGCCACTCCCAGCGCCAGCAGCCGGTCGCGCTTCTCCAGCAGGAAGCCCAGCACGACGATCCAGAGCAGGCCGGCGGTCTGGGCGACGGCAAACGGGCGCACGCTCATGGCCTGGGCCTCGGCTCCCGTCAAACCCGCGCTCTCGACCGCGAATCGTCCCCACAGGGTCAGGAAACTGCCCAGGATCACCAGGTCGCTGCGGGCCACGAAGGCGCCCGCGTAAGCAACGGCGATGCGGGGATTCCTGATCGCCTCGCGCACGCCCGCGGTCAGCAATTCCTTCACCGGCGGGCGCTCCTCGCGCGTGGTCGGCGTGCCGGGCTGCAAGCCCCACGCCGCAACCGCGGCCGTCACGAAAGCAACCGCCGCAACCAGGAACAGTCCCAGCGGCAGGACCGAGCTCTCGGGCAGGTCCAGGCTCTGCACCAGCACCCGGGCGCCGTCGCCGAACATCAGCTTGATGAGCACCACGCCCAGGCCGGTGAGCGCGCCGCTGATCGCCACCACGCGTCCACGCGAGAGCTCCTGCGGATAGTCGGCCAGTATCGTGGCCAGCATGCCGGTGGCCGCACCTATGCCCACGGCATAGAGAACGCGCGCTCCGAACAGCTGCCAGATCTCGAAGGCGTAGGCGTGAAAGACGTAGCTCAGGCCCATCAGAACCAGCCCGATCGCAAAGATCTGGCGGCGGCCGATCCGGTCCGCGGCCACCCCCACGAGGCCGAACACGGCGAGCAGTACGAATTCCGTCCACAGGACCAGGCCGCTGATCCATTGCCCCTGGTCCCTCGCCGGGATGCCGAAGTTCTCGCTCAGGACATTGGTCTGTACGCCGGTGATCGCGGTGAGCAGTCCGACGGTCGTAAACGAAACGAACAGGAACGACCATGCGTTGGTCGTCGTGAGACCCGGCACGAACCACAACCCCGCCAGACGCTTGCCGGAGGGGTCGGGCTTCAGATCACCCCCCTTGGCTACGGTGGGTCCGTTGGGCATCTCAGCATCGCTCCCGTGCCGGCGACGTCAGGGTCTGCTGAAAGACCCCGAAGCACCCGCTGCCGGCCGGCGGCGGCCGCGAGCGCTCATTCAAATGTTCGTGAAGCCTAAGTCTCCTGCTTGGGCGGCGCCGGCGTGCGCTCGATCGCGTACCACTCGAGGCTGGACAGGCTGGGCGTCTCCGGATCGTAGGTTTCGGGCGCGTTGAAGTACTTGGGATGGTGCTTCTCCGCGTAGTCGAGCAGCGCCCGGTCATGCACCTGTTCGAGGTCTTCTCCTGCGCCCATGAAGGCGGCGTACTGGCAAAAGCCCGGCGACTGTCCCATCAGCATCCACGGCAGCCACGGCGTCGTGCGGTTCCAGACCCCGTGGTACGGCAGCGAGGTCAAGTCCGGGTTCTGCAGTTGCTCACCGTCCAGGTGGAATGCGAAGAACTCCGATACCTGCACCATCGAACCCGTGGACTCGCGCACCCATTTCGCCGGATCCAGTGCGTTCGGATAGTAGAGGTGGATATGGATTTCCATGTCCACCCGGGGGCCGCGCTGCTGCCACGGCAGGATGAACGGGATCTTCGGCGGCACTTCCTCGTTGAGGCCGCCGAAGCGCGGCGGCTCGGGAAAGTGATCGCTGATCACGTAGTTGAACGGATCGTTGGCAATCGGCACCACGGGCACGGTCTCGCCGGTATAGGGGTTGTCCCACTCCTCCAGCACCTCGCCGGACCTGAGGTCGGTGTAGTAGCCCACCTCGCGCAGGATCTTGGCGATCGAACCGTCTTCGTTCTGCTGCAGGCGCGATACGCCGAAGCCGGCAAAGCCGAACAGGTCGCGGATCGCCTCGCCGGGGCGCACGCCCATGACATAGCCCTTGAACCAGCCCGTCTTCTGGACGCTCTCGTCCAGGTTGCCCTGTGTGCGGGCGTAGGCAATCTTGTTGCCCTCGCCGGTGCTCAGGTCCACGTACGGTCCGCCGAGGTAGTCGTTCGAACCCGACGACGCGCCGTTGTCGTCGCCGTTGTCGTTGATGGTTACGTTGACGTCTCCGCAGGCGCCCAGACTCAGCGCCGCCGCGCCGAACGCGCCCACGGCCCCGAAGCCCTTGATGAAATCTCGCCGTTGCGATTGCATAGGTTTTCCCCTTCTTGCGTTGTTCCTAATTTCGCGAACCTGTCTTGCCGTATCCCCTCAAGCACCGGAGCCCGTACTGCGGCAGGCGCGTGGCGAGCAAGAATACCAGCACATTGCCGTCACCCGCCATCAGGTTTCCTGCTTCGGCGGCGCCGGCGTCTGCTCGATTGCGTACATCTCCAGGCTGGACAGGCTGGGCGTGTCCGGCGAATAGGTCTCCGGCGCGTTGAAGTACTTCGCATAGTGCTTCTCGGTGTAGTCCAGCAGCGCCCGGTCGTGGATCTGCTCCAGGTCCTCGCCCGACCCCATGAAGCAGGCGTACTGGCAGTGGCCCTCGGCCTGGCCCATCAACATCCACGGCAGCCACGGCGTCGTACGGTTCCAGACACCGTGCGACGGAACCGCGGTGAGTTCGGGGTTCTGCATGTCGGCGCCGTTCAGTGAATAGGCGAAGAACTCCGATACCCGCACCCTGTCGCCCGAGGATTCGCGCACCCACACTTCGGGGTCGAGTGCGCTGGGGTAGTGAAGATGAATATGGCGCTCCATCTGCAGCCGCTCTCCCAGCTGCCGCCATGGCAGCAGGAACGGCTCCACCGGGCGCACGTCGGCCTCGTTCAGGCCGCCGAACTGCGGCGGCCGCGAAAAGTGGTCCCTGATCACCATGTTGAATGGATCGTTGGCAATCGGCACCGGCTTCACGGTCTCGTCCAGATACGGGTTGTGCCACTCTTCCAGGATCTCGCCGCTGCGCAGGTCGGTGTAAAAGCCCACTTCTCGCAGAACCCGGGCGATGGCGCCGTCCGGTTGGCGCTCCAGGCGCGAAACCCCGAACCCGGCAAATCCGAACAGATCGCGGATCGCCTCGCCGGGACGCACGCCCATCACGTAGCCCTTGAACCAGCCGGGGCGCTGCTTGCTCTCGTCCAGGTCGCTGGCCAGGCGGGCATAGGCGATCTGATTGTCCCCCGGGTTGCGCAGGTCCAGGTACGGGCCGCTCAGGTAGTCGTTGGCGGCGCCGGTGTCGCCTTCGGCGGCGACCGCCTTGCGCGGCGCCTGACCGAATGCCAGCGCGGCAGCCCCGAGGGCGCCGACCGCGCCAAAGCTCTGGATGATTTCACGACGATTCTTTTGCATTGCTGCTCCCCTTCCTATGCCGGTTCCGGCCCGGCGATGCCTGCGGCCTGCGCCCTGCGGCGCCTGGCCTCGTGCCGCAACAACAGCAGCGCGAGCGTGAACACTACCACGTTCCCGCAGCCCACCATCACGAAGGGACCGTAAGCCGCCCAGTTATCGAAAAGCCAGCCGCCGAAAACCCCGGACATCATGATCCCCACGGCGCCGAAAAAGCTGAACAGTCCGATCACCGCGCCGCGGCCGCGCACCGGCGCCTCCTTGCCGATCAGGGCGATGGCCGAGAGCTGCGCGCACATTTCGCCCATGCCGATCAGGGCCGCGCCGAGGAACATCCAGTTGCTGATGGGATCGGGGAAGAACGGCATCGCGAGATAACCGCAGGCCGCAAGGAACATGGCGATCGCGATGCCCGCCACGCGGTCGATACGGTCGAGGATCGGCGCCATGATCGCCGCCCAGGGCACGGCAAACGCCTGGGCGACCACGTAGAAAAGGACCGCGCGCGCCTGCGCCTCCTCGCTGGACAGGCCCTGCTCCATGCCCACCTGCCGCAGCCACAGCGAATAGAACACGCTCACGACGGCCAGGTCACCGCGCGAGACCAGTGCGCCGACATAGGCCAGGGCCACCCTTGGACTGCGCGCCGCGCGGAACGCGACGCCCCAGGTCTTGAAAATGCCCTCCCGTTTCGTGACCTGGGCCGGCGCCCCCGGCTTGAGGAAGATGATGAGCACTACGGCCACCACCATGCAGGCCGCAGCCGCCGTCCAGAACGTGGCCCGCCCCACCATGACCGAGTCCAGGCCCATGTTCTTGTAGCCTTCGATCAGCCTTCCGGCAAACCCGTTGACCACGCTGATGCCGATCCCGTTGAGTATGAAGGCCACCGCCTGGAACCGGCTGCGCGAAGCCTCGTCGGGATAATCGTTGATGACCGAAGCCAGCATGGCGGATATGCAGGCGGCGCCGATCGCGAATATGGGCCGCGCCAGGTACAGGTGCTCGGCCGCGGTGGCCATGGGGTAGAGCACGTAGCAGATGCCCACCATGCTGAAGCCCAGCGCGTAGACCACCCGCCGCCCGACCCGATCGGACAGCGTTCCCAGCAGGTACACCGTCGCGAGAACGACGATTTCGTTGATCAGAAGAAGTCGGCCGGCCAGCCCGCCCCACTCGGTCTGGGGAATTCCCAGGTTCGTGAACAGGTAGCCCTGCTGCACGTTGATAAACGTGAGCAGGCCGATGGAGAAGAACGCCCCGAAGTAAAGCGCGTTCACATGGCGGCTGCGCACCCCCTCCTCCAGGCGCAGCGGAATCAGTCCGAGGACCCGGTAAACGCCCCCCGTTGACGATTGTGAATCTGCCATCCGGGCGGATACTCAACTATTTACTGCGGAATTACAATCCCTGCGAACCATTTCCCGCCGGAGAACCCCCATGACCGACTATCACGGGCACCGCCTGCGCGTCGGCCTCGCCGTGCCTTCCACGAACACCACGGTGCAGCCGGAGTGCGAACTGCTGCGCCCGCCGGGCGTAACCAACCAAACCGGCCGGGTGAGCATCCGCCAGCGCAGGATCACCACCGAGAAGGACTTCCTCGAGCACGTGCAGGCCATGCGCGACGGCATGGGCGACGCCATCGACCGCGTCTGCTCGGCGCAGGTCGACCACGTCATCATGGGCGTGGCGCTGGAGGCGTTCTGGGGCGGCGTGAAACAGGCGGCGGAACTCCAGGAGGGCCTGGAGCAGCGGGCCGGAGTGGGTATCTCGATGGGCTCTACGGCCACGGTCGCGGCTCTCAGGGCGTTCGGGGTGGAGAAGATCGCGGTGCTGACGCCGCACATGCCGCGCGGCGACGAACAGGTGCGCGACTACTTCGTGGAGGCGGGCTTCGACGTGCTGCGCCTGATCGGCCTCAAGTGCCCGTCACCCATCGAGATCGCCCACACGACGGGACCGCGGATGCGCTCCGCCTTGCGCGAACTGGACGGCGCGGACGCCGAGGCGATCGTGCAGGTCGGGACCAACCTGCCGGCCATGGACATCTGCGCCGAGGCCGAGCCCTGGCTGGGCAAGCCGGTGCTGGCGATCAACGCCGTCACCTACTGGGACGCGCTGCGCCGCTCGGGCATCCGCGACCGCATCTACGGCCACGGCCGCATCCTCGAGGATTACTGAAGGCGAGGAGGGCTCAGTCCGGCGGGGGAGGCGGGGCCTGATCGAAAGGATTGGGCTCGTCCTCGCCGAGCAGAAAGGACGAACCCTCCTCGAACGGAGACGGCGTAGCCGTGGGCAGGGACAGCGGCAAGGTCCTTCCGTTCAGTTCGACACTCCCGTTTACCAGCGCCACGCTCAGGGTGTACCCCGTTTCGTTCTCCTCCAGCAACATCCGGGTCAGCTCCGCCTGCAACAGGCCCGGTCCGAACAGGTCCTCCGCCGCCACCTTTGGAAGCTCGATGTCCAGCGTGTATTCGAGCGACGACACGATGGCGGGCAGGCTCGCCATGTCCGTGCCGGCGGGGACGCGATCCGGGTAAAAGGCCTGGTGCGCATCCATCTTCAGGGCATGCTCGCCCTGGTACAGGACGACGGTACTGATGTCGGCGTAGGGGCCGTCCGCCACCATTGCGCGGATGGCTTCCTTCATTTCCTCGGTAAGCGACGGCAGAGCGGCCGCCAGCATCCCCTCCGGCGGCGGCGCGGCCTGCTCCGGCGGCGGGTTCTCCAGCGACTGCGGGTCATCGGGCGGAGCATCGAAAACCCCGGCACTCAGGGCGTCCATCAATTTCAGCACCGCGGCCTCGCTGAAGCCTCCGGCATCCTGGTTCAGTTCCAGCGCCCCGAACTCCCTCTCCATTACCTCCAGGGATTCGATCTCCAGCCGGCCATCGATTCGATACAGGCCATCCTCGCCCACGCTTGAGCTGCCTAGCGAATTCAGTCCGTTCATGCGCACCAGCGTATTACCCCCCGCGCCTTCGACATGGACCTCTGCGATGGAAGTATTCGATTCGGATGGGGCCAGGAACGCACCGCTTGCCAGACCCTGCGGATATTCGGTACGGCTGTCGATATCCGTCATCGAAATGCGGATGCCCGCGTCGGCCATCCCGGTTTGCACGTCGATTTTCTCCAGGGTTGCGTCCTGCAACTGGAACGCATTCGGGCCGGTCCACTCGCCGGCCAGCCGGCCGCCGGCGAGATTCACGAATACCGGCCCGACGCGCCAGTCCAGCGTCCGGAACTCCACCCGGTTGCTGACCGTGCCGCCGGAGAATGAACTCACGTGGACGTCAATGAAATTGCCGCCGCTTTCGTCCAGATCCGATTCAGCCTCCATGGCCCCGGCGCCCGGATCGATGCGGCCGCGGGCATTGAACAGGCCCACGCCCGGGCCCACCGCGAAAAATACCGGGCCATGCGCGATTTCCAGGTCAATCGCGATCGGTCCGGAATCAAATGCCGCAAGAACGGCCGACAATTCGGTTCCGAAGGCGTCGCCCAGAGGGTCTTGCCCGGCCACGGGCGGGCCCGCCAGGTTTTCGGGCGGTTGCCATTCAAGTCGCGCGGTGGACGAGAACCAGCCCCGCCGGTATTCCACAACTTCCATCTGCAAGCCGTACGGCATGTTCGTCACACGGCTCTTGAGGGTCCGTTCGGCGACCTGCCCGAAGTAGCCCGCCGGCAGAACGATGCCGGCCGCAACCAGAAGAACTGCCGAGATTGCGATTGCGCTCTTTTTCATAAAGAGCCTCCAGAAAAACGTAGGCCCCGCACCAAAAAACGCCAACCCTATGCCTTGGGGGCCGGGTTGACCAGCCGATATTCTTGTTGTTTGGCGGCAATTTAGACGTTCGGCGCCGCGCGGTCAACCGGGTGCCGGCGTTCTTCTACGATGTTTCCCTGACGCGGGTCAGCAGGGCGAAGCCGGCGATCAGCAGCACCAGGATCGCGAGCACGCCCAGGCGCTGACTGTCCAGGACCAGGGCCGCGTAGCCGGTGAGGATAGGTCCCAGGATCGCCGCGAAGCGTCCGAACATGTTGTAGAAACCGAACATTTCGGTGGACTTGCCGGGCGGGGCCAGGCGCGCGAACATCGACCGGCTCAGGCTCTGCACGCCGCCCTGGGCGAGGCCGATCATCGCCGCCAGCAGGTAGAAGTGCCAGACCTGGCTGGCCATGCTGGCCAGGAAGGTCACCAGGCAATAGACCGCCAGCGCCACGTAGATGCAGCGCCGCGGGCCGAAGCGGCGGCCGGCGAACCCGAAGGCCAGCGTGGCGGGAAACCCGAGGTAGTTGGTTACCAGGATCGCGAACACCAGGTGCGAGGGCGGCAGATTGATCGCCGCGCCGAAATCCACCGCCATCTTGATGATCGTGTAAACGCCGTCGATATAGAGGAAATACGCCAGCAGGAACAGCCAGAGCTGCGGGTAGCGGCGGGCCTCGCGCAGCGTGGACCCGAGCTGCCGCCAGGCCGCGCCCAGGCGCGCCGGACGGCCGGCGCTCTTCGCGCGGCCGCGTTCCCGCAGCAGCGGAATCGAGAACAGCACCCACCAGGCGCCCACCACCAGCATGCTCACCTGCATCGCCTGCACCTGCGAATCCAGGCCGAACCGCGCGGGGTCCACCGTGACCAGCGCGCAAAGGGTGAACAGCATCGCGCTGCCGATGTAGCCCAGCGCAAATCCGTATGCGGAAACCAGGTCGTACTGTTTCGGTTCGGCGACCTCGGTCAGAAGCGCGTCATAGAACACATTGGCGGCGGAATAGCCGAGCCAGGCCAGAACGAACAGCGAAAGCCCCGTCGTCCATTGCCCGGCGCCCGGTAGCGCCAGCAGCACCGTGCATATGGCGCCCGGCACCACGCATACCGCCAGCATCCGGCGCAGGCGCCCGCCCTGGTCCGCCAGCGCGCCCAGAAGCGGGGCGCCCAGGGCCAGCAGCAGCGCCGCGATGCTGTTGGCCGAGCCCCAGATGAACGTGATTTCGGTGGACGTCTCACCCGCGGACCAGTGTTCGCGCAGCAGCAGCGGCACGAAGGAGGTCATGACGATCAGGGCGAAGGCCGAATTGGCCCAGTCGTACATCGCCCAGCGCCAGGCATCGCCTGACAGCACCCGCAAGGTAGCGGAACGTCTGGCGCGCGCGACGCTCAAGCGGCGCTTTGCTCCTCCTGCAGAACGTCCATCTCGCGCATTGCCAGTTGCATG
>JAPOWV010000006.1:0-2974 GCA_026707445.1 Gammaproteobacteria bacterium
CTGTGCGTTCCACAGTTGCGTATGCCGGTACCAGCCCACGTTGCGGGCGCCGGTTTCGGGGTCCTTGGTGATCGCGATGCCGTTGGTGATGTAGCCCGGCCCCTCCTTTCCGAACCAGACATGCGGAATCTGCTTACCCAGCGAAACCTCGTCCTCGGGAATCACGACTTCCTTGCACGGTGCGTCGTCCCGGTCCACCATCACCGGCTTGTGCCACCCAGCGGGATCGGCGAGCACGCGCGCCAGCTTGCGCTTGGCTTCGAGTACGTCCTCCTCGTCGATGCACAGCGCGGTGCGCTCGCGCGAGCCGTACGGATTGAACGCGACGGGGACGTCCGGCGTGTTGTAGCCGGTCAGGTTCTCCAGGATCAGGGCGCGATTCGGGCCGCTGTGCAGAAGCGCCATCAGCGGCTGCAGATCGGACTCGTTCAGCCCCACCGATAGCGGTTCCTTGATGCGGCGCAGGTCGTCGCGCTCCTCAAGCAGATCAAGAAATGCCCGAAAATCCTCGTATGCCATGAACAAACCTCCCGCCGGCACTTGCGTAAACGCGCAGCCTAATGCAATTTACGGTTTCTTTCTACGGGCAGAGGCCGGCCAGCGCATGCGGAGCGCCAATTGAGCAGCGACAGGGTCTACGACTGGCTGGCCTACCACGCCCGCTACAACGCCGATTCGCCCGCCTGCGTGGACCTCGGCACCGGCCGCCGGTTCACCTACGCCCAGATTAATGAACGCAGCACGCGCCTGGCCACGGGGCTGGCTGCGGAGCAAGGCGTGGGAAAGGGCGACCGGGTGGCCATCATCGCCGCCAACAGCACCGACTTCTACGAACTCATGTTCGCCTGCTGGAAACTGGGCGCGCTGTTCGTGCCGCTGAACTGGCGCCTGCACCCGGTGGAGATCGGGGAGCTTCTTTCGCACGGCGAGCCGAAGGCCGTGTTCTGCGACGAGGAATATGCGCCGCTGGCCGAAGGCTGGAACGAGGGGGCGCTGCTGATCCGCCGCGAGGGAGGCGACTCGGACTACGAGCGCCTGATTGCCGATCACCAGCCGGAGGCGGTCATGCCGGCGCTCACCGGCGACGATCTGAACTGCCTGCTCTACACCTCCGGCACGACGGGCAGGCCCAAGGGGGTCATGTACAACTACCGAATGGTCCACAACACCCTGTTGTGCGGCGCACTGCACGCGGGCCTGTCGCGGGACTCGGTGAGCCTGACCTATGCCCCGTTGTTTCACACCGCCGGATTGAACGCGGCAGGCACGTCGCTGTTCCACTACGGCGGGTGCGTGAACGTGATGCCCCGCTGGGACGCACGGAAGTGTCTCGGCTACCTGACGGACGCGGAAATGGGCATTACCCACTGCATCGGCGTGCCCACGCACTACCTGATGATGAGCGAGCTGCCGGAATTCGAAAGCGCGGATTTTCCGGCGCTGGCTTGCCTTGGCGTGGGCAGCGCCCCCGCGTCCATGCAACTGCTGCGCACCTGGGAGGCCAAGGGCGTGGCCCTGGCGCAGTCGTACGGGCTGACCGAGTGCTTCAGCGTGACCATGACCCCGCCGCACCGCGCCCGCGAGATGCTCGGCTCGGCGGGCCACGCGATGATGCACGTGGAGGTGCAGGTCGGCAACGACGAAGGCCTTGAGTTGCCGCGCGGTGAGGTGGGCGAGATCCAGTTGCGGGGCCCGGGCGTTACCCCCGGGTACTGGCGCGACCCGGAGCTCACGGCCGCGTCGCGGGTGAACGGCTGGTTCCGCACCGGCGACGCGGCCCGCATGGACGATGAAGGCACGCTCACGATCGTGGACCGGATCAAGGACATGTTCATATCCGGCGGCGAGAACATCTATCCCGTGGAGATCGAGAACGTGGTCGTCCGAATGCCGGCGGTCAGCATGGTGGGCGTAATCGGCGTGCCCGATCCGAAGTGGGGCGAGGTCGGCATGGCACTTGTGCTGGCGCGCAAGGGCATGCGGGTGACCGAGGAGGAGGTGCTGGAGCAATGCCGCGCCAACCTGGCCCGCTATAAGATTCCGAGGCAGGTGAAGATCGTGAACGAACTGCCGATCAGTCCGCAGGGCAAGCTGCTGAAGACGGAACTGCGCCGCCTTTATGGAGAGCAGGAATGAGTAGGGACACGCTCCCGATGCAGGACAACCCGTTCCGTTACGCGGGTTTCCGGCGGCTGTTCGCGGCCCAGGTCATCGCGCTGGTGGGAACGGGCCTGAGCACCGTCGGCCTGCAACTGCTGGCCTACCGGCTGACCGGCGGTCAGGCGGCGCCGGTGCTGGCCACGGCTCTGTCGATCAAGATGGTCGCCTACGTTTTCCTGGCGCCGATCTGCGGCGGGCTGGCGCACCGGACCTCGCGCAAGGGCATCCTGGTAACGAGCGACGTGATACGGGCAGGTCTCGTACTGCTGCTGCCCTTCGTGACAACGGAATGGCAGATCTACCTGCTCATCTTCGGGATCCAGGCGCTGTCGGCGGCGTTCAAACCGGTGTTCCAGGCGATCATTCCGACTGTGCTGCCGGACCAGGCCACCTATACGCGCGCGCTTTCCTGGACCCGCCTGGCCTACGACCTGGAGACGGTCGGCAGCATGATGCTGGCCATCACGCTGATGGCCGCGGGCAGCGGCTTCGAGCTGTTGTTCGAACTGAATTCCGCCGCGTTCCTGATCTCGGCGCTGCTGATCGTCGTCACCCGACTGCCGAAGATCGCCCCCGTGGAGCGCACCGGACGGGTGCTCGACGACGTGACATTCGGCGTGCGTTCGTACATGGCCACGCCCAGGCTGCGCGCGCTGCTGGTGCTCTACTTCGGCGCCGCCATGGTCAGCGGCGCGGTGCTGGTGAACAACGTCGATTACGTGCGCACCGTGCTTGGCGGAGCGGACTACCTGGTGGCCGTGACCATGCTGGCCTACGGCGCCGGTTCGATGGCCGCGGCCCTGACCACGCCGTT
>JAPOWV010000006.1:3503-5049 GCA_026707445.1 Gammaproteobacteria bacterium
CACGACTACGTGATCGACCTGCATCACACCCGCTGGCCCACGGGCTAGGCGGGCCGAGAACCGATCCGGACCGGCTGCTAGTTCTTGTTGAGGCGGGCTATGGCCTCGCGGTAGCCGCCTTCGAGTTCGGCGACGAGTTCGGCGGTAGTGAGGACAGTTTCGACCGAGCCTACGCCCTGTCCCGCCGACCAGATGTCGCGCCAGGCCCTGGAGCGCTTCTCCTCGTTGTCGAACTGGATGTCCGGATTGGCCTTGCCCAACTCTGCCGGGTCGATCCCGGCCTTCTCGACGCTCGCCTTGAGGTAATTGGCCGGCACGCCGGTGAAGTAAGGAGTGAGCACCAGGTCGTCGGCGCCGCTGTCGACCAGCATCTGCTTGTAGCCGTCCGACGCCAGGCTTTCGCGCGCGGCGATGAACCGGGTCCCCACGTAGGCGAAATCCGCGCCCATCGCGATTGCCGCGGCAATGTCGGCGCCCGAAGAGATGCCGCCCGCCAGCACGATGGCGCCATCGAAGAACTTGCGGACCTCCGCCACGAACGCGAACGGCGTGATCATGCCGGTATGCCCGCCGGCGCCGGCCGCCACCAGGATCAGGCCGTCGGCGCCCGCGTCGGCCGCCTTGTGCGCGTAGAACAGGCTGTTGACGTCGCAATACAGCAAGCCGCCGTAGGAATGCACTTCCTCGCGCACCAGCCTGGGACTGCCCAGCGAGCTGATGACCATCGGCGCCTGGTATTTCACCGTGAGGTCGAGGTCTGCGGCCAGCCGCTTGTTGCTGCGATGAACGATGAGGTTCACTGCCCACGGAGCGACCCTGCCGGGACTCGCCCGCTCTTCTTCCGCGAGCGTTCCCGAGATTTGTCTGAGCCATTCCTCCAGCGTCTCGAGAGGACGGGCGTTGAGCGACGGAAATGCGCCGATCAAACCACCCCTGCAGGCCTCGATCACGAGATCGGGCCCGGACACCAGGAACATGGGCGCGGCGAACGCCGGCAGCTTCAGCCGCGCCTTGAGTTGCGCCAAGCTGGCGCGATGCAGCACTAGTCGGAGTCGCCGCTGGCCAGGGGCGGCAGTTGGCCGATATGCACGCCGCTGTCGGCGATCAGTGTCTCGCCGGTGACCAGAGGAGCGCCTTCCAGGAACCAGACAAGGACCTCGGCGACATGGCGCGGCTCGGCGACCTGCTTCAGCGGCAGTGCCTGGCTGGCCATCTCCAGCATCGCCTGGTAGGCCTCGTCGCCCATGCCGCCCTGCAGCCAGCGGGTCTGGATCATCCCGGGCGCGACGCTGTTGATGCGGATTTCGGGGCCCAGCACGTGCGCCAGCGACTTCGTCATCAGGTTCAGGGCGGCCTTGGACGCGGCATACGGGATTGAGGACGCAATGCCCGTCACGCCTCCGATCGAAGAGTTGTTGACCACCGCGCCGCTGCCCAGGGCCCGCATGTGCGGCTCCACGGCGCGGATCATCTGGTAAGTGCCGACCACGTTGACCGCGTAGATGTCGAGGAAGTCCTGCTTGTCGATGCCGTGAAGATTGGCGAA
>JAPOWV010000012.1 GCA_026707445.1 Gammaproteobacteria bacterium
ACAGCGCCGGCTGGTTCCTCGAACCGGCCGCCCCCGGCGCACCGGACCTGCGGCTCGGCGTCAAGCTCACCCGCCGCGAAAGCCCCACCGAACCCCCGGACCACGGCATCGCCATCGAGATCGCGGCGAGGTGGTGAGACAGGGCGAAATTCCACCAACCCCTGGCGGCGTGCTCCGACAAACCGGGTCGGATGTATCGTTTGCGCCCAGGGTACGGGAGTGCCGGACATGAAAATTCTGAAACGTCTATTGATCTGGATGGCCGGTTTCGTGGCCGTCGTGGTGCTGGCCGTCGCCGGACTTGTCACCTGGTTCACCGTTCGCGGGGAGCGTCAGATCGCCGAGCAGGAAATCGTCGACCGGCATGCCGAGGGTCCGGGCCTGTTTCTGAATGTGGATGGCCACGAGTACCACGCGGTAATTCGCGGCGACCTGTTCGCCGATCCCACGGACGCGCCGATCCTTATGGTTCACGGGTTTGGCCCTACCGGCAGCAACGTCATACTGCCGCTGGCGAACGAGCTGGCGGCTACCCGTTCGGTCATCGTGCCGGACATGCTGGGCTTTGGTTACTCCGAGAAAGTTTCGGAGCCGGGCGCCCACTTCACGGTGGAAGGCCGGGCATCGGCGATATTGGCGATGCTGGACGCTCTGGGCGTCGAGCAATTCGACCTGGTCGGTCACTCCTACGGCGGTTCGGTAAGCGGGCGGCTGGCCCTGACGGCGCCGGACCGCGTGCGCCGGGTCGTGTTCGTATGTCCGTCGATCTATCCGCAGACCACGCCGGGGAATTTCATTGCGTATCTGCCCAGGTCAACGGCCCGTGTAGCCATTTGGGGATCGCTGGGCGGCGGGCCGAGCAGTTTCAGCGGCCGGGCGTGCGCGGCCGATCCGGCGGCCTGCGACGCGCATCGCATCGCGCTGGTTGAAGGCACCGTCGATGCGTTGCTTGCGATCAACAAGACGCCCAGGGGATACGCTCTGCCCGGCGAACTGCCGAACGTGCAGCCGCCCGCGCTGGTCATCTGGGGCGACGACGACGCCATCGTGCCGCCGGAATTCAGCGCCAGGGCCGCGGCGGCCATGGGCGCCGAAACCTGGATAGTGCCCGGCGGCGGCCACTGGCCGTTTGCCGTCGAGCCGGCCGGCGTAACGGAGCGCATTCGCAGCTTCTTCGCCGCGGGAACCGCCTCCGAGGCCCTGACCCCGCCCGATTCAATGCCATAATCGGGAGCGTGTCCGCTTAAGGACACCGTCATCGCGGGGACTTGTCTGAGCCGGAAGGGGGGCTTATGTCAAAACGCGCAATCTTCAGCGTGGCCGCGCTCTGCGCCGCGCTCGCCTGTTCCTCGATAGCCATTGCTCAGGAAGTTGCTATCGAGGAAATCATCGTTACCGCCCGCAAGCGGAACGAGAGCCTGCAGGAAATTCCGCTGTCGGTCACCGCGCTGTCGATCGATTCCATTCGACAACGCAATATTCAGACCATCTACGACATCGCGGCCAACACGCCCAACTACCACGAGCGCAAGCAACTGGGCCGGCGGCTGGATCACCCGATCATCCGGGGCCAGGCAGGCCCCACGGTGTTCGGTGAGCGCAACGCGTCGTATTTCGTCGACGGCGTCTACGTCCCCGGCAGCATTACCTCATCCACGTTCGCCGTGGTGGAGCGCGTGGAAGTGATCCGCGGGCCGCAGTCGGCGCTGTTCGGCCGCGCGACTTTTTCGGGCGCCGTGAACATGATAACGCGGCAGGCCTCCGACGAGCACGAGGGCAGTTTCAGCGCTCGTGCCGGTTCGCACGAGGACTACCAGGCCGCGGCCTGGTTTTCCGGCCCGATCATCGAAGACAGGCTGTATTACATGGTTTCGGGCAACTGGGAGAACTACGGCGGCGAGTGGAACAACGGCCTGCTGGAGGGCGATGCGCAGAACCCGCGTTTGTTTCCCTCTCCTTTTGCGCCCCGTATTTTCAGCAGTGCTCCCACGCGCGGAGACGACAGCCCGCTGGGCGGGGAATCGTCCTGGGACGGCACGCTGAGGCTGACCTTCAGGCCGAACGAAAACCACGAGTTCACTTTCAAGTACGCCTATCAGGGAAGCGAAGACGATCATTTCGCCGACCTGCTGCTGCCGTACACCGAACTGAATTGCTTCCGGCCCGGCGATCCGGGCGCGGGCCCCCTGTCGCGCGGATACTACTGCGGCGAACTGGATCCCGACGGCAGGGTGCCCAAGATCAATATTCCCGATTTTGAAGACGGAGTAACGACTTTCTTCGGCACGGCCGAACCTTCACCGCTGGTAGGAAAGCGGCGGAACGTCATCCGCACTTACCTGCAATATGACGGCAATTTCAACGGCTGGGGATTCATGGGCCGTTATGCGCGCAGCCGCGACCAGTCCGTGGATGCTCGCGACCTCGATCGCAGCCCCGCGCGACCCGTTTTCGGGCTGTTCACGGCCATAGAAGACAACCACGTCAGGGACTGGTCGTTCGAGGCGCGGGTGACTTCACCCCAGGACCGGGCCCTGCGCGTACTGTTTGGCGCGTACTGGCTGGACGTTGAGGCCAAGGGCCGCGACCGCCGGTTTACCGGTCCCGGGTTCACGGGACACTTCTTTCACGCCGACGGCAGCGATTTCGATGGACGCGAAGTGCAGAACTCGGCGGTCTTCGGTCAACTGGAGTATGACCTTCGCGACGATCTGACGTTGTCCGTCGAGGGACGCTATTCGAAGGACGAGAAAGCGGTGTTCAACTCCGGGCTGATCGAGGCCGGCTTCGCCCAGGGCCTCGAAGAGGACACGACTGTCTTTACGCCTCGCTTCACCCTGACCTACAGGGCGAATGACGACGTGACGGTTTATGGCCTGCTGGCGAAGGGCGACAAGCCGCTGGACTTCAACCAGGCGTTCTTCGACGACGACACGCCGGTCAGCACCATCGATGCCGCCATTGCCGACGGCCGCGCCATCATCAAGGAAGAGGACGCCTGGACCTACGAAGTGGGCGTCAAATCGACCCTGATGGACGGGCGCCTTCTGTTCAATCTGTCCGGGTTCTTTATTGACTGGACCAACCAGTCCATCAACGGCAGGACGATAATCGACACGGTGCACGGTCCCGAACCCAACAACGTCGTGCTGACGGTTCCGGAAGCCGAAGTGTGGGGACTGGAACTCGAGACCAGTTGGGCGGCCAGCGAGAACCTGTTGCTCACGCTGGGCTACGGCCTTATTGATCACGAGTTTATCGACTTCTTCGATATCGAAGCTGCGGATTTGTTCGGCAACGACGGTGACCTTTCGGGCAATACGACCGGCGGCACGCCGAAAAGCACGCTCAACGCTTCGGGCACTTACAGGGATGAACTGACAGCGGAAACGGACTGGTTCTTCCGCACAATCGTCAACTATCACTCCAGCGTATTCACGTCGGCTTTCAATCTGACGGAGACGGGCGCGCCATTGATCGTGAATGCCAATCTCGGCATCGAGACCGACAGCTGGAACCTGACCCTGTACGTCGACAATGCGCTGGATGACGATACGCCGATCAATATAGGCCGCTTTACGGACTTCTTCGGGCCGCTGCTCCCGAACCGGCAGAATGCGTACCAGTTCGGGATAATCCCAAGGCGCGGACGGGCCTTCGGCGTGAGGGTCTACTACACGTTTTGACGGCGCGCTAAAGAAGCTCCAGCACGCGTTCGGGAGGCCTGCCGACGACGGCCCTTCCATTCGTGATGAATATGGGGCGTTCGATGAGAATGGGGTTCTCGACCATCGCCCGGATCCGATCATCGTCGGAAACGTCGGGGGCCTTCAGTCCGAGCTCGCGGTATCGGGCTTCACCGCGGCGCATGAGTTCAAGCGGCGTCATGTCCAGTTGGCCCAGCAGTTCGCGTACCGATGCTTCGTCCGGCGGGGTTTCGAGATAGCGCACCACTTCAAGGTCAATTTCGCGCTCCTGCAGAAGCGCCAGGGCGGCGCGTGACTTGGAGCAACGTGGGTTGTGGTAGAGAACGGCCATGGGAGTACTGGAGTCAGCCGTCGCGCATAGCGGTGATGGGATCCAGATGCGCGGCTTGCCGGGCCGGGTGATAGCCGAAGAACACGCCCACGGCGCAGGCGGTGGCTATGCCGAGAATGATTGCGCCCGGCGACAATTTCCAGGGCCACTCCGCGAATACGCCGATTACCACGCTCGCAGCGACGCCCAGCACGGCGCCGAGGACGCCACCGACCGCGCACAGGAGGGAGGACTCGGCGAGAAACTGATGCTGTATGTCCGCCCGCCGCGCGCCGATCGCCCGCCGGATGCCGATCTCCTCGCGACGCTCCGCTACCGAAGCCAGCATCGCGTTCATCACGCCGAAGCCGCCCACCACCAGCGAGATGCCCCCGACCGCACCGAGCAGCAGAGTGAACAGGCGCATTTGCGCTTCCATCTGCTCGATGACGCGCACGGGACTATCGACCCGGACATCCATCGTCGGCGCGTTGAGCCTGAAGTGCTCCACGACCTCGGCGGCCGCGGTCAGGTAGTGAACCCCGGGTTCAATGCGCAGCGTGATGCCGGTAATCTCCTTGCTGGCGGTTGCCCGTTCGGCGAGGCCGATGGGAATGAACACACTGCCGTCGGGCCGTGTGCCCGGCGGACCTTGAACGCCTCCCTGCAGCACACCGACCACCGTGAAGACGCCTGCCTGGTCCAGACGCAGGAGCGTTCCCACCCGCACGGAGTTGGGGCCGCCCTCGGCCTCGCGCGCCACGCCGGCGCCGACCGCGGCAAACGGGCGGCGTCCATCGAAGGTGGAGATAAATCGCCCCTCGGCCGCCCTGGCGTCGTGCAGGTCGGCAAACGCCGACGTCACACCGATCAGTTGCACTGACCGAAGCTTGCGGCCGTCGAGGACGAGTTCCGCGGAACGGAGCGTATACGGCGACGCAGCGGCGATAGTCGCGAGCCCGGCAAGTTCAGGGGCATGGGATGACCTGAGTACATCCTGGGGCGTGCTCACCGAGGTTCGCCGGGTGATGTCGAACACGGACAACATGTCCGTGCCGAGAGACTCGAACTGCCTGACCGCCTCCGATTTCGCCATGGCGCCCGTCGTCAGCAGGGCGATCACCGCGCCGATGCCTACGACAATTCCGAGCAGCGCCAGAAGGGTGCGCTGCCCGCTGGCGAGAAGATTCCCGGAGGCCTGCCGGACATGGGCGGTGATCGAGGTCATGTGTGTTGCTGCCTGATGGTTTCCGGCGCTGGGCCGGGTCGGATGACCACCTCGGTGATGACCCCATTGACGAGACGCGCGTTGCGCGTGCACTGCCGCGCCACGCTCCGGTCGTGCGTGATGACCACCACCGCGATGCCCTCGCCGTTGAGTTGGGCGAACAGCCGCATGATTTCCTCGCCGGTCTCCGGGTCAAGGCTGCCTGTCGGCTCGTCCGCCAGTACGACGGCGGGCGAACCGACCAGGGCGCGTGCAATGGCCACCCGCTGTTGCTGCCCGCCGGACAACTGATCGGGACGGTGTTCCGCGCGTTCCGCCATGCCGACCTTGCCGAGCATGCTCTTTGCGCGCGCCCTGGCCTCCGGTCCGTCGATACCGCGGTAGGTTAGCGGCAGCGCCACGTTCTCCCAGGCGGTAAGGCGGGGAAGCAGGCGGAAGGACTGGAACACGAAGCCGATCGTCCGGTTGCGGATGTCGGAGAGTTCGTCGTCGCTCATCGCCGACACGCCGCGTCCGCCGACTGAGCAGGATCCGCTCGTGGGGCGGTCGAGCAAGCCCATGATATTCATCAGCGTGGACTTCCCCGATCCCGAGGCGCCCGTGATCGAGACCAGTTCGCCGGCGCGGATGTCAAGATCGACCCCCCTGAGCACCTCCGTTGCAACCGGCCCGACGGTGTATCGTTTCTTCACGCCCGCAAGTCCGATCAGCGTCCCTTCCCGCTGCGCGAGCGGGCCTCCAGGACGCCGGGCCGGTGCAGGACGGCCCGCTTTCGACGGGATTGCGGGTGGCCAGGGAAGCCTTCGGGCAAGCCCGGCCAGTTGCAAAGCTCTTTTACGGCAGATCCCGAGAACGCCCATTACGGCTGCGGGACCAGAATCCGGTCACCGGGCACAACACCCTCGAGGATCTCGACGGAGTCGATGGTCGATTCGCCTACAGAGACGGGTACCGGCCGGAAGTCGTCGCCCCGCGCCACGAGCACGGTCGGCTGGCCGTCGGCGAGGGTCACGGCGTCGAGCGGCACGAGTACGGCGCTGGCTTCGCGGCGAACCAGCACCTCCAGTACCGCGGACATGCCGATTCGAAGCGCCGCGCGCTGATCCGGCGTCAGGCTCTCGACAACAGCCGTCACCTCGAAGAAGGGGAGCGCGCGCGACTCGATTATCGCTTCGGAGGAAACCCGTTCGACGATGCCTCGCAGGACTGTGTCACGAAAGGCGTCGCCTCTGATCAGGACCTCGTTGCCCGGTTCGATCTCGACGACGTCCACCTCGTCCACCCGTCCCACCACCGACACGCCGTCGAGGTCGCCGATGATCAGAAGGCGCTCTCCCTGGGTGACCGAGTCGCCCGCGCCGAGCCGCTCGCGGCTCTCGCCGCCGCCCTCGGTTGGGGCGGGACGCATGACGACACCACCCACCGGCGCCCGCAGCATCGCGAGGCGAAGCGTCTCGCTGAGCTCGTCGAGTCGCGCCTTGGCATTCGCCAGCTCCAGTCTTGCCACACGGGCATCCGCCGTGCCCTTTTTCAGAACGCTGGCAAGATCCTGCTCGGCAGCCTCCAGATCGAGTCGCCGATTGTTGAAGCTGCGTTGCGCTGCGTCGTGCTCGGAACTGGGGATCACCCCCCTTCCGAGCAGAAAGGCTGTTTCCTCGACTTTCGTACTGCTGTCAGCCAGGTCGAGCCGTGCCTTGGCAACGCTGCGGCGCGCGCGCGAAACCTCGACGCCATCGGCCCAGTTGTCCGTCTCGTTGAACCGCTCAATTGCGCGGATGTGGCCCGCCTCAGCGTCGCGGTGCTCGATGCGCACTTCCGTCACGTCGAGCTCGAGCAGAAGCTGGCCCTGCTCCACCCGGGCGCCGTACGGCACATGCACCACTGCCACCTTGCCCGTCATCGGACTGGTGACGTCCACCTCCCGGCGCGGCGCGAGCCGGCCCTCGACCAGCACGCTCTTGCTCAGCTCCCGCGGCTCGACCGTCATCACCACCGAGTCCCAGCCCGCCGTTTCCGATGCGCGTCCTGTGGCGTTCGGTCCGGGGGACCGAAAATCCATTGCATAGAGACCAAGCACGGTCAGCAGCACCACCACGGCGCCGAGGCCTCCGACGCGCGCCAGACGCGCCTGCCGGTTGGCTTCCGCCAGAGTGCGGTTGCTCTCCTCGAGCCCCAGGTACGCCTCGCGCAGTTCCCGATGCTGCGCATCGACTTCACGGGCCAGCGCAACTTCCTTTTCGCGTAGTTCCCGGATCTCGGATATGTCGTCGAACACCACGGCAAGGCCCGCGTCGTCGTCTTCGCCGGCCACGATCCGCGACACGCTGACGGACAGGGAGCGGATGCCCGCATCGAAGGCGGCCTCGATGAGGCGGCGCCTGACCAGAGGCCCCTGGTACACGGAATCGAGGACGGCCTGTGTAAAGTCCTCCGCGCCTTCCATGGGCACAAAAACCTCGGCAAAGGTGCGCCCGATCACGCTCTCCGGCGTAAGGCCCGTGATCCCGGCCGCCGCCGCGTTGAACGTGATGATCACGCCGTCGGGGCGCATGGAGATGACTGCGCTGGCCAGGGTCTGGAGAATCGCCTCATGCAGCACGCCGGGAGCGCCCGCAATTGCCGCAGAGTCGGACCGCGCCGCGGCCAATTACCGAACGGTCTCCCGATACAGGCCGAAGCGCTCGCCCTCGGCGTTGTCATGCTCCACCCGGTCGATCTCGATGCCCCACCGTTCCAGGGTTGTGCCCAGGGTCCGGTCCAGCTCCGTGGCGGCGTTGAGCTTGCCCACGGCGGCATCGAGTTCTGCGTTTTCCGCAAGCACGAGGTCGTTTTCGAATGCGACGAGCTGGAAGTTCGTAGTGATGCCCAGGTTCAGTTTTTCGCGCTCGATTTCCGTCTTCTGCTGCGCGAGTTCACGCGCCCTGGAAGCCAGTTCGAGGCGGCGCTCCGCGAGCCCGATCTCCCGAACGGCGTTCTGGACGTCGATGGCGATGCGCTGGCGAAGATCGTCGAGCCGGTTCCGCGCGGCCTGCAGGCTGGCAACGGCGCGGCGGTGCTCGAGCCGCGCCCGCCCGGCGGCGGCCCGGCCGACCGGCACGTTCAGATCCAGTGATACGCGGTTGCGGGAGCGGTCCAGATCCCTGATGGCGCCGCCGAACCCGTCGTCCGACCCGGTGAAGGCGCGTCCCAGCGTGAGGGACAGATCCCACAACTGCGCATTTCTTGCCAAATGCGCCCGGGTTTCCGCGTTGCGGACTTCCAACAGCCCGATTGCGTAGTCGGGCCGATTGGCCAGGGCGATCTCGAAGGCGGACTCGATGTTCAGCGGTTCGGTTGCGTCCGCTTCAGCGGCTAGCCCCTCCGCCTCTCCGAAGCGTGTTCTGGTCTCGAGGTCCAGCAGGTCAAGCAGATTCAGGCGCGCGGCATCCAGATTCCCCCGCGCGGCAACGACATCAAGTTCGCGGCGCGCGATGTCCGCCTCCGCCTGGATCACGTCGCGTTCCGCCATGCGTCCGGACTGGACCAGCAGCCGGTTCACCTCCAGCAGTCTGCGCGCCCGATCCAGGGAACGGACGGCGATCTCGTCCCGCTGTCCCGCCTGCACGTAGGCTCGATAGGCCCGGACCGCACGCGAAATGAGGTCGATCACCGCCGACTCGAAAGCGAGTGCGTTGATCTCCTCGGTCACCCTCGCGGTTTGCAGCGCACCCCGGGCGACTCCGAATCCCGCACCGCGCAGGAGCGGCTGCGTAAAGGTCAGCTCGATCACGCTGCTGTGTGACGCGAGGGTCAGCGCGCCGATGCCGGCATCCGCAACACGCGATGAGAGCGCGAACTCCCCTCCGGTCGGGACCCGCAACCGGACGGACGAACCGATTCCCGAAGTTTCGTCTACAACTTCCCGCGCGTCCCGGTCGGCATAGGCGTCGAGGGTCAGTCTGGGTCGAAATTCGTCCTCGGCGACAAGGAGCGCGAACCGGTCCACCGAACGGTTGAGCCGCGCGTTCTCCAGCATTCTGCTGTTCCGCAACGTGAGGACTATGACCTCGCGCACGGTCAGATCAATTTCCGGCGCATCCGCGCCGGCGCCGTCCACCTCCGATTGCGCCGATGTAGCACTCGCCGCAATGATCGCGCAAACTACCAACAACGGAAGGCGCCGTCTGAGCCGGACGGGACCTTGTCCATCCATGCCCGAATCCTGTCTAGACACCTCCGTTCAGGCTCATGTGCGTATTGAATTACGCTTCCTGGCCAGCCACGGCTCCCGTCATCGCTTGCCGGCGGCGCATGTTCAGCATTCTGTCTTAAGTTCACCGCTGCAATTGAGCAGCGTCACAACCCCTGCCGGCCCGCCGTGGTAGTCGCTGAAGTTGTCATGCTCCCCGCCTAGCGTCGTGGCGCAGTTGGCCTTGACGGCGCAGTTGTTCACGATGTCTGATCCGGGAGCGGTTTCGGCCTCCAGCACCGTGGTCGTGCAGCTTTCGCTTGCGGACGCTTTGGCCCACGCCGCCTCGCAATCGGCAGTTGTAATCTCGGTGTCGCTGGGCGGACCGATCTCCTGGGCGACGGTGGCGCCAAGCGCCAGAAGCAAGCCCGTTGCAACCGCAGCGAGTGTGTGCGATGAGTTACGCATCATTTTTCCCCCGATTCCATTGATATCTTGATAGTACCACAGCACTCGCGTCTGTCTGTCGCTGGATCCCACGGCGGCTCCTGGTGCGGCGCTGGTGCAGCGCCTGGTGTTCCCGGTTCGTCTTCATGCGTTGTAGACTCTTGCATCAAGCGGAGGGCAGTGATTTCATGCAGCACCTGGAATGGCGTGTAGGCGCTACCCATCGGCGGGCAGCCGCGGGCCGGACCGCGATGGTTCTGGTGCTTGCCGTCAGCGCCGGCTGGGGGGCGATCGCGCAAACCGAAAGCGCGCCGGCCGCCTACAAGACGGAATCGGGACCGTACGGCGTTCAGGTGATCGACAATCACGTCCTGCCGGCGGAAACCGGTCAGCGCAGCCTTCGCGCGCGCATCGCGTTTCCGGAAGGCGAGGGTCCGTTTCCGCTGGTCGTGTTCTCGCATGGCTTCGCCTGCTACCGCGAGAGCTATTCGGGGTTGACGGACCACTGGGCCTCGCACGGCTACGTCGTCGTGCAGCCGGAACATCCCGACTGCCCGACGTCGCAGCGCAGGTTCAGCGCCCAGGCTGCCCGCAACCTGCACTACATACGGATTACCGACGTGGGACGCGTGCTGGACGCGCTGTTTGCGCCGGGCCAGGAAATACCGGGACTGACTGGCAGGATCGACTACGGCCGCAAAGTGATTGCAGGACATTCCTTTGGCGGGATGATCACGCAGATCATCTGGGGCCAGCCCCTGAAGGACCCGGAAAGTTCCGGGAGCGTGAGCTATGCGCTGGACTTCGATGCGGCCATCGTCATGAGCGGCCCGGGACCGATGCCGCAGATGGCCGACGAAGCCTTCACCGAATTGCCGGGACCATTGCTGGTAACGGGTGGCACCCGCGATACCCGCAATGCAGGCGATGGCGTCATCCAACCCTGGGAGTGGCGCATGCTGTCCTATGAACTCAGCCCTCCGGGAGACAAGTACTCGGTGGTGCTTGAGCAAGGCGATCATTACCTGGGCGGACTGATCTGTCGCGAGGACCGCGGCGGGCCGGAAAACCGTGGCGGCGCGCCCGATGCCGAGGGAGTAACGATCCTGGCCGGCGTCACCACCGCTTTTCTGGACGCATGGTTGAACAACGACGCAGCCGCCCGGCGGTTCCTCGAGAAATTCGAGCAGCATGCGGGTATAACCGGCGGACGCGCGCGCTTCGCCCGGAGATAATCGGGGTTGCAAACACCGGGGAAATAGCTATGCCGCTTTCGAGACTCAAGCTAAGCAGTATTCTGATAGTCGCGCTGGCCGGGGCCGCCCATGCGGACGAGCCCGTGCGGATGGGTGTTGAAATCAACGGCGAAAGGCTTGCCGTGATCGATATGCACCTGCATACGGGAACCTGGAATACGAAATCGCTGCGTTTTCAGCAGCGCCTTCTGGGCCGCATTCCGGACGAACGGAAACCGGTCATGATTCGGAACATGGACCAAAGCCAGACGGGACAGGGCATTCTCGCCACGCTTGACGAGGTGGGCATCAGTGCCGGCGGAGTATTCGCCGTGTGGAGTCCGGCCACCACCGGCATCGCGACCAACGAATTCACGGCCAAACAGGTCGCCGTGAATCCCGACCGCCTGTTCGGCTTTGCGAGCTTTCGCGCCGACCGATGGAACCGGGACGGACCGGAGCAATTGCGGAAGATGGAAGAGGCGATCGAGAAGCACGGCATGGTCGGCATCAAGGTGGCGCATGCGCACCAGCAGTTTCGCCTGGACGACCCGCGGTTCGACGGGGTTTACGAAATCGCGCAGCGGCAGGGCACGCCGATTTACCTGCACACCGGCACCAGCCCCAACCCGGGCACACGCACGGAAGCGCCGTATTGCGACCCCGTCTACCTGGAGGGCGCGATACGCCGTTATCCGGACGTGCTCTTCATCCTGGGCCACTCCGGCTACGACAGTTTCAACCGGGCGCTGACCTATACCGACTCGGCGATCGATCTGGCCCAGCGTTATTCGAACGTCTATCTGGAGCCCGGCGCGCTGGGCGCCAGGCGGGCCACCGGGGTGTTGCAGGATTACCTGGAGCGTATTCGCGCAGGCGGCGTCATCGACAAGTTGCTGTACGGGTCCGACGGCCCGCAGTTTGCCGGCTACGTCAAGTCACACCTCGACGCATTTGTCGCCGGCATGCAGGCCGCGGGGTACACGACCGACGAAATGCGTCTGATCCTGGCCGACAACTTCACTCGCGTCTTCGGCATGCCGAAGATCGTCCTGGAAAATCCGCATCAAACAACGGAGTAACGAAATGAAGTTTCTCAGACCGTGCATTCTGCTTGCTGCGCTGTCCGTCACCGGATGGGCCAGCGGGCAGGAGAACATGGGAGTTGCCGTCAACGGCGAAAGGCTTGCCGTGATCGACATGCACCTGCATACCGGGACCTGGGCCGGGACGCCGCCCCGCTTCAGGAAACGCCTCACGGACCGCGTGCCGACGGGCTTCAAATGGACCATGGGGGTATTCATGAACAACCGCCTGGACGGCGAGAGCATTCTCGGCACGCTGGACGACGCAGGCATCAGCGCCGGAGCGGTATTCGCGCTGTGGAGCCCGGCCACCACCGGCATCGCCACCAACGACCACGTCGCCAAGCAGGTTGCGGTAAATCCCGACCGTCTGTTCGGTTTTGCGAGCCTGCGGGTCGATCACTGGAACCAGGACGGACCCGAGCAACTGCGGCAGATGGAACAGGCGATCGAGAAGCACGGCATGGTGGGCATCAAGCTTGCGCATGGGCACCAGCAGGTCCGTCTGGACGACGAGCGCTTATACGGGGTTTACGAGATTGCGGCGCGGCAGGGTACTCCCATTTACCTGCACACGGGCACCAGCCCGAATCCGGGCACCCGCACCGAGCCGGCGTATTGCGATCCCGCCTACCTGGAGGACGCCATCCGACTCTATCCGGGTGCGATTTTCATACTCGGCCACTCCGGCTACGACAGTTTCAACCGGGCGCTGACGCATACCGACGCGGCGATCGATCTCGCCCGGCGTTATCCGAACGTGTACCTGGAACCCGGCGCGCTGGGCGCCGAGCGTGCGGAACACGTGCTGCACGATTACCTGGAGCGGATTCGGGCCGGTGGCGTCATAGAAAAGCTGATCTACGGATCCGACGGCCCGCAGCTTCCCGGCTACGTCCAGTCGCACCTCGACGCATTCCTGGCGGGAATGCAGGAGGTCGGTTACACGACGGACGAGATGCGTCTGATTCTCGCCGACAATTTCACCCGTGTCTTCGGCATGCCCAAGATCGTTCTGGAGGATCAGGAATCATGAGCGCACAGATAAACAAAACGATTCCGGTTTTCTTCGCCGTTCTGTGTTTCGGTTGCGCCGCCGAAGAGCCGCCGCCACCGCCGATTTCCGTAGACCTTACGGTGGAGGTAGCCGCTCCCGAGGAAGTGGACCCTGCGGCGACCGTGCACATTTCCGTTCATCACGCCTGGGCCGGGGCCGGCGAACTGCGCTATCCGCTGGAAATCGTGGAGAGCTGGGAGACGAACCTGGGTTCCTCGAACTTCAGTTTCGACTACCCGGCGGAACTCGGTGAAGGCCTGATCGTGTACGCGTGGGTCGATTCCGACGGCGACGGAGCCAACTGCACGCCGACGGTACGCGGCGACCTGGCCGACCTGGTCGAGGTCGAAGCGTTTCCCGCGGAGCAGGTATCGGTTTCGCTGTTACTTGACGCGCCCTGCGCGGGGCCCGACTGGTTCTTCCCGGGACCCGAACCCGAAGGGGCCGAGCCACCTGCGTAATAGGGCTTCCCGGCGCCTCCACCGGGCCGGCCGCGGCTATTTGTTGGCGCGCAGCGCCAAATTTTCCAAACCGGAAACGGTGAACTCAAGCCCTCCGCGCCGCATGGCGTAGGGCTTTGGGGATACCGGCGTGATCACGTAGTTGCAGCCCTCCGGATAGCGGCGCCGGAATTCAGTCGCGGCGGCCGGCTTGAGTTCGCCGGCATTGATCTTGCATTCAAAGGTGTGCAGATGGTCCTCATTGCCGCGGACCACGAAATCGACCTCGCAGCCTGCCTTGTCGCGCCAGTAGAAGATATTTTCGCTGGGGAAGCGGAGCCGGAGCGCATCCAGAACCAGATGTTCCCACAGCAGCCCGCGGTCATCCTCGCGGATTCGGCCCCAGCCCTTTTCATGGGTCACGAAGCCGGTATCGAATGCGTAGCACTTGGGTCGGCTTACGATTTCGCCGCTTCCGCCGCCGCGAAAGGGCCGCAAAATGTGCGCCGCGTGAGCCACTTCCAGGGCCTCCAGATAAGACTTCACGGTAGGCCTGCTCAGTTCGGCCGCTGTGGCCAGCCGGTTGTAATCGATTTGCCCTCCGCTCCATCGCAGCAGCAGGCGGAAAAGCGACAGAAAACCCTGGCGATTGCGGATGCTGAACAGTTCCAGAATGTCACGCGCAAAAAAGCTGTCGATCCACTCTGAGTAAAACGCCGGCGATTTCCTTTCCGCCAGCAATGCCTCGGGGAGTCCGCCGTGCAAAAGCCGACGGTCGAGATCACGGACGCCGAAAGGATCGGCGCACTCCTCCCACAACACCGGACACAAGTGAATCGGCGCCTTGCGTCCGGTCAGTGAGTCCCGGAACTTCCCGGTAGCTGCAAGGGTTGAGGATCCCGTAGCGAGAATCTTCAACTGCGGATACTCGTCCGCCGCGATTTTCAGAACGCGGCTGGGGTCGGGCAGGCGATGCACTTCATCGAAAACGATTACCGTTCCGGGCCGTTGACCCGCAAGGAACAGCTCCGGGTCATCCAGTGTCCGCGCCACGGACGGCAGATCGCAGTTCATGTAAACGGTGTCCGGCAACATTCGGGCGAGCGTAGTTTTTCCGGCTCTGCGAACCCCGGAAAGCCACACGACCGGCCGCCGTGACCAGGCGCGGCGAATTATCTCCAGCCAGAGAGGTCGATGAATCATAAACGTATTTTACATTTGGTTGGGCTAAATGCTAAATACGATATTCACTTCATCGATATCCCGCCTCCAGAAATAGTCCGTCGATGGCGATGTCATAGTCCATGCGTTCGCCACGCCACCGGCAACGAGCGGTTCCGGCGTCGATGGTCAGACCGCGCGCCGTATTGAACGCCTTGAGCCGCTCCGCACCGCCGGCTGCGCAAGTGTTTCCGGACTCTGTGCAAGTGTTTCCGCGGAAACTCTTTCAGGCGTCGCATTCCAGCACGGCGGCAGCGCGGGTTGCGTCCTTGGCTGCGCATGCGGTTCTGCAGTAGAGCCATGTTGGCGATGATCAGGCAGGCGATGCGAGCCGGACGCGGGTCAATGCCGCCTCTCGTCCTCGGCGCCCAGGGCAGCGCCAGCGTTCGGGCCAGATCCCGGCCGGTCGCCGAGTCGATCCGCTGGCTGGCAAGAAGAATGGCCTGCTGGAGGATCTGGGTGACCGCATAGGTTTCGTTGGCGCCGATGTCGTCGGCGAGCATGGCCAGCTCGGACAGGCGGCCTTTTCGCCACCTGCCGAGTTCGCCGCCCTGGCCCACCCGCACCATCAGCAGGTCTTCGGTAGCCATTATTTGCCGCCGCGGCGTGTCCGCGCTTTCTTCGCTCAATTCCTCCGGGTAGCACACCGCCAGCGCATTCCAGCAGTCGGTTTGCTTCCACCAGCGCTGCGCGTCGCGCACCGCCTCGTGCTGCTGGGTCGGCCCCTGGCCGATCTTGCATTCCACCGCGGTGAAGTAGCGGTCGCCGTGCTTCCGGCGCACCTGAACGTCGCAACGATCCGCGCCGGTATTCGCATGGGTCTGCCCCGGCGTGGCGTGCAGATCGTGTTCGGAAAGGGCGTCCGCAAGCGCGGAGTTGAGCGCGTTTTCGTGGATGGGCATAGGCGGGCTTGTCAGCCTTTCTTGTACATTTTCACGCCATGCTAGCGCATCGTCGATCACTTCGTTCGCTTCTGTCATCACAGGCCGCGAGGCCTGTCGGCGCCGTCCACGCCTTACGCGGCGAATGTTTGGTCCAGGATGCGGGCGGTTCCCAGGGCGGTTTCCGAAATCAGATCGCCCAGGTCATCAAAATGGCCGATGCCGCACATTTCCGCGATCGCGGCTTTCTGATCCTCGGAGGCGGAATCGGGATCGAAAGCGTCGCCGCAGGTCATCTGGAAATATCCTTCCAGGTTTTGCCAGAGCGTCCCGGCCTCGACCAGCCCGGAGGCCGCCCGGGCATCGATCAGGCCATGCCTGTCTGCGGCTTCGAAGGTGGGGATGAGGCCATGTACCAGCACCTCGGGAGTATGGCGGGCATTCGTGAGCTGCAGGAATTCGGCGGCCAGTTCCACTTCCGCAAGGCCGCCCGGACGGCGCCGTATCTCCCAGGCATCGCTGTCCTTGTGCTGTTGCGCCAGGCTCTTGCGGACCGCGACCATGTCGGCGGCGATGGCGCCGGTGTCATGTGAGCCTGTCAGCACGGAACGCCGGAACGGCTCGAACCGGTCGCCGAGGTCGCCTTCCGCCTCGATGACGCGAGCGTGGACCAGCATGCGCAGATCGTTGGAACTGGCGATTTCGTCGAAGTGCCGCCGGGCTGCCTCGAGTGTCGGGGCGAATGTTTCGCGGCCCCCGCTCTCCAGGGCGTAGGGCGGCACAGTCCTGAGCAGAATGCCTTCGGCGGAGAAATCACGAATCAGCCGCATGAAGAATTGCACGAATTGCGCATGCCAGGCAGTGGGGTTGAGCGTTGCAGTGCTGGATGTCCGGTCTTCACGGTCGCAGATGAACAGCAGTTCCAGGGGGCCACCGGTCACGAACTCGCGCCGGCCCGCGGAGCCCAGCGCCACCAGCGCTATGCGGCTGCCGGAAATTTCGCCGTGCTGCGAGGTGAATTCGGCCCTGGCCGCGGGCAACAGCGACGCCAGGCAGGTTTCCAGGATGTCGGTGAGGGGTGCGGCGGCTTCCACGGGCGGCATTGTCCCGCCGGCAATGTGGGCGCCGAGCTGGAAGGTTCGCTCTTCCGCCCAGGTTCGGGCTTCATTGACGAGATCGTTGGCGTCGGGCGTCCTGGCGGCGACGGCGCCCAGCTGCGCGCGCATTTCCCCGATGTCGAACTCGCGCTGGTAGTACACCCGCACCAGGCCCTGGCGGGCGATCTTCTCCATTTCCGGATCCAGGTCGAGGTCCTCCGGGAGCTGGAGGTCGGTGAATTCCTGCGCCCTCAGGCTTTCCTGCACGTAGGGATAGCGCGCCATCCATTGGGACAGCCGCGGGGCGGCGCCGATTACGCCGGCCAAGACCTTGTCCGTAACGCGCCGGGTTCCGCCGGAAATGTCCCGCAGGACCAGCCACAGGGCGGGGACGAACAACAGCGCGGCGACCGAGGAAAACAGGACGCCGAAGGCCAGCGAGGCAGCCATCGGTACGAGCGGCTGCGCCGGAACGCTGTTGCTGAGCATCAGGGGCGCAACGCCGGCAAAGGTCGTGACCGTGGTGATCAGTATCGGACGGAATCGGGAAACGGCGGCATTCAGCAGGGCGTCCTCCATGCCGTCGCCCGCGGCCCGAAAGCGGTTGACGCCATGTATCAGGACGAGAGTCGAGTTCACGACCACGCCGGAGGCGGCCACGATCCCGAAGACCGAGGCCATCGAAAGACCCACGACGGGCCCGAACAATTTGAGAGTCACGTGCCCCCATACCGCGCCCACGAAAGCAAAAGGCAGCACCGCCATGATGATCAGCGGTTGCGAATAGGAACGCAGGGGCAGGGCCAGCAGCGCGAATATTGCGAACAGGGCCATGAGAAACAGCGGCCCGACCGTAGCGACCGTTTCCTGCTGCTCGCGGGCGCTTTCAACGGTGAAGGAAACGCCGTCGTAGCGGCGCAGGACCTGGCTCAGGAACCCGGCGTTCAGTTCGGCCATGACGGCTTCCGCGGAAGTGATCCGGGGATCCACTTCGGCCGAGACATCAACGGTGCGCGATCCGTTGGTGCGCTGGATCTCCGCCAATCCCCGCCCACCGCTCAATACAGCCACCGCCGAGAACGGCACCTCCCCGCCCTCCGGCGTCCGGATCCTCAGCGAGTAGAGTGAATCCAGCGAGCGCCTTTGCTCTTCGGGGTAACGCACCATCAGACGGACGTCGTCACGGCCACGCTGTATCCGCTGGGCCTCTTCGCCGTAGAAAGCCTGTCGCACCTGGCGGCCCAGGTCGGCGAGGGTTATCCCCAGGGCTTCACCGGCCGGAGTAACCGAGAGTTCCAGCTCCGCCTTGCCCTCGCGCAGCGAATCGACGATACCGAATACGCCCGGGTACTGAAGCAACTCGCCACGAAACTCGTCGGCGATGCGTCTCAAGTCGCCGATGTTCTCGCTCGCGAACCGAATCCATATTTCCGGGTCTCTTTCTATTCTCTCCGTAATGAAGTTGAGTTGGTCCGAGGCGGCAACGGAACCGGCGATCTCGCGCCACATCCTGGCGACTTCCTCGGTCCGGATGTCGCGCTCCTCGCTCGGGTTCAGTTGCATCGTGACTTCGGCGAGGTGCGTGCCGGACGGCGCCGGGATGGCGCTGCCGGGCTGGGCCGTGGACGGGTGCCCTCCCATCGCCTCCAGAATGTGCAGCACCACCGGCTTGCCCTGTTCGTCGGCCAGTTGTTCCCTGAGGTCCCGGGCGGATTCCGCAAGTTGTTCAATGATCTCCAGCGTGGTCTCCTCGCTGACTCCCAGGGGCATCCGCAATCGGGCGGTGACCGTGTCTCCCTGTATCGGCGTGAAGAACGTGAACGGCAGGTGACCGCTGAGAACGATGCTGATCGAGACAGTCAGGGCCGCCAGGGAAATGGCCAGCGTCAGGACGCGCTTCCGGTACGCGGCGCGGGCCAGCTCGCGGAAACGTCCTTCGACAAGCGCCTCCAGCGCCGATTCGAACATGACCTGAACGCGCGCGAATCGGGCCCCCAGACGGCTGAGCGCACCGGTCACGTGGGCGGCGTAGACCAGAGATACGCCGCCGATTGCGACGCCGATCGCGGTGCGCAGGTCGGGCGTGACGGCAAACGCGCCAATCACCACGGCCGCCAGAACGGTCATCCCGAATTCGCCCAGCGGCATCCGGGTTCGGCGGTGTCCGAGATGCGCCGGCAGGACCATCTGGCACTCGATCAGGGAGAAGGCAAGACAGCAGATGACGGTGCCGGCAATCACGCTGAATATCTGCCCGATCCTGCCGACCGAGAACAGAAGCGGCGTGAAGGCCGCAACGGTGGTCAGAACGCCGAACGTGACCGGAACCATGACCTGCTGCGTTCCCCGGATCGCGCCGGCGAGTTGACCGGCTCCCCGGCGGTGCGCGACGTAGGCGCTCTCTCCCACCACGACGGCGTCGTCCACCAGCATGCCGAGAGCGAGGATGAACCCGATCACCGAGATGGAGTCGATCGAGAAGCCGAGCGAATACATGAGGAAAAGCGCGCCGAGAAAGGCGATGGGAATGCCCGCCGCCACCCAGAGCGCCAGGTGGGGGCGGAGGAACAGGGCCAGCAGGAGCAGCACCAGCAAAAGACCCTGTACACCGCTGTCCACGAGGGCCCCCAGGCGGCCGGTCACCAGTTTCGATTCATCCTGCCAGACCTGCACCTGCACCCCTTCCGGATAACGGGAAGGCGACAGGGCAATAAAGTCCTTGACGGTCTCGGTAATCAGGCGAATGTCCTGCTCGCCCATTCTGCTGACCTGGACCAGTGCGGCCGGTTTGCCGTTGAACGTGAGGCTCTGGCTGGTGTCTTCGAAGCCGTCCACGACCCGGGCCACATCTTTCACGAGGACCCGGGTGCCGTCGTTGCGGGTGGTGACCAGCAGGTTTTCGATTTCACGGCCCCGATAGGCCTGCCCGCTGGTCCGCAGCAGCACTTCGCCCTCGCGCGTTTTCACGGCGCCGCCCGGCAGGTCCAGCGAACGCATGCGCAGCGCGCTCGCGACGTCGTCGAAAGTCAGGTTGTTGCGCGACAGCGAAAGTTCGGAGATTTCAACGGAAATTTCGTACGGCCGCGCATTGGTGACTTCCGCATGCGTGACGCCGTCAAGCCTCAGGATGTCGTCGCGCACGCGACGCGCCATTTCCTTGAGCGCGCGTTCGTCCGCAGGGCCGGTAACGGCAATCTCCATGACCACGCTGGACGGCGTGACCAACTGAATAATCGGTTTTTCCGCCTCCTGCGGAAACGTGTCGATGGCGTTGATCTGCGCATCGACGTCGTCCAGCACCAGGAACCGGTCGGCGTCGTAGAAGAGCTCCACCACGACGTTGCAGCGACCCTCCATCGCGGTTGAGCGCACTTCCTTGATGCCGTTGATGCCCTCAATCTGCTCCTCGATCCGGGTGCAGATCCCGGACTCCACTTCCTCCGGCGCGGCGCCCAGATAGGGAACGGTGACGGTAATGACGGGCAGGTCGAAGTCGGGGTAGAGCTTGACCGGAATCTGGCCGAGCGACGCGAGACCGGCCAGAACGGCAAATCCCATGAGCAGGTTGGCCGCCACCGTGTTGGTGGCGAACCAGGCGATCATTCCCTTCATCGGGAAGAGGCGGTATTTGCGGAAACGGGCGCCGGGCGAACGCTCTGGCCCTCGACGACGTCATCCAGGGCCGTTACGCAGATCCGCTCCCCGTCCGAGACGTCGACCCGGAGGTAGGCGGTCTCCGCGGTCAGACGCACTACTTCCGCGTCACGAAAGGAAAGGCGGTTGTTCGTGTCCACTACGTAGAGCCGGTTGCCGGCCTGCAGCGCCGTGCCGGGAACCACCACGACGTCTTCAACGCGGTTGCCCATGATGTCGGCTTCCACAAACAACCCGACGGTCAGCGGCGCCGCCCCGCCTTCGGGTTCGTACGGATCGGCCACCTGCGCGATGACGTTGACGACCCGGCTCAAGGGGTCCAGTTCGCCCTCGGTCCGCACCACGTCGGCCTCCCATGCATGCATGCCGCCGGCAAATTCAGCGCGCAGTATTGCCTTGGTCTTCACCGTGGAAGGCGGATCGATCCGCGCGAGGGAAAAGGGCAGAAAGGCGAGGTCCTGGTCCTTGACCGGCAGGCGCACCTCGGCGTAGTCGGTGGAGTAGAGGGTGGCGATGGATTCGCCGCGCGACACGAACTGCCCGGTGTCCACGTGTTCGGAGCGCACCCGCCCGTCATACGGTGCGGTCACGCGGGTTCGTTCCAGATCGCGTTCGGCCCGGACCAGGGCCGCCGTGGCCTGGAGTTGCGCTGCGCGGGCTACGTTGAGCTGATTCAGGGCCGTGTCGAGATCGGCCTGGCTGACCGCCCGGGTTGTTGCCAGTTCCTCCGCGCGGTTGAAAGTGAGTTCGGCGTTGGCGAGTTCGCTCTCGGCGGAAGCGAGGACGGCCCGCGACTGCTGCAGTGCGGCCTCGTAGTCGATCCGCTCGATCTCCACCAGTACGTCGCCTTGCGAGAAAAACCCGCCCGAGACCATGGACGGCGAAACCGCCACGACCCGGCCTGCGACTTCCGCGACCAGGTTGCTCTCGGTTTTCGGGACGACGGTTCCGTGCGCCGTGACGATCAGTTGCGCGGTCCTCTTGACCGCCTCTACCGTCTGAACCGCCGGGGCGTCCGGTGGCCGCGCCTGACGGTCCGGCCTCGGGCCGGTGGCGATGATGGCTATTGCCAGCAGGAAGCCTCCCGCCACAATGAGTACGGGACCGAGATAGCGCTTCAGAAGGGCCAACAGTCTCATCCGGCGGCTCCCGTCACGGCTCTGGGCGCGTCCACGCGTACGGTGATGATGTCGGTATCGTGGTATTGCTGGTGGTGCACGGACGAGGCCAGGCCGCGCAGCAACCGCAGCGAGACCTCATGTTCCGGCGCCTGGCTGGAACTCTGTTCCACCAGCAGGGCCATCCGGTCTTCCACGTTGCCTTCGCCCGGGGCCGCAATCAGTTCCAGCACCGCGCCGTCGCCTTCCTTGTGCGCTACCAGCAAAAGCCGCCGCTTTGCCTGGTTTTCGGCGTCCTGGTGGTCGAGCAGGGTCAGGAGGGTTTCCTCGCTGGCGGCCTGCAGCCGGTCGGCCATGGCGTCCGACCAGCCGCTGCGCTTTGTGAACGACTCCAGGAATTCCTGGATCCGGGGCAGGGCGGACACGGCGAACTCCGCCTCGAGCCGCCGGCGGCGCGGTGCGGTAAGTTCGAGGAAAAGGGTCATCAGCACCGCCGTGAGCCCCCCGGCCGTCATGCCGTTCTCCATCATCCCGCCGGCAAACTCCGAGAAAAACTCCGGGAATATGACGCCGGCCTGGAAGCCGGTGCCGATCCAGAAGGACACGCCGCAGATGAGGCCGTTGCGCGCGTTCATGCCGTCCTGGATCACCAGTTTTATCCCGACCATGAACAGCATCGCCATGAGAACGATGACATAGGCCGCCACCACCGGTCCGGGTATGGCCAGGATCATGGCCAGCGCCTTGGGCAGAAATGCGACCGCCAGGAAGATCGCTCCCACGGCGATGCCCACCCTGCGCGCCCCGACGCCGGTCAGTTCGGTCACCGAAACGCTGGTGGAGTAGGTCGTGTTGGGTACCGTGCCGGCGAGTCCCGACAACAGGTTGCCGACGCCGTCGGCCGCCACGGCGCCCTGGACCGCCCGGAAATCCGGCGCTCGGGGCTTGCGCCAGGACACGCGCTGAATCGCGAGCCCGTCGCCGATGGTCTCGATGGCGCCCACCAGGGTGGCGAAGATGAAGGCCGGCAGCAGGCTCCAGAAGACCGGCCCGAAGTCGAGATTGAGTCCCGGCCAGTTCCCCGAGGGAAGCCCGATCCAGCCGGCTTCCGCAACGAGTTGCGTGTTGTAGAGGCCATAGAAGCCCGCAAGAACCGATCCGGCTACAACGCCGATCAACGGCGCCCACAAGCGCAGCACGGCGTTTCCCCTGAGGGCTATGGCCACGATGATCAGCAGGGTCACGACAACGGTGAGCGGGGTGGAGAAGGACGGCGCGCCCTCGGGGATTTCCTTCATCATGTCGAAGGCGACCGGCATGACGGTCACCGCAATCAGCATGATCACGGTGCCGGATACGGTCGGGGTCAGCACCCGGCGCAGCAACGAAAGCCGTCCGGAAAGCAGGAACTGGAACAGGGAGGCAATGATGACCAGCGTGCCCAGCATGGCCGGTCCGCCCTTGGAGATGGCGGCGATGCAGACCGCGATGAAGGTCGCCGAAGTGCCCATGACCAGCACGTAGCCCGATCCGAAGCGCCCGACCCGGACGGCCTGCAGGATGGTAGTGACGCCGCTGATCGCAACCGCGGCGAAGACCGCCCAGGAGAGGTAGGATTCCGCGCCGCCGGCGGCCCGGATCACGATCGCCGGAGTCAGGACGATGCCGGCAATGCAAAGCACCGCGAACTGCAGGCCGAGGCCGAAGGCCAGCGGCTTCGGCAGCTTGTCGTTCGGTTCGTAGCGAACGTTGGCGACGGAATCGGGCGTATCGGCCATCATGCAGCTCCGGTTGAGTGGGGGGTGCAGCCGGTTCGTTCCGTGTCCATATGGCGTTGCTCGTCCGGCTCCGCGGTCAGTTGCCGATCAGGCGCTTGACCGTCAGCATGAGCGTCCAGTTGCGCGTTCCGCTGAAGGTATTGGTGTTGGTCAGGTCGGGATCCAGTTGGTGCATGGGGTGGTATTCGTAATCGCCGATGTCCTCGAAGTCGCCGGTGGCCGACCAGGTCAGTTTCAGGCCCACGCGCACCTTGCCTCCCGGGTTGTAGTCGGCGCCGGCGTGCAGGCGCCAGACCACGACCCTGTCATCAAGGTCGTTGTTCTGGGCGCTGTTGTAGAACGAAAGCGGCGGGTCGTACGTCTCGCCGCCGGCCGAGGTGTCCTGGTAATCGCTGGCGTAAAACACGTTCGCGAACCGCACCGACGCCAGCCCCAGCCCCGCGCCCGCATAGGGAGTGATCGCGCCCCATGCGCCGGGGAAGTCGTAATACGCATCCAGCGAAACGGAGCGCACGCGCAGATGGTCGATCGTGGCGCGCCCGTTGGACTCGACCGTGCCGCCGGGCCGCGGCCGGATGGCGGTCCCGTCGTAGTAGGCGATGTCCCTGAACATCTGGCTGGTGTCGTTCCTCTGTTGTGCTAGCGCCAGCTCGAGGCGGGTCCGGCCGAAATAGCGCCCGGCGGTCAGTTCGAAGGCGGCGCCGCCGTCCAGGCCGACGTCGTAGTGCCAGCGGTATCCGGGGGCCAGGGGAACGGGGTCCTGGTCGAAGCAGGCGGCGTCGGGATAACAGAAGCTATCCTGGTTCCAGCCCTCCTGATCCAGCGTGGAGCCCCGGTTTGCTCCGAGGCCGGCCCCGATGTACCAACCGGCGTCTGCGCCGTCCCGGCCGGAGTCCTGCGCAGCCGCCGGGCAGGCAAGCGCGACCAGCGCCGCGATGCCCGCGACCGGAGCAAGGAACAAGCTGCGACGCCCTGAAATCACTTTTCCAACCCCCGCCGGAACCCGACCGCGAAGTATGCTATCAAACTTGGGTACCGCGCATACCCGGCTCAGGCGCGGCCCTGGGCCCTGTGCCGCGCTAGACGCTGTTTCTCCCGCTGCCAGTCGCGTTCCTGGTCCAGCCGGCGCTTGTCGTACTGCTTGCGTCCTCTTCCAAGGCCGATGCGCAGCTTTACCTTCGATCCGCTCCAGTAAAGGGCCAGCGGAATCAGGGTGAGCCCGCGCTGCTGGACCTTTCCGGCCAGGCGGTCGATCTGGTTGCGGTGCAGGAGCAGCTTGCGGCTGCGGCCGGGCACCGGGGGCGGGTGGGCGCTGGCGTTCGGCAGCGGCGCGAAGTTGGCGCCGGTCAGCCAGGCTTCGCGATCGCGGATGGCCACAAATGCTTCCGCAAGGCTGGCGCGGTTGGCGCGCAGGGCCTTCACTTCCCAGCCGAGCAGCGCGAGCCCGGCGTCGAGTTCCTCGAGGATCTCGAAGTTGCGGTAGGCGCGGCGATTTGCCGCGATTCGTCCCGGTTGTGGTTTGCGCGCCATGTCTTCGGATTCGGTGTCGCAAGGCGCAAAGGGCGCCCCGGCCAGGACACGAGTGCCGTGTCAGGCTCATATTGTCGCATCAGCGCGCAGGCGGCATCATAAAACGAATGCGGGAAATATCGAGAGAGGCCCTGACGCCGGGTTCGCCCGAGACTGTTTTCGATCTCGTGGCCGCGGTGGAGGACTACCCGCGTTTTCTGCGTGGCTGCGCCGGCGCCGAGATTCACCGTCAGGACGAGGACGAGGCTCTGGCCAGCCTGGACCTGAAAGGCGGGGTGTTCAAGCAGCGCCTGACCACGCTGAACCGGATGGAACGGCCGCGACGGTTGGTCATGAACCTGAGCGAGGGTCCTTTTCGACATTTGCGCGGCGAGTGGCGGTTCGAACCGGCCGGCTCGGGCTGCAGGGTTTCACTGCGCATCGAGTTCGAGTTTTCCAGCAGGGCCCAGGACCTGTTGCTCCGGCCGAGCTTCGAAGCCTTGTGCGACCGGCTGGTTCAGGACTTTCTCCGGCGGGCGAGGGAGGTCGCCTCCCGTCATGGCTGACGAAATCGCCATCGAAGTGAGCTACGCCGTGCCGGGCGCACAGCGTGTCCTGTCGCTGCGCGTTCCGTCCGGCGCAACGGCGCGGCGCGCGGTCGTGCTTTCCTGTATCGACGCGCTATTCCCGGAGATCGACGCTGCGAGCTGCCCGCTAGGCGTGTTCGGTACCGCGGTGGCCGACGAATACCGGCTGGAGGTCGGCGACCGGCTGGAGGTCTATCGGCCGCTGGAAAACGACCCGATGGAGGCGCGGCGCCTCGGTGCTAGCCGGCGGGCAGAGGCGTGATTTCTATCGAGCTTACGCCTTCGTCGGAGAACTCGATCATGACGATGCGGCGCTCGCCTTCGAGGGTTCCGGGAGTGAATACATAGTCCCAGCGATCGGCGTGAAACGGGTCGCGGACCGTCGGAGTACCCAGCAGATAGGCGACCTGCTCGCGGGTCATCCCCATTTCCACCTTGTCGATATCGCCGGGATCGGTGATCCATCCCTGGTAGATGCTGACCCTGTAGACGCAGCCCGTCAGAAGCGCGCCGGCTGCGGCGATCAGGACCAGGCGGCGCAAGGGACTGCAAGGCTTCATGGCGGTGGCGGAGTATAGCAGCGGGGCCCTGCCGTAGCCCGTTCAGGTCAGCGCCGTTTGCGCACGTATAGAACCAGGCTGTGGTCGATCAGTTCGTATCCCGCCGACCGGACGACTTCTTCCTGCAAACGCTCGATGTCCTCGTTGACGAATTCCATGACCTCGCCGGTGTCCACGCAGATCATGTGGTCGTGGTGATCGCCCGAGTCAAGCTCGAATACGGAATGGCCGCTCTCGAAGTTGTGCCGCGTCACCAGGCCCGCCTGTTCGAACTGCGCCAACACCCGGTAGATCGTCGCCAGGGGAATTTCGTTGTCGTCCGCCTCCAGCTTGAGGTGGATATCGTCGGCGCTCATGTGGCGCTCGCTGCTTTGCGCCAGCACGCGAAAAATGCTGAGCCTGGGCTGGGTGACCTTCAGGCCCACCGCCTGAAGGTTCTTGCGCGGAACGTTCTTGGTCACTTGGCCGCCGCTCCCGCATGCAGGCCGCCGCCCGGCGCAGGTCGAATGCGCCCGCGCGCGAGCATCTCTTCGGCATGGGCCAGGGTGCGGGGCGTG
Organism: Gammaproteobacteria bacterium; assembly: GCA_026707445.1. Taxonomy (GTDB): domain Bacteria; phylum Pseudomonadota; class Gammaproteobacteria; order Steroidobacterales; family Foliamicaceae; genus Foliamicus. The sequence goes on from JAPOWV010000012.1 coordinate 26,640, forward strand.
ATCTCCACTCCCCCAAGCATACGCGCAACTTCCCGTATCCGCTCGCTTTCGGCCAGTTGCGCGGACACCGTTCGCGTGCCGCCGTCGCGAACGATCTTGCTCACCCGGATCTGCCGGCCGGCCTGGCTGGCCACCTGTGGGAGGTGGGTCACGCAAAGCACCTGGCCGCGCTCGCCGAGTTCGGCCAGCCCGGCGCCCACCACTTCGGCCACCCGGCCGCCTATTCCGGAGTCCACTTCATCGAAAACCATCGTCGGCGGCTGCCGGGCGCCAACCGCCGCGAGCTGGATCGCCAGTCCGATCCGCGCCAGTTCGCCGCCCGAGGCGCAACGCGCCAGCGGACGCGCGGCCTGGCCGGGATTGAGCGCCACCAGAAATTCCACCCGGTCGCGTCCCCTGCGCCCCGGAGCGCTGGTCTCGCCAAAGCGCACGGAAAGCGATCCACCTTCCATTGCCAGGCCCTGCATGCGGTCGGATACCGCCTGGACAAACTCCTTCGCGGCGCGCCCGCGGGCTTCGGACAGGCCGGCTGCGCCTTCCTCCGTTTCCCGCCGCAACGCGTCGCGCCGCTCGAGCGCCCGCGAAAGTTGCTCATCCAGCGATTCCAGGCCTTCCTGCTCGGCTTTCAGTTCCGCGGCCAGCCCCGGCAACTCCTCCTGGATGCGGCCGTGCTTGCGGGCTACGGCCAGGAGGGCCTGCCTGCGTTGCTGGACTTCGTCAAGATTGCCGTCCCCTTCTTCCAGGTCCATGCCGACGTGCTGAATCGAGGCCACCGCTTCATCGACCAGCACTTCCGATTCGCTGAGCAGGCGGGCCGCCTCCCTGAGACCGGGTTCGAAATCGCCCGCGCTCTCGAGCGCCTGGCGGGCGGACGCCAGCGCGCTACCGGCGGAGTGCTCGCTTTCGCGAAGCGCATCGAGGGCGCTGCCTGCCGTTTCGATCAGGCGCGCCCGGTTGGCGAGGCGCAGGCGAATGCGGTCCAGTTCCTCCAGTTCGCCCGCTTGCGGATTCAGGGCCTCGAGTTCGCCGATCCAGCTGTTCAGCAGGTCCTGGCGCGCGGCGCGCTCTCCTGCGCGCTGGTTCAGGGACTCGCATTCACTCTCCGCCTCGCGCAGTTCCGCGTAGCGCGCCGAGAAGTTCTCCACGGATTCGGACAGCCCGCCGAACTCGTCGAGGATGCGCAGTTGCGCCCCGGTATGAAGCAATGCCTGGTGGGCCTTCTGTCCGCAGATGTCCACCATGCTGGCGCCCAGCTCGCGCAAACGGCGCGCGGGAACCGGCACGCCGTTCAGGGAGGCGCGCGAACGCCCGTCGGCGCGGATGACCCGCCGCATGATGCACTCGTCGGCGAGGTCGTAATCGCCGGCCCAGGATGGCAGCGGCATTGATTCGGGGACCTCGAAACAGGCGGTCACGTCGGCCTGCGTTTCGCCGGTGCGCACCTGGTTCGAGTCGGCGCGTTCGCCCGTGGCCAGCGACAGCGCATTCACCAGGATGGACTTTCCCGCGCCGGTCTCCCCGGTCAGCGCGGTGAATCCCGGCTCCATGTCCAGTTCGGCGGAATCGACCACAGCCAGGTTTCGGATGGCCAGGTGGGTCAGCACGACACTAGCGGTCTTGGGTTGCGGGGCCCTTGGCCCAGTTGAGCTTCTCGCGAAGCACCGAGAAATAGTTGTAGTCGGAAGGATGGATCAGCTTGAGCCGGCGGGAGAAACGGGACACGTGCAGCGTCTGGCCGTATTCCAGGACGCCCAGGTCAACGCCGTCGCAACTCACGGCCGCGGTTATTCCGGTATCGGCCGGTATCGCCAGCGCGAGCTTTGCGGCGCCCGGTATCACCAGCGGCCGGTCGTCCAGTTTGTGCGGGCAGATCGGAACCAGGACCGTGGCGTCGAGGCGCGGGTCGACGATGGGCCCCCCGCAACTCATCGCGTAGGCGGTGGAGCCGGTGGGCGTCGCGGCGATGAATCCGTCGCCTCGGTGTGTGGCGATATGTCGCCCGTCCACCGTGGTCGAAAGTTCCAGGATGCGCGCGCCGCCGCTGCGATGCGCCACCACGTCATTGACCGCGGTGGCGCGCAGGGCCTTGCCCTTGCTGCGGGTCAGCCGGGCGCTCAGCAGCATGCGGCGTTCCGAAAAGTACTGGCCGCCCAGCAGCGCGGACAGTTCCGATTCGAATCGTTCCTGGCCCAGGTCGGCCAGGAACCCCAGTCGGCCCAGGTTGACGCCCAGCAGGGGAGTGTCGCGCTGCACCGCGACCTGCGCCGCGCGCAGCATGGCGCCGTCCCCTCCCATCGCGATGATCAACTGGGCCTCCTGCGCCGCCGCCGGGTTCTCCTGCCCGTGCGCGAGCGTTGCCGAGCATCCCAGTTCGGTCAGATGAGACGCCAGTTCGCCGGCCGCCCGCGCGATGGCGCCGTGCCCGTCGCGGGCAAGAATCGCCACCTTCTCAAACTGGATTTTCGGCATTTGCGGAACCTCTGTTCGGCGGCAGTCCAACAGGCGGGTGCGGCTTGAAAAAGAGGAATAATGCACCATAGTACCCCCGCATGGAATACGCGGGGGAACAAAGGGGAAACTGTTGATGAGCAAGCGCAAGCAATCCGAAGAGCCGGAAGCCGAGGGCGCGCAGGATGCGGCTGACAGCACCGATGCCGCCGAGCCGGAGGACCCGGCGAGGCAGATCGAGGGCCTCAAGGCGGCGCTGAACGAGCAGCACGAGGCACACCTGCGAGCGGTGGCGGAAGCCGAGAATGTCCGCCGGCGCGCGCAAAGGGAAATCAGCAGTGCATACGGGCGCGGGCAGCGGCAGATCGCGCGTGAACTCCTGGCGTCGATCGACAGCCTGGAGCTGGGCCTGAGTTCCGCCGAAGGCGCCACCGCCGACAGTCTCCTGGAAGGTCAGCAGGCCACGCTGCGCCAGCTCCTGAAGGCGCTGGAACAGTTCGGCGTGGAGGCGGTGGACCCCGAGGGCGAGCCCTTCGACCCCGAGCGTCACGAGGCGGTGAGCATGCAGCCGTCCGAATCGGCGGATGCCGACAGCGTGATCGCCGTCATGCAGAAGGGCTATCTCATACAGGGGCGCCTGCTGCGTGCCGCGCGCGTCGTGGTCTGTTCCGGGCCCCCCGCGGCAGCGGAGCCGGCGAACGACGCAGACGACTAAAGCGCGGTGATGCACCCTTCCCGGCAGGAGCGTCGCGAAGTGGCTCCAGAGGGAAGGGTGCATCACCGCGCGAAGGTACAGCGCCCCGCCCGTTGAATTGCGGGGTGTGAATCCTCATATCGGGTATTGGTAACAAATGTGTTGAAGTTCATGGAGAAACACGCATGAGCAAGATAATCGGAATCGATCTGGGGACCACCAATTCCTGCGTGGCCGTCATGGACGGCAAGCAGGGCAGGGTCATTGAGAATTCCGAAGGTGACCGTACCACGCCTTCGATCGTCGCTTTCGCCAAGGACGACCAGGTCCTGGTGGGCCAATCCGCCAAGCGCCAGGCCATCACCAATCCCACCAACACGCTGTACGCGATCAAGCGTCTGATCGGGCGCAGGTTCAAGGACAGCGTCGTGCAGCGCGATGCCGAGATGGTGCCGTACAAGCTGGTGGAATCGGACAACGGCGACGCCTGGGTGGAGGTCAAGGGGCGCAAGATCGCGCCGCCCGAGATTTCCGCGCGCGTGCTGCAGAAGATGAAGAAGACCGCCGAGGATTTCCTGGGCGAGGATGTGACCGAGGCCGTGATTACGGTTCCGGCCTATTTCAACGACTCCCAGCGTCAGGCCACCAAGGACGCCGGCAAGATCGCCGGGCTCGAGGTCAAGCGCATCATCAACGAGCCCACCGCGGCCGCCCTGGCCTACGGCATGGGCCAGCAGCGCGGCGACCGCAAGATCGCCGTCTACGACCTGGGTGGCGGCACCTTCGATATCTCCATCATCGAGATCGCCGAGATCGACGGCGAGACGCAGTTCGAGGTGCTGGCCACCAACGGCGACACCTTCCTGGGCGGAGAGGACTTCGACAACCGGCTGATCGACTACCTCGCCGGCGAGTTCGAGAAGGAACAGGGCGTGGACATCCGCAAGGACCCGCTGGCGATGCAGCGCCTGAAGGAGGCCGCGGAGAAGGCCAAGATCGAACTGTCCACGCAGCAGCAAACGGAAATCAACCTGCCGTTCATCACTGCCGACGCGGACGGTCCCAAGCACCTGAACATCCGCGTCACCCGCGCCAAGCTCGAGGCCCTGGTGGAGGACCTCATCGCCCGCACGATCGAGCCCTGCCGCACGGCGCTGTCCGACGCCGGCCTGTCCGTGGGCGACATCAACGACGTGATCCTGGTGGGCGGGCAGATCCGCATGCCCAAGGTCCAGGAGGCGGTGCGCGACTTCTTCGGCCGCGATCCGCGCAAGGACGTGAATCCCGACGAGGCCGTGGCGCTGGGCGCCGCCATCCAGGCCGGCGTCCTTTCCGGGAGCGTCAAGGACGTATTGCTCCTCGACGTGACCCCGCTGTCCCTGGGCATCGAGACGCTGGGGCAGGTCATGACCCGTCTGATCGACAAGAACACGACGATTCCGACCCGCGCCAACCAGGTGTTCTCGACCGCCGAGGACGGCCAGTCCGCGGTGACGATCCACGTGCTGCAGGGCGAGCGGCAGCGGGCCGCGGACAACAAGTCGCTGGGACGCTTCGACCTCACCGACATTCCGCCGGCGCCGCGCGGCGTGCCGCAGATCGAGGTGACCTTCGATATCGACGCCAACGGCATCCTGAACGTGTCGGCCAAGGACAAGGCCACCGGTCGCGAGCAGAAGATCGTGATCAAGGCCTCCAGCGGGCTGTCCGACAAGGAGATCGACCAGATGGTCCAGGAAGCCGAGATGCATGCCGAGGAGGACCGCAAGTTCCGCGAACTGGTGGACGTGCGCAACCAGGCCGACGGGCTGGTGCACTCCAGCGAGAAGGCGCTGTCCGACCTGGGCGAAAAGGTGCAGCCGGACGAGCGGGCCGCCATCGAATCGGCTGTCGCCGATCTGAAGACGGCGCTCCAGGGCGACGACAAGTCGGTGATCGAAGCCAAGAGCCGGGCGCTGTCCGAGGCGGCGGCGGGCCTTGCCCAGCGCGTCTACCAGGAGCAGGCGGAGGCCGAGCAGCGCGGCGAAGGCGCGGAACCGGAAATGGACTCCGGCGGCGATGACGCCGACGTCACCGACGCCGAGTTCGAGGACGTTACGCCGGACGACCAGAAGAAGTCCGCCTGATCGCAACGCCCACCGTAGCCTTGTCTTCCTACCCCCTCTTCCGGGAGTTTGTGAGCCAGGGATGGCGGAACAAAGCTCCATGGATGGATTTATGCGTCTCCCGGAAGAGGGGGTAGGAAGACAAGGCGGGATCGAAGCGCCCCGGGGAGTAACCTGAATGGCCGAGCGGGACTACTACGAAGTCCTCGGCGTGGACCGCAACGCGTCGGAAGCGGATGTCAAGAAGGCATTCCGGCGCCTGGCCATGCGCTATCACCCGGACCGCAATCCCGACCAGAGCGAAGAAGCCGCCAATCGCTTCAAGGAGGCCAAGCGCGCCTACGAGATCCTGAGCGACGAGCAGAAGCGCGCCGCCTACGATCAGTTCGGCCATGCCGGCGTCGAAGCTGGCGCCGGCGCGGGCGCATCCTCAGATCCTTTCAACACGATTTTCGGCGACATCTTCGGCGAAGTGTTCGGCGGTCGCCGCGGCGGCGGCCAGCAGTCCCGCCGCGGCGCCAACCTGCGCTACCGGCTGGACCTGGACTTTACCCAGGCCATATTCGGCGCCGATGTGCGGATCACCATTCCGCGAACGGTGGCCTGTGCCACCTGTTCCGGCTCCGGGGCCCGCCCGGGGACCGGATTGAGCACCTGCGGTCGCTGCGGAGGCGCCGGGCAGACCCAGGTCCGGCAGGGAATCTTTTCCATCCGGCAGACCTGCGGCGCATGCGGCGGCGAGGGGCGCGTCGTGTCCGATCCCTGCAGGGACTGCTCCGGCAACGGCGCGGTGCGCAAGAGCGAGGAGATTTCGCTCAAGGTGCCGCCGGGCGTGGACACGGGCGACCGTTCCCGCGTGCGCGGCAAGGGCAATGCCGGGAAACGCGGCGGCCCGGCCGGCGACCTGCTGGTGGAAATGAATGTCCGGCCGCATCCCGTCTTCGAGCGGGACGGGGCCAATCTCCACTGCCGCTTTCCATTAAGCTTTACCACCGCTGCCCTGGGTGGAGAGGTGGAAGTGCAGACACTGACCGGAAACGTGAAACTGAAGATTCCCGCCGGCACCCAATCCGGGCGCACCTTCCGCCTGCGCAATCGCGGCGTCAAGCCCGCCCGAGGCGGACGCAAGGGGGATCTCTTCTGCCATATCGAAGTGGAAACGCCCGTGGGGCTGAACGGCGCGCAGAAGCGGCTGCTCAAGGAGTTTGCCCGGGAGCTTGAGAGCCAGGGCGACCGCCAGCAGCCCCGCCGGGCGCGCTGGCTCGAGTGGGCGCGGGGCAAGGGAAGCGAGCGGCGCGCATCATGAAGATCAGCCTGCTGGGAGCCAGCGGCCGCATGGGCCGCGAACTGATGGCGCGGGTGGCCGCGGCCGGCGACCTGGAGCTTGCGGGCGCCCTGGCGGCGCCCGACGATGCCTGGATCGGGCAGGACGCCGGGCTGGCCGCAAACCTTCCCGCCGCCGGCGTCAAGGTCACGGCTTCGCCTGCGGAAAGCGTGGCCGGCGCCGATGTGGCGGTCGATTTTTCCTCCGCTGCCGTGACCGCGGAGATCGCGTCGGCATGCGCCGAAGCCGGCTGCGCGCTGGTGGAGGGCGTGACCGGAATAGGCGAGGCGGGCCAGGCGGCCCTGGAACAGGCGGCCGGGCGCATCGCCGTCTTGCAGGCCAGCAACATGAGCCTGGGCGTGTACGTGCTGAACGAACTGCTCAAGGTGGCGGCGGGGCAGCTCGGTGAGGACTATGACCTCGAAATCGTCGAGACCCACCATCGCGGCAAGGCCGATGCTCCGTCGGGGACCGCGCTGCAACTCGGCAGGACGGCCGCCGCGGCGCGCGGTAGGGAGTTCTCCGAGGTTGCCGTATTCCAGCGCCACGGTCAGACCGGCGAGCGGGAGAAGGGCTCCATAGGGTTCAGCGCGGTCCGCGGAGGGGGTTATTCCGGCAATCATTCCGTGTTGCTGGCCGGCAACGAGGAAGTGCTGGAGTTGCGGCACCAGAGCCTGAGCCGCGGCGTATTCGCCGCCGGAGCGCTGCGCGCCGCGCGCTGGCTTGCCGGGCGCCCGCCCGGATTGTACGATTTGTCTTCCGTAATGGAATCTTCCACGACGGCTACTTCCGGGTGACTCCCGCGGTGCTAGCCCTGGCGGGCGGGGCCGTGTTCCGTGGCTGGTCGATCGGCGCCGATGGCGAGACCCAGGGCGAGGTGGTGTTCAACACCGCCATGACCGGCTACCAGGAAATCCTCACCGACCCATCCTATTGCCGCCAGATCGTCACGCTCACGGTGCCCCACGTGGGCAACACCGGCGCAAACCGGGAAGACTACGAGTCCGACCGGGTCTATGCGGCGGGTCTGATCATCCGCGACCTGCCGGTAGTCGAAAGCAACTGGCGCAAGGACACGCCGTTCACGGATTTCCTGCGCGATGAGGGTACGGTCGCTATCGCCGGAATCGATACCCGGCGGCTGACACGCATCCTTAGGGAAGAGGGCGCGCAGCAGGGCTGCATCCTCACCGGCACGGACCGGTCCGACGAGGCGCTGGCTTTGGCCCGCGCCGCGCCGGGCATGGTGGGCATGGACCTGGCGCGCGTCGTGAGCGTCGACTCGGCCTATGAATGGCCGGTTGACGCCGCAGGTCTGGAAATAGCGTGGACGGGCGGTGCGGGAGGTTCGAGGTTCGAGCGGATCGTGGCCTACGACTACGGCGTCAAGCGGAACATTCTCCGCTCGCTGTCCCGCCTGGCCCGGCGCGTGTCCGTGCTGCCCGCCGAGGCGCCGGCAAGCGAGGCCCTTTCGCTCAAGCCGGACGGCATTTTCCTGTCAAACGGGCCGGGCGACCCTGAGCCCTGCACCTATGCGATCGAGGCGGTAAAAGAGATTCTGGACACGGGAACGCCCGTCCTGGGCATCTGCCTGGGACACCAGATCCTGGGGCTCGCCTGCGGCGCGCGCACAATGAAGATGAAATTTGGACACCATGGCGCCAATCATCCTATAGTGGACCTTGAAAGCGGGGAGGTGGCCATCAGCAGCCAGAACCACGGCTTTGCGGTGGAAGAGGAAAGCCTGCCCGATTGCCTGCGGGCCACGCATCGCTCGCTTTTCGACGGAACACTGCAGGGCCTCGCCCATCGCAGCCGTCCCGCCATCGGCTTCCAGGGCCACCCCGAGGCCAGCCCCGGCCCGCATGACCTGGGTTACGCCTTCGAACGCTTCGCCGGACTGATCAGGACCTCTTGACCCGATGCCTCGCAGGGACGATCTCGAAAGCGTGCTGATCATCGGCGCGGGCCCGATCGTGATCGGTCAGGCCTGCGAATTCGACTATTCCGGCGTTCAGGCGTGCAAGGCGCTGCGCGAGGAGGGATATCGCGTGGTGCTGGCCAACTCCAACCCGGCCACGATCATGACCGACCCGGAAACCGCCGACGCGGTCTATATCGAGCCGGTGAACGCACGCTCCCTTGCGGCGGTGATCGAGCGCGAGCGTCCGGATGCATTGCTTCCCACCATGGGCGGACAAACCGGCCTGAATACGTCGCTGGAACTGGACCGGGAGGGCGTGCTCGAGCAGTTCGGCGTGGAACTGATCGGCGCCCGCGGCGACGTCATCGACAAGGCCGAGGACCGCGAGCGCTTTCGCGACGCCATGCTGTCCATAGGGCTGGAAACGCCCCGCTCCTGGATGGTCCGCAGCGTTCCCGAGGCGCTGGAGGTGATCGGCGAGATCGGTTATCCGGCCATCATCCGCCCCTCCTTTACGCTGGGCGGTGTGGGCGGCGGCATTGCCCGGGACGCGGCCGAGTTCGAATCGGCGATGGCGCGGGCGCTGGACGCCTCCCCCAGCCACTCGGCGCTGGTCGAGGAGTCGGTGCTTGGCTGGAAGGAATTCGAGATGGAGGTGGTCCGCGACGCTCGCGACAACTGCATCATCGTGTGCTCGATCGAAAACGTCGATCCCATGGGCATACACACCGGCGACTCGATTACCGTGGCGCCGGCGCTGACGCTGACCGACAAGGAATACCAGCGCATGCGCGACGCGTCCATCGCGGTGCTGAGGGAGATCGGCGTGGACACCGGCGGCTCCAACGTGCAGTTCGCGATTCATCCCGATGACGGCCGCATGGTGGTGATCGAGATGAATCCGCGGGTTTCGCGCTCGTCGGCGCTGGCTTCCAAGGCCACCGGCTTTCCCATCGCCAAGGTGGCGGCCAAGCTGGCCATCGGCTACACGCTGGACGAACTGAAGAACGAGATTACCGCGGGGCTGACGCCGGCCTCCTTCGAGCCGGCGATCGACTACATCGTGACCAAGGCGCCGCGCTTCGCGTTCGAGAAGTTCCCGCGCGCCGATGCGCGGCTGACCACCCAGATGAAGTCGGTCGGCGAGGCGATGTCGCTGGGCAGGACCTTTCAGGAATCGCTGCAGAAGGCCCTGCGGAGCCTGGAGATCGGCATCGACGGGCTGTGCGAACGGGTGGATTCCTCCGGTCCCGATGCGCGGGCGCTGGTCGGCGAGGAACTGCGCACCGCCGGCGCCGAGCGCCTGCTGTACGTGGCCGACGCGCTGCGCCTGGGGATGTCCGAGCGGGAAGTCTTCGAACTGTGCCGGATCGATCCGTGGTTCATTGGCCAGATCGCCGACCTGGTGCGCGAGGAAGAGGCCGTGAAGACCGCCGGAATGGAGGCCCTGAGCGATGACCGGCTTCTGCAACTGAAGCGCAAGGGCTTTGCCGACAGCCGCCTGGCGCACCTGCTCGGCGTGAGCGAGCGGCAGCTGACGGAGCGGCGGCGGTCGGCGGGGATAGGGCCGGTCTTCAAGCGCGTCGACAGCTGCGCGGCGGAATTTCCCACGTCCACGGCCTACATGTATTCCAGCTACGAGGAGGAATGCGAGGCGGAACCTTCCGACCGGGCCAAGATCATGATTCTGGGCGGCGGGCCCAACCGGATCGGGCAGGGCATCGAGTTCGACTATTGCTGCGTGCACGCGGCGCTGGCGCTGCGCGAAGCCGGTTACGAGACGATCATGGTCAATTGCAACCCCGAGACCGTGTCCACCGACTACGACACCTCCGACAAGCTGTATTTCGAGCCCCTGACGGTCGAGGACGTCATGGAGATCGTCGGGCGCGAGAAGCCCGAGGGCGTGATCGTCCAGTACGGCGGCCAGACGCCGCTTCGGATCACGCGGGACCTCGACCGCGCCGGCGCCCCGATTATCGGGACGCCCCCGGACGCCATCGACCGGGCCGAGGACCGCGAGCGCTTCAAGGACCTGCTCCGGGAACTGGGCCTTAAGCAGCCGGAGAACCGCACCGCCCGCTCGGTCGATGAGGCCGTGAGGTTGGCGCGGGAACTCAAGTACCCGCTCATGCTGCGGCCTTCCTACGTGCTGGGCGGGCGCGCGATGGACGTGATGCACGGCGAGGAGGAGCTGCGGCGCTACATGGCCGAGGCCGTGTCCGTGTCCAACGAGAGCCCGGTGCTGCTGGACGAGTTTCTGCCCCGGGCGGTGGAATTCGACGTAGACGCGATCTACGACGGCGAACGGGTACTGATCGGCGGAATCATGGAGCACATCGAGCAGGCCGGCGTCCACTCCGGGGACTCCGCCTGCTGCCTGCCGCCCGCGACGGCCGGCGAGGAAGTGCAGGAGGAACTGGCGCGCCAGACCGCGCTTCTTGCCAAGGCCCTGGGCGTGCGCGGGCTGATGAACGTGCAGTTCGCAATCCAGGATGGCGACATCTATGTCCTGGAAGTGAATCCCCGCGCCTCGCGCAGCGTTCCCTACGTCTCCAAGGCCGTCGGCATCCAGCTCGCCAAGGTCGCGGCGCTGGTCATGGTGGGGCGCACCCTGGACCAACAGGGAGTAGGCGATCCTCCGCGACCGGCGTATTTCTCGGTCAAGCAATCGGTCTTTCCGTTCTCCCGTTTCCCCGGCGCGGATCCGATACTCGGACCGGAAATGAAGTCAACCGGCGAGGTCATGGGCGTGGGAACCAGCTTTGCCGAGGCCTACGCGCGCGCCCAGGAAGGCGCCGGCGTGGACCTGAAGCGCGGCGGCGCGGCCCTTTTGTCGCTGCGCGATCCGGACAAGGAGGAGTCGGTGGACCTGGCGCGAATGCTCCAGCTGAAGGGATTCGACCTGGTGGCCACGCACGGGACCGCCGCCTTCCTGGCCCGTCACGGGGTTTCCTGCAGGCGCATCAACAAGGTGCGCGAGGGCCGCCCGCATATCGTGGACCTGATCTGCAACGGCGAGGTGGACCTGATCGTGAACACCACCGAGGGGCGCGCCTCGATCCTGGAGTCGCACGAAATCCGGGAGCAGGCCGTTCGCAACAACGTCACCTACTTCACCACCCTGGCGGCTGCCGACGCGGCCTGCCGGGCGATCGACTATTACGGCGCAGGCGCGGTATCGCGACTGCAGGACCTTCACGAGGCGATGGCGACATGACCCAGGTACCGATGACACCAGCTGGCGAACAGGCGCTGCGCGAGGAATTGAAGCGGCTGCGGAACGAGGACCGTCCGCGCCTGGCGCGCGCCATAGGGGAGGCCCGCGAGCACGGTGACCTGCGCGAGAACGCCGAGTACCACGCGGCCAAGGAACAGCAGGGACTGGTCGAGGCCCGCATCCGCGATATCGAAGGCCGCCTGGCCCACGCACGGGTGATCGACCTGGATCGCATTCCGCACGACGGGCGGGTGGTGTTCGGCGTTACCGTGGATCTGAAGAGTCTCGACGGAGGCGGGCAGGTCAGTTACCAGATCGTGGGCGAGGACGAGGCGAGGGTGCGCGACGACGCGATTTCATTCGTTTCGCCGATGGCCCGTTCGTTGATCGGCAAGTACGAAGGCGACGAGATATCACTCAGCACGCCGGGAGGTCTTCGAAGCTTCGAGATCCTGGCCGTGAACTACGAATAAGGTCATGATGACGACGGGCGCCTGGGCGGATCACTGGACCCGGCGCGCGCGGGCGGAAGGCTGGCGGTCCCGGGCCGTATACAAGCTCCGGGAACTCGATCGCCGCGACCGCCTGTTCCGGCGTGGCGGCAGGATCGTCGATCTGGGCGCGGCGCCCGGCGGATGGAGCCAGTACGCGGCGCCCAAGGTGGCGCCGGGCGGACGGGTCGTGGCAGTGGACATCGAGCCGATGGAGCCGCTCAAGGGCGTTGAGGTCCTGCAGGCGGATATTGCCGACCCCGCGGTCATCGCGGATCTGCGGCGGGCCCTGGACGGGCCGGCGGACGCGGTCCTTTCGGACCTGGCTCCGAAGCTGAGCGGCAACCGGGACCGGGACCAGGCGGCATCCATGGAACTGGCCGACATGGCCCTTGAGGCGGCTCTCGGGCTCTTGCGACCGGGGGGCGTGTTCGTGACCAAGCTCTTCCAGGGCGCCGGGTTCGAGGAATTCGTCGCGAAGGCCCGCGCCAGCCTGCGCAAGGCGCGGCTTCGCACGCCCGCCGCTTCAAGGAAGTCCAGTCGCGAAACCTACCTCGTTGGCCGCACCTGAACGCTACTTGAAGAAGCGCTTTGGCGCCCTCAAATCCTTGTGGAAGAAAAATCCCCCGTACGTATCAGCGTTTTGTCCATGGCGAGAACACCTGTTTGCTACAATCGGTCGGCTAATACGGACCTCAAAGCAGGGGGCCGTAAACATCAAGGAGGCACGCGATGAGCCTGAGAATCAACGATGTGGCGCCGGATTTCACGGTCGAGACGACCGAAGGCGCAATTCGTTTCCATGAATGGATCGGCGACGGCTGGGCCATTCTCTTTTCTCACCCCAAGGATTTCACGCCGGTGTGTACCACCGAGCTGGGCTATATGGCGGGGCTCATGCCGGAGTTTTCGAAGCGCGACGCCAAGGTCATCGGACTGAGCGTCGACCCGGTCAGCGATCACAACGAGTGGGTCAAGGACATCGAGGAAACGCAGGGACACGCCGTGACCTATCCGCTGATCGGCGATTCCAACCTTGAGATCGCCAAGCTGTACGACATGCTGCCGGCCGGCGCCGGCGACACCTCCGAAGGCCGCACCGCGGTGGACAACCTCACGGTGCGCTCGGTGTTCGTCATCGGCCCGGACAAGCGGATCAAGGCCATGCTGACCTATCCCATGAGCACCGGTCGCAACTTCGACGAGGTGCTTCGGCTGCTGGATTCGTGCCAGCTCACGGCGTCGCACCAGGTCGCGACCCCGGTGAACTGGAAATGGGGCGAGGACGTCATCATCGTGCCCGCGGTCTCGAACGAGCAGGCCAAAGAGAAGTTCCCGAACGGGTGGGAATCGCCCAAGCCGTATCTGAGGATCGTGCCGCAGCCCGAATGAACAAGTTCACCAAGAATATCTTCTTGTGGCTGGTCATAGCGCTGGCCCTGATGATGTTGCTGCAGCCCCTGAACAACCGGGGCACTCAGGCCGAGGAGATCAATTTCTCGCAGTTCCTTGAACTGGTGGGCAACGGCGGGATCAAGGAAGTCGAAATCCTTGAAGACCGCACGATTCGCGGTGAACAGGTCGGCGGGCAGAAATTCGTGACCTACAGCCCGCCCTCCACCGACAATTCCGAACTGGTCCGCGATCTCACCGCGAGCGGCGCGGAGGTGCATTCGCCCAAACCGAAGTCGGAGAGCGCCTGGCTCTCGTTCCTGCTCAACCTGCTGCCGTTCCTGCTGCTGATCGGCATCTGGCTGTATTTCATGCGCCAGATGCAGGGCGGCGTAGGCGGCCGTGGCGGAGCCATGTCCTTCGGCCGCAGCCGCGCCCGCCTGCTCAACCCGGACCAGACTCCCGTGACTTTCGAGGACGTCGCCGGCATCGAGGAGGCCAAGGAGGAAGTTGCCGAGGTCGTCGAGTTTCTCAAGGACCCGTCGAAGTTTCAGCGGCTGGGCGGAAAGATCCCCAAGGGCGTGCTCATGGTCGGCCCGCCCGGCACCGGCAAGACCTTGCTGGCGCGCGCGATCGCCGGCGAGGCCGAGGCGCCGTTCTTCACCATTTCCGGCTCGGATTTCGTCGAGATGTTCGTGGGGGTGGGCGCCTCCAGAGTGCGTGACATGTTCGAGCAGGCCAAGAAACAGGCGCCCTGCATCATCTTCATCGACGAGATCGACGCGGTGGGGCGCCACCGGGGCGCCGGACTGGGCGGCGGCCACGACGAGCGCGAGCAGACGCTGAACCAGCTCCTGGTGGAGATGGACGGGTTCGCCGGCAGCGAGGGCATCATCGTCATCGCCGCTACCAACCGCCCGGACGTGCTGGATCCGGCGCTGCTGCGCCCGGGACGCTTCGACCGCCAGGTGGTGGTGCCGTTGCCGGACATTCGCGGCCGTGAGCTGATTCTCAAGGTGCACATGCGCAAGGTGCCCGTGCACGACAGTGTTTCCGCCAGCACGCTGGCGCGTGGTACGCCCGGTTTCTCCGGCGCCGACCTCGCCAACCTCGTCAACGAGGCGGCCCTGCTGGCCGGACGGGTCGGGAACAAGTCCGTGACCATGGAGGAGTTCGAGAAGGCCAAGGACAAGATCCTGATGGGCACCGAACGCAAGTCCATGGTGATGAGCCCCGAGGAGCGCAAGCTCACCGCCTATCACGAATCCGGGCATGCCATCGTGGGCCTGAACGTGCCCGAGCACGACCCGGTTCACAAGGTGACGATCATTCCACGCGGCCGCGCGCTGGGCGTGACGATGTTCCTGCCGGAAGTCGACCGCCACAGCCATTCGAAGCAGCGCCTGATCAGCCAGATCACCAGCCTGTTCGGCGGACGCGTGGCCGAGGAGCTGGTGTTCGGCAAGGACGCGGTGACCACCGGGGCCGCCAACGATATCGAACGCGCCACCGCGATCGCGCGCAACATGGTCACCAAGTGGGGCCTGTCCAGCCGCCTGGGTCCCCTGACCTACAGCGAAGAGGACGGCGAGGTCTTTCTGGGCCGCACGGTCACCCAGCACAAGCAGGTGTCCGACGCCACGGTGCACGCGATCGACAAGGAGGTGCGCGGGATCATCGACACCGCCTAT
>JAPOWV010000082.1 GCA_026707445.1 Gammaproteobacteria bacterium
CCATTGCCGTATCGTCCCTTGCCCGCGAAATGCGCGCGGCGGGGCGGGACGTGCTGAGCCTGAGTGCGGGCGAGCCCGATTTCGATACGCCCGAGCATGTTTGCGCCGCAGCGGTTCAGGCCATGGAATCCGGCGACACGCGCTACACGGCCGCCGACGGCACTCCGGCGCTGAAGCAAGCCATCTGCAACAAGTTCGAGCACGACAACGGGCTCGGCTTCGAACCCGGCCAGATCAGCGTGGGGGCCGGCGCCAAACAGGTCCTCTACAACGTATGCGCGGCGGTGCTGAACCCCGGCGACGAGGCCATCGTGCTGGCGCCCTACTGGGTGTCCTACCCCGACATCGTCAAGCTGTGCGACGGCGAGCCGGTGGTCGTGTCCGCCGGACTGGAAGCCGGCTACAAGGTGACGCCGGAGCAGATCGAGGAGGCAATCACCGAGCGCACCCGGCTGATCTTCTTCAATACGCCGAACAACCCAACCGGAGTCAGCTTCACCCGGTCCGAGCTCGAAGCGCTGGGCGAGGTCCTCGCGGCGCATGAGCAGGTGCTGGTGGTTTCCGATGACATCTACGAACACATCTACTGGGGTGAAGAGCCGTGGCTGACGCCGGCCCAGGTCTGGACTGGCATGCAGGACCGCATCGTCACGATCAACGGCGTATCCAAGGCCTTCGCGATGACCGGCTGGCGCATCGGCTACGCGGCGGCCCACGTGGACCTGGTCAACGCGATGCGCAAACTGTGCAGCCAGAGCACGTCCAATCCGTGCAGCATCTCGCAGGCGGCCGCGGCCGCGGCGCTGGAGGGCGACCAGTCGATCCTCACCACAATGCGCGACGCCTTCCGCGAGCGCTACGAATACATGTACGAGGCCGTCAACGCGCTTCCGGGAATGCGTTGCGCGCCGGCCCAGGGGGCTTTCTACGTGTTTGCCGATGCGCGCGAGGCGATCCGGTCCAAGGGACTGGACAATGACACGCAGATGGCCGAACTGATCCTTTCCGAGGCCGAAGTCGCACTGGTGCCGGGCGCGGCCTTCGGCGCCGAAGGCCACCTGCGGTTTTCCTTTGCCTGCGGCATGGACGACCTCAAGGAAGCCATCAGACGGATCGGGAGATTGCTCGCCTGAAGCGCCCGATCCGGCTAAAATCGCGCCACGCTTCCCCGGTAGCTCAGTAGGTAGAGCGGTTGGCTGTTAACCAATTGGTCGCTGGTTCGAGTCCGGCCCGGGGAGCCATAACCCATTTTCCTCCAAATGCCATGAACTGCCACAAGACGACAGAAGTATGATATAAAACAATCATTTATCACGAAGTTGTTCTTTCTCTTCGTCTTGCATCCCGCGCAGCCGTACGCTAGAATTCGCGTCCCAGCGTTGGATAAAAAGGGTGAGAAGAGCATGAGATATTTCGTGGGGCAAAGCAAACTGACGGTGAAAAAGGTACGGGCGATCAACCAACCGGGCCTGTACGGCGACGGCAATACCCTGTATTTGAGAGTGGCGCCCGGCGGGTCAAAGCAATGGGTGCAGCGGCTGACCATACACGGAAAGCGCCATGACATTGGACTGGGCGGGTGTTCCTGGGTGACGCTGACGGAGGCGCGCGAAGCGGCCTATGCAAATCGGAGATTGGCGCGGCGTGGCGGCGATCCGCTGGCGGTAAAACGTCGGCCCAAGGTTCCGCCCTTTCGCGAGGCGGCGCAGCGCACCCACGAAGCCTTACGCCCGCGCTGGCGCAGCGAGAAGGCGGCGGCAAACTGGATGCAGCAGTTGGAACGCCATGCCATGGCGCGGTTAGGCGATTTGCCGGTAGATCATATTGACCGGGAGCATGTACTGGCCGTACTGACGCCAATCTGGACTTCTAAACCGGAAACCGGCCGGCGGGTGCGGCGGAACATCCGCGCAACGCTGAAGTGGTGTCAGGCCCACGGGTTTGTGCAATTCAATGCCGCCGGAGGAGCGATCGATGGCGCCCTGCCCCGCATGCCGGCCGTCAAGGCGCATTTCCGGGCGTTGCCTTATTCGGAAATTTCCGAAGCCTTGGACGTCGTACAAACTTCCCATGCATCGTTGGTGGCGAAGCTGGCGCTCAAATTCTTGATCATTACGGCCGCTCGCTCCGGCGAGGTCCGCGGCGCGAAGTGGACGGAGATGCACGGCGATGTCTGGAAAATCCCCGGCGAGCGCATGAAGGCGGGAATCGAGCACCGCGTCCCCTTGAGCGCGCCGGCAATGGAAGTGCTGGAACAGGCCCGCCAACTCGGCGGCGGGAACGGACTGGTCTTTCCGTCTCCCATTCGGCGCGGGCGCATGCTCTCCGACATGACGCTCACCAAGGTGCTACGGGACACGGGGCTTGCCGAGCGTGCAACGGTGCACGGATTTCGGTCGAGCTTCCGCGACTGGTGTGCCGACACCGGCAAGGCTCGTGAAGTGGCGGAAGCGGCGCTTGCACATACCGTGGGCGGTGTGGAGGGCGCCTATTTCCGATCCGATCTGTTTGAGCGCCGCCGGCGCCTCATGGATGCCTGGGCGGCCTTTCTGGTGGGATCCGAAGTCAAGGTGGTGGAGCTACGTCGCTAGGCGGAGTTCTTCATCGGAAAAAGGGGAATAGGCCCGCCTCCGGCTCTCTCAAGATTGAAGTGATCTGCTCTTCGGTGAAATAATGTCGTGGAGGTAGCTCACCCTGATTGTCACCCCAGCGAGGCCGAGAGGCGGGAGGACATGTGAGTGGGGTTTAGCTTCGAGGAATTGGCTTCAGCCGTGCTTCAAGATGTGGAAGTGCGGCAAGTGGATAAATTTAGATCAAGGGAATAAATCATGAGTTTGGTATCTTGGATACTGGCGGCAATTCCAATCGTCGGTTTGGTAGGAATCTTCGCCCACCGTATTGTTACGAGAAAGGGCTTCGGGGTCCGACTTAACGGCTTAGTAGTCCTTGTGGTCGTGTTTCCTGTCGTTGCAATCCTCACTGTCGAAGACGTAGTTAGCTCGTCTTTGTTCGCTGTTTTAGTCGGTGTTTTATGCGCGTCTGGTGTACCAAGTTTGCTTAGGGGACTAGGTTTGGGTGTTTCAGATGAGTGACACAATTAATGTCAAATAACGAGATTAAGCAGAAGAAGGGAGACTCCGACACAAATGTTGTTGTGCGGTTGCTCCGCAATGTAGCTGTGGGGATACGAGCGCCGGGACCCGCAGCGATTCTAATTTGCTGGATGTTGTGCGTAACCGCATTGGGCTTATTTGGGGACGGGACGTACACAGGTAGCGCGCTTACATTTCTCGTGTTTTTTGCTGGATTGATATTAGCCTCCGTAGCAGGAAAACTTTAGGTTGGTTCAGCACTTAGAAATATAAGACCCCAATGGGACCTCAACGGGCTCCACTTAGGGCCGGCCGAACACTCGACGGTTCATCAGTTGGTGACTATCCACCAGTCAGCCTTGATGAGTTATGCTTGACGTAATGCGGATGTTTTCGCTATGGTGCATGCGGTACGGTCGCAGCAGGAACGGAAATTGTCGTGATCGTTGGCTTCTCGGACAGGAAGACTGAGGCGTTCTACCGGGGCCGCAGGATAGCGGCTTTTTCCGGATTCGCCCGCATAGCCTCGCGCAAACTCGACCAACTCGATGCCGCCACCCGCCTAGGCGACCTTGCACGGCCCGGCAATCGCCTAAAGGCGCTCAAAGGGGCGCGCAAGGGGCAGTGGAGCATCCGTATCAACGACCAGTGGAGGATCTGCTTCAAGTGGCCAGAGGACAGTTCCGGTCCAACCGAAGTGGAAATCGTGGACTACCATTGAGAGGAGGAATGAAATGCGTGAACCCATCCATCCCGGCGAAACATTGCGCGAGGACCTTGACGCGCTCGAAATGAGCGCGGCGGAGTTGGCGCGGCGGATTGAAGTACCCGTAAATCGCATCACCGAAATTCTCAACGGCCGGCGCTCCGTAACCGGCGATACCGCCCTGCGCCTGGGCCGTTTCTTCGGCACCTCCGGCGAGTTCTGGCTTAATCTCCAAAAGCTCTACGAGTTGCGGCTGGCCGAACAAAAGAACGGCGCAGCTATCGCCCGGCTGCCGTCCCTCGATGCTGGCAGAAATCTGCACGCTACGGGATGAACGCCAACCCGCTGTACATGCACAGCGTCGCTTCCCGTCGGGGAACGAAAGTCCAACAGCAAAGCAATCAAGTTCCTACCCGGACGCGATGCCGAAGGCGCGCCACGTTCGACGGGCTGGAGGCTGTTCGTGAACGCAAGCGTCGGATCGCAGCGTGATCCCGCGAATCTTCGGCGCACGATATTCGCTATAGTGACCCGGTTTCTTTATCCTGCTGCTGGCAGCGGGACATCTGTAGTCACTCTTGCCCTGAGATAACGAGGTAACGCACATGGCGACAAGCGAGATTATTTTCGAGGTCACCGAGTCGATGGAAGGTGGATACGAAGCGCGTGCCCTGGGGCATAGCATCTTCACTCAGGGGGAGGACTGGGCCGAGCTGAAGGCAATGGCGCGGGATGCCGTCCTCTGTCACTTCGATGAAGCGGATGTGCCGAGAGTCATCCGATTCCACCTCGTCAGAGAGAACGCCGTCGCCGTATGAAGATTTCCCGCGCTGAGTAGGGTAAGCAACGCAAACTGATGCGCCTTTCCTGGAACGAGGTCCGGGTCCGCGCGGCCACATTCGCCGAGGAATGGATCAACGCGGTTCGCGAGACAAGTGAAACGCACAGCTTCTACAACGCCTTCTTCCGCGTTTTCGGCGTGGAGCGCCGCTCGGTGGCGCGCTATGAGGAGCATGTAGCGAAGCTCGACAACAGTTCCGGCTTCATCGACCTGTTCTGGCCCGGCGTCC
>JAPOWV010000023.1 GCA_026707445.1 Gammaproteobacteria bacterium
AATACGACCGGGAGCTCTACAAGCGGCGCAACGAAGTGGAGCGCCTGTTCCGGCGGCTCAAGGGATACCGGCGCATCTTCTCGCGCTTCGAGAAGCTCGATGTCATCTACCTCGGCTTCATCACCTTCGTGCTCATCGTCGATGCGCTATTAAGTGTTAACACGCCCTAGTCAATCGATGAAGTCGCTCAGCACCCGCGCCAGTACGGCAGGTTCTTCCTGCATGGCGAATGCACCGGAATTCGCGATGTCCAGGAAGGTTGCGCCAGGGAGGGCGGCTTCGGCGCCGGCGCGATATTTTCCGTAGGCCCGGTCCTTTTCTCCATATACGACAAGCGTCGGGGCCGTTACCCGGGCGAGCGTTCCGACGATATCGGTAATGGCGACGCCCCTTTCCGACGGTTGGATCCAGCGCCCGGCCGCTTTCCGGCTGGCGAGGCTTTCGACGTAGATATCGTGGGTGTCGACGATGCCGAACGTTTCGTTCAGCAGGCTCTCCCGGAATACGATCGGCAGACCGTTCTCGTCGAACATGTCAGCTTGCGCGTCGTCAATAAGGGCGCGGATCTGATCGAGAGACCGGCGCGGCGCCAACGCTGACGATACGATCGCCAGCCGGTTGATCCGTTCAGGCCAGAACGCCGCGAGGATCACGCTCACACATCCGCCCAGCGACGTGCCTATGAGATCGACCTTGTCGATTTCAAGTTCATCGAACGCCCCGACCAGCAGTGAGGCCGACTCGCCGAGGGTCTGGACGTATGGGGGGCTCCCTTGCCACTGCGATCCGCCATGACCAGGAAGGTCGAACGCGATAATGCGTCGCTCCCGGCCCAGAATGGCCGCAACGTGCCGCCAATCGGACAACCACCCGCCCAATCGGTGCAGCAGGACCACCGGCGGCTTGCCCGTGTCGTCCGGTCCCGCTGTCGCGTAATTCAGGACGCCGCCGGCGCGGCGCAGTTCATTCCAGGATTCCCAGGGGCCCTCTGGCGGGGTCACGTCCACCCCGGCTTGCGCGGCACCGGGAGTAGGGCCCGCAACGCCCAGGGCGCTCATGCCGGCCGCCAAAACGAAGTCGCGTCGATTGATCATCAGTTGTCCTGACCTCCTCATCAAGACGATCACGCCCACACATGGTACCGCCGGTAAGCGAACTCACCCGGCGGGCGCTGCCGCCCGGATCTGCGCGGGACGATAAACTTCGCGCACCATGTTGGACCCGCACCAGTTGATTCTGGCAGTTTTTGTTCACAACAGCGGCTCGCATCCCGGCGGCTGGCGCTACCCGAGAGAAGGCCCGCTGGATCAGCATGATTTCAGCAATTTCGCCGGGCTGGCGCAGAAAGCCGAGCGGGGAAAGCTCCATATCTACTTCTCGGGCGATTCCATGGGCTACCCCAACATCAAGGGCAGGGAGGCTTTTGCGGCCACCGACTACGCCGGGAAGCTCGAGCCCAGCACGCTGCTCGGGGCGCTTGCCGCCGTTACGCAACATATCGGCCTGGTGGCGACGATGTCCACCACCTTCAACGAACCCTATGCGGTCGCCCGCCGTTTCGCGTCACTTGACCATATTTCGAACGGCCGCGCCGGTTGGAATGTTGTCACGTCAACGAGTTCGATCGAGGCGCGCAACTTCGGGTTCGACAGAATCATGGACCACGACCGGCGATACGAGCGCGCCGAGGAGTTTGTCGATGTCGTACGCCGGCTATGGGACAGTTGGGAAGACGACGCCATCATCCGGGATTCCGGGGCAGGGCGCTACTTTTCGCCCGACAAGGTCCATCAACTGGACCACGAGGGCGAGTTCTTCCGGGTTGCCGGCCCGCTGAATATCGGTCGGCCGCCCCAGGGCCACCCGGTCATCGTGCAGGCGGGCGGCTCGCCGCCGGGAAGAGCGCTGGCGGCGAGGACCGCCGACCTGATATTCACCGCACAGAACAACCTGGATGACGCGCGCGCGTTCTACGACGACATGAAGCAGCGCGCCGCTGGTTTCGGCCGGGACCCCGCAAAACTCAAGGTAATTCCCTCGGTCCAGTTCATCGTGGGGGAAACGGAACTGGAAGCCAAACGCAAACAACAGGAGTTGATCGAGCTGATACCGGACGCGCTCGCCATACAGACGCTGCAATTGCAGATCGGCGCGGACCTGTCGCATTGCTCCCCGGAGGACCCCTTGCCCGAAATCGAGAAAACCGAGGGCGGGCAATGGGTGCAGGAACAGATCGTCAAGATGGCGCGCGAAAACAAACTCTCGATACGCGAGCTTGCGAGGCGTGTCGTCGTCTCCCGCGCGAGCCTGGTGCGGGCCGGATCGCCGGAGCAGATCGCGGATTTCTGCGAAGAGTGGTTTCGCGCCGGCGCCGCGGACGGCTTCTCGGTTACGCCCAATTACCTGCCGGAAAACCTCGACGAATTCGTCGATGAAGTTGTGCCAATTCTGCAGGCGCGTGGGCTCTTCCGTACCGACTATGAAAGCGCCACGCTGCGCGAGAACCTCGGCCTCGAACGACCCGCCAACAGCTTTTCGCTGGACCCGTCTCTCGGCACGGAACCGAAAATCTGGTCTTGAGCGGCGCCGCACTACATGATCGACGGCTCTTCCACCTGCTCCTGCAGACAACCCCTGAAGGCCTCGTCCGGAGGCAGTTCCACTTCCCAGAAGCGCGCAATCACCCTTTCGCCGGTCATCCCGTTGGTTGCGTCCGTGCATAGCCATACCGCCGGCGGCACGATGATGTCGCCGGGCAGCAGGCGTCCGCCAGCGCGCTGTCCGACAACGCCCGGCACCATGGCCGGCGTGATCAACTCCGTATCCGACGGACCGCCGGGCAACAGGATATTCACGTCGATGCCGGTGCCTTTCAGTTCGCCCGCCCAACAACGATGCGCCGTTTCGAGCGCCGCCTTCGAGGACCCGTAGACGGAATTTCCGGGTCGGACCATGTTGAGCAGGCTGGTGGAGATGGAAACCACCTTGCCGAAATTCCGTTTCAACATGTGTGGCATCGCAGCTTGGGTCATGAAGAAGACGCCGAACAGGTTGGTTTCGACAATGGCTCGCAATTGCGGCTCCGTGACATGGTAGAACGGCGTGATCTTCGCAAGTCTGTCGCCAAATTCTCCGTATGACCGTCCGGCGTTGTTGATCAGAACGTCGATACGGCCGAACTCGCGAAGCGTTTCTTCCACGGTGCGGGCGCAATCCTCTGGGCGGGTAACGTCGCCGGCAACGGCAATGCACCGGCCGGCCCCTGCGATGCGCTGCGCTTTGCCCAGCACGCTCGCCAGCGTGTCGCTGTTGCGCCCGGTCAGCGTCAATCGCGCGCCGGCGCGCAGCAGTTCCTTCGCCATGAACCAGCCGAAGCCCCGGCTGCCGCCGGTGACGACGACGACGCGGTCCTTCAGCGACGGATGATGCAGGGCCCTCAAGGCGCTCTCGGACCACGTTCCGGCCGACCCGGCATCCGCCGGCTTGCTACTTCGATTCATGTTGTCATTGCTCATGGCGCTATTATTCCCCGTTCATTCTTGACTAACGTCAGGTTCCAAGGATGCCCCAGAACAGTGCTCCGGCGTCAACAGACTCCGCGATACCGACGCCGGCCGAGCTGGCAGCGGCGGCCGAATCGCTCGCTCCTCTCGTTCGCGCGAATGCCGTCCTGGCGGAGGAGTTGCGCGACCCGGTCCCCGAGGTGGTGGACGCGCTGAGAAAGGCGGGACTGCACAAACTGTACAGGCCGCGACGCTTTGGAGGCTACGGTCTTGACTGGGGACCTCATTTCACGGTGAGTGAGCGGCTCGCGCGCGAGTGCGGATCGACCGGCTGGCTGGTGTCACTGGTCTTCTCCCACGTGATGTACCTCGGCCGGTTTCCGCTGGAGGCCCAGGAGGAGTTCTTTGCCAGCGCCGGCGACGACGCCGTGCTGGCGAGCGGCTCCGCGGGTGGAGGCGTCATCCGCCGCGACGGCTCCGACTGGCAGTTGAAGGGGCGATGGGCCTTCGTCAGCGGCGTCAACGTGGCAAGCGGCGTGATGGTCACGGCCCGCGAAGACTCCGGGGGACCAATTTCCCACTTCGCGATACTGCTTCCGGGAGAGTATCAGGTCCTGGACACCTGGCATGTCGAAGGACTTCGCGGTACCGGCAGTCATGACGTCGTGGTTGATCAGGTACTGGTGCCGGCACGGCGCGTGCTGACCATAGAAGAGTTTGCCAGCATGAGTCCGCCGGGCGCCGCGATTGCGGAAAGCTACGTTCACCGGGTTCGCACCTGGCCCTATCAGACAAGCTGGCTCGTAGGGCCGCTGCTCGGCACGGCGCGGGGAGCTCTGGAGTCCTATTGCGAGCAAACTCGAGGGCGTACGGGAAGGCTGTTCGGAGAATCGATCGTGTCGCAGGTGCCGGTTCAGGTCCGCGTAGGCGAATCGTGCGCACGGCTCGACGCCGCGGAGTTGCTGTTTGAGAAAGTAATCAGGGTGCTTCATGCCGCGGGCGCGGCAGGCGAGGAAATCGCCGGCGAGCGTCTGCTGCGCCTGCGGCGGCTGATGACCTTCGGATCGCGGCTATGCACGTCCACGGCCGACTCCCTGGCGGCCATGATGGGCGTCACGGGGCAAAAGGCGTCCAATCCCGTGCAGCGGCTGTACCGCGATTGCCGCGCCATATCCACGCATATCGAGCTCAACTGGGATCAGTCCATGGCGCCGACAGGCAAGGTTCGGCTGGGCGTGCCGACCGGAGACCCGCTGATCGACGGCGGCACGACCTCGGCCGACGCTTCGCCAGTCCTCGGCAAACAGATCTGATGGTTTTCTCCCTGCCGCGCGTTGCGCTCGGCTGCATGGGTTTCGGGTCCAGCCGCTGGCGGCCCTGGGTACTCGACGAGCGGGAGTCCATGGAGATACTCGCCCGGGCGCTCGAGATCGGCATCACCTTTTTCGACACCGCCAACGTGTACTCCACCGGACGCAGCGAGCAGGTGCTTGGACGCATGTTGCGCAAGGCCGCAGCGCGCGGGCGCGTCATGGTCGCAACCAAGGTCTATTTCCCGGTTGGTGAAGGCGAAATGGGCCTTTCCGCCAGCAACGTGATTGCGTCATGCGAAGCCTCGCTGCGGCGGTTGGATGTCGAGACCATCGATCTGCTGCAGATACACCTCTACGACGATGAGACCCCCGTGGAAGAAACGATGGAAGCGCTTGCCCGGCTGGTACGCGAAGGCAAGGTGCGCCATCTGGGGGCGAGCAATCTTCGCGCCTGGCAGCTGGCCAAGATGAACTTTACGGCGAGGGCCAACGGCTGGCCCGAGTTCGAGACCGTGCAGGTGCACTACAACCTGCTGTATCGCGAGGAAGAACGCGATCTCCTGCCGTTCTGCATGGACCAGGGCATCGCCGTCCTGCCCTGGAGTCCGCTCGCCCGCGGACGGCTGGCGCGCCCGCGCGCGCCCCTGTCCACGCCCCGAGCGAAGACGGACGATGTAGCAGACCAGATGTATGGCGCGCCCCGCGACGAGGTGCTCGACGTGCTGGCGGAGGTGTCGGACGAATATGGGATCAAGCCAGCCTGCGCGGCCCTGGCCTGGCTGTGGACCCGGCCGGCCGTGACTACCCCGGTGGTCGGCGCGACCCGTCTCGAACACATCGAGGATGCGCTGGCCGCGGCAGAGATGTCGCTTCCCGACGCGCTGCTGAGCCGGCTGAACGAAGCCTACAGCACTCGTCCGTACATGGAGCTTCCGGAAACGGCCAGTAACCAGACCGTCCTGGAAACAATAGACTCACGCCAATAGGCGCACTACTCACTTTCATCAGGAGAAACAGATGAGCAATACCTGGTTGATTTCCGGCGCCAATCGCGGCATCGGCCTTGGCTACGCCACTCAACTTCTGGCCATGGGAGAAAAAGTGATTGCCGGAGTCCGTGACCCGGACAATGCGGAATCGCTAATCGATTTGGCCAGGCAATACAAACCTTTACTCAACATCAGTCGACTGGACATGAACGACTGGGACTCCATCGATTCCTTTGCAGGGAATCTGGAAGAGGAGCGAGTCGATTATTTGATCAACAACGCCGGCTTGTATGGCGGCAGCTGGACCGAGGACTCGCACAGGCAGAGCATCGACAGCATGGACTACGAGCTTTGGGAAGAGATCATGCGCGTCAATGTGATCGCTCAGTTTCGACTGACCCGGGCATTGGAAGGGTCCCTGATGCGGAGCGACAATGCGCTGGTGGTCATGATGTCGTCAGACATGGGGTCCATCGGCAACAATGACCATGGTCAGAGTTACGCGTACCGGACAAGCAAGGCCGCGCTGAACATGATCGCCAGGAGTCTTGCGGTTGACCTCGGGGAACGCGGGATTCGAGTCATTTCCATGGCGCCGGGCTGGACACAAACCGCGTTGGGCGGTTGGACCGCCACATGGAGCGTCGAAGACACCGTGGCGAAACAAATCAAGGTCATCACCAGCCTGGGAGCGGAGGACTCCGGCAAGTTCCTGAACCTGCATGGCGAGTCCGTGCCCTGGTGACCCATGACGGTTGACGTACTCCTCGTTGTCCATATCGCCGTGCTCGGGTACTGGCTGGGGGCCGAGTTTGTCATCAACAGCGAATTCCGCTTTGTCTGCCGCGCGGCGTCCATGCCATTCGACGAACGCAAGCGCCTGATGGAGCATGTCATGGACGTGGACCAGCACGTTCGCTATGCGCTCGTGCTCCAGGCCGGCCTGGGAACCGTCCTCTCGGCCCTGCTCGGCTATTTCCCCGGGGGCGCAACACTGGCGTGGGCAGCCGGCTTCGTAACACTGCTGTGGCTCGCGTTAGTCGAGATCGTCCACCGCCTGAGGCACCGCGCATCCGGAAGAAAACTGGCGTTGCTGGATCGCCTGATCCGATACGTGCTGCTGGCAGCGCTGGTGCTGGGCGGCCTCGCCGCAGTATTCGGCGCATTGGCGCTTCAGACCTGGCTGGCATGGAAGCTCGTTCTCTTCGGCGCCGTCATCGCCTGCGGCATCGGCATCCGCTACTACATCATCCAGTTCTTCGGCATCTGGCGGCAGATCGAAGCATCCGGCTCCAACCCCTCGCGCGAGCGCGCAATCCGCAAGAACTACGCGGCCGGCACCTCGATGCTCGGCCTCCTCTGGCTCTGCATCGCCACAATCACCATCCTCTCCATCCTGAAACCCGGCACCTGAGCAACACCCAATCGCGCCAGCTAAAGCCTTTCGTTCGCCCTCCTCCTCGTGGGAGCGTTGGAGCAGGGACAGCGAGAATCGAGCCAGTGAGCGCCGATGCCCCGGCGCGAACAGCGTCTCCAACGAGGAGGAGGGCGAACGAAAGGCGAGGGCTGGCAGTACGCCGTTCAGCGATGATGCAATTCCAGTATGTCCCCATCATGGATCAGGTGCTTCGGACTCACCTGCTGCCCGTCATAAACCTTCTCCCCCCATATCCGCGCAAACCGCAAGCTTCCCGCAATGTCCTTGTGCACCAGCGACGCCAACTCGCTCACCGTGGCCCCATGCCGCAGAGTGAACGGCCGCCCCAGATCGGGCGGCTTGCCCGGCGTCTTGGTGTAAGCCCGCACCACGCCAAGGCCCCTGAACAGAAACTCCGGTATCGCCTCCAGGTTGTCCCCGGTCTCGGCGGACACGGCAACCGCAGGAAAGCGGAGCTTCCCGCTTAAGCCGTCCAGCCGGTCCCGGTAGTCTCCCAGGTCGGTCTTGTTGGCGACCAGCAGGGCAGGGAGGCGGATCCGGAACAGGTCCTCGAAAGTCTCCTGCCTCTGCACCCGGCGCTTCCTGCGGCGGCGCTTGCGCGGGTCCGGCATTCCCGGCCATTCGGGAACGAAGGTCACGCGCTTCTCGGCCATCTTGTTCAGCACGATTCCGATCTCGGCGGCACAGTCCGGTGAGGCGATATCCACGACCAGCAACGCGCCGTCGGCCGGCTGCAGGGCGGTCGCCAGCCAGGGCTGGGTGCGCTCCACCGCGACCGGGGGCAGATCGACCAACTGAAAATGGATGTCGTGATACGGCGCCATCCCCGGTATAGGCGTCTCGGTGGTATGCGGCCAGACGCCCACCGTGGACTGCGACCCAGTGAGCGCCGAATGCAATTGCGACTTGCCGGCGTTGGGCGCGCCCAGCAGCGCCACCTGGGCCGCGCCCTCGCGACGCACCGCGTGGGCGGGGCCGGAACGCGCGCCTCCCTTGCGCGGTCGGGACAGTTCGGTCGTGAGCTGCTTGATCCGGGTCTTGATGTCCGCCTGGACGTGCTCGGTGCCCTTGTGTTTCGGGATGAGCCGCAGCATCTCGCGCAGGCAGCGCAACCGGTCTTGAGGTTCCCGAGCCTCGCGAAACGCCTGCTCGGCCTTTTTGTATTCCTGCGTGACGTTGGTGGGCATGACGGCGAAAAGTTTACCCTTCGTGGCGCATCACGCGACACCGGAGCGCCATTCAACGATAATGGCGGCGCAATGGGGAGTAGCGGGTTGTTTCACGTTATCGATACCCGGCAGTTCGACCGGCCGATGCTCGACCGTCTGTGCCGTCTGGCGACCCATGTGCGGACCCTCGCGAAATCGCGATCCGGCGCGCAAACCCTGCAGCGGCTGGCGCCCAACCGGCGCGCGATGCTCTATTTCACGCAACCCTCCACACGCACCTTCCTGTCCTTCAACAGCGCCTGCCACATCCTCGGCATGCAGACCAGTGAAATCCGCAATCCTTCCATATCGTCGGAGGTGAAGGGCGAGACCTTCGAAGATAGCATCCGCACCTTCAGTTCGTATGCGGACATCATCATCATGCGCACCCCGGAAGGCGGAAAGGCCGCGCGCGCGGCCGAACTCATGGACTCCATTCCACGCCCGGTCCCGGTCATCAACGCCGGTAGCGGTCCCGACCAGCATCCCACACAGGCCTTGCTGGACATTTACACGCTGGAGCGCAGTTTCGAGAATCGCGGCGGCATCGACGGCCGGACCATCGCCATGATGGGCGACCTGCGCCGCGGCAGGACAGTCCGGTCGCTCAGCTACCTGATGAAGAACTACAGGGACGTTCGCCTGCGTTTCGTCGCGCCGCCGGGTTTCGAGATCAAGCAGGACATCCTCGATCATCTCGACGAGCACGGCGTCGAGTACGCGTCCACCAGCCGGCTGGACGACATCCTGGACGAACTGGACGCCTTGTACGTGACTCGGCTCCAGGAGGAATACGACGAACAGAACGAATCGGAGAACGCCGATTACGCGTCCTATTCGATCGGTCCCGAACAGTTGCGGCGCTTTCCCTCCGACGCGATCATCATGCATCCGCTTCCGCGCGGGCCGGAACTCGACCCCGGCATCGACAACGATCCGCGCGTCATGTACTGGCGGCAGGAACGAAACGGTATGTGGATGCGGGTCGCGCTGTTGGCGGCAATTTTCGACCTGGACGGCGACTTGAATGTGAACTGAAAGTGATAAAGAAATTAACTATTTCATTTATCACTCTGATATCAATAGTAGTTCTGATATCTGTGGCGGCCTTGCTGTGGTTGCGCACCAGCAATATTCCGACCCGCGCGGGAACCGTGGACAAGCCGATTCCTTTGGATGTGCTGGATGCGCCGGTAACGGTCAGGCGGGACCGCTACGGGATCCCGTACATCCATGCGCAATCGCTGGCGGACGCGATCCGCGCGCAAGGCTTCGTCACCGCGCAGGATCGGCTGACCCAGATGCTCCTGACCCGCGAAGCGGTCAATGGGCGTCTGGCCGAACGGATCGGACCTCGCGGAGAAAGCAACGACCTCCGCGTGCGGGTGCTCGGAATCCGGCAACTCGCCCGCCGGTTTGCGGCCGGGCTCAAGTCGCCCAGCCGGGAAATGCACGAGTGGTATCTCGAAGGCGTCAATGCCTATATCGGCGCGCAGGAGCATGAGTTTCCGCTTGCGGTGCGCATTTCCGGGACGCCGCCGGCGCCCTACACGCTGGAGGATATTTGCGCGCACTATCTTCTTCAGGCGTACGACCTTACCGAGAACTGGCGCTCCGAGTGGCTGGCCCAGCGTCTCGTGGACCGGCTGGGACGCGAGAAGGCCGCACAAATCTCCCTGGTCAGCGTAAATCCGGATGACGGCAGCCGATGGGCGTCGGATTACGCGCTCGCGCCGCGGGAACCGCTGGTGTCGATCCATGAGCAGCCGCGAATCGAGGCCAGTCCGGTGGGAGGCTCCAACAGCTGGGCAACGGCCGGATGGCGGTCGGAGCGGGGAGCGCCGATACTGGCCAACGATCCGCACCTCGACGCCCGCCGGCTTCCCGGCATCTGGTACCCCCTCGGCCTGATTACGCCCGAATGGCGGGCCGTGGGAGTGGCCGCGGCCGGATGGCCCGGCCTGGCCGTGGGGCGATCCGATTCCATCGCCTGGGGCGTTACCAATTCGGCCGCCGACACGGCCGACCTGTTCATCGAGCAGGACGATCCCGAAAACCAGGGACACTACCTGGAAGGCGAACTGTCCTTGCCGTACGAGGTGGTCAGCGAGACCGTGCGGGTACGAGACCCGGATTCTCCCGGCGGCATTCGCGAACGTACGTTCCAGGTCCGGCGCAGCCGGCGCGGGCCGGTGGTTTCCGACACCCTGATCGAGGATGCGCACGGGCGGTCCCTGTCGCTTCGCTGGAGCGTGGCCGAGAGCCTCGGAAGCCAGGTGGGCGTCGATCGATTGATGCTGGCGAAGGATGTGAACGAAGCCGGCCAGGCGATCCGCGACATCGTGGGCGCTCTCAACTACAACGTGGCCGACACCCGGGGGAATATCGCCCATTTCACCTCCGGGTATATTCCCGTCCGGCTGAGAGGAGACGGCGCAATACCGCTGCCGGTAACGGGCGGGGAGGACAACTGGACCGAGTTCGTTCCCTTCGATCAGGCGCCCTCGACGATCAATCCGCAACGAGGCTGGGTGGGCAACGCCAATCACCGGACCGTCAGCGGAAGCTCCGACGGCATGTGGAGCAGCTACTCGGCCCCCTCCTGGCGCTACCGCCGCATGTTGGAACTGTTCGACAACGACCGGGTGTTCGCGGCCGAAGACCACTGGTCGGCGATCACCGATACCAGAAACACGCTGGCCCGCGACCTGGTCCC
The DNA here is from genome assembly GCA_026707445.1 of Gammaproteobacteria bacterium. Taxonomy (GTDB): domain Bacteria; phylum Pseudomonadota; class Gammaproteobacteria; order Steroidobacterales; family Foliamicaceae; genus Foliamicus. The sequence goes on from JAPOWV010000023.1 coordinate 11,168, forward strand.
GCTGTTCCTGCCGGCCCTGGATGGCGCCCCCGAAACGCAACCGGCGGCGGACGTTCTCAGCGGCTGGGATTACCGCGACGACGCCGGGAAGGCCGCGCCTGCACTGTTTCAGTTGATGATCCGCGCGCTCGTAACCCGGATCTTCGCCGACGAACTGGACACCCTGGCCTTGAGCTACGAGGGTTCTCCCTATTTCTGGCAGGAACGTGTTTATTCGATGCTGGAATCCGGAGAATCGGACTGGTTCGACAACATCAAGACCCAGCAAACCGAGGGCCGAGACGACCTGATTCGTGGCGCAGCGCTGGATGCCTGGCGGCAACTTGAAGCGAGTCTGGGCGGGAACCCGCGCGACTGGCGCTGGGGCGACATCAGCCAGCTCAGGATTTCCAGCCCCGTCCCGACGGCCAACAGGTTCGTGAACCGTCTGTTCGGCGGCGGCGATTTTCCACGCACCGGGTCGACGGAGACCTTGTGGGGGTCGTACGGCAGCCCGTCGTACGGCGCCTGGGCGATCGATTCGCTGCGCTTCGTGGCCGATCTCGGCGATCCGGACAAGGTACTGGCAGTCATTCCCGGCGGTGTCAGCGGACGCCTGTTCGATCCGCACCTGAACGACCAACTGCCGTTGTGGCTGTCCGGCGAAATCAACTACTGGTGGTTCTCCGATCAGGCCATCAGCGCCAATGCGCGCAGGGAAGTCACACTGGCGCCGTGAAAATCACCCGAGGAAACCTCGAATGCTGAAAAAAATCGGAATCGCGCTCATCGCCCTGCTGCTGGTGATTGTCCTGGCTGCAGCCGCGGGTATCGCCTGGCTCAGGGAGAGCAACATCCCGAACCGTGACCGGGACATTGGCGACGCAGCGGTCCTGGCGATGCTGGATGAGGAAGTGCGCGTGAAGAGGGACCGGCAGGGAGTCCCCTATATCTACGCGGAGACGCTGGCCGACGCCTTGCGCGTACAGGGCTTCGTCACCGCCCAGGACCGTCTGTCACAAATGCTGCTGACCCGCGAGCTGATTCGCGGACGGCTGTCCGAACAGATCGGCGAGGCCGGCCTGCGCAGCGACACGCTGATTCGGGTCATGGGCCTCAGCCGCATGGGATCCCAGTGGGCGGCGCAACTCGAATCGCCCAGCCGCGAACTGCACGAATGGTTCCTCGAGGGGGTCAACGCCTACATCGCGACGCAGGCCGATGAATTTCCGCTGGCCGTGCGGATTTCCGGGGAGCCGCCGGCGCCATTCACCCTAGACGACTTTACGACGCAGTACCTGTTCCTGGCGTTCAACAGCACGGGAAACTGGCGCACGGAAGTGCTCAGCCAGGCGCTGGTCGATCACCTCGGCGCCGAAAAGGCCGCGGAAATCTCGATGCTGACCGTCAACCCCGACGACGAGAGCGAGTGGGCATCGGACTACAGCCTGGCGGAGAACAGCATGCCGGCTGGCGGACCCGCGAGTTTCCCCGAGCTGCCCGAGCCGGCGGACGGCTCTAACAGCTGGGCGACATCGGCCCGGCGATCGGCGGGCGGCGCGCCGATCGTGGCCAATGACCCGCACATTGACGTGCGCCGCCTGCCCGGCATCTGGCACCCGGTGGGCCTGATCACGCCCGAATGGCGGGCGGTGGGTACCGCCGGCGCGGGCCTGCCGGGACTGGGAGTGGGCCGATCCAGCCATGTTGCCTGGGGCATTACCAATGCCTTTTCCGATGTCGCCGACCTGTTCATCGAACGGGACGATGAGGACCGGCCCGGCCACTACCTGGAAGGAGAACAGTCCGTTCCGTACCGGATCGTGGAGGAGACCATCCGCATACGCGACCGCAATGCCCCGAGCGGGTACCGAGAGCACCCTTTGACGGTTCGCCATACGCGGCGCGGACCGGTCATATCCGATCACGGCCTGACCGGAGACGACGGCCGCGTTTATTCGCTGCGCTGGAGCATGGCCGAGAATATCGGCACGCAGGTCGGAATCGAGCGCGTCATGCTCGCGCGCGATATGTTTGAGGCCGCCGAAGTCATTGGACAGATCAACGCGCCATACAACTACACGGTGGGAGACACGAAGGGGAACATAGCGCACTACACGGCCGGCCACGTGCCGGTGCGGCGCCGGGGCGACGGTGCGCTGCCCGTTCCCGTCATGGACGCCGAGGATGACTGGCCTGCTTTCGTGGCTTTTGCGCGGGCGCCCACGTACATAAACCCGCCGCGCGGCTGGGTCGGCAACGCCAACCACCGCACAGTGAGCGGCGATTTTGACGGTCACTGGACCAGCTACGTGGCTTCTTCCTGGCGCTACCGCCGTATGCAGGAACTGTTCGACGGCGACGCTGCGCTTTCGGTTGCCGACCACTGGTCGGCGATCAACGATACGCTGAATCCCATGGCCCGCGGTCTCGTTCCGATCATGGTCCGGGCACTGGAAGCGCAACCCGAAACGCGGGCCGCCGCCGCGATGCTGGCCGACTGGGACTTTCACGACGAGCCGGAGCTGGCGGCACCCGCCCTTTTCCAGGCAACGATGGCCAGCCTGGTGCGGCGCATTTTCGAGGACGAGCTGGGCGAGGTGCTGGCCCGGCAATACGCACGCGACATCTACTACTGGCAGGAGCGCGTGTACCGGATGCTGCTGGCGGGCGAGTGGGAGTGGTTCGACGACAAGCGCACCGAGGTGGTGGAGGGCCGCGACGACCTGCTTCGCGCCGCGGCGCTCGACGCCTGGTCCGAATTGCAATCGCGACTGGGCCCCGACCCGTCCGCCTGGCGCTGGGGGGACCTGAGCCGGTTCCGGTTCAGCAACCCCTGGGTGCCCGGAGAACTGGCCGATCGTCTGCTGGGCGGCGGGGACTATCCCGGCCGCGGATCCGGTGAGTCCCTGGGGCGGGCGCGTTTTCCAGGGCAGGGCAACTACGACCCGCGCATAATCGACTCGCTCAGGTTCGTCGCCGACCTCGCGGATCCCGACAAGGTCCTGGCGGTCATACCCGGCGGCGTCAGTTCGCGCCTGTTCGACCCGCACCTGAACGACCAGCTTCCCGCATGGCTGGCCGGCGACATCGGCTACTGGTGGTTCTCCGACGCCGCCATCGCCGCCGACACGCGGCAGGAAATGACGTTCAAGCCGTGAAGCGTTTCCCGATAATTGCCGCAGGCGTCGCCTGCCTATTAGCCACGGCCCCGCTCGCGTACGCGCAGGATGCCGCCGGTGAACTGCCCTGCGACACCGGCCTGTACGAAATCAGCGCGGACCACGAAGGCGCGCGCGCCAATGCCTGCCGGGTCTTCAATCCACGCGGAGTGATCCTGACCATCGATCCGGAAGATCCGCCGCCGATCAATCCCAGCCCCTGGTACGGATTCCACGTGCGCGCAAAGAACGCGAACGAGCAGGGGACCCTCGTGGTAACGCTACGCTACTCCACCAGCCGGCACCGCTACGCGCCCAGGACCAGCATTGGCGGGCGGGAATGGAACCCGCTGCCGGAGCGCCAATGGCTGGTCCACGAGGACGGCCGCGCGACCATGGAACTCAAGCCCGGCGCGGACGGGCTGTTCGTTTCGGCTCAGGAAAACCTCGGACTGAGCTTCTACGCAGAATGGCGCCGCAACATGGCCGAGCGCTTCGACGGACTTCAGTGGCGCAGAATCGGCGAATCCAGAGGAGGGCGCCCGATTTTCGCGGCCAAGACCGCTCCCGGCGCGCCCAACTACCTGCTCTTCATCGGCCGTCAGCACCCGCCCGAGATCCCGGGCGCCCTGATGTTCAAGGCCTTCGCCGAACGGCTGCTCGAGGACCGCTCAGGAGCCTGCGACGACCCGTCCTCAGCGAAGTGCGCCTTCTATTCCGGGCACAGCCTTGTTTTCATACCCAACCTCAATCCCGACGGCGTCGCCCTGGGTCATTGGCGGCACAACCTCGACGGGACCGACCTGAACCGCGACTGGGGAACTTTCGCGCAGCCCGAAACGCAGGCCGTCCAGCGCCTGATTGACTCGCTGGAAGAAGGCGGAAGTGCAATCGCAGTCGTGCTGGATTTCCACTCGACCTGGCGAAACGTGTTCTACGTCCCGACCCTCAAGGACGCGACACGCCCGCCCGCGTTCGCCACCCGCTGGCTCCGGCTGGCCCGCGCGAGCGGCGCCGCCTATGCATTCGAACGGGCGCCGCGGTCCTCGCAGAACACGACGATCGCCAAGAATTACTTCTATCGCCGTTTCGGCGTCCCCGCAATCACGGTCGAGACGGGCGACGACACGCCCCGGGGCGAGATCGCGTCCACCGCCCGCGTCCTGGCGGACGCGCTGGTTGCGGTCATGGGCGGCCGGAATGGCCCGTCGGGACGCCGCCGCAGCGCGCTGTGCCCGGATTTCTTCTGCTACATGGCGGAGGCGAACAGGGCCTCGCTGGTGATGCTGAGCGAGGAAGGGCTGGTAAACCGCCGGCAGGCACAGGCAATTGCCGCCGCAATGATGCAATTGAGAGCCGAACAGGAAGCCGAAGGCGCGGAGCGGACGGCCAACTACCTGCCTTACGAGGAGCGCCTGGTCGAACTGGCCGGCGAAGAAGCGGCCGACCTTCACCTGGGCCGGTCCCGCCAGGACCTTCACGGCGTAGTGCGCCGCATGCTCATACGCGACCAGTGGCTTGCGCTGGCCGGCGGCGCCCTCAAGGCCCGGTCCGCCTTGCTGGACCTCGCGGAGCAGGAAGCTTCCACGCCCATACCCGCATATACCCACGGCGTACAGGCGCAGCCCACCACGCTGGGCCACTACCTGCTGGCGTTCTCGGCCAACCTACAGCGCGACCTTGAGCGCTACCGGGAAGGCTACGCCCGGATGAATTCAAGCCCGCTGGGCGCGGCCGCGCTCGGAACCTCCGGATTCGCATTGAACCGCGAACGGCTTGCGCGATTGCTGGGGTTCGCCGCGCCGGTGGACAACAGTTACGACGCCAACTTCGTTTCTTCCGGCGACCTGCGCAGGGAACTCGCCAACATTCTCGAGTTGTCCGCCATTCCCATCGGCCAACTTGTGGAGAACCTCCACACGCAGTACCACAATCCCAGGCCGTGGATTCTGCTCGATCAGTCCGCCGTGAGCATCAGCACGATCATGCCGCAGAAGCGCAATCCGCGCCCGCTGGATCGCGTGCGCAGCCAGGCAAGCAAGGTGCTCGGCGGCGCGCAAACGCAGATGCTGCTGGCGCACAACACCAACACCGGCATGCACGACTACCGCGACATCGCGCCGATCATGGCGCTGGCGGAGGATGCGCGGCTGATGTACCGGCGCTACGAGCGGCTGATCGGACTGCTTCGCGTCGACCGCGAGCAGGCCCTGGACGAGTTGCAGCGGGGCTTTTCGACCATGACGGAGGTGGCCGACATGCTGGTCCGGGAGGCCGGCCTGCCGTTCCGCACCGCGCACCGCTTCGCCTCGGCCCTCACCGACTACGGGCGCGCGAACCGGCTGCGGCCGGAATCGCTGAGCGACGAGGAACTCGAGGCGATCTACCGGGAGACGGTGGGCGGGCGCCTGCCCGTATCCATCGAAAATCTCCGTCGGGCGATGGACCCGGTGGCGATGCTGGGGGACCGCAAAGGCCTGGGGGGACCGCAAGCCGGAGAAGTCCGGCGAATGCTGAATACCCACCGCGAATCGCTCGAACAGGACCGGGCCTGGCTGGGCCGCGCCAACGCAGATCTGCTGGCGGCATCGCTGGAATTGCATCAGGGGTTCGCCGCACTGGCGCCACCCAACGAGTGATTTGGCCGGGAATCGGCAAACGGCTAGAATTCGCCGGTCTTTGTGAGGAGTGGGTCTGATGCGGAAACGCAATTGCTTCGCCGTCGCGGCGGCATTTCCAGTGTTCTTTGCCGGCAGCATCGCCGGATGGGCCCAGGACGCCGGGGAAGGCCAGGCCGAAGAACAGGAAATCGAAGAAATCGTCGTAACCGGCAGTCACATCAAGGGCGCCAACATCACCGGCGCATTGCCCGTATCCGTGATCAGTTCGGAGGAGATCGAGGCCATGGGCGTCGATTCGGGCGACGAATTGCTGCAATTCATACCCGAGCAGGGACAGAACTTCTTCAGCGAAGCCGAGAACATCAGCGGCGGCGTGAATTCCGCCCGGGGGGATATCGGCGCCTTCAATCTGCGCAGCCTGGGCACGGGCAACACTCTGGTGTTGCTCAACGGGCGGCGGATGGTCAACGCCGCAAGCTACCAGACCGAGGAGGTCGGCGGCAGCTTCGTGCCGGTCAATACGGTCAACTCCAATACCCTGCCGGTGTATGGCGTCGACCGCGTCGAAATCCTCAAGGACGGCGCCTCGGCCCTGTACGGCGCCGACGCCGTGGCCGGCGTCGTCAATCACGTGCTCAGGACCGACCGGGAAGGCATACGGGTCTATGCCCGTTACGGCTGGTACGACGAGCTGAGCCGCAAGACCAACCGACTTTCCCTGGAATGGGGCGACTACTTCAACCAGGGCCGCACGCACATCGGGATAACCGCGGATTACTACCTGCGCGACCGCGTCAGCGCCCACGAAGACGAGCGCTGGGCGGACGCCGACTTCCGCCGACGCATTCCGGCGGACTCCCCGTGGGCGGGCGACACCCGTTTCCGCAATACCAGCGCCAATTCGCTGTACGGGCAGTTCGACGTGCGCGTCAGCGCCAGCAGCGTGGGTTTACGCAACACGCTGACCGACAGCGCCGGAGAATTCGAGACGTTTCCGGCCGGCCACGAGGACTGCGACTGGGACCTGGGCTACGGCACCTGCGGGGCCATCGACGGCAACGGCACCTACCGCTACAACTTTAACGCGACCCGCGATCTTTCCTCCGACCTCAAGCGCGGCAACGTGTTCGTGTTCGTCAATCATGATTTCGGCAACGGCCTGGAGAGCTTCTCGGAACTGCACTACTACGCCTCCGACACCCACATGTTCCGCCATGCCTCGGCGCCGTTCAGCTCGGTCAAGCTGAGGGTGGGGCCGCAGAACTACTACAACCCCTTCGGCCCCTGCGGTTCGCCCAACCGCCTCCCTGAATCCGTGATTCCGCGCGTTCCCTGCGAGGGCCTGGAACTCGAGATCGACAACTACCGGTTCGCTCAGGTGCCGCGGATCGTCGAGAACGACGGCAGCGTCGTGCGCGTGCTCCAGGGCCTGCGGGGCCAGGCCGGCCGCTGGGACTGGGAAGGCGCGCTGCTCTGGTCGCGCGCGGAGCGGGAGGACCTTACCCGCAACCGTGTTTCCAACCTGCTGATCGCGGAGGCCCTGTTCGATCCGACTCCCAACGCTTACAACCCGTTCAGCGGCGGCGTGGACAGCAACATCGAACGCGCGCTGGTGGATGTCTACAGAAACAACGAGATGACGCTGCTGCTTTCGGACTTCAAGGTCTCCACGAACGAGCTGTTCCGGCTTCCCTGGGGATCGGCGGGCGGCCTTGCCGGCGTGGAATTCCGCCGCGAGACCTTTGAAGACGATCGCGACCCGAGGCTGGACGGCACCATCGTGTTTACCGACTACCAGGGCGATACCTATCCCTACGTCTCCGACGTGGTCAATTCCAGCCCCACGCCCGACGGTTCGGGCGACCGGAACGTAACTTCACTGTTTACCGAACTGCAATTGCCGCTGATGAACAACATCGACGTGCAGCTTGCCGCGCGTTACGAGAATTTCTCCGACGTCGGAAGCACGGTGGTGGGCAAAGTTGCCGCAGGCTGGCAGATTTCGCCGACGCTTCTCCTGCGCGCGTCCTGGTCGGAAGCATTCCGGGCGCCCAACCTGGTAACGATAAACGAGGAAATCGTTGCAAGGCAGAACACCCGCAACGATTATGCGTGCCTGTATGCAGCCTTAAATGGCGGCGATCCCGAACAGGACACACTGGATTGCCGCAACAGCACCCAGCGGATCGCGCAGGGAAGCTCGCTGCTGGAACCCGAGCGCTCCGACAACTATTCGATCGGCATCGCAGTCCAGCCCATGGACACGCTGACGCTCACGCTGGACATGTGGTCCATCAAGAAGGAAGACACGATCGGCCTGCTGGGCGAAGAGAACCACACCGTGCTCGACCTGCTGATGCGCCTGAGAAACGGGCCCGGCAACTGCGGCGGCGAATTCAACCCGGCCGTGGTGCGCGAAACGGAAGTCGCCGATGACGAGGCGGCGATCTACCGGGCGGCGGGCATCTGTCCGGGCGGCCTGATCCGCTACATCGACGACAAGTACGTCAACCTGGATACGCGTACGCTCCGCGGCTGGGACGTAAGCCTTCGCTATGCGCTCGAAACGCGGGTGGGCGATTTCAACCTGACCTACCTGGCTTCTTTCCTGACCAAGTTCGATCAGGTGCCGGGCGGCCAGGCCGCCGAACTCGTTGCCGCCAAGGAAGAAGGCCTGATTCCGGCGAGCATTCCCGTAGCCGGCTTCGCGGATCTGCTGCAGAGGGACGGCAACCAGAAGGCCCGCCACACGCTGTTTCTCAGTTGGCGGCGGGACCCGTTGCGCGTCGCCCTTTCAGGCCGCAATATCGGGAACTTCTACCAGAACTCGCTGACCCTGAATGACGGGCAGTTGTACTGGATTCCGTCGGTCACAACCTGGAACGCCACCGTTGACTACAACTGGGAACTGGCCGACAGGGACTGGCGGCTGCGGCTGGGCGTCAACAACGTGTTCGACAAGCGGGCGCCGCTGGCGGACCGCTTCTTCGGTTACTTCGCCGACGCACACCGCGACTTCGGCCGCAACTATTACCTGCAGCTGCGCGTAACGCAGGACAACGACTAGGTGCCGGCGGCGCGGATAGCGCCCGCCACCAGGTCCACGAAGTCCGCTTCAGTGCGGACGTGCTGCACGTCCCGTGCGGGCACCGTGTAGCCGTGCTCACTGGCGATGGCGGCATACAGAGGCCGCCGGTGGGCGATCAGGCGCGGGAAGGCCCACAGCGTGAAATCGTCGGGCGAGGCCTTTTCGATCTCGTCGAGATTCCGTTCCTTCAGGAAATCAGGCAACGAACGCTCGAGAAACCCGGGCGAGTAATACATGGGCTTGGGCGCCTTGCGGGCCCGTTCCACCAGCTTTTCCTCATCCTCGGTCGATGCCTCGAGGTACAGAATCACGGTGTTGTCAACAAGAGTCTCAAGCGCTCGCGCGTCGTCCAGTTCGCAAATGCTGCCACCGGCGTCATTCACGAAGTGCATGTAGCCGTAGATACGCTCGGCCTTCTCGATGAACGACGCCACGTCGCGCATCGCCCGGGCTTCCGCGTCGCGGTGCAGCTCCTGGCGCCGCCGGAACTCCTTCAGCGGCAGCCCGCCGAGATCGGGATTGCCCAGCTTGCCCAGGAAGGTGGAGATGGGCCTGAGGTTGTGTACGGTGATGTTGCTTTCAATGTATATGGAATCGCTGCGTAGCAGGTCGCGAAGAAAGGGCACTTCCATCGCGCGCAACTTGATGTTGTCGAGTATCGGCTCGCGCAGATACTGGGTGCCGATGCGGTAGTCGCCGGAATAGATGAACCAGCGGGTCGCGGGCAGGCGGTTGGCGAGCACCGTCTTGCCCACGCCCGACATGCCCATCAGCGTGACGGACTTGCGCGGCGCGTTTCTGAACTCTTCGGCCGACATTCGCATGGCGCGATTGTATGCGCTGCCGCTCGATTAGAATGTTGCTTCTTTTTTGCTTCCGGGAGGACCAGCATGAGTATCGAGAAAGGTCAGTCAATGCCCGAGGGCGGGTTTGGCGTCATGACCGACGGCAGCCCCGGCCGGATCACCACCGACGAATTATTCAAGGGCAGGAAAGTGGTTCTGTTTTCAGTGCCGGGCGCGTTCACGCCCACCTGCTCGAACGAGCACCTGCCGGGATATGTCAACAATGCCGGCGCCTTGCAGGCCAAGGGCGTGGACCAGATCGCCTGCATGGCCGTCAACGACGTATTCGTGATGGACGCCTGGGGCCGTTCCGCCGGCGCCGGCGATTCGGTACTGATGCTGGCCGACGGCAACGGAGACTACACCCGGGCGCTTGGCCTGGAGCTGGATGCTTCCGGATTCGGCATGGGAATGCGCGGCCAGCGTTTCTCCATCGTGGTTGACGACGGGGTCGTCACGGAACTCAACCTGGAAAACGGCGGGGGGCTGAGCTGCTCTTCGGCCGAGACCGCGCTCGAACAGCTTTGAGTCAGGACATCCCGGATACCCAGCGGCAGGTACTGCTGAGCCGCTACCCCGAGGGCGTACCGGAGACGTCCGACTTCAGGCTTGCCGAAGGGCCGGTGCCGCGGCCCGGTGAAGGGGAATTCCTTTCCCGCACGCTTTACCTCTCGCTGGACCCCTATCTGCGCGGCGTGATTTCCGGCCGTCACCTGTATGCCGAGAGAGTGCAAACCGGCGACGTCATGCCCGGGCGAACGGTCGCGCAGGTGGTCGAATCCCGCCACCCGGACTTCGCTCCCGGCGACATTGCGGTCTGCTCCAACGGCTGGCAGGAATACGGGCTCAGCACCGGCGCCATGGACCTGCGCAAACTCGATCCGGAAGCCGCGTCCGTCAGCACGGGAATAGGCATACTGGGCATGCCGGGACTGACCGCCTGGGCCGGACTCCTGCACCTGGGAGAGCCGATGCCGGGCGAAACCGTTCTGGTGTCGGCGGCGTGCGGCCCCGTGGGTTGCATGGTGGGCCAGTTGGCGCGCATTGCCGGCTGTCGGGCGGTGGGTATCGCCGGCGGCCCCGAGAAGTGCTCCATCGTGAAGAACGAATTCGGTTTTGCGGAATGTGTCGATTACAAGACCGGCGACCTGGGCGAAAAACTGAAGGCCGCCTGCCCGGAGGGTATCGACATCTATTTCGACAACGTCGGCGGCAACGTGCTGACCGCGGCCATGGCCAATCTCGCCCAGGGCGCCCGGGTCGTGCTGTGCGGGATGATGAGCGGCTACAACAACACGGGACCGCCACCCCCGGGGCCCAGCCTGATCCCGCTGGTCATGGCCCGCGCGACCGTCCGGGGACTGGTGGTCTATGACCATGAGGACAAGCAGCAGGACTTTCTCCGCGCCTGCACGCGCTGGCTTCAGGAGGGGCGGATCCGCTACCGCGAGGACATCGCCGAAGGCATCGAAAAAGCGCCGGAAGCGTTCTGCCGGCTGATGCGCGGCAAGAACGTCGGCAAGGCGCTGGTGCAGTTCGCTTAGGCCGGCGCCTGCCGTGAGCCGCAAGCCGGGCCTTAAGGAGGAACTGCTCAGGTTCTGGTTCGAGGAGTCCGGCCCCGAACTGTGGTTCGCGAAAAGCGACGAGTTCGACCAGACGATACGCGAGCGTTTTCTCGCGTACTACGAGGCCGCCGCGCGCGGCGACTACGATGACTGGCAGAACAGCGGGGCCGGCTGCGTGGCCCTCTGCCTGCTGATGGATCAGTTCCCTCGCAACCTGTTTCGCGACGACGCGCGCGCGTTTGCAACCGACGCCAGGGCGCTGGCAGTAGCGCGGCACGCGGTCGACGCGGGGCTCGACGTGGAGGAGGGCATGAGCAGGGACATGCGGAAGTTCCTCTACCTTCCATTCGAGCACAGCGAGGACCTCGACGACCAGCGGCTTTGCATGAAGCTCATGGCCGAACGCCTGGATCCCGTCGGAGAGGACCTGGACTGGGCCCGCAAGCACTTCGTCATCATCAAACGCTTCGGCCGTTTCCCCCACCGCAACGAAACGCTGGGACGCGAATCCACCCCCGAAGAACTGGAGTTCCTGAAAGAACCCGACTCCAGCTTCTAGCCCGCGGGGAATGGACAGCTTTCCTCTTTTTCCACCAAGTCGAAGGTGAACAGCATCTTGGCCATGCCGGTCAGCACCGCCATGACCATGCCCAGCTCCATGATTTCCGCCGGGCTGAAATGCCGCTTCAGGCGCTCATGCAGGGCCTCGTCGAGCGAGCCGCCGGGATTCGTGAGCACCATCTGATCGGCGAGGGCGAGAGCGGCCCGCTCGCGCTCGGAGAACGGGCCGCTTTCGTATTCGTCAAGCCGGTCGATCTGCTCCTGCCTTACCCCGGCCGCCAGCGCGTCCGGACGGTTGCCCTGGTTGCAGAACCGGCAACCGTGGGTGGTCGAGAGGCGCAGGCGGGCCAGTTCCTTGATGACCCGCTCCACGCGGCCGCCGTTGAACAGGCGCTCGTAGAACTCGCCGTACCAGTCGTACAACTCCGGCGCGTGCGCCATGATCTCGAACCAGGTGGCGTCGCCACGAAGCGCCATTGAGCGCTCCCATCCCTGCCGGATGTGCTCCGGCATGGCTTCCGGGGTAACGCGAGGAAGCTGCGGATGCGGCATTCGCTACCCGAGCAGGGGAGCCACAAACGCGTGGGCGCCGTGGATCAGGTTACCCATGGTCGCGGCCGCTTCCGGTGCACCGGGTTTGAATATGCCCAGGAAGGCTTCGATGATCAGACCGGCCCAGATCGCAAACACCCAGGGGCGCACGCGATAGATGCTGCGGCGCATGGCGTCGTCCTGCTCCTGGGTAATAGAACCCTGGCTCAGCGCGCGCACGCCGGCGATAAACCCGGGGAGGAAGATGCGGATCATTACGCCGCACAGAACCATGAACGCGAAGACGATCAGCTTGGGCGCAAGCCAGGGCGCCTCATCCAGCCGTCCGGTGGAGACGGACCACCACACGGAAACCACGATCGCGGCAATCAGGAACCAGCGGAACCAAAGGTCCAGTTTGGTGAGCAACGGCATGAAGCTGGCGTTGTGCCTGAAGTGCATGATCAGCAGCACGGTGAACCACACCGGGCCCAGCAATACGATCATCGCGTACTGCCAGGGGGGATGGGATACCCCTACGTATTCCGAGAGAATGCCCCCCACGGTAAGCATCATGCTCAGGCACAGGCGCGGCAGGAGGTCGATCCACATCATGATGCGCGACGCCATGAACCGTTGGTCCGGAGTGTTCGAGCGGTTGAGGATCATTCGGGTGGAATAAAACACGCCGATGTCGCCCCCCAGCCAGTAGGCAAACAGCACCAGGTGAAGAATCAGCCAGATGGTGTGGCCGAGATCGCCTTCAGCTCCAGTCATAAACATTCCCCTCCGTTAATCCGGCGCATAGTGTAGCGTCCAATTGGACCAATGCCTACCTGTTTACGTGCGCCAAGAGCGGGGTAGAATTCGCCGTTCCGTAACGGCAGCGGAGTTTCCGCGGAAGAATGCGCAAGATACTGGTAACGCTCAAGCGCGTCGTGGACTACAACGTCCGCGTGCGGGTGAAGCCCGACGGCAGCGGCGTGGCGATCGAGGGCCTGAAGATGAGCGTCAACCCGTTCGACGAGATCGCGCTCGAGGAAGCCCTACGCATGCGCGAGCGCGGCGAGGCGGGTGAAATCCTGGCCGTGACGATCGGCGGCGACGAGTGCCAGCAGCAGCTGCGCACCGGGCTGGCCATGGGCGCGGACCGGGCCCTGCTGGTCAAACGCGAAGGCGAGGTCGAACCACTGGCGGCCGCCGGCATACTGCTGGAAGTGATCCGGCGCGAAGAGCCGGACATCGTCATCATGGGCAAACAGGCCATTGATGATGACTGCAACCAGACCGGCCAGATGCTGGCGACACTGTGGGGGCGCCCCCAGGCCACATTCGCATCCGAAGTAAAGCTCAACGGCGATACGGCCCGGGTGACCCGCGAGGTGGACGCCGGCCTGGAGACCCTGGAAGTCCGGTTGCCGGCGGTGATCACCACCGACCTGCGCCTGAACGAGCCCCGCTACATCAAGCTGCCGGACATCATGAAGGCCCGGCGCAAGCCGCTTGAAACGCTGGCGGCCGATGAACTCGGATTGACCGCACCACCCGCGCTGAAGGCCCTGTCGTACGAGCCGCCGGCGCAACGGGAGAAAGGCGTCGTGGTGGACGACGTGCCGGCCCTGATCGGCATGCTGCGCGAACGCGGTTTCCTGAGTTGAGGTAGGGATGTGAGCGCAGTACTCGTAGTCGCCGAGCACGACGGACAGACGCTGCACACAGGCGTTGCGAGAGTCGCAAGCTGCGGCAAGGCGATCGGCGCGGACCGCCTGGACGTGGCGGTGCTTGGCGAGGATTGCGGCGGGGTGGCACAGCAGGCGGCGCAAATCGAAGGCGTTTCCCGCGTGCTGTGCCTGGACCGGAGCGAGAACGCAAATCCGGTGGCCGCGGTTCAGGCCCCGCAACTTGCGGCGCTTGCCGGAACAGGCTACAGCCATGTGCTCGGGCCCTCCACCACCTTCGGCAAGGACCTGATGCCGCGCGTGGCGGCCCTGCTGGGCGTCCCGCAGGTCAGCGACATCATGAGCGTGGAAGGCGAGCGGCGGTTCAAGCGCCCGATATACGCGGGCAACGCCGTGCTTACCGTGGAGGCACCCGCCGAACACATCGTTGTCGGGACCGCGCGTCTGGCTTCATGGCCGGCCGCCGCGGAAGGCGGCGAGGCCGACGTTGAGCAGGCGCAAACGGACGCGGAACTGCCGGATCACACAAGCTGGCTGGAACTGAAGTCGGCCGAGTCCGAAAGGCCCGACCTGCAAAGCGCCAGCGTGGTCGTTTCCGGCGGCCGCGCGCTGGGCAGCTCCGAGAATTTCTCGCTGCTCTACGATCTTGCGGACCGCCTGGGGGCCGCGGTCGGCGCATCGCGTGCGGCGGTGGATGCGGGATACGTTTCCAACGACATGCAGGTGGGGCAGACGGGCAAGATCATCGCCCCCGAACTGTATTTCGCCATCGGCATTTCCGGCGCCATACAACACCTGACCGGGATCAAGGACGCGGGCGTGATCGTGGCGATCAACAAGGACCCCGAGGCACCGATCTTCGAGATCGCCGACATCGGCCTGGTGGGCGACCTGTTTGCGATCGTTCCGGAGATCCAGGCCGCGGTGGAGGGTTCCTGATTGGCTGCACTGTTGCTGACCCCCGCGGAACTGCATTCCGCCATCGAGGCCGGCGAGGCCCGGGCGGTGGACTGCCGCTTCGACCTGATGAATCCTGCCGGCGGGCGGGCGCTCTGGGCCGAAAGCCACATTCCCGGGGCGCCTTATGCGGACCTCGACCACGATCTCGCCGGACACGCGGCGGGCGGGGGAGGGCGCCATCCGCTGCCCGAACCCGCGGAATTTGCGACCACGCTGGGGCGTTGGGGCATCAAACCCGATACATTGGTAGTGGCATACGACAACATGGGCTGTGCGATCGCCGGACGTCTCTGGTGGATGATGAACTGGATGGGACACGAGCGCGCCGGGCTGCTGGATGGCGGAATCCAGGCCTGGGAAGAAGCGGGCCTGCCGCTCGAGCGCGCCGAACCGATCATCGAGCCTGTGGACTACCCGGTCGGCGGCCACTGCCGGCCCGTCGTGGGACTGACGGAAGTGGAGCGCGCAGCGCTTGCCGGCGGCCTGCGCATGCTGGACGCCCGCGACGGCGCCCGCTACCAGGGCCTGTCGGAACCGCTGGATTCGCAGGCGGGCCACGTGCCCGGCGCGGTCAACGCCTTCTTCCGCGAGAACCTGGACGCCGGCGGGCGTTTCCGCTCCCCGGACGAACTCCGCAAGCATTACCTGGACCTGTTGGACGGCGCCGATCCCTCGGGCGCCTGCGTCATGTGCGGTTCCGGAGTCACGGCCTGCCATGATCTGTTCGCCATGGAGCTGGCCGGTCTTGGCGGCGCCGCGCTGTATCCCGGTTCCTGGAGCGAATGGTCGCAATCCGACGCCCGTCCCATAGCGCGCGGCCCGGAACCCGGAGGACCCGCCTCATGATGCTCCGCCCCGCAGAATCCCGATTCTCCCTGCCGGCCCTGGCCGCGCTTGCGACAGCCTTGCTACTGACCTCCTGCGCCACCACGGACAGCGAAGAATCCGCCGCCTCGCGCCCCGGACGAATCGCCCGCTTCCCCCACAACATGGCGAGTGGCGATTGCTTCTTCCAGAACCGCATCGACAACTTCGAGGTGCTCAACGAGAGCAACCTGCTGGTCTTCGACGGCCGCAGGCGCGTCTACCACGTGGAAATCTCGCCGCCGTCCATGGACCTTCGCCATGCCTACGGCATTCAGTTCCGTTCGTCGACCGGCCGGGTCTGCGGCAATCCGGGCGAGCGCCTGCAGATCAGCGGCGGTTCCTTCGGCGCGTTTCCGCTTTCGGTAACCGGCGTCTACCGGTTGGACGCCGTCGCGCAAACGGCCGTGCGGGCGCATTTCGGCCAGGCCGTCGCCCAGCCTCCCCTGCCGGAAGAAGAAGACGCCGGCGCCATCGAAGAACTGGTAACGGAAATCGAAGAAGAGGAGAACTGAGTATGGATAGCGTCATCGTGCTGTTTAACCTGAAGGAGGACGCCGATCAGGCCGAGTACCAGGCCTGGGCGCGCGACCGCGACATGGTGGAAGTCAATCGGCTGCCGTCGGTGGACCACTTCCGTATCCTGCGCTGTGTCGGACTGCTGGGCGGGACGGATGCGCCACCCTATCAGTACGCGGAGGTCATCGACTTGAACAGCATGGAGAAGTTTGGAGAGGACCTTCAGTCGGACGCGGTCGGCCGGTTGGCCACCGAATTCCGCCAGTTCACGGACAATCCGCTCTTCATCCACTGCCAGGACCTCTAATACTGCGAGTGGCCGAGGCAAGCCCCGAACAGGGCCGCACCGTGCGGCGCAGCGGTGGACGGTACTACGAGGAGTTCCGCAAGGGGGACGTGTACGAGCATTCCCCGGCGCGGACGCTGACCGAGACCGACAACACCTGGTTCACGCTGCTCACGATGAACACGCACCCGCTGCACTTCGACAAGGAATATGCGGCGAAGACCGAGTTCGGCCGGCGGCTGATCGTCAGCACGCTGACGCTGTCGGTGCTGGTGGGAATGAGCGTCTCGGACGTGAGCGAGAAGGCCATCGCCAACCTGGGCTGGGGCGACATCCGCCTGCCGAACCCGCTGTTCATCGGCGACACGCTGTACGGATCGTCCGAGGTCATCCGCAAGCGGCCTTCGAAATCGCGTCCCAACGCCGGCGTCGTCATGGTGCGCACGACCGGACGCAACCAGCACGGCGACGCAGTCTGCGTATTCGACCGAACCGTGCTCGTGCCCAGGCGCGGCCACGGCGTTATGGATTAGCCAGCCACACATGCAAACCGGGAGGGGTCCCAATGAGCGAAATCCTGCAAGTTGACCATGTGAACTATCACGGTCGCATTGCCTATCTCAGCAAGAAACCGGACCGCATGGACCAGGAACGCGGCCGCGAGCGATTCACGATCACCGTCCACTCCGACGGCCACCGCACCTGCACGGCGCAGAGCGAGATCGACGACCGGCCCAGCGTGATGCGCAACGTGGCGCTGACGCTGGACCAGAACTGGCATCCGCTGGACTGTTTCGTGCGCATTTCGGTGGGCGACCGGTTCATGGGCAGCGGCTGGTTCCGGTTTGGCGAGAACGAGGCCGAGTGCGAGACCTGGACGGCCATTGAAGGCCGTGTTTCGCAGAAGATGAGCCTGATCGAGCGCCCGCGGGCGTTTGTCGATCACGCCATCATCTGCGACTCCTGGGTCCTGAGCATGCTCGATCTCGGCAAGGGTCCGGGCGTGCAGAAATTCCCGCAGCTGCTGATGTCGTCGCCCGACCACCGCGGCGCCACCGGGCCCATGCTGCACAGCATCCCCACGGCGATCGAGTACGTCGGCGAAGACCGGATCACGGTGGGCGCGGGCGAGTTCGACGCCCTGCATTTCCGCTTCGGCGTAAATGTCGGCTTGGCCAACAATCACCCGAAGTACGACGTCTGGTGCACCGCCGACGGCCACTACATCTTCCTTCGTGGCGCCGTCTACGGCTACATGATGACCTACTACGAGCTCATGGACCTGGAGGTGGAGCATGGGTAATCTCAAGACGTTGCTTACTGTTGTCTGCCTGGTGACGCTGTTGCCGGCGGCCCCGGTGTTCGCGCAGGGAGAGGATTCCACGCCAACGGAACGCGACGTGCTGGTGTTGGCCGAGCTGCTGGCACGCGTTTACGACAACTACAACCAGGTGTATTTCGACCGGCGCATCGGCTATCCGGAAAACGAACGCCACGACCGCGTAGAGCTTCGCGTCGATCGCGTGGGCGGGCCGGATTCCATGCTGCTTGCGTTTCGGGAATTCTCCGGCGGCGACTATTCCGCGGTCACTCGCGCCGGTGCGCTGGCGCTGGCGCCCGACAATGAGCGGGGCGCTTCGCGCATGGAGGTCTGGAACCGTCCGGTGGAAGGACTGGATCCGATGGCTGAAGGCGCAGGCGTCTCTGAACGTCCGGAAGCGCCGCCGGACTGCGTCGTCTACTGGACCCGCGAGGCCGCGCAATTCCGCGGCAAAGCGGAAGGCGAGTGCGCCGCCTGGGCGGACAAGTCTCTGCTGGGCGAGCAGCAGATGTGGCTGGATGCGCCCGGCGGTCGTGACCACCCGGGCGGAACCTACAAGCTGCACGCGGCGCGCATGATGAGCTGCTATATCGATATCCCCGGCGTGAGCGGCGGGCGTGACGAGGAATACAGGCGCTACGACAATCTCCAGGTCCACGACCGGGGCGGTGGAGCGCGTATCACCCATACGGACGGCAGGGAGATCGGCCTCCGGCTATCGAACGTCGATTGGCCGCTCAACAACTACAGCGACGTCTTCACCCGCGACGTGCTGGTCTTGTACGTGCTCGAATACCTCGAAGACGGAATCACCTCCCACGGCTACGTCTTCACCGAGCCCGACACCGAGCGCATCGGCATCAACCTCTACTGGATGCTGTCCTACTGCTACATGGAGTCAAACAAGAACATCCGCCCGTTCATGTAGTAGCGCCGCGAATCCTGAGCAAACGCACAGGGTTTTGCACTTCGCCGCCACCCGTAGGCATGTAAACTGGCTTCACGAACCGGATCGCCGCATCCGCGGCGTCTATACGACCTTGAAGGAGCAAGAACATGGGCATGACACACGCCAGCGTAATCATTCGCAACCCGGCCAACCCGGCCCGGGAATGGGAAGGCAAGTTCCTCGTGGACACCGGGGCCATCGACTCCCTGGTGCCACGGCCGATTCTGGAAGCGATCGGCCTTGAGCCGGTAACGCAGCGTACCTACGAATTGGCCGACGGAACGGAGGTCAGGATGGACGTAGCAATCGCCGAAATGGAATTGCTCGGCGAATTCACCGGGGGATTGGTCATCTTCGGCGACGCCAATACCGAGCCTTTGCTGGGCGTTACGGCCCTGGAGTCAGCCGGCATTGAAATTGACCCGCAAAATCAGCGCCTGAAGAAACTGCCTGCCGTGCGTCTCAAGAAAAGCTGTCAGCAAGCGATGCCGCTCGCCTATGCCTTAGACCACCCCGGAAACGCCGCCGCATGTGACCTCCGCGCGTAATGATGGATGAACGCGGTTGAGATCGAGCAGGCTGTTTCCGCGCTGGAGGAGCAGCCTTTCGATCCTGGCGGGTTTCCCTTTGCCTTATTGCATGATGAAACGCGTGGGATTTTGCGTATGTCCTAGTCGCTCGTTGGGATAGACTTGCGGCATGGATTGGATGACGGCAGTTGCTCTGGCGACATTGATCGTGGGCCTGTTCGCATGGCTGCGTGCGGATATTGCTGCTTTGCGCAAGGAAATGCGGGATGAGTTTTCGATAGTACGCAGCGAAATCGCGGATTTACGCCGTGATGTTTCCCGGCTGCAAAAGGAAATGGCGGGACTCCGGGAACGGATGGCGCGTACGGAAGGACTTCTTGATGGACTACGCGAGGCTGTCGCCGGCAGGTAGGTTGCTTAGCCTGCGTCTCCAATATTTGGATTTTGCCCTGGGATAGGGGGCATTGCCCGCACAGCGTCCCGCCCTCCGAGAGGACGAGACGTCCTCGCTCCCGGGCTATAGGGAGCGGCCGAGGGCGTGGCCGTCGGTCGTGGCGGCGAGCAGCGTGCGGGGCATGTCGCAGTCGCCTACGGTCACCACGTCCAGGCCTGCAGCTCGAAGCGGTGCCGCAAGTTCGTCGTTGGGCGCGCGGCTGCCGGACCAGGTCAGCATCGCCAGGTCGCCGATATCCCGCAGCGAACCGTTGAGCACGTTGCGGCAGCTCACGCGGCCTTCATCCAGCGCAGAATCGGCATGGATGTCCGAAAGAAGCGCGACCTCGACGTTCGGCATGCCGTACAGGCGACGGTAGATGCCCTGGCGCGTCACCAGGCCCACGTCGCTGGCCAGGCGTTCCCGCGGAGTCACGACGACCAACCGGGAGAAGCGCTGCGCCAACAGCTCCGCGGCCGAGTAGGTCGCCAGCGTATGGTCCTGGTCCCATAACACCGCCGTGCCGTCTATCGTTTCGTCCGGACGGTCCAGCATTTCCCGGCTGACCTCGCGGATGTCGAATACGAAATCGCGCCATTCCTCCGGCCAGCCGTGCGGCCACAGCATCGTCGCGCCGCCCGCCAGGACCACCACGTCCGGCTCGCACTGCAGCACGTCGTCCACGCCCGCCCGGATCCCAAGGTGAACTGTTGCGCCGGCTTTGGCAGCGGCCATTTCCTGGTAGTCGTAAACGCTGCTGACGTTCTCTCCGCCCGGCAATTGGGCATGCAGATACGCCTTGCCGCCGGGCCGCTCCGACGCGCCAAAAACGGTGACCTCGTGATCGCGGGCGGCAGCCACCCAACCCGCCTCCAGGCCCGCAGGGCCGGCCCCCGCGACCACGACGCGCCGCTTTCGTTTTGCCGGCTGCGGCCAGTAGTCCACCTCATCGGGCTGCGAGAGGCGGGGGTTGTTGTCGCACAGGATCGGCTTGCGCTCAACGATCGTGGCCCAGCAGGTGTTGCAGGACACGCAGTAGCGGATCTCGGATTGCCGGCCTTCCGCCGCCTTCTTGACCCAGGCTGCGTCCGTGACCAGCGGACGGCCCATCGCCACCATCTGTGCCTTGCCCGCGGCCAGTATTCCTTCAGCTTCCGCCGGGTCGGTAATCAGACCCAGGGCCATGAGCGGCACGCCCGGCGCGTTGGCCGCGATCTCCGCGTGCCCCTCGACATACGGGGCGCGCGGGTAGCTCATGTCGGGAATGTGCGTCTCCAGCGTATGGGAATGAGAGCCGTCGCAATAGACCAGGTAATGAAACCCGCCGGCCTCCGCCAGTCGGGCCGTAATGCGCGCGGATTCGGGATGATCGATGCCTCCCGGAATCCCGTCAGTGCCCGGGAGTTTTAAACCTATTATGAAATTCTTTCTACAACTACTTGTTATTACTTCTATTAACTCTCTCAACAGTCGCGTTCTTCCCTCCAGATCGCCACCGTACTCGTCATCGCGTATGTTGGCCGCCGGCGACAGGAACTGGTGAAAAAGGTGGCCGTGCCCGGCGGAAAGCTCGACCCCGCTGAAGCCCGCCTCCTCAAGGCGGCGCGCGCCCTTGCCGAAGTGTTCTATGGCCTCGTGAATGCGGTGCCTGGGCATTTCCCTGGGCATGGTCCAGCTCAGGTCATCGGGTAGCGCCGAGGGCGCCCAGGCCTGCTGCGACCTCCCCGCCTCGCGGTGGCCGCGGCCGGAATCCTGAAACTGCCCCAGGAGGCGGCAACCTCGGCTTTCCACGGCGTCCGCCCAGCGGGCCAGCGCGTCGCGGGTGTTCGGCCCGATCAGGGCCGGGCGGTGCGAACGGTCGTGCCAGGGCAGCACGTTCAACGGCTCGGTCACGATCAATCCCGTTCCGCCGGCGGCGCGGTTGGCGTGATAGCGCACCAGGCGCGGATCGATGTCCTGGTTCTGCGTGTAACGCGTGCTCATCGACGCGTGAACCACGCGATTTCGCACCGTTCTCCCGGCCAGCGTGATCGGTTCAAGCAGAAGCGGATATTCCATGCGTCCAGAACGGATTGGCAATTGAGCGAGCGTACCTTAACCTTTAGGCAGAGCTTGTAAACCGAACAGTTTGAGCACGCCTTCCTACCAGCAGATTCTCGAACAGGACCTTTTCCCCGCGCTGCGGGAGGGCGCCCTGGCCGTGACCGCCACCGCCAGGCTGGCGCGGCGGATACGCTACCGCTACGGCCAGTGGCGGCGCGCCGCGAACGCAACCGTGTGGCGGCGGCCGGCTGTAATGTCATGGCAGGAATGGATGCGGCAGTTGTGGGAGGACTCGCTGCTGCGCGGCGGCAAGGCCGGCGAGTTCACATTGCTGTCTTCCCACGGTTCGCTGATGCTCTGGGAGCAGGCGCTGGGCAAAAATGCGGTGGCCGGCTTCGATCTGGAGCAGAACGCGGAACTGGCCCGTAGGAGCTGGAATCTGGCGCTCGAATACGGGCTGAACCTCGAGCGCCTGCGCAGCGAGGTGGACGGGGAGGACGAGCGCCGATTCGCCCGTTGGGTCGCGCGCTTCGAGGAACTGCGCCGATCGGGAAGCTGGCTGGAACCCGCGGGACTTCCGCCACTCCTGGCCCAGGACATTCAGAGCGGCGCGATCGCCGCTCGCGGGCGGCTGTATCTGCTCGGGTTCAACGATCCGCTACCGGCGCCTCGAGCTCTTTTGCTTGAGACCGTACGCTCCGCTCGTATCTCCGTGGAAAAAGGTCCGGCAGCACCCAGGGCCGCAAGCGTCTGTCAGATCCAGTACGAGAACGGCGACGAGGAACTGCAGGCCGCCGCAAGCTGGGCCGTCGAGGGCAATGCCGGTCTCGTGCTTGTCGATTTCACCGAGCGTGCCCCGCGCGCTCGCCGTGCATTGCTGGATCGCATGCAGCCGGCCTGGCAGACGCGCGGGTTTCCGCAGGATGCGCCGCTGAATTCCGCTGAAGCGCCATCGCTGGTACATGTCGGACCGGCAGAGATGGCCCTCGACGTACTCTGCCTGTTGCCGACCGTAGTGGATTTCGAGGTGGTCAGCCGGGTCCTGCGCGGCGCATACCTCACGGGTTCGGACGCCGAAGCCGGCATGCGCGCACGCGTGGAACGGCGGATACGGGAGAGACTGGTCGGGGGCGAGATTACCCGCACGCAACTGATGGCCCGCGCCCTGTCCGGCGCGCCGCTGCTCGCCCAGGCGCTGCAGAATGCATGGAAAGCCTCCCGAAAGGCCCGCGGAAAGGGCAGGGCGCACTCCTACCGCAACTGGGCCGGCGTATTCACGACCTTCTTGCGCGAACTGGGCTGGCCGGGCGACCGGCCGCTGGTCAGCAGCGAGCAGCAGGCGGTGGAAGCCTTCAGCCGCTTGCTTTCGGAGTACGGCGGCTGCGACGCCATTTCCGCGAAGCCCGTCACCCTCTCCGCAGCGCTCTCGCGCCTGGGCGCGATGTCCCGGGAGCGCAAATTCCAGCCCCAGGGGCCCGACCAGGCTGTTGAACTCCTGCCGGTCGAGGAGTCGGCCGGTATGCGCTTCGATCGATTATGGGTGGCGGGCGCGGGCGCCAACCTGTGGCCACGAGGGATCCGGCCGGCGCCCCTCCTTCCTCTCGGATTGCAACGGCGCATGAGGATGCCCCAGGCAAGCGCGCAGTCGGCGCTGGACCAGGCCCGCCGGCAAACGGAAGCATTGCTGCACGGCGCAGACGAAGTGGTGTTCAGTTGGTCGAAGGTTGCGGAAGAAGGAGTGGAGACAAGCTGCAGTCCACTGATCGCCCGGGTTCCTCTGCGCGACCCTTCAAGCGTGGTGGAGGTGGAGGCAGGCGCTGCGTATGTCGAAGTCCTTCGCACCGGCGCCTCGCTGGAGACGCTCAAGCACGATGCCGCGCCTCCGCTAGAGGCCGATGAAGAGGTCGGCGGCGGTACGCGGCTGATGGATCATCAACTCAGGAACCCGTTTCGCGCGTTTGCCGAGCATCGGCTGCACGCTGCCGAATACCCAAGACCGTGGGACGGAATCAGCCCGCTGGATCGCGGGGACATCGTGCACAAGCTCTTGTACCGGCTCTATACCGAGTTCGGGAACGCCGCGTCACTGGCGGAGGCCTTGCCCGACCTGGAGCCCAGCCTGGAGGAATGGGCGGCGCAAATACCCAGGAAGGAACCGCCGGGAGTCCGGCCGCTGGTGCTGGGGCTGCTGGGACTCGAGCGCGAGCGGGCCGTGCAGCTTGCGCTGGACTGGGTCCGGCTCGACCTTGAGCGCGGAGAATTCAGCGTCCGGGAACTGGAGGAGCTGGCGGAACTGGACCTGGGGCCCGTCACGCTGCGAATGAGGCTGGACCGGGTCGATCAACCGGCATCCGATGCGGGGGCGCTGGTGCTGGATTACAAGACCGGGCGGGAAATACCGCTTTCCGGGCTCAACCCGGAACGTTTGCGTTCCAGCCAGCTTCCGGCATACGCGCTGGTCACGCCGGACGTGTCCGGCGTCGGCTACGTATTCCTTTCCGGAAAACAGCGAACGGTGAAGGGCATATGCGACCCGCATGCCGATATTCCCGGCAAGGAGAAGCTGCCGAAGCTGATGCCCATTTCGAAGCACCGCGATTTCAGACATTACGCGAGCTGGGAAAGCGTGCTGGCGGCCTGGCGCGAAGCATTGGAAAAAGCGGCAGTTGACCTGAGCCGGGGGGATGCGCGCGTCGAGATTTTTTCCTGGGATGACGGCGGTCGCGGACAGTACCAGATACTGAGCCGCATCCAGGAGCTGGAGCAGGCATGACCGCGCCCGGCGACCAGGCCGTCCGCGAACAGGCGCTGCACCCCGAGCGCTCGTTCATCGTGCAGGCGCCGGCCGGCTCCGGCAAGACCGAGATTCTGGTCCAGCGCTACCTGCGCCTGCTGGGGCGGGAGGCCGAGCCCGACGCGGTGCTGGCGATCACCTTCACGCGCAAGGCGGCCGCCGAAATGCGCGAGCGCGTTGCCCGCAGCCTGCGGGAGGCCGTTTCGGACAACAAGGACGTGCCGCCTCACCGCCAACGGAGCCTCGAGCTTGCGCGGCGCGTGCTTGAACAGTCGCGCAAGCGAGGCTGGGACCTTCCGGACAATCCGGCGCGCCTGCGCATCATCACCATCGACTCGCTGGGTTCCTGGCTGGCGGCGAGTTCGCCGGTGTCCAGCGGCGGCGGAGCGCTGGGCAACCTGCGCGCCGACGCAGTGCCTCTCTACGAAACGGCCGCCCGCATGTTGCTGCAAGATGGCATCCGGATTGGGGACGAGGATGTGCAGACCCTGCTTCGCCACCTGGACGGCAGCGGGCAGCAATTCACCGAACTGGTCGCCGGAATGCTGGCCAAGCGCGAACAGTGGCTGCCGTTGCTGGGAGCGGGAGACAACGCAGCGGCGCTCAATGCGGCGCTGCGCAATCTCGCAGGCCGCGAAATCGGCCGGATGCTTCAATGCCTGGGGAGATATCGCGGCGAATTCGAGAAGGCCTTTGCCGATTACTGGGTAGCCGACGAAGAGCCGGACGACCCCTCCAGTCCCGATGCGCTTGCCGGATGGAGTCGCGCGGCGGACGACCTGCTCACACTGAAGAACGAATGGCGCGTGCGGTTCAGGAAGCAGCTCGGCGAAAAACTGGAGCGGACGCTCAGAGGGTCCGGCGAGTTTCGGGAACGATTGTCCCGCCTCAGGATTCTCGAGTCGCCGGGTTACGAAGCGGCCCGTCTGCGACTGGTGCAGTCGGTGATGCGCGTGTTGCGCGGCGCTTTTGCGCAGTTGAAGGTGCTGTTCGCGCAGCGCAGGGAAACCGACTACACGGAAGTCAGCCAGGCGGCGCTCAAGGCCCTGGGCCACGGCGACCGGCCGTCGCTGCTGGCCGAACGCCTGGATACGCGGCTGCGCCACGTCCTGGTCGACGAGTTCCAGGACACCTCGCGCACACAGCTCGACCTGCTCCAGCAGATGACCCGCGAGTGGCAGGACGGCGACGGCCGCACCGTGTTCATGGTCGGAGACCCCATGCAATCCATATACGGCTTTCGGGAGGCCGACGTGCGCGGCTACCTCAGGGTTTGCGAGCAGGGGCTGGCGGCCCTGCGGCCCGAACTGCTCCGGCTGACCGTGAACTTCCGTTCCAAGCCCGGGCTGGTGGACTGGTTCAATACGGTTTTTCCCAGGGTCTTCCCTGCCCAGGGCGACACACTGCTTGGCACCGTTGCCTACACGCCCTGCGAGCCCGCGCCTGGGGCAAAGCCCGAGCCCGAGGCGAAGCCCGGAAATGCCGATGCCCGGCTTCACTACTTCCGCAAGGGCGATCACGAGTCGGAGGTGGCGATTGTCGAGCGGATCGTCCGGAATACGCTCGCGGACCGTCCCGACGGGACCATCGGCATCCTGGTCCGTAGCCGGACACACGGCGAGGAGGTGAGCAACGCGCTGGGCAGGACCGGCATCGCGGTCAACCGAACCGAGTTCGAGCGCCGCAAACGCTTCAGCGTGGTGCAGGACGTGGCCGCGATCGCCCGTGCCCTGGCGCAACTGACCGACCGTATCGCCTGGCTGGCTGTCCTGCGCGCGCCGTGGTGCGGGCTTTCTCTGAAGGATTTGCATGCGCTTTGTCACGATGCCCCGGGCGACACGGTCTGGGACCTGCTGCGCGACGCCGGGCGCGTCGACCGGCTCAGCAGTGACGGGCGCGACCGCCTGGCCCGGGTCGTCCCGGTGCTCGAACGGGCGCTGCGCCTGCGCGGGCAACTGGACTTTCGGAGCTGGGTGGAAGGAACCTGGCTGGCTCTGGGCGGTCCCGCTGGCAACAGCGATGAGAATTGCCTGCGTCATGCTGCCGAGTTTCTCGACAGCCTCGCCGAAACCAGCCAGGGAAGTCAGATCGACAACGCGGTTGCCCGCACGCTCAAACTCACCGACGAATTCGTGTCCAATCCGGAGACCGGCGCGCGCGTGCAGATCCTGACCATGCACAAGGCCAAGGGCCTGGAGTTCGACACCGTGATCCTGCCGGGGCTGGGGCGGGACATCCGCGGCGGACGAGCGCCGGTGCTTCGCTGGTGGCAACCGCCGCCCGGCGAGAACTGGTTGCCGGCGGAGGACGGTGCTGCAACCCTGCTGGCGGTACCACCCTCACGGCGACGGCAGGACAGCGACCCCGTGTACGAATACCTGGACAAACTGGAGAAGGCCCGTGAGGATGCCGAGCGCAGGCGGCTCCTGTACGTGGCGGCGACCCGCGCGCGCACCCGCCTGCATCTGCTGGTGGGCCTGGTCCGGGACGAGGAGTCACAAGGCCCGGGGGAATTCAAACCCTCGGCGCGGACCATGGCCGCGGACCTTGCGGAGGCTCTCCGGGAAATTTTCGAGCGGGAAGCCCCCGGGGAACTGCCCGCAAAGCGCAGGAGCGCGAGGAAACGGCGATTGGTGAAACCGGAGATCCAGCGTGTGCCCGACGGCTGGGCGCCGCCTGAACCCCCGGCGCCCATGATCGCACCCAGCCCGGAGGAGACCCGGTCCCCCTCGTACGTCTGGGCCGGCGAGCGGGCGCGCGTGCTGGGCCTGGCGGTCCACCGCTGGCTTCAGGAAATCTCCGAAGAAGGGCCGGGCGCCTGGCCGCGCGAGCGCCTGGAAACGCAGCGCTCCCGCACTCGGCGGATGCTGCAGTTCCACGGCGTGCCGGTGGACGAACTGGATTCGCTGTCGGCGGACGTTGAAACCGCGCTGCTCAATACGCTGCAGGACGAAAGAGGCCGCTGGACGCTTGAGCCGCACGACGATGCCGCCAGCGAACTGCCGCTGTCCTTGCAGGAAGACGGCCGGACGCGCAGCCTGATCCTGGACCGCAGCTTTGTGCACGGGGGAGAACGCTGGATCGTGGACTACAAGACTTCCCGCCACGAGGGCGGCGACCTGGAAGCCTTCCTGGACGAGGAGGAGCGCCGCTACGCCCCACAGCTCGAGCGCTACCGCCTCGCGATGCAGGCGCGCGAAAGCCGACCCATCCGCACCGCGCTCTACTTCCCCTGGCACAGCGCCTTCCGCGAGGTCACCCCCGAACCCGGCGCGTAAATCAGGACCAACCGGCCCTAATAGGTCACGTCTTCTTCTCTGCCATCCGCGTGGTTAAGGGTCCACGGACCACGAGGCTTCCCGCTGACCAACGCGCCACGGCCCGCCTGGACTTTATCGGACCAGGTGAACAACAGCTCTCCCTCGCCGTCGGCCACATTCCCGGCGCATTCCCCCGACCAGGTTGCGGTCATTCCCTCCTGGAGGAAGGCGTTCCAGACATAGCAACCCGGGTGGCTCTCCAGTTCCATCCAGCACTGTGATCGAGGTGGCTTGCCTGCGCATGTGTCGGCCACGTTGATCTGCTGCGTTGTCCCGCAAGCCGTCAGAAGCAATGCAGGGACAAGCATGCCGAGCAATCGCGTTCCGCAATTCATGATTGCCCTCCCTCGCCGTTCTTGTCGTGCCCTGTCAGCCCCGATCATAGGCCTACGACGCCGGCGCTTGCCTCGATCCTGTCCAGTTCCGACTTCAATCGCTTTTCCGCGTGCCACAAGTCGTAGTTCTGCTGCAGCCGCAACCAGAGTTCCGGCCCGTTGCCGGCAAATTTGCCTATTCTCAAGGCCATTTCCGTCGTAATCGGGTGGGTGCAGGCAAGAACTCGATGGAGTTGCTGGCGCGAAACTCCAAGCTTCCTGGCCGTTTCACTTATTGACAGGCCAACAGCCGGCAACACGTCGCCGCGCAGTATCTCGCCAGGATGTATCGGCTTTCTTTGCAAAGGCCTCTTTATAGGATACTCGTCCATAGACACCTCAGTGGTATTGCTCCAAGTCAACCCGAACCGCCTCACCGTCATCCCATTCGAATGTAATGCGCCACGGGCCATTCACATACAGGCTATAGCGCTCCGGCCTGCCGCGTAGTGGATGTAAACCAAAGCCGGGAAGGTTCAGGTCGCCCAGTACTTCAGCCTGATCCAAAGCCTCAAGCCGCCTCAGGCACCGCGCATGCAGATCGGCCCGCACCCGCCGGCTCCGTCCGCGCGCAAACAACTCGGACAATCCCCTGTGCCGAAAGCTTCGAATCACCCCAGGAGTGTAACACGATATGCTACGATCAGGCGTCGGCATGCGCAACGCAGCCTGCGTTTCGTGAGCAGGGAAGCACTCGCCACTTTGCCGGGGGTCAGTCACTTCGTTCGAGCACCAGGCTGACCTGGGTGACGCCGGGCGCCGAGCCGCGCTCGACGTCGGCGCTGACGGTGCGGATGCCTTCCTGGACCGCGAGGCCGGCAAGCCAGGCGCTGACCTGCGGGAACGGCGCATCGAGCAGGCGCAGGCGGACCCGCGTCTCGCCGTCCGCGGCGCCTTCTTCGAGAAAACCGCCCAGACCGGCGTCGCTGACCGAACGGTTGACCAGGAGCAGCAGCGAGGCGTCCGTTCGGGCGCGCGGCGGCGGCAGCGCTGTCATCCGGCTGCCCACGCGGTCCAGCCGTTCAAGCAACGCGGTCTCCGCCTCGCGCCTCTGCTTGCTGGTCTCGGCCCAATCCAGAAGCGGGGCGACGGCCGCGAAATACCAGATTGCGGCAAGCGTCAGCGCCGCCAGCGCCGCGAGCAGGGCCTGCTCGCGGGCCGATCTCCCGCGCCAGAACTCAGCGACCGCGATCATCGCGAACACTCAGTTCACCGGTGACGGATCCGTTGGATTCGGGCACGGCGGTCTGAATCAGCACGGAATAGCCGACGGAAAGCAGGCTTCGACGAACCTGGTCCAGCGTTTCCATGTTCGCAGCCGTCAAACGCACCTGCGCAGATCCGCTCCCGTAGTTGATACCCAGAACGCGCGTGCCGCTGCCGCCGGCGCGTTCCAGGGACTGCAACAGCCGCAGAAATCCGTCGCCGTCGGCCGCGGCGGAAAGATCGGCCGAAGTTACGCGACGCCTGAACTCGCCCCTGAGGTCGGCCGATGCTCCTGCATCCGGCATCATCTGCCGAAGCCGCGTCTCCACGTTCCCGGCAAGCGCCTGGTATTCACTCTGCGCGCGCCAACCGTCCATGGCCACGTAGCCCGGCAAGACAAGGGCCACGGCAAGCAGGCCGATGGCGACGTCCCTGAGACGGCGGGCCCGATCGTCGCGGCGGCGGAACTCGCCCTGCAACAGATTCACGGCCCCTCCGGACATCGACTCCGCGGCCAGTTGCGTCATAACGCCCTGTTCCAGCAGTCGGAGTTCCGCGTCCCGTCCGTTCAGGCCCGCCATCGCTTGCTGCGCCTCGCCCTCCAAAGCAGGCTCGCAATAGATCACCAGCCGGAACGGAGCAGCCTCATCGCCGGCGTGCTCCGCGCATGCGATGTCGACCAGTCCCGCCAACTCGCCGTGCCGGGCCGATACCACTTGCCCGCCGCCGTCGCGGAACATGACCGCATTCTCCTCCAGCAGTGCGGCTGCGGCGTTGGGAAGATGGGGCAATGCGTCGCCTTCTCCATAAACCGCGTCCGGCAGCAGTCCCGCTTCCCTTGAGCGTTCCAGAAGACCTTCAAGCCATTGCCGCTCCACGGCCGCCACTTCCAGTTGATCGCCGACGGCGGGGCCGACCGCAAAATGCAGGTCCTCCACGTCGCCCGCGATCCGGTCCTCCAGCGCGTATCTCGCGCCCCTGACGGCCGATCGGCGCCCGCGCACGGGCAAGTCCAGGCGGGCGCGAAATACTTCCCGCGCCGGGATCAGCAAGACGACCTTGCGCCCCTCGGCCGTTTCGGCGGCCTGCTCCAGTTCCCCGTGACCGCCCTGAGACACAGGTGCGCCATGGGCGTCCACCGCCTGCCAGGAGGCGCCGCCATCCGGGTCGCCGATCCGAATTACCAGGTATTCCATACGCTGAAGGACCCTTGCGGTCTCAGCCCTGCACCGGCGCCAACCAGGCTTCGGGCGGCAATCCCTGGCGGCGCGCGCGGATCCGGCTGCGGCCGCGGTCCAGCAGGCTGGTCAGGTAGAACCGTGTGCCGTCGGCGTTCACGGCCAGGTGCAGCGCGAACCAATTGCTGGACAGCGAGACCCGTCCGGCCATTGGGGAGGGCAGGGCGGCCTGCACTTCGCCCAGGTCCGTCAAGCCGCCGGCGAGTTGCCGCTCACGCCACCCTTGCACCAGGGCGCGATCCGGGTATTCCGCAAGCGACAGCAGCACCTCCTCGGACGCCGTGTTCACGTTGACCGGAACCGGCGGCCCGGTTACGGGCAACGCCGTGACATGCGGCGAGAGCAGGCGCCAGGATTCGGCGTCGACACCCTCGACCGCCAGCAGTTCCGATATGTCTTCCATTGGACGATTGGGAGCCTGGTAGGGCGGAAAAAGCCGCGTATAGGCCTCATCTTCGGCGCCGCCCATGGGCTGCGGCAGGTTGTCGGCGTCCATCCAGTCCAGCACCTTCAGGGCAAGCGTCTCGTCCAGTCCCAGCACGCCGAGCAGGCGTCGAAACTGATCGACCGCGATCATGTCCGGCGTTCCCTGCTGGGTGACCAGGTTGTTCAGGTTGAACCGCCCCTGCATGTCCTCTATTGTCCCCCTAATCCGCATCGGCCCTGCGCTCATCTCGCGGATGCCGCGAAACCAGGGCTCGCCGTAATGGTCCGTTTCGCTGTCGAGCGCGTCACGAGCCATGATCTCGGCCGCCAGCTCCTCGATTCCCAGGGCCACCAGGCGCGCCTGCGTGGTGCCGACAAGCGCCCGGGACGCTTGCGTTTCAAGCTGCAGGGCGAACATCCGGGCAGCGCCGAGAACGCCGGCAAGGCTGACGATGAGCAGCGCCGAAATCAGCGCCAGCCCCTTCTGGGAACGGTCGGTGCTCAACGGCCCACCTCAATCAGGCGCGCAATGGTTCCGACACCCCGTACCACAACCGTAATCCGTACTCCGGCCGGCAGCGTCGCATCGGAGAAATCGCCGGGCGGCGGCCAGAACGCCATCCAGGCGGCCTGCGCCGCTCCTGGCTCGGACAGGAATTCCACGCGGAATTCATCGACTTCCTCCAGCAGCACCTCGCCCCCGACCTCGGTGGCCCCGATCGGGTCCAGCACCGGCCAGTACTCGCGCAGCAGGCGGCCGTCGATCAGTCGGTAACGCACTCGTTGCAGCTCGGCGCGCGGCAGCAGCCCCGGGTTCAGCCACCCGCCGCGAGTGAAGTTCACTTCGCCCGCGCCGAGTGCCTGTAATGCCGGTTCATGGTCCTGGCCCAGGATGGCGCGCACCGGACGCGCCCGCAACTGGGCGAAATCGTTTTCCATCAGCCGAACGGCGCGCTGCACGCCGTGCCAGCGCCGTTGCTGCCCGTCCAGCCGTTCCGATTGCGCAACCGCTTCGCCGAGCCCGCCGAAGGCCAGAGTCGCCATCACCGCGAAGATGGCCAGGGCCACGAGCAACTCGATCAACGTAAACCCGCGCAGGTCGGCGTGACTGCTCATTCCTCGTATTCCGCTTCTTCCGCTTCGACCCGTACCCGCACCACGCCCCGGGCCGACGCCAGGACCGGGGCATCGCGTTCCGGGCCAACCCGCACCTCCACGTCGCGCAGGGTTTCGGCGGCAGATTGCCGGACCCGATACTCGACCCACCAGGTCCGCCCGGAAATTTCTTCCTCACGGCGCGCCTGTCCGCGCGGTAGCTCCCCGGCCAGGCGCAATGCCGTCAGCGCGTCGGCGGCCGCCCACTGGGCCAGCGTGCGGACACGCAATTGTTCGGCGGTCCGGGCCGCTTGACCGGTTGCGGCGAATGCAGCGCTCAGTCCCAGGGCGACGATCGCCAGCGCCACCAGCACTTCGAGCAGCGTGAATCCTCGCTTCACAGACCTTCAAGCTCAAACCGGCCGGAAGAATCGAAGCGCATGGTGGCGCCCGCCTCACGCGTGCCGACCAGCCGCAACGTGAACGGCGTGAACTCGCCTTCCGGCAGCAGCAGGATCTGGGGCGCGGAAGCGGCGGGCCCGAACTCGGGCGCCACGGCGCGGCCGTCGATCCGCAATTCGAACCGCATTGGCTGCGGCCAGGTCCGGGCCGCAAACGCTCCCCTTCGGGGCAATGGTCGCCAGACAAATCCGGGGCCGGACTCCGCTTCCGGCTCCCGGGGAACCAGTTCAAGATAAGAATAGCCGTCCGGATGGAACTTGAGTCCCAGCACTATTCCCTGAATGCGGCTCTCTTCCGTGGCCAACTGCAGGGTAGCGGCCAGCCTGCGCGCCTCCCGCGTTACCGGGCCGCCCGCGGCGCCGGCCGACAGCGCGGCCAGGCCGGTCAGCAGCACGATCAGCGCCAGCACGACCAGGAGTTCGATCAGCGTAAAACCACGCTTCGCGCGCGCGGCTTCCCGGCATGACGTCACGGCTGCCGGTCGAGATTCCAGTTGCCGATGTCCCCGTCCTGCCCCTCGCCGCCCTCCTGTCCGTCACGCCCCAGGGTATAGACATCCACGTCTCCGCGGCGGCCCGGGCTGGCGTAGAGATAGGGGCGACTCCAGGGGTCCAGCGGCAGGCGGCGCATATAGCCGCCCGACGGCCAGCGAACGTCGGGATCGTTAGGCCGTTCCACCAGCGCCTCCAACCCCTCCGCGGTGGTGGGGTAGCGGAAATTGTCCAGCCGGAATATGTCCAGCGCCGCCTCTATAGTCTGGATATCGGCCCGGGCCCGGGTGATCCGCGCATCGTCGACGCGGCCCACGTAAACGCCCGTCGCGATCGCTGCCAGGATGCCGATGATCGCCAGCACCACCAGCAGTTCCATGAGCGTAAACCCGCGGGAACGCCGCGCGGAATCCTCTCTGCCGGAATGTTCCCGCTTCATCCGGCAATCATGCCAGAGCCGAAATAAGGACGCTATCGCCTATAATTTTTCTGCGTGTCCGACGATACGAACCTGTTTTCCCTGAGCGGAGAGATCGCCCTGGTCACGGGCGCGACGCGCGGCATCGGCGCCGAGATTGCAGGACAGTTCCGGACCGCCGGGGCCGATGTGATCGGGACCGCGACGACGACCGCAGGCGCAGCGAAAATCGCCGACCGCCTGGGCGGCGGCGATACGGGAAAGGTGCTCGACGTCGCTTCCGACGAGAGCGTTCAGGCGCTTATGAAAGACCTGGCGGGGCGCCTTCCGACCATCCTGGTGAACAACGCGGGCATCGTCCGCGACAACCTGCTGCTGAGGATGAAGCCGGACGACTGGCAGGACGTAATCAACACCAATCTCAACTCGGCCTACCGCCTGTGCAAGGCGTGTCTGCGCGGCATGCTGAAGGCGCGGCGCGGGCGCATCATCAACCTGTCTTCCGTGGTGGGCGTGGCCGGTGCGGCAGGGCAGGCCAACTACGCGGCGGCCAAGGCCGGACTGCTGGGATTCACACGCGCGCTGTCGCTGGAAGTGGCCCGGCGCGGCATTACCGTGAACGCCATCGCTCCCGGCTACATCGAAACCGATATGACCGCGGAAGTAAGCTCCGAGCGAAAGGACGCGATCGTCACGCAGATTCCTGCCGGACGCGCCGGTTCACCGCTCGACGTGGCCGGGGCCGCCGTATTCCTGGCCTCGCCCGCGGCGTCCTACGTCACCGGAACCGTGCTGCATGTGAACGGCGGAATGTGGATGGGCTGATCCCCGCCGCGGGCTGATCGGTACTTCACTCGGAAACGCCCGTCCGGGCGGGTATTCCGTTAGAATACGCGCTTCGGCATTACTGTCGGGTTCGCCCGGCTCCCAGGGGAATTGGATCTATGAGCAATGTTGAACAACAGATCAAAGCGATCATCGCCGAGCAGCTTGGCGTGTCCGAATCCAGTATTACGAACGAATCCTCGTTCGTGGACGACCTGGGCGCCGATTCGCTGGACACCGTGGAACTGGTGATGGCGCTTGAGGAAGAGTTCGAAACCGAGATCCCCGACGAAAACGCCGAGCAGATTACCACCGTTCAGGAAGCGATCGACTTTATTTCCGCCCGCCTCGAGGAATAGCCGGACCGGCGCGGCCGGACCCTGGTGCTGACGGCACCCGCGTGATGCCCGGCACGCCTGGCCGCCAAGCGTAATTCTCATGAAAGGACGTCGCGTAGTCGTGACGGGCGCCGGAGCGATTACTCCCGTCGGCAATGATCCCGAGACCGCATGGCAGTCGGTCCTTGAAGGGAAGAGCGGCATTACGGCCCATGAGGAATTGCCCAATATCGGGGCCTTTCCTTCGAGAATCGCAGGACTGATCCGCGATTTCGATCCTACCGAATACATGGAGCCTCGCGAGGTGCGGCGTTTCGATGCGTTCAATCATTACGGCGTCGCGGCCGGGATCCAGGCGCTGCGCTCTTCGGGGCTCGTGATCGATGAATCGAACGCGGACCGGGTAAGTGTCTACGTGGGCTCCGGCATAGGCGGAATCCGCACCATCGAAGCCTCGCACGAACGATACGCCGAGAAGAACAATCCGCGGCGCATTTCACCGTTCCTGGTTCCCGGCATCATCGTGAACATGCCCGCCGGCCTGCTCTCGATACAGATCGGCGCCCGCGGCCCCAACATCGCAACGGCCACCGCCTGCTCCACGTCCACGCATTCGATCGGCCTCGGGGCGCGGTCCATCGCCTACGGTGAAACCGACGCCTGCCTCGCCGGGGGCGCCGAGCACTGCATCGCCTACCTGGGTATCGGCGGCTTCTCCTCCGCCCGCGCCCTGTCGCTGCGCAACGACGAGCCGGAACGCGCCAGCCGGCCCTGGGACCGGGACCGGGACGGTTTCGTGCTCGCCAGCGGCGCCGTGTGCCTGATGCTGGAGGAGTTCGATCATGCCCGGGCTCGCGATGCGGAAATACTCGCCGAAGTCATCGGTTTCGGGATGAGCAGCGACGCGTATCACATCACGGCCCCGGCAGAGGATGGCGCGGGCGGGGCCGCCTGCATGCGCGCGGCGCTCAGCGACGCGGGCATCGCTCCGGAAGAAGTGGACTACATCAACGCCCACGCTACCTCCACGCCGCTGGGCGACCTGGTCGAGACCATCGCCATCAAGGACGTCTTCGGCGACCATGCCTACGGCGTGGCCGTGAGTTCCACCAAGTCGATGACCGGCCACCTGCTCGGCGCCGCCGGTGCGCTGGAGGCGATGTACTCGATCCTGGCGATACGCGACGGCGCGGTTCCGCCCACCATCAACCTCGACAATCCCGGCGAGGGCTGCGACCTTGACTTCGTGCCCGGCTCGGCGCGCGACATGCGCGTGCGCGTAAGTATGAGCAATTCATTCGGGTTCGGCGGCACCAACGGCTGCCTGGTGTTCCGCGGGGTCTGATGACCCGCAACGCGAAGGCCGTGGTTGCCGGGCTGGCCGCGGCGGCTCTCCTCGCGCTTGCCGGGCTGTATTCCGCACGGCTGGCGCTCGAGAACCCACTCGCTGCCGGGTCCGCCGACCGGACCGTGATCGTCGAACCGGGCGACTCGCTGAATGCCGTGGCCGCGCGGCTTGAGGAGCGGATGATCCTGGAGCGGCCCTGGCTGTTCAAGCTGGCGGCCTACGTGACGGGAACCTCGGCGCGCATACAGGCAGGCGAATACCGGGTCGGGGCGGGGGACACCCATCGCCTGCTTATCGATCGCATGGTTCGCGGCGAAGTCGTTCAGCACTACTTCACGATCATCGAAGGCTGGAGCGTTCGCGAACTTCTCCGGGCCCTGCCCGCCGCGAAACCGCTCGTTTCCACCCTGCAGTCGCACGACGCCGAGAGCCTGGCCGGAGAACTGGCGCTTGGTTACGGAAATGCCGAGGGATGGTTCTTCCCGGATACCTATGCCTATACGCGCGGCGAAACCGACGCGGACCTGCTCCTGCGGGCCCACGCGCTGATGCGGGACCAATTGCAGGCGGCATGGGCCGAGCGCGTCGCCGGACTGCCCCTGGACGATCCGTACGAGGCCCTGATCCTGGCTTCCATCATCGAGCGCGAGACCGGGATCGACGCCGAGCGTCCCGTCATCGCCGGCGTGCTGACCCTGCGGCTTGAGCGGCGCATGCGCCTTCAGGTGGACCCCACGGTGATCTACGGACTCGGCGAGTCGTACGCCGGCGACATCACCCGCGCCCACTTGCGCGAAGACACGCCGTACAACACCTATACGCGCTACGGACTGCCGCCCACGCCCATCTCGCTGCCCGGCGAGCCGTCCCTCCAGGCGGCCGCGCGGCCGCAGCCGAGCGATTTTCTGTACTACGTGGCTTCCGCGGACCTCGACGGCAGCCACGTATTCAACGAGACGCTGGACGGACACAACGCCGCGGTCGCGATGCTCGTTCGCAGCCAGCGCGCGCGCAACGGCGGCAACAGTTCGCCCTAGCATCGGACGCGGCTTCGCAGGCTATCCTTTACCTGATATGAGCCGCGGACGATTCGTAGTTCTGGAGGGCATAGAAGGCGCGGGCAAGTCCACTCATGCCGCCTTCCTGGCCGGCTGGCTCAGGCAGCAGGGCATCGGCGTGGTTGCGGCCCGGGAGCCGGGCGGGACCGCGCTGGGAGAACGGCTCAGAGAGATACTGCTGGATCCCGAAGTGACCGGCATGCCGCCGCTGGCCGAGCTGTTGCTGATGTTCGCGGCGCGCAGCGCGTCCCTGGAGGAAGTCATTCTTCCTGCGCTCGACGAGGGCTTGTGGGTGATCTGCGACCGCTTCGTGGATTCGAGTTACGCCTATCAGTCGCACGGGCGCGGAGTTCCCCGCAAGTACGTGGAGGCGCTTGAAGAGCAGGTCCTGGGCGGCCTGCGCCCCGACCTCACCATTCTTCTCGATACTCCGGTCCGTGTGGGACTTTCGCGCAAGGCCGACCCGCAAGGGGGCGACCGGTTCGAACGCGAGAGCCGGGAGTTCTTCGAGCGGGTGCGCGCCGGATATCTTGAGCGGGCCGCGCTGGGAGGCGATGGCTACCGTCTTGTCGATGCGTCGAAATCGCTGGAAGAAGTGCAAACGGACCTGAAGGACGCGGTTCGTCCTCTGGTGCCGTGAGCCGGACGGAGCTTCCCTGGCTGGAGCCTCTTGAGGCCGAGCTTGCGGCCCAGATCGGTTCGGGCCAGCTTGCTCATGCCCTGCTGGTACACGGCCAGCGCGGCACCGGAAAGCGGCGCCTCGCGGCATGGCTGGCGCAGGAGTTATTGGGCTCCGAACGTCCCGTTTGGCCCGCGGAGTCCGCACCGGAGACCACCCTGCACGCGAATCTCCACCCGGCCGCGCCGGAGGCGGGCAAGTTGCTCTCGGTGGAGAGCATCCGGGAGCTGATCGATTTCATGCTGCTGAGCTCTTACGGCTCGGGCGCCCGCGTCGCCGCGATCTGCCCGGCCGAGTCGATGACGCGATCGGCCGCCAACAGCCTGCTGAAGATTCTCGAGGAACCGCTGCCCGACAGCTACATCCTCCTGGTCGCGGACGATCCGGCGCAACTGCCGGCCACGATCATCAGCCGCTGCCGCCTGCTGCGTGCACCGGTAGTCCCCCGGGACACGGCGCTTGCCTGGCTCTCCGGGCAGGAAGCAGGGGTGAACTGGGACAACGCGCTACGCCTGGCCGGAGGCGGGCCGCTCGCGGCGCGGCAGATTCATGCCGACGGCCTGGACGAACGCGCCAGAACGATGAGCGGCCAACTGGCCGGGCTCGAGCGGCGGGCCACGACCCCGCTTGAAGTGGCGCGGAGCTGGAAGGACCTGCCGATGCGCTTTTGCTGCGACTTCCTGTTCCGCTGCGCATTTCGCCGGATCAGCGACTGGACCGCAAATGAAAATAATGCCTACAGGCAGAGATTTTCGGTCTTGTCCGCGGATTTGCAGGAGGCCATGATCAGGCACGGCTTCGTTCACCTGGACAACGTCATGGATTGCCGCCGCATCGAACGCTTCACGCCGAACGCGGAACTGGCCGTAACGGTGCTGCTGAAGGACTGGTACGGGGGTTTCGCCACGCAACGATGAGCGTCCCGGGCTTCTACTCGCTGGTGCTGGAGGACGCCGATTCGCTTGCCGCGGCCTGGCTGCCGTTCCTTGAGCCGGGCGGACTGTTCGTTGCGACCCGCCGGGATCACTTCCTGGGAGAAGAGGTCGTGCTCCTGCTACAGCTACCCGACGGCGAGAAGCACAGCCTCGCCGGCAGCATCGCGTGGATCGGCGCGGACGATCTTTCCGGTCGGCGGCCGGGCGCCGGCGTGGCCCTGGATGGCGAAGAAGGGCAGGCGCTGGCGGAAACGATCAGACGAATCGTGGGCGACGGGCCTACTCCCGCCGACGCGCTTCTGGCCCGCTGCTGAAGCGCGCTGTTTCAGCGCCAGCCGGAGAAGCGCACTACGCGCTGCGGGGCCGTCTGGACGCGGCATTCGGGGCGCAGCGTTTCAGCGCCCAGCAGGTACCAGTAGCGGCGATGAGCATAGCCCAGGCGGATCCCCGAATCGCCGGTGAAACACCAGTTCCGATACTCTTCCGGCGCCAGCAGCATCCTGTCGGGAGCTTCGCCAAGCCAGGCCGAAGCATCCAGGATTTCCTGGCGGCGATCGGGGCGCCGACGCCCGAAGTGGGTGACCGGACGATCCACGTGCAGCATCTGCTGGGCCCGCCAGTCGGCCAGCCCCAGTTCCGTGCCCTGAGGCAGCGCTTCAAGAGCCGCAGCGGTTATCGTCTTGCCGGAACGCCCCTCGTTGAGCAGCGAGAACGAGCCCCAGCCCAGCAGCATCCAGAACAGGACGATGATGCATCCCGTTACCGCGGGCGCCCTGCGGCTGCCGGCGGACAAAAGGCCCGCCAGGCCCGCCGCGCTGGCCACGATCACGAGCGGCACGACCACGGGATGCACCGAGTTGATCTCCAGAAGCAGCGCGAGCCGTCCCGGATTCAGAAGGTTGAACCAGAAGGGCGAACCGTCCGAAAGCGACGTGACCGCGGGCTCGTCGGCCGGCGTCACGCCGTACACGCTCAGCATGGAAAAGAGCAGAGCCAGCAGCACGGCCATCATTCCGATCCATAGCGTGAGGCGGCAGTTCCTGCGCTGCAGGGCGCCGGCCAGATGCGGGCCGCAGGCAAGCGCCAGCGCCGGAATGACGGGCAGAAAATCGGCCGCCCGCTTCGCCTGGCTGACGGATATGAGGAGTAAAACGGCGGCCGCCCAGACGATGAAGCAGAGCAGGGCGGGGTCGCGCGCGCGCAGGCCGTCCCCCCAGCCGTAGCGGACCCAGGGGAGCGTCAGCACAAGGGGGAAGCAGGCCCAGGGGGCGACCTGCAGTACGTAGTACCAGAACGGGTAGAGGTCGCTCCAGGATGCGGGACCGCGGCCGAGAGGCCAGGCTTCCGGCAAGGCCAGCCTGTATGCGGCCACGGCCTCGCTGTCGGAACCCCAGAGCAGGCCCAGCCAGGCCGCGGGGATCGCCACAAGCACCGCAAGACCCGCCAGCCACCTGAGGTTCCACCGGGCCGGCCTCAGCAGCCAGCCACGGCGCGCCGCCCAGAGCCACGGCGCCAGCAGCAGGAGCGGCAGCAAGCCGGAAATGTCGATCAGCAAACCCAGCGCGCAAGCCAGGCAGCCGAGAACGAAATGTCCCCAGGCGGGCCTCAGCAACAGGTGGCGGGACAGCCCGTAGAGCCCGGACACGACGAAGAAGCACATTACGATGTCGCCACCGGCGCCGTGAGCCTGTAATGCGAACTGCACGCAGCCCAGCATCGCGACTCCGGCCCAGAAACCGGCGGCATCGTCCCAGAGCCGGCGGGCCAGGTCGCAGGTCATCCACAGCATGCCGATGCCGGCCAGCAGGGACGGCAGGAGGAATCCGATCCTCATGCCGAACAGCCACTGAAAAACCGCCAGTATCCAAAGGTATAGCGGCGCTTCCTTGACGAACAATTCACCCGCGAGCGTGGGCGCCAGCCAATCGCCTGCATGCAGCATTTCCGCGGCGGCCAGCGCGTTTTCCGGCTCGTTGGGGGGCCACGGATCGCGCAGGCCGAAACCCGCCGTCAGGATCAGCAATGCGGCGCCGAACAGGATCAGCGAACGGACCCGGTATCTCATACCGCAAGTGTATCGCTCCGCCGACCACACTTATAATCCTGTGCGCGACTACCCCTAGTGCCGTGTCAAGCAGATACCTTCGCATCAGAGCGAGCGGGGCGGGCCAATGCAAGGCGCCGTCCGTGGGGAATACTGCCCGTATTGCCCAGGGCGGCAACGCCGCAGTGGCGCGCCCCGCCCGCTCCCGAAGGGCGCGTCCCCCATGGCCTGTGGCGGCGTTGCGCCCCTTGACAATGGGAGCACCATTCCCGGCGGGACGCGCCTTGCCACAGGCCATGGGGGACGCGCTGATGCGAAGGTATCTGCTTGACACGGCACTAGCACCGGCGCCCGGAAGCCTATGACCATACGAACCGATGCACTGATCGTTGGCGCGGGGCCCTGCGGGCTTTTCCAGGTGTTCGAACTCGGGCTGCTGGGCATCAGCGCCCACCTTGTCGATGCCTTGCGGGAGCCCGGCGGCCAATGCACGGAACTCTATCCGGACAAGCCGATCTACGACATCCCGGCCATACCGGTGCTCAACGCCCAGGACCTGGTGGATGCCCTAATGGAGCAGATCGAACCCTTCAAGCCCACCTTTCACCTCGGCGAGGAGGTAACGGTGGTGCGGCCGCTGGGAGAAGGGGAGGGCTTTCACGTCGAAACCGGGCCGGGGACGGAATTTCACGCGCAAACGCTTTTTCTCGCGGGAGGCGTGGGCTCGTTTCAACCCCGCAAGCTGCGCCTGGACGGGGCCGAGACCATAGAAGGCCGGCAGCTTCATTACCGGGTAAAGGACTCCTCGCGTTTCCGCGGCAGACGCCTGCTGATACTCGGCGGCGGCGACTCGGCTCTGGACTGGGCGCTGGAGCTGAGCGGAATCGCCGAATCGGTGACGCTGGCGCACCGGCGCGACGAGTACCGCGCCGCGCCCGCTACGGTGGCGCAGTTCAAGGAACTGGTCGCGCGGGGCAGGGCGCAACTGTACGAGAAGGCCCGCGCGACTTGCCTGCACCTTGCCGGGGAAGACCTCAAGGCGGTCACGCTTACGGTTGAGGATGTTGAAAGAGATCCTTTGGAAGTTGATGATTTACTGGTATTTTATGGATTGGCGCCGAAGCTCGGACCGATCGCCGACTGGGGGCTGGATCTGAACCGCAAGACCGTGAACGTGGATCCGGAAAAGTTCCAGACCAACATTCCCGGGATATTCGCCATCGGCGATATCTGCCACTATCCGGGCAAGAAGAAGCTGATCTTAAGCGGTTTTCACGAAGCCGCGCTGGCCGCATTTGCGGCCAAGGCGATACTCACTCCCGGCAAGAAGGTCCACCTGCAGTACACGACCACCAGCCCCATCATGCACAAGCGCCTGGGGCTGACCGACTGACCCGGGCGGGAGGGCGTCCCGCCCAGGGTGTTCCCTGGCCTAATCGGCCGGCATGGCCGCCAGCACGGCATCTTCGAACTGCTCCTCGCTGTGTCCGCCCAGAAGCGTCCGGAATATGGATCCGTCCGGACCGATCACGTAGTTCGCCGGCATGACGCCCGGCCAGAAGGGGTCCAACTCTTCCACCAGCAGATAGTCCTCGAATTCGCCGTTGAGGTAGCTGCGCCATTCGGGAAACCGGGTCTCGATGAATTCCGGCACCAGCCACGCGGCGTCCGCCTGGTCGTCCAGCGAGATGGCCACGAGAGCGAAGCCGGACGGATCCAGCTTCTCGCGCAGGTTGATCAGCGCCGGAATCTCATGGATGCAGGGGCCGCACCAGGTCGCCCAGAAATTGACCAGCACCACCTTGCCCCTATGGCTTTCCAGCAGCGGCAGCAGATCGTCCGCCCGGACCCACTCAAGCTCTTGCGCATCGCTGTTTTCCGCCGGGTCCGCTGCATCGTCCGCCGGCCAGGCGGAAGGGGAGGCCAGAGCCAGGATCGCCGCTGCCGCCACAAGAGCAGCTCGCCAAAAGGGTGTATGATTTGGGGTTATTCGACCAAGGCTCACGGGAGCTAGCCTTATGTTCAAGAAGGCATACCTTAGCGCATTGGCGCTGTTGGCCGCGTTTCTGTTCCTGCCGTCCACGGCATGGACGCAAGCCGAGATTCTCTACCAGAACGAGCTGGGTTTGCCGGACAGGGCGGCATTCAGCCCCGAGGTCGCGGTATCCAGCGGCGGCGAAGTGTACGTCGTGTTTCTGGACCGGCCCGACCCGACCGCGCCGCCTCCGAAGCGCAAACACGGCGAACACAGCCATCGTTCCTCGGTGGACTTGTGGATTGCCCGTTCCGACGACGGCGGATCCAGTTTTCAGTCGCCGTCCATGGTCAACCATGAACACGGCGTGATCTGGGGCTTCCAGGTCAGCAAGCCGCGGGTCAGCATCGACGATCACGGCACGGTGCACATTTTCTATCCGGGCAACGCGCAGTCCAGCCAGACGCGCCTGGACGTCATCGCCTCGCAATACACGCGTTCGCTCGACAAGGGCGCCACGTTCTCCGAGCCCGTCATGCTGAATTCGCATGTCAAGAAGGACGGTCGGGGGCTGTTGGGCGAAGAGCTGGGCGCGGCGCACGCCTTCGGCACCATGGGAGTGGCGCCCGACGGCACCGTTCACACGTTCTGGCTCGACACCCGTTATATGGGCAACCCGAGCCAGGGGGCCACGCTGTTTACCGCCTCATCGAAAGACGGCGGAGCGACATTCGGCACCGAGATCGAATTCGCCCGCGACGTGGTCTGCCCCTGCTGCCAACTGGTAGCGGACTTCGTAGGCGACGAGGCGGTGCTGGTGTCGTACCGGCATGTGTTCGACGACGGCTCCCGCGACAGCGTGGTGCTGCGTTCCACGGATGACGGGCAAACCTGGCCCGAGCTGGCCCGCTTGCCGATCGATCCCTGGTATATCGGCGGCTGCCCGCTCAAGCCCACCGACATGGCCGTGAACGAGAACTACGTCTATTCCGTGTCGTTCTCGGCCGGCCCCGAGCAACAGGGCGTATGGTTCAGCCGCTCGCGAAACGGCGCTCTTGCGTTCGAGGAAGCCATGCACCTGCACCCGGCCTCCAAGTACAGCGACGCGCCCGTCATCACCGTGACGCCCAGCGGGGTAGTGCGGGTCGTCTGGCATTCGCGCGAGGGCCGCAAGAGCCCGTACCGGCTCTATATGTCGGAGTCCTATGACCACGGCGAGACCTTTACGGCCCCCTGGGAGTTGCCCACCCCTGAAAGCGGGGATTCACGCTTTCCGGTAATGGCCACGGACGCCGACGGGAACTCACACGTGGCCTGGGAGCAGCAGGTGAGGATCGGCGAGATCGTGACCACCGAAGTGCACGTCATGGGCGTCGCGGCGCCCAGCACGGGCCCCACGAGGGTCATCGCCAGCCTGGGCCAGGGCGCCGAATAAAAGCAGCCGCGTTCGCGGACTCCTGGACCTAAAACGGCTTGGCGAGGCCGAGGAAGGCCAGCACCAGCGACGTACCCCAGAAGAGGTAAACCACCTTCTTCGACTGCGCGAGCATCGTGGTGAAGATCGCCTCCACCTCGGGGGTCGATCCTTCCGCGGCCAGTCGCCGGAATCCCGTCCCGATGTCGGCGACGTATGACCTGAGCCACAGCCCGAGGTAAACCAGCACGCCGAACAGCATGACTTTCAGCCCCAGCCAGTTGCTGCCGAAGCCGTTGTCCATCACCAGCGATACGGCTCCGACAATCACGAGTGCAGGGGCGACCACCCAGCGGATGCGGTTGTCGATCATGCGAAAAGTGCTGCCCGCGGCAGGGCCCTTGTTCAGGTAAACCACCCACGACAGCACCAGCCAGGCCAGA
The DNA here is from genome assembly GCA_026707445.1 of Gammaproteobacteria bacterium. Taxonomy (GTDB): domain Bacteria; phylum Pseudomonadota; class Gammaproteobacteria; order Steroidobacterales; family Foliamicaceae; genus Foliamicus. Next base: position 55,986 of record JAPOWV010000023.1, read on the forward strand.
AACGCCGCCCAGACCACCCATAGCCAGACCCCCGTCACCGGGCTCAGTCCCAGACCGTCGGCCAGCGTCAGGCCCACAGGGAACATCAGAATAAGGCAGGAACGCGGCAGCAGGTCGATCCACAGCATGGCGGTGAGGAAGCGCCGCCGTTCCTCGATCGGGAGCTCCGCCTTGCAGATGTAGTGGGTGGTGACGTAGACGCCCCAGTCCGGCCCCAGCCAATAGACGAACAGCACCAGGTGCGCGTACAGGACGAAAGTGTGGAGGTCCATAACTTACCTCATACTTTACATAATATATATTATGTCTAAACTGTGGGGAAAGGCGGGATCAACGCGCCAGCGGTTTGGCAAAGAGCATTTGAGCGTCCCCTATCGTCCGCTCCGCAAACCCGGCCTCACAGTACCGAAAGTAGAACTCGTACATGCGCAGAAACTCGCTGGAGTATCCAAGCGCCTTCGCGGCGTTCCAGTTCCTGCGCAACGCATCCGCCCACAACCGCAGCGTGCGCACGTAGTGGTTTCCGATGTCCTCCATACACACCAGGCGGAAGTCGGTCCGTCGCCGGACCGCACCCATGATCGCCTCGACCGACGGCAGAAAGCCTCCCGGAAAGATGTAGCGCTTGATGAAGTCCACGCGCCTGACCGCGTCCCGGTAGGCCTGGTCGGTAATCGTTATGGCCTGCAGCGCCATCAGTCCTTCCGGCTTCAGCAACTCGCTGCAGCGCTTGAAGAACAGGTCCAGGTACTGGGCGCCCACCGCTTCGATCATTTCAATCGATATCAGCCGGTCGAACTGCCCGCCGGTGTCCCGGTAGTCCTGCATCCGGATCTCCACGAGGCCTTCAAGCCCCGCGGCCTTGACCCGACTCACCGCCTCGGCGTGCTGGCGTTCGGAAATCGTAATGCTGACCACCCTGCAGCCGTATTTCCTGGCCATGTGAATGGCGCAGGCGCCCCAGCCGCTGCCGATTTCCAGGACCTTCAGGCCGGGTTTCAGTTGCAACATTTCGCACAAACGGTCCAACTTGGCGATCGAGGCTTCCTCGAGGCTGGCGTCCTCCGACGGAAAATACGCGCAGGAATACAACATCGTGGGATCGAGGAACAACTGGAAGAAGTCGTTTCCGACGTCGTAATGCGCGGCAATGTTGCGCCGCGAACCGGAGCGCGTATTGCGGCGCAGCGCGTGCCCTATCCAGCGCGAAACCCCGCCCAGCGCCGACAACGGGCCTCCCAGTCCTTCAACTATCTTCTGATTGCGCAGCATCAGCCGGAGCAAACCGGCCAGGTCGGGAGAACGCCACTGGCCGTCCATGAACGATTCCGCCGCGCCCAGCGCGCCACCCGTCGCGATCGCGCGCCAGCAGGCGCTGTCCATCACTTCCATAGTGGCGAGGGGAAGATCTCCCGAACTCCCCTGCCCTTGAACATCCGGGAGCGAAGGCGTCTCGCCTTCGCCGAGGGCGGGACGCCCTCGCTCCCAGGGTTCCGCCCGTACCGGGTTCGAAGCGCCCAGGACAACTCTTTGGCCTGCCTCCAGCACTTCGAGCCGACCGTTCTCAAGCAGGGCCAGGCGGTTTTGCACCGGCCGCCGCCACATCGAGGCAGGCAGATCGATCTTCTTCTGCGGGTTCACGATCCGGGATGCGCCAGCGGCTTGACACCCTTCAGCCACAGGCGCAGGGCGTTGAGATGGATGCGCAGGGTCACGTTGGCGGTCATCAACGGGTAGCGCAGCAGGCTGCGGGCCAGGACGCCGCCCGTGACCGGCCGCCGGGTCAGCGCCAGGCTGGTCTGAAGCGTCGCCTCTTCCTCCTTGAGAACCTCAATGCTCAGCGACAGACGCTCGCCGGGCGGCCCTGCCCAGCAGCGGTACGACATGTCCATGGGAATGAAGGGAGATACGTGCATTTCCTTATTGAAATCAAACAATTGCCCCCTGCCCCCAGATTTTGCGTCAACAGCGGGCAGCACATAGCATACGCGCTCCTTCCAGGGCGTGTTGCTCACCTCCAGCACGTAACAGCGCGGCGTGGGGCTGTCCCGATCGAAGCAGTAATAGACCGAGATCGGGTTGAAGATGTAGCCGAAATACCGCAGATGCGTCAGCAGCCGCACCGGCCCGTCCAGACGCAGGCCGCTCCGTTCATGCACCAATGCACGCACACCCTCCGCGAGATCGCCGCAGTTTCCGTCCATGTGGTCGCTGGACAGGAAGCGCGCGATCGCCGGGCGTCGCGTGGACCACAACCACCTGCCGGAAAAGACCTGGTCAAGCTCGTCCAGGTCCATGTACGCCATGAACAGGCGGTATTGAAACGCGTGCCTAGCCGGCCTGTGCCGGATATGCCTGACCCAGCCCTCGTAGATCGCGCTGTGCATAAGCGAATTTTGCCTGAATCTCCGGTCCCGCCGCCCATTCGCGGACGCTGCCCGCCGCCTTGAGGCCGCTTGCCAGGCCGTCTTCGTGAAAGCCCCACCCGGTCCAGGCGCCGCAGAAGAAGCGGTTTCCACTAGCGTTCAGCTCCTCTACCCTGCCCTGCGCGGCAAAAGCGTCGGCGCTGAATACGGGGTGGGCGAAGCTGAGCCTCGTAATGACCTTGTCACCGTGCACGGGACGCAGCGGATTAAGCGTGACGCAGATCGGTTCCGGCGACTGAAGATGCTGCAGCACGTTGAGGTTGTAGGTAACGGAAGCCTCGCGGCCGCTGCCGGGCGCCCGATAGTAGTTCCAGGAAGCCCAGGCCAGCCGCCGCCTGGGGAGAACGCTGCGGTCGGTATGTACAACCGCTTCGTTGCGCCGATACGGTATTGCGCTCAGCACCTGCCGCTCAAGCGGGCTGGGATCCGTGATCAGGCGCAGCGCCTGGTTGCTGTGTACCGCCAGCACGGCGGCGTCGAAAGCCTCAACGCCCCGATCGGTTTCGACGCGGACTTCGCCCGCCGTGGATTCAAGCGAGCGGACCGGCGAACTTGCCCTGACGCAGCCGCCGAAGCCGCGCAGCACGGCGTCCACGTATTGGTCGGAGCCACCGGGAATCATCCGCCACTGGCGGTGCCCCTTGGCGCCCAGCAGCATGTGGTTGGCCATGAAACGGAGCAGGTAAAGGCTCGGATAGCGCTCGATCGATTGCACGGAACACGACCAGATGGCTCCCGTCATCGGCAGCAGGTAGTCGTTGACCAGCTCCGGGCCGTAACCGCCCTGCTCGAGAAACTCCGCCACGCTGGTCTCGGCCAGCTCCCCTTCCCTTTCCGCCAACGCCCCGTTGGCGTCGCGATTGAACCTCAGGATGTCCCGCAGCATCCGGTAGTGCCTGGGGCGAAGAAGGTTCCGCCGCTGCGCGAAGAGCCGGTTCATTGTGCTGCCGTGGTATTCCAGGGCGGACTGGTCGCAGCGCAGGCTGAAACTCATTTCCGTGTCCCGCGCGGGAATATTCAGATCCTGCAGGAGCTGCGTGAAATGCGGGTAATTGGCCTCGTTGAATACCATGAAGCCCAGGTCCGCCCGGTATTCCTGCCCGAATCGCTCGAATTCGAGGGTGCGGGTATGGCCACCCGGCTTTTCCCGCGCCTCGAACAGCGTCACCTCATGCTCGCCGTCCAGCTCCCTGGCCGCGGCAAGGCCGGATATTCCTGCGCCGATGACGGCGATGCGCAGGCGATTCACCGTCCCGAGGCGGGTTACTTCAACGTCCATCCGGCTATAATTCGGAGTTCTCGCGCGCGCCGGATTCAGGCGCAGGCAGCAAGGAGCCCGGGAGGGATCGATTGGTGAAGACCGCAACGCGAAAGGCGCAACACAAGGCTCGGATCGTAGTCATTGGAATGATTGCCTTTCACCTGGCCTGTTTCGGCGCCATCTACACGGGCGTGAGCTGGACCGCCGTGATTGTCGCGGCCGCACTTTACTTTCTGCGGGCCTTCGGCGTCACCGCGGGTTTTCACCGCCTGCTCGCCCATTCCTCGTACAGCGCATCCCGCCCCGTGCGCTTTCTGCTGACCTTCATGGGAAGCTGCGCCACCCAGGGCGGCCCGCTGTGGTGGGCGTCGCATCATCGCCGCCACCATCGCTATTCCGAGCGCGAAGGCGACGTGCATTCGCCCGTTCAGCGTGGCTTCTGGTACGCGCATATCGGATGGATGTGGGATGCCGTGTGCTTCGCGGGCAACTACGCCAACATCAAGGACCTTCACCGTTACCCGGAAATCCGGATTCTACAGAAAGGTTACGTTTTCCTGATCCTGGGCCAGGCCGCGGCCCTGTTCGGCCTTGGCGCGCTGCTGAACTGGCTGAATCCGGCCCTGGGAACCAGCGGCCTGCAGATGCTGGTGTGGGGTTTCTTCATCAGCACCGTGGCCCTGTGGCACGCCACTTTCATGGTAAATTCGGTCTGCCACCTGTGGGGCACGCGGCCGAACCCCGCCGGAGACGGCAGCCGCAACAACTTCCTCGTGGCCCTGCTGACCCTCGGAGAAGGCTGGCACAACAACCACCACCGCTGGGCCTACTCGGCGCGGCACGGACTGCGCTGGTGGCAGCTCGACATCACCTGGCTGGGCCTGCTTGTCATGAAGCATCTCCGACTGGTCCGTGATCTCCGCCTTCCCGCCAGGAGAGTGGCGTCCGTTCGGGCCTGATTCCGGAAGGGAGGGCGTCCCGCCCTCCACCAAACCACCGCCACTCCGCCCAAATTTCACACCTATCGCGCAGGTTCCTCGCGCAAGCGGCCATCGCGATATACTAGGCTGCATAACAGGGAGGTAGCGAGCCATGGATTTGTTTCTGGAACAGCCCCATACAAAGCGCAACAAGAGGATTGTGCGGCGCGGTTCACCCACCAACGATCTTGTGCTGAGCGCGTATCAGGCCGCCAACGAACATGTATTTCCGAAAATACTTGATTTGTATGTAGCGCCGGGGGGCCTCGTCGCAGACATTACCTATGGAAAAGGTGTTTTCTGGCGCAACGTGGATGCCGACAGGTACCGTCTCAAGGCAACCGACCTGACCGATGGCATTGACTGCCGCGACCTGCCCTATGACGACGGCGAACTGGACTGCGTCGTGTTTGATCCTCCCTACATGCACACGCCGGGAGGCACCGCGCATTCCACGCACCAGCCCTTCGAAAACTACTACCGCAATAACGTCACCGGCAACAAGACAAAGAGCAAGTATCACGAAGCGGTACTGGAGTTGTATACGGATACGGGCCTAGAAGCCTATCGAGTTCTGCACGACAGAGGAGTGTTTATCGTCAAGTGTCAGGACGAGGTATGCTCAAACCGCCAGCGATTCACGCACATTGAAATCATCCGGGAATACGAAAGCCTGGGATTTGTCGCTGAGGACCTGTTTGTCGTAATGCGCAACAATCGCCCAGGCGTTAGCCGCGCTGCGAAGCAGGTGCACGCGCGCAAGAATCATTCCTATTTCCTTGTCTTCTGGAAGAAAGGCAAGACCGGCTCAATCTGGACTCCGCCCTAATGAACCCCATCGACCTGATGCTTCGAGTAATCAGGGAACATACACCACAATCAAAATGGACCGGATCCCCACTGGAACCTTTTCGCCAGGTCGCCAACACCAACCGTGGTGATATCGGGGAAGAATTTGTCGCGCGCTACCTTGAGTCGTTTGACATCCCGGTTCACAGGAGTGAGTCAAGAATCATGGAATGGGATCTGGAGATCGGGGGTAAGCGCTTCGAAGTAAAGACGGCATCCGAGGACAGCGGCGGATCGTTCCAATTCAACCACGTCCGGCTCGACAGAAACTACGACTACCTCCTGTGCCTTGGCATCCGACCCGCCGAGATTCGCTTCGCGGCGTGGCGTAAAGGCGAAGTTTCGGAACAGATGGCCGGCACCCTAGTACGAATGGCTGAAGGCCAGGCCGTAACCTTCAAGCTCACGAAAAAGCCCGAAACCATGAGAAAAATCGAAGACCTGCCCGGCTGGATTAAGCAGGCAATACAGCCGACTAAGACCTGATTCGCATTCGATGCGCGACAGCGCTATACCTATAGACGAATTTGTACTTCGTCCAAGCTGACTCGAGCATGATTCAGAAGTCTCCTGACACGGTTTATCTGCGCGTCGGCGCTTCCATGCCGGTTATAGATGAAGGGCGTGTCTCGTACCGGTGTAGGAGAGTTGAAATTCTGACTCCCGGATGTCGTCAGAAAACCACGAAAATGAGCGTTCTGGTTGAGACGACCTGCCTGCCATAGCCATCGCACCGTATGCACGACCAACTCGTACCAATACCGGATAGCACAGGAACTATTGTCTGGAAACTTGATCGACGACGGAGGATCAGTATTCGGCTCGCGAGAGAAGCGCGACAGCGGTTGCCATTGGATAGATCCATTGCCCTCGCGATCCGACGCCATCTGCTGTTGGCGCTGCGCCGGAGTCGGTGTTTGCCCTGCCCGGAGCAAGCGTTGCGAAACCTTTGGCCTCCATAGCTCAAGGGCTTGCAGGCAGGCATATACCGGATCATCTCTGAGGTCGAATTGCGCAATCCTCCTTTCTTCGACCGCTGCCGACTCAATAAATGTTTCGTAGATTTCCCATTTCTGACCGTCCGTGACGGAGAAATATGGCGTGCCCCGTTCCGTGCAGTAGTTGATTACTTGGCGAAGCACGCTCTGATCTTGCAGACTGTGTCCAAGTTTCTTGGCCTCCACCATCATTATGGGCCTATTGTCCTTGAGAAGTGCGTAATCTACGGAGCCTGGGTTTGTCGCATATTCAGGTCTAACCAGTCCGGGATCTTCTGTATTCCAGCCCATTGCGCGTAGTAGTGGATCGATCAGCGCGTAGCGTGTCAGCGATTCACTCTGGCTGAGTTCCGCACGATGCGTATCAATACGCTCGCCGAGCACCTTCACCAATTCATGCAGTGCCTCTAGACTCATATAGACCCCCTGTCGCTTTGCTTCGCGCCTTATATTACTGAACAGGTAACGCGGAGAAATCGGGCTGGTTGAGATGGCCGGAGTAGCGTATGACGAAACCGGCAAGCGGGAGCGTGATTTTCACGTCGAAGCAGAACCGCCCATCTTTCTCAAACTCGAAGGAATCGCCTCGTGGCGCCAAAGCCCGGGGCAGCGGAAGGCCCAGAATACTCCAGCGCCGCATTACCAGACCAAGGCGGCCCTGCTGTGCTACCAAGGCCATGCCAAAAACCAAGGGTCCGAAACGCTCACAAAGCAGATGCTCGAAGCGGCCGTAGCCTACGGTGAAGGTGCTGGCAAAGACCTGGCCTCCAAAATCTCTTGTCCACTTGTCGTAACTTCCGAAACGCTCGAAGGTAACCGTTACCGGCACCTCATTTGCTGCCTTGGGGAAACGGAGCATCCAGGCAAGCAACTTCGCCAATGTTCCCTTCCCTCGAGTGACGGCCGCCGTGCCGCTCACTTTCAGGAATCGACCGCTCCCATGCACAGCCCTTAGAGAAGCCGGCAGGGAATTCCAAGCATTTCCCAAGATCTGTTCGTGCAGACATTGACTGTAGCTCGATTCCTTGCTCCGCACGCCCAGCGCAATAGCCCGGGGCGCAAAGACTCTCCGATAGTCTTCCATTTCTAGCTGGCTGGCGGCAGAGCGTGCACCGGGACTTGGCGGGCGGCCACTCAGCCAGTCACGCACCAAAGCCTCCAGCGCCATGGAAGGAATGTACAAGCCGTGACGTCCTTCGGCCACAAGGTGAGCAGATCGCGTGATTCTTTCACCGTTAGTTTTCGACCCCTCGATTTCCACAAACATGCCGCCCCTATGCTCGCCCCACCGCAGCTTGTTGACGATGCGAAACATGAGCCCACTCAGCGAAGTCAGCGAAGGGATCAGGCCCAAAGACACAGCTTTGGCAAGCCCTCGCAGCATCCAATGCAGCATAGCGGGTTCGGGCGCCGCGCCCATCCAAATGGTCTGAACCTGGGGCCAATGATCGACAAGGAGTTCGAGATCCGGGACCTGCACCAGCGAGAAGCGGCGCGGAAACAGGGGAATGTACCCCGGGGGCGCGATAGTGTAGCGTTGCGTTTCGGTTAATCCGTGTACTAGCTCGGAGCGGCCCGCCCTGAGAACCCGGATCGGCTTACCCGCGTATCCGGCAATCGCCCGGATAACGTTGTATCCCACGCCCGCATAAGGAGATGGGGCAACTCCTCCCATGATTGAATCTACCCGGTCCAGACCGACTACAAGTTCGCCGACCATGGCAGCGCTCAATGCCGGGAAAGTGCTGGCGCCTGACAGCACCACCAAACCGTGCTCCTTCGCCTCCTGATCGAATTCGGCGACACCGCGAACGAATGCGGGGCTGTCGGCTAGATCCAGGTAGTGTGTACGTGTGGCGAGTGCTGCTTTGACAAGACGATACGGATCACTTCCATAGGCTTGGAAGGGCCCTGAAGCATCAATCACAATATCGGGGGTGAGTTCTTCCAGATCCCTGATAAGCCCCTTCTCACGGTCCAGAACAACAGCTTCTCGCCGGGCGCCGGGTGGGAGCTCGTCGCACAGGGCAGCCGCCTTGGAGCGTGACCTTCCTGCAATGAGTAGCGTAAGCGCCGACTCCAGGCAAAGCAGTTCGGCCAGACGGCTGCCGAACGTGCCATAGCCGCCGACAATAAGAAGTCTTAGACTGGATTTACTCAACATCAGAAAACAAGGTCAACTCACGGTGTGTGAGGTTCACTGCAATTTGCGGCACGAAATGCGAAGAGAGAGCATCTACTGACCAAGCGGACGCAAGTTGGCCCAAGCTGGGGCGGAATTATCGGCAAATGTAAGGAGATCTATGATCCACGACGTGCCGACGCCAGCTTTCGGGTTTGCTTCCGCCACGGGAAAAGAGTTCTCGATCAATTTGGCTAACATCCAAACTGCAGAGCTCCGAGAGGCAATCTACTGCGCAACAAAAGGATTCGTAGTTGTCCGCAGTGTTTTCGTCCGCAGCGTTGAACTCGTATTTAGGAATAAGACGCTCCGCCTGCCGTTTCCAACTCATCGTGACATTCATCAGGACCACATCCCGGCCAGCCAGCAGGTTGATGGAGCATCCTGCCCATTGATCCATTATGTATCCTGGTTTCAAGTCACGCCCATCGCGAGGTGTGAGGAAATAGATCAACTTGGTGAAATAGGCCGGGCCGGCTCCCTTCAACTTTTTCTTTCTGCGCAGAACATTAAGCTGGCCGTATGCTTCCTTCCTGCTAATCGCGCCACCCCGTATTTCCCCCGCCACATCCAGCCACTCCGAGGAACCGGAGACAAGTGTTTTCCAGTTGTTTGGGCGCATACCGCCCCAAGCCATTACCGCTGCACAGACGATTGGCAGGCTGGCTGTCGGGCATGATGCCAATTGAAAGACCTCGCTGCGTGTCATGCGCCTTTCAGGTAAGGCCATTGGGTCTGCGTCCCGAAGCTCCCGGCTGAATGATCGGGCTGGTTTACTGTCTCTGGTATCGTCCGGGTTGTGTTGTTCAGTGATGCCGTCGCGGAAAACATTCAGATGCTCAGCACAAAAGTGAATGACGGCACAGTCCTTTGTGGGCTCGCCAACACGCTTCAGTTGAGTCATTTCGAATGTCGCCCGAGGCGTCCTCAGTCTGTGTCTCCGGACTCGCTATTGGGCATGGTCCTAATGCTCTTGGGCACCGTTTACCGATAGTTATGGAATCGTCTGGAGTTCAAGCTCCAGGGCGTCCTGCCCCGCCTGCCAGGCGGCCTGCGCCTCGTAGTCGCCGGCGCCGGACGTGGTCTGTCCGCTGACGGACAGCCGGGCGGTAATCGCCAGTTCCGGCTGGTCGGAAATCTTCGCGCCGGGCAGCATTGCATCGGCGTCGCTCAGCCGGACGTCCAGCGGGAAGCGCGCGCCGTCCACGCGCTTTGCGGCCAGCGGCGGGCCGGCCTGTCCGGGTATGCGCGCCACGATGAACAGCACGGCGCCGGGCGGCGGAGTGGCTGGCGGCCCCAGGGTCAGGCGAATCTCCACGTTGCCTTCCGCGGAGACGGCCCCGCCGGACTCGACGCGCGCCCCCAGGCGATTCAGCTCGCCCTCGACGATGGCTCGCACCTCGGGCGTGACCGGGCCTTCCAGCATCATCCTCCAGCGCTGCACCGCGATGATGTCCTGGCCGGTTGCGCTGGCCCGCAGACCGCCGTACCAGAGTCCCTTGGGATTGGCGGGGTCCGCCAGCAGCACCTGCTCGACCATTTCGCCGGCGTCCTCCAGCAGCCGCTGGGGATTGCCGAGGATCAGCGCCTCGGCCTTGCCCATCAGAGCATCCATGTCCCGGCCTCCGGTCAGGTCCAGCACCCGGTCGAAGGCCTGCGCCGCGTCGGAATAACGCTCCACCTGGGCGTAGGAAGCGCCCAGCAGCATCCAGCCCCTGGGATCGTCCGGTGACGCTTCCAGTCGCGCGCGCAACGGACCGATCAGTTCCTCCACTCTCGGAGGCGAACCGTCTTCACCCATTTCAAGTCCGGCATGGGCCCATTCGTAGTTGCTGGACTGCAGGTAGATCAGCCCGGCCAGGACCGGAATCAGCAGGCACGACGCGGTCAATGCCGCCGTGCTTGCGGGCTTGCGGCGGTCGTGCCATAACTGGTGCGCAACGCAGGCCAGCGCCGCCATGGCCAAAACCACGCAGATTGCGATGAAGCCGGCGACCATGTCCTGCGCCCGAGCCCTAGTCCTCTTCGGGTATCGGCATCTGCATGCGGCGCCGGATGACCAGCGCAATCGCGCCCAGCGCAATGACCAGGATCACGCCGGGTCCAGCCCAGAGCAGCAGCGTATTGGGCGCAAGCCGCGGTCGGTAAAGGGCGAAGTCGCCATAGCGATCCAGCAGGAACTGCTTGACGTCGTCCTCGCTTGCGCCGTCTTCCACCATGCGGCGCAACTCGCGGCGCATGTCCCTGGCCAGCGGCGCGTCGGAGTCGGCCAGGTTCTGGTTCTGGCAGACCATGCAGCGCACTTCCTCCAGCAGCTTGCGGTAGAGGCTCTGCTGCTCCGCGGTCTCAAGCGGCGCTTCCGTATCCACGGCAGCGGCGGTTACCGCCATCAGCACCAGCAGCGCTGCAGCCAGGCTTTTCATTGCGAACGACCCTCGAGGACCGGCAGGAACACGTCCGCGAAAATGGCGCCGTTCAGCGGGCCCACATGCCGGTACCGCACGATGCCATCGGCGTCGATCAGGAAGGTCTCCGGCGCCCCGTAGACGCCCCAGTCGATACTGGCGCGCCCGTCGGCATCGACGGCGATGGCCCGGTAGGGATTGCCCCTGAGTTGCAACCATTCCATGGCGTCGGTGTGCCCGTCCTTCCAGTTCAGACCGTATATTGGAGCGCCGGCGCGGCCCAGCGCCATCAGGAACTCATGTTCGACGATGCACCCCGAGCACCAGCTTGCCCACACGTTGAGCATCCACGGCCCTTCCTCGACATCCTGCCGGGAAAATGTCTTGTCGGGGTCCAGCAGCTCCGGCAGCGAGATTTCGGGCGCCGGACGGCCGACAAGCGGCGACGGCACCAGGCTGGGGTCGCGCCCCAGGCTGACGCCGAAGAAATACACCATCACAAGCAGCACCGCGCACGGCAGCAGCAGGACCCAGCGGATGCGCCTGCGGCCGCCGCTCACGATTCATCCTCTTTCGGCGCAGCCACCCGGTAACGGCGGTCCGAGATCGCCAGCAGACCGCCCAGGCCCATGATCAGCGCGCCCAGCCAGATGAAGCGCACCAGCGGCTTCACCTGCACCCGCACGCTCCAGGCCTCCTCGCCCAGCGGTTGGCCCAGCGCCACGAACAGGTCGTGGCGCCATCCGGCATCGATGCCGGCTTCGGTCATCGGGTTCTGCTGCACTTCGTACACGCGCTCCTGCGGATAGAGCGTCGTCACCGGCCGGCCGTCGCGCGAAACGTTGACAACGCCCTGCGCGGCCCGGTAATTCGGGCCCTGCACGTCTTCTATGCGATCGAGCTGGAATTCGTATCCGGACACTTCCAGGCTTTCGCCCAGCGCCAGTCTGCGATCGGTTTCCACGCCCCAGGCGGAAACCACGACGATGCCCAGCGTGGTGACGCCCAGCCCGCAGTGCGCCACCTGCATGCCCCAGGTTGAACGCCTCGGTTTCGGGCCGCGCCTGAGCAGCCAGGCCACCGGATCGCGCAGCGCAGAGGCAATCACCCACGCGGCGATCAGGATCCCGATGCCGGTCAATACTCCCGCGAAGCCGTAAGCCGCGACGGTCAGGATGATTACCGTGAGAATGGCGATCGCGGCCGGCGCCCTGAGCTTTCGTCCCCAGGCGGCGGTATCGGTCGCCTTCCAGGACGCGTGCATGCCGGCGCCCACGACCAGCAGCAGCGGCAGCATGGGAAGAATGAAGACCAGGTTGAAATATGGCGGCCCCACCGAGATCTTGCCCAGGTCCAATGCGTCCAGCGCGAGCGGATAGAGCGTGCCGAACAGCACCAGCACAGTGGCCGCGCTCAGCAGGATCGTGTTGACCAGCAGCGCAGACTCACGCGACACCAGCTTGAATCCCGTCTGGGGGTTGGTGGCCGCGTTTCGGAGCGCGTACAGCAGCAGCGCGCCCCCCATCACGACCGCCAGGAACACCAGGATGAACAGCCCGCGCGCGGGGTCGCTGGCGAAGGCATGCACCGACACCAGCACGCCCGAGCGGACCAGGAAGGTGCCCAGCAGGCTCAAACCGAAGGCGGCAATCGCCAGCAGCAGCGTCGTGTTGCCGAAAAGCCCGCGTCGCTCCGTCACGGCCAGCGTGTGAATCAGCGCGGTGCCCGCCAGCCAGGGCATGAACGAAGCGTTCTCCACCGGGTCCCAGAACCACCATCCACCCCAGCCCAGCTCATAGTAGGCCCACCAGCTACCCAGTGCGATACCCACCGTGAGAAACATCCAGGCCGCGGTGGTCCACGGACGGGTCCAGCGCGCCCAGCGGCGGTCCAGCCGCCCGCTCAGCAGTGCCGCGATCGCGAAGGCGAAGGGCACGGCCATCCCCACGTAGCCCATGTAGAGCAAGGGCGGGTGAATCGCCATGGCGGGGTCCTGCAGCAGCGGGTTGAGGTCGGCGCCGTCCACCGCCGCCGGAAAGAGCCTCAGGAAAGGGTTGGAGGTGAGCAGGATGAACAGCAGAAAGCCGATGCTCACCAGCCCCAGCACGCCGAGTACCCGCGCCCTGAGCACCTGCGGGAGCGTGCGGCTGGCCAGCGCCACGGCCACCGTCCAACTGCTCAGAATGAGTTGCCAGAGAACCAGCGAACCTTCGTGCGCGCCCCAGATGGCCGCGAAACGGTACATGGCCGGCAGCTTCAGGTTCGAGTGCTGGGCCACGTACAGGACGCTGAAGTCGTGGCGGAAGAAGCTGACGGCCAGCATCGCGAACGCCAGCGCGACAAACGCGAGCATCCCCAGGGCGCAGGGCCGCGCCACTTCCATCCAGCGGACATTGCCCGTATGCGCACCCGCCAGCGGAAACACGGCCAGCGCAACCGCCAGGCACAAGGCAAGCGCCAGGCTGATCTGGCCGATTTCAGGAACCATTACTTCTTGTGCCTGGTATCAGCGGCGTCAGCGGAGGGAAGCATCCGGGGGGTGGCCCCGTTCTTCCAGCATTTCCGCGACTTCCGGCGGCATGTAGTTCTCGTCGTGGCGCGCCAGGACCTCGTCGGCCTCAAACAACCCGTCGGTGCTCACCAAGCCGTGGGCCACGACGCCCTGCCCCTCACGGAACAGGTCCGGCAGAATGCCGGCGTAGGCCACGGTAATCGTTTGATCCAGGTCGGTCACGTCGAAACGCACTTCCAGCGAACCGGGCGTGCGCCGCACGCTCCCCTGTTCGACCAGACCGCCGACCCGCAGGCGCCGCCCTTCCGGCGCCTCGCCCGCGGCGATCTGCGTGGGCGTATAGAAATACAGCATGTTCTGCTCGAAGGCGGTCAGCACAAGCGCCGTCGCCGCCACCAGGCAGACGAGCCCGCCGGTCATCGCCACCATCCGGCGCCGGCGCGGCGTCATGCGCGCAGCTCCCAGGCGCCCTCTTCCGGTGCGACATTCAGGTGCCTGATGCGCCGGTGAACTCCGCGCAGGCGCCGACGGGCGGTCAGCAGCAACCCCGCCAGGATCGCAAACGACAGCCCCACACAGGGCCAGACGAACGCGGCGTAGCCGCCCATGGCCAGAAACTCGCTCATGCGCCCACCGCCACCACGTCGCGCACCCAGCGGGCGCCGCGCTCGCGCAACAGCACTTCCGCCCGTGCCCGGGTCAGCGTGACCGCAAGGGAAAACAGCACCGCTCCCACTATCATGACCAGCAGGGGCCAAAGCATATCCCAGGTAATCGCCGGCGCGGCCAGGCGGGAAATGGTCGGTCCCTGGTGCAGGCTGCTCCACCATTCCACCGAGAACTTGATGATCGGCAGGTTCACGACGCCCACCACCGCGAGAATGCCGGCGGCGCGGTCGGCGGTCGAACGCTCTTCCAGCGAGGCGTGCAGCAGCATGTAGCCCAGGTAGAGGAAGAACATCACCAGCACCGAGGTCAGCCGGGCATCGCCCCAGCTCCAGTAAGCGCCCCACATGGGCTTGCCCCAAAGCATGCCGGTGGCCAGCGCCAGACCCGTAAATGCCAGGCCCACCGGCGCCGTGGCCGCCGAGATGGCGTAGGCGAGCTTCATCCGCCACACCAGCCCGATCGCCGAGCCGATGGCCATCAGTGCATAGAGCTGCATCGCGAGGTAGGCGGCCGGCACGTGAAAATAGATGATGCGGTAGGCATCGCCCTGCTGGTAGTCCGGCGGCGCGAGCAGCAACCCGCCGAAAGCCCCGACAGCGATGGCCGCAAGGCCGGACCAGAGCATCCAGGGTTCGATGCGCCCCGCAATCCGGTAGAAATGGGGCGGCGAAGCCAGCTTGTGCAGCCAGTTGGGAAGTCGCATCTTGGTCAGCCGGATGGGATGAGGAGCAGGCGAGGTTCAGCCCCCTATTTTAGCGTGTAGGCCAGGAGGGCGGGACAGGCTGGGTGGGAAGGCGTCTCGCCTTCCCGGAGGGCGGGACGCCTTCCCCCCAATCAGTTTGCAGTTGCCCGGAGCGCGGCGCCCGCCGCCCAGGGCAAAAGCCCCACGGCCACAAACAGGAACGCTCCGAGCATCATCAGCGGCGCGCCCGCCGGCAGACCGTCCACGGCCAGTTCCGTTCCGCGCACGCCGAACAGCAACACCGGCAGTGCCAGCGGCAGGACCAGCAGCGCCAGCAACCCCACGCCGCGGCGCAGCCCCGCGGTCAGGGCGGCGGCCACGGTCGCCAGCAGGATCAGCGCGGGCGTCCCCAGCGCCAGCGTAGCGGGAAGAACCAGCAATGCCGTTCCCTCCATGCCGTAGCTGGCGGCCAGCAGCGGAGAAAGGAGAACCAGCGGCAGCCCGAAAACGCACCAGTTGGCGCCCGCCTTCGCCAGCGCCAGCCAGGCCGGATCGACGGTGCTCAAGAGCATCAGGTCCAGCGTCCCGTCGTCCCGGTCCGGCTGAAACAACAGCGGCATGGCCAATAGCATCGAGAGAAAAGCCACCACCCAGATCACGCCCGCGCCCCACTGCGCAAGCAGTTCCGGCTCCAGTCCCGCGACGATCGAAAACAGCGATGTGGAAACAAGAAAAAATCCTATATTTATAATTATATGTATCCACTTCTTAAAGTAGATAATGAATTCTTGTTCGAGCACTGTCAGCCAGATTCTCATCTGCCTACCCCAAGAAACAATTGCGAGACCGGACCCGGGAAATCCCAATCCACGCGATGACCGGCAAGCACCGCGCATCCGCCTCCGTCGAGATGCGAGCCAAGTTCCCGCTGCAGCCACTCCCTGCCCTGCGCATCCAGATTGGCGTCCGGCTCGTCCAGCAACCAGAGCGATGAATTCGACCCGATCAATCCGGCAAGCGCCAGGCGCCGGCGTTGCCCGTACGACAATTGCGAAGCAGCCCGCTCCTCAAGTCCGCTCAAGCCCGCCTTCTCAAGCAGTTCGGCTTCCTTTCCCGTCGAGCCGGCCAGCCGCAGCGTGAAGGCCAGGTTCCGGCGCACGCTCAACTCACCCTTGACTCCGTCCTTGTGCCCCAGCCATCCCAGGTTGCGCAGAAAGCGCGCAGGATCGCTCCGGAACCGGACGCCGTTCAGTTCGACGGTTCCCGTTTCCAGCGGCAGCAGGCCGGCCAGAGACCGTAACAGGGAGGTCTTGCCGGAACCGTTCGGTCCCTTGAGCAGCAACAGGGAGCCCGGCGCGAGGCTGAAGGACAGTTCGTGGAAGAGGCGCCGTTCCCCGCGCCAGAGAGTCAGCCCCTTCGCCGCAAGCATGGTCGCTTTCTAGCCGATTCTCACCAGCAGCTTGCCGAAATGCTCGCCCCGGGCGATCGACCCGATAGCCTCCGGGCCTTCCGGCAGGGAATACTCGCGATCGATCACGGCGGAAATGCCGTGCTTGACCAGGTGTGCGTTCAATGCCCGGTGGTCCTCGCGGGCGCCCACCGTAATCCCGTGAATGCCGGCGCATTTTCCGATCAGGCCCATGGCGCTCAGTTCGGCGCTGACGCCGCCCAGCGCTCCCAGGACCCCGATCGATCCGCCAAGTCCCAGGGCCTGCAACGATTGGCCCAGCGTGCCCATGCCGCCGGTCTCCACCACCACGTCCACGCCGCCCCCGGCGCGTTGGAAGGCTTCCGCGCCCCACTCGGGCGTCTGCGTGTAGTTGATCGTTTCATCTGCGCCCAGAGCGCTGGCGCGCTCCAGCTTCTCGTCGCTCGAGGAGGTGATGACCGCGGTCGCACCAAAGGCCTTTGCAATCTGCAGGGCGAAGATGGAAACCCCGCCGGTGCCCAGCAGCAGCACCTTCGAATCCGGGCCCAGCGGACCGCCGCAATGCAGCGCGGTCCAGGCAGTCACGCCCGCGCAGGCCAGCGACGCCGCCGTTTCCGTGGTCATTTCATCGGGCACCGGCAGCAATGCCGATTCGGGAAACACGCCCAATTCGGTGAGCGCCCCCGGCGCCTCGCATCCGGTGGTGCGGGTGCGCACGCCGGGCCGCACCGGCTGCGTCTCCCAGTCCTGCCAGAACACCGTCATGACGCGGTCACCCGGCTGAAATTCCGTGACGCCCTCACCGACGGACTCCACCTCCCCTGCCCCGTCGGACAGCGGTATCAGTGGGTATTCCTTGCCGCCGCCGTAGATGCCGGCGCAGATCATGAAGTCCCGGTAGTTGATCGCGGCCGCCTGCATCCGCACACGCACCTCGCCCGGCCCGGGCTCCGGCGCCGCGGCCGAAACAACCTCGAGGTTTTCCAGGCCGGACGCCGTCAACTGCACGCACTGCATAGTTTCTCCTTCGGAAAGTCCCAAATGAATCGCTGCTGAAGAGCGGATTTTGCCCTATTCCCTGAATAAAAGGATTTCAATCGCCTCACGGTAACGTCTTGCCGCCGGCACTAGCCAACAGCGCCGATTCTGTATAGCCTTACTGCACAGGGGATTCGCACATTGACCGGGGAACGGGACCATGCAAAAGCCGACACTGAAGGACGTTTACCGCCCCACCCATGACGAGGCGGCAAGGCACGCATTCGTGGGCGCGTTGAAGGGCTACCTGAACGGCCCGCTGGAGGCGCGACTTGCGGGTCACTACGAGGACAGCATCAAACCCGCTTTCGTCGAGGCGCGCGGGCGCGAACCGGAGAACCGCACCGAGGGAACCGAAGCGTTTCGCGAGGACCACCTTTACCAGCTTTGGGGCAGCTCGGTGTTTACCTCCCAGGACCTGATGTGGGAGACGGTGGGCGAAACCTGCGATCGGCTGCTTCCGGACTTTGAAGCGCGGCGAGAGGAACTGGCGAATCGGGAACCGCGCGGCCGTCTCGAACTCGAGGAAGGCTTCGTTCCGCCGGATCCCATCCGCCGAGTGGAAATTCACCGCCAGCCGGGCGGCTATTTCGGGCAATCGGGCGATACCAGCCTGCGCCTGGGCATGGACTACATGGGCACGGGCGAACTCTATCGCGCCGCCAAGGGC
This sequence comes from Gammaproteobacteria bacterium, assembly GCA_026707445.1. Classification (GTDB taxonomy): domain Bacteria; phylum Pseudomonadota; class Gammaproteobacteria; order Steroidobacterales; family Foliamicaceae; genus Foliamicus. The sequence goes on from JAPOWV010000023.1 coordinate 74,087, forward strand.
CTGTCCGAAGGCGACGAGGTCGGCGACCCGGGAATGGGCAAATACGTCCTCGGCGCGCTTGGACGCCGGTTTCCCGATGTCGATCCCGGTTCCGTGCTCGACATGGGCTGCGGCGTCGGCGTCCACACGATTGCCTACAAGCAGGCCTTCCCCGATGCGGACGTATGGGGCGTGGACCTGTCCGCGCCTTTCCTCCGGTTCGCCCACGTCTGGGCCGAAGACAAGGGGCTGGGGATCAACTACCGGCAGGCGTGCGCAAGCGAAACCGGTTTCGCCGACGGGCAGTTCGACCTGATCGTGTCGCACATCATGTTCCACGAAACCTGGCATGACGTGCTGGCCGGCATCATGGCCGAAGCCCATCGCCTGCTGGCGCCCGGCGGGATCTTCCTGAATGCCGATGTTCCCTATCAACCCGAACGTCTGACGATGACCAAGCAGGTCACCAACCATTGGCAGGTCGTCAATAACGGCGAACCGTTCTGGACCGGCTTTGCCGATACCGATGTCCGGCAGGCTCTGATCGACGGCGGCTTCGACCCGCAGGACGTCTTCGCCGAATACGACCCCCTGGGTACGGGCCAGTACTTCATATTCGGCGGGATCAAGTCGTAATGACGGCCGCCGGCGACGACGCCGCGCGGCCCCACAAGCTGCCGCGCCCGCGCCAGATCCAGGAGCTGAACCCCGATCAGCTGGTAGCGGTCATCTGGCGGCTGGCGATGGAAATCTGCGTGCTGCGCGACCGGCTCGGCACGCACGAGGCTCTGCTGGCCGAGCGGGACGTTCTGTCACGAGAGGACATCGAAGCCCATTCGCCCGCGCAGGACGAAACGGCCGCCCGTCTGAAGGCCCGCACCGAACTGATCGAGAACATCATCAACGACCTGAGCTAGCCCGAAACGGCCACGAGGAGGAAACCATGTGCAACGACCGAACATTCAGGGAATCCCGCGAGTATCTGAACAACAAAAACGAGCTGAGCCGGCGCAAATTCAACGCACTTTCGGCCGGGGCCGGGCTTGCGATGCTGCTGCCGCGCGGAGCCGATGCACAGGAGGTCACCGAGCAGGATGTCGAGGTCACCACGCCCGACGGCGTTGCGGACTGCTACTTCGTGCATCCCGCATCCGGACGCCATCCCGGTGTCCTCGTGTGGCCGGACATCCTGGGCCTGCGACCGGCATTCAGGCAGATGGGCCGGCGGCTCGCCGAGTCGGGCTACTCGGTCCTCGTGGTCAATCCCTTCTACCGCTCGGCGCGCGCACCGGTCGTGCCCGAAGGCGCGACCTTTCAGGACGAGTCCGTCAGGAACACGGTATTTCCGCTCTATCAACAGCTCAGCGCCGAAACTCACGTCACCGATGCGCGGGCCTTTGTCGATTTCCTTGACGCCCAGGCGGCCGTCGATCCGGACCGCAAGATGGGCACCACCGGTTACTGCATGGGCGGCCCGATGACGATGCGCACCGCGTGGGCGCGCGCGGACCGTATCGGCGCCGGCGCCTCATTCCACGGCGGCGGGCTCGTGACCGACCGGCCGGACAGCCCTCATCTTCTCGTCTCGGAAATGGACGCGCACTACCTGTTCGCCGTCGCCGAGAACGACGACGAAAGCGATCCCGAAGCGAAGAACGTGCTGCGCGAGACCTTCGCGACCGCCGGACTTCCCGCGGAGATCGAGGTCTATGAGGGGGCGTTGCACGGCTGGTGCCCGCCGGACTCTTCCGTCTACAACGAGGCGCAGGCCGAACGGGCCTGGAGCCGGCTGCTCGTCCTGTTCGAGACCGCGCTCGCCTGACGCGGCCCGGCTACAGGTTCGAAACGAACCGGGCGATTCGATCCATGCCCTCGTCAATGCGGGGTTGATCAAGCGCGAATGAAATCCTGACGAATCCCTCGCCGGCGGCGCCGAAACTCGTTCCGTCTATCAGCGCAACTCCTTCTTCCGCCAGAAGACGATCCTGAAAGGCGCGTCCCGACAAGCCCGTACTCGTTATATTCGGAAATACATAGAACGCGCCGCCGGGCGGCTGGCACGAAAACGAGGAAAGCGCGTTCAGCCGGTCAACCAGGCGTGTTCGGCGCGACGCAAATTCCGACACCATCGCGGATACGGTGTCCTGCGGCCCCTCCAGCGCCGCAAGACCGCCCATTTGAGCGGCCGTATTCACGCAGGAATGACAGTTGATGGCAAGCCGCAAAACCTTATCCACGAGTTCGCATGGCCATACCGAGTATCCCAGGCGCCATCCCGTCATCGCGTAGGTCTTGCTCCAGCCGTTCAGCACGATCAGCCGGTCGCGGATCTCGGGGTACTCAAGAAGGCTCGGAGGACGGCGTTCGTCAAAATAGATCCGGTCATAAATCTCGTCGGTAAGTACGGCAACCTGGGGATGCTCCAGCAGTCCCTCGACCAGGCGGTCCATGTCCTTTCTGGCCGTTACGCCGCCGGTCGGATTGGCGGGCGAATTGAGAATGATGAGTCGAGTCCGCTCCGTGACCTGCTCCAAAACGGATTCCGGATCCAGAGAAAAACCGCGCGATTCTTCCAGCCGGTACGGTATTGCCCCGGCTCCGGAAAAGTCGATCATCGAGCGATAGATCGGAAACCCGGGGTCCGGATAAAGGATTTCCGCACCGGACTCGCCGAACATCAGCATCGCAAAGAACATGACCGGTTTGGCGCCGGGCGTGACGAAGACCCGGTCGGGTGCGACGTCGACGCCGAGCCGCCGGTCAAGATCGGCCGCGACCGCCTCGCGAAGGGCGGGCAGACCCGGCGGCTCGGTATAGCCGTGATCGCCGTCCCGCAGCGCTTTGCGGGCGGCCTCGATCGCCGTCGCCGGCGGTTTGGCGTCAGGCTGGCCGATTCCCAGATTGACGATGTCGCGACCCTCCGCCGCCAGGCGGTTCGCACGCATGAGGACGTCGAATGCGCTTTCCGTGCCCAGACGCTCCACCCGCGCGGCAAGCGTCAGTTCGTTCATATGGCCTGCCTCTCAGATGGCGCGCAAGCGATCACTACAAAAGCCCCGGCAGCCACAGGCAAAGGGCGGGAATGGACAGGATGAGAGCGAGCACGACGAGTCCGCTCAAAAGACACGGAACGACGCCTCTGAATGACTCCCCGAGCGGGGTTTCACGGTCCAGCGAGTTGATCACATAGACGTTAAGGCCGATGGGCGGGGTAATCAGGCCGATCTCCACCGCGAAAAGGGCCAGAACTCCGAACCAGATCGCGATCTGCTCCTCCGTATACCCCAGGTCGAGCCCGGTCAGCAGTGGGAAGAAAACCGGGACCGTCAGCAGGATCATGGCCAGACTGTCCATGACGCAGCCAAGCACCAGGTAAACCAGCAGGATGCCGACCAGGATCAGGATCGGCGACAGTCCGGACCCCGTCAACGCGTCGGCCAGCTCGGTCGTGACCTGCGAGAGCGCCAGAAAGCTGTTCAGAATTTGCGCCGATATCAGAATGAGGAAGATCATCGCGGTGGTTTTCGCCGTTTCGAGCAGACACGACGCGAAGGCCGCCCAACTGAGCCGGCCCGACGCGAGCGCCACCAGGCCGGTAGCCGCCGCGCCGATGGCGGCGCCCTCCGTTGGGGTGAACAGGCCGAAATAGATGCCGCCGACGACCGAGATGAAGATGACCGCTACCGGCCACACCATGCCCAGGCTGCGGATGCGCTGGCGTATCGGCAGCGCTTCAACCACGGGACCGGCTCCGGGTTTGAACCGCACATAGGCGGCGATCGCAATCGTGTAGCCAAGCGTCGCGATGAGTCCCGGCACCACTGCGGCCAGGAACAGCTTGCCGATCGACTGCTCGGTGATGACCGCGTAGATCACCAGGATCACCGACGGAGGGATCAGGATGCCGAGCGTTCCACCGGCGGCCAGCGCACCGGTAGCCAGACCGCCGGAATAGTTGCGACGCTTCATCTCGGGCAGGGCCACCGAGGCCATCGTCGCGCCGGTGGCGATCGAGGAGCCGCAGATCGAACCGAAGGCAGCGCTCCCGAAGATGGTCGAGATTGCCAGTCCGCCCCGGTAGTGTCCCGTCCAGGCGCGGGCCGAGTCGAACAGCAGACGGCCGAGCCCCGCCCGGGTCGCGAACTGGCCCATCAGCAGGAACAGCGGCAGGACCGACAGCGTATAGCTGGATACGCGCCCGAAAGGAACGGTATTGAGCAGATTGAGGAACGCCGGCCAACCCGCGAGCGAGGCGAATCCGAAGCCGCCGGTCACGAACATGGCTATCGCGACCGGCATCCTGAGCGCGATCAGCAGCAGGCAGACGCCGAACATCAGGGCGCCGAATTCGACGCTGGTCATCGTGCCGTAGTCTTCAGGTGGCGAAAGAGCAGCAAAACGCAGACCACCGTGAGCAGTCCCGCCCCGAGCAGGGCCGAAAAATAGGCCCAGTGGACCGGAATGCCCAAAAACACGGTCGTCTCGCCGTCGTCGAGCTTGTGCGTCGCACCGACGAACAGGCGCCAGGTGATCAGGCCCGCAACGATCGCGAACGTGACGTTGTGCACCGCGTCCAGCGCCGACTTGAAACGTGGAGGCATTCTCCCGGTGAACAACTCGACGACGATATTGGCGTTGGCGATGTGGCAGTACGGGAAAAAGGCGAACACAGCAATCCCGATGGCGAGTTCGGTGATTTCATAGTCACCGGGGACGGGGGCGTTGAACAGATAGCGTCCGAGGACGCTGACCACCGTCATCCCCATCACCCCGACCAGCAGCAGGCCTCCCGCCAGCGCGAGGGCCCGCGCCAGCCGCTTAACCCGGCCGTCAGGGCTCATTGCCGTATTTCGCCACCAGGCGCCTGGCATCCGCGAGCATGGCGTCGCCGTCGTGTCCCATGGCGCCCACTCTATCCAACCAGGCTTCGATCACCGGCCTGGTGGCCGTTATCCAACGCTCGCGCTCCGATTCCGAGAGCGGAAACAGCGCATTGCCGCGTTGCACGGCGAAATTGCGGCCCGGTTCCTCATCGTCCTGCCACAGCCGGCCCAGCCGTTTGGCGAGCGCCATTCCGGTGGACCCGTCGATCGCGTTCCTGATGTCCTCCGGCAAGCCCAGGTAGCGGGCCTTGTTCATCGCCATCACGAACAGCACACAAGCCAGGGAAGCCTCGGTATGGTTTCGAGTCACCTCCTGGAGGCGGAAGGGCTGCATGATGGACCAGGCTACCCATACGCCGCCCACAACTCCGCGCGACAGCGCCTCATAGACGTCCGAAACCGGCATGCCGACCGGAACGGCGCCCAGAGCCTCGATCGTGGCGGCGCTGGCGTGCGAAGGAACTCGAATCTTCACACCCGAAAAGTCCTCAAGTCTGCGTATCGGCCGATTGGTGGTGTGGATGTGGGCGGGCGCGGTGGTATGAAACACCAGGGGAACGGTGTCCGGGTATTCATCCTGCATCCATTTGCGATAGAACTCCATCATGGCCTGGCTGGTCGCTTCCGCACCGCTGCATACGAACGGCAGTTCGAACACCTCCGTCAATGGAAATCGTCCCGGCGAGTAGCCCGGCGAGGTCCAGACGATGTCCACCACGCCGTCGCGTGCCTGTCCATAGAGGTCCGATAACTTGCCGCCCAACTGCATCGCGGGAAAGACCTGGACCCGCACCTTCCCGCCGGAGCGCTCCTCGAGTTCCCTGGCCCATGGAACGAGAAACGAACGCACGGAAAGGGCATTGGGAGAATTGAAGGTATGCAGCCGAAGCGTGATCGGTTCGGCGTCCGCGGCACTCACGACCGCGCACAGCATTACCGCGGCAGCCAAGCCGATAGACAAACGGCCAAGCCTGTGATCGCGGCAGGAAATCGTTTGCGAAGGTTGTGCGCTTGCCATTGGGAATCACTAGCCCTGCGTGTGCGAAAATGCCTCGACGAGCAGCGGGAGGCCTCGCGAGGCATCCCGGCGCCAACATACAGTACCCGATTATTCGCCCGCGCGCTCCGCAGGGACAGTTATCAGGACATGGGACTCGACGAATCAGACACTCGCTCCCGGAACCGCCGTCATCCGGACGCGAAGACCCCGTTTCCGCTCAGCGTGGGACTCGCCCTGCAGATTGCCTGCCTGGTACTGCCCGGCGCGGTGATGATCCCGACGGTCGTATTCCGGGCCGCCGGCCAGCCCGAAGAGTTCCTGTTGTGGGCCGTGTTCGCCTCCGTCGCGATCTGCGGCGCTACTTCGATAGTCCAGGCATGGCGGATCGGGCGGTTCGGTGCGGGTTACATCCTGGCGATAGGAACATCCGGGGCCGCCATCGCGGTCAGCATCTCCGCACTGTCCGCAGGCGGCCCGGCATTGCTGGGGGCCCTGGTCGTTGTCCTCGCCATAGTCCAGTTCGTATTCTCGGCACGCCTCTCGCTGTTCCGGCGCATCCTTACGCCAACCGTAACGGGCACCGTGCTCATGCTCACGCCGGTCACGGTCATGCCGATCATGTTCGAGCAATTGAAGAACGTGCCGAGCGGCACGCCGCCGCTGGCGGCGCCGCTCAGCGCGCTGGCGACCCTGGCGATCATCGTCGGAATAGCACTTGCGGCAAAGGGTCGCGTGCGCCTGTGGGGGCCTGTCATCGGAATCGTCGCGGGTTCGGCCGCCGCAGGCGTGTTCGGTCTGTACGACGTTGACCGCATCGCGCTGGCGCCTTGGGTCGGTATTCCGCAGTCCGAATTGACCGCCCTGGATCTGCGGTTCACTCCCGACTTCTGGGCGCTGCTTCCCGCGTTCGTCTTCATTGCCCTGGTCTGCACGATACAAACCGTCGGCGGCGCCGTCGGGATTCAGCGCGTGTCATGGGCCGAGAGCCGGGCCGTGGATTTTCGCGCGGTACAGGGCGCCGTGGCCGCCGACGGTTTGGGTAACCTCCTGTCGGGCCTGGCAGGCACGATGCCGCTCGGCTTCAGGCCCACGGGTGCGTCCATGGTCGAAATCACCGGGATCAGCTCTCGCCGCATCGGACTTGCGCTCGGGGCCGCGCTGATCGTGCTGGCGTTCGTGCCCAAGGCGCTCGCCGTAATCCTTGCGATCCCGGGCCCGGTCATCACCGCTTTCGTTACCGTAACGATGGCAGCGATTTTCATTGTCGGCGTGAAGGTGATCGTTCAGGATGGAATCGACAATCGAAAAGGCCTGATTGCCGGTGTCTCGTTCTGGATCGGGGTGGGCTTTCAGAGCGGCGCGATATTCCCTGGTCAGTTCCCGGAGTTTGCGGGCGCCCTCCTGAACAACGGGATGCTGACCGGAGGCACCGTGGCGATCCTCATGACCCTCTTTGTCGAGTTGACGAAACCGCGTCCCCGCCGGACGGAAGTGGATTTCAATCCGGCCGCCCTGCGTGAAATCCGGGAATTCATCGGTGCATTCGCATCGCGAAGAGGTTGGGACGCGCAGATGATGGACCGCCTTGATGCCGTCTGCGAAGAGACGTTGCTGACTCTGCAGCAGCGGGACGAGCCCGGCACGGAGAACGGGCGGCGGCTGCTCCTTACGGCGCGCATTGAAGATGGCGGAGCCGTGCTGGAGTTCGTTGCCTCGAAAGGGGAACAGAACATACAGGACCGGATAGCGCTGCTGGGCGAGGCCAACGCGGCGGCGATGATCGAACAGGACGTCTCGCTACGGCTATTGCGCCACCTCGCCTCCTCGGTCCGCCATCAGCAGTACCACGACACGGACATCGTGACCGTCCGCGTGGAACCGTCCGGCGGGAGGATTGCGCGTGGGATGTAGAGGCGGCCACCGCCGTCATGCAAGCGGCACAAATTGACAGAACGGAACGAGTTGTCCTATTGTCATTGCAACAGGTTATCCGGAGCGGGGGAATTCTCATGCACGTAGTCGCGTTCGTCACTCACAAGCAGGGACTGGTAGAGGAAGGCAGCGAAATTCAGCGCGCTTATACCGACTATCTGCGCAATCATCCTGACCATCCCGGAATTGTCGTTCTCCACGCCGGACCGACCCTCGCCGACGACGCGGAGACCATCGTGGGCTTGCTATTGGTTGTCGAGGCGCCCTCACTGGAGGCGGCGCGCGCGTTTCTGGCCGACAGCCCCTATGGCAAGGCGGACGTCTTCGCGGAAACCCGGATCCAGCCCTGGAACTGGAAGACGGGCCGTCCGGGATAGGACCTACCGGTCCAACTGTTCGCTAGTGGCCTGACCCGGATAAACAGGCTAAAAACACTGTGTCAGAGGCGGTTGCAACTCCGTCGCCTCCGCTAGCCCCTATCCGGTTGTGAGTCGGCATTCCGGGACACGTGCAAACTCATGGACATCCAGGACCTGATCATCGACGACCGGGACCGCGGGATTTTTCGGGTCCATCGGTCGTGCATGACGTCCTTCGATCTGTTCCGGCGGGAACGGGAACTGATCTTCAACCGGTGCTGGATCTACCTGGGCCACGAATCGGAAGTGGAGAACCCCGGAGACTACCGTCGGCGCACGGTGGCAGGCAGGCCGCTGTTTTTCATCCGAAGCAAAGACGGCCGTGTGCGTGTATTCCTCAATTCCTGCCCGCACCGGGGTGCAATGGTCTGCCGCCGCAACGCCGGGAATGCCAAAACTCTGCAATGCTTCTATCACGCCTGGACTTTCAGCACCAGCGGCGAGCTGATCGGCGTTCCCGGACGGGAAGCCTACGGCCCCCACTTCAAGCGTAGCGAACACGGGCTGAAGGAGCCGCCCAGGGTCGAAAGCTACCGGGGCTTTTACTTTGTGAGCTTCAATCCGAAAGTCGAAGACCTCGTTACCTATCTGGCGGGGGCGAGAGACTACCTTGACCTCGTCGTCGACCAGGCCGAGGAAGGTATGCGGGTGATTTCCGGTTCCAACAAGTACGCGATAAGCGCCAACTGGAAGCTGCTGGCGGAGAACAGCCTGGATGGATACCACCTGATCCCGACGCACCGGACTTACGTCGACTACATGTCCGGCCTTGGAACGGACGACAGCGGCGACACGCTGGCCTCCCGCCCGCCCGGCGCGGGGCGGGCCCTGGGCAACGGCCATTGCGTGTCGGAGAACATATCCAGAAACGGCCGCCCCATCGCCCGCTGGCATCCGGTATTCGGCGAGGAGGCCAAGCCGCGGATAGCGCGCGTGCGCCGCCGGTTGGTGAAGAAATATGGAGAAGAGCGCGCCTACCGAATGGCCGATACCTCTCGAAATCTGCTTATCTATCCGAACCTGCTGATCATGGATTTCGTGGCCATCAGCATTCGGTATATCGAACCCCTGGCGCCGGACAGAATGGACGTGACAGCCTGGCATCTCGTGCCCAGGGAAGAGTCAGGCGCCGCACTGGCCACCCGGCTCGACAGCTACCTGACCTTCCTCGGACCGGGTGGCTTTGCCACACCGGACGACGTGGAAGTCCTGGAATCGTGTCAGACCGGTTTCCGGGCGTCCGGGAACGCGTGGTCCGACATCTCAAGGGGCATGCTCAAGGCCGACCCGGGAACGGCGGACGAGCTCCAGATGAGGGGATTCTGGCGGCAGTGGCACGCCAATATGCAGGGCCTGAGTCAAGCCAACGCGCAGGACGGACAGCCTGGCGGCGGCGAACGATGACGGACAACGACAGGTTCGCGTTGCGAGCAAGCGTAGAGGAATTCCTGTTCCGGGAAGCGGTGCTTCTGGACGACTGGAGACTCGAGGAGTGGGTAGATCTGTTTACGGACGATGCCCGGTACGTGGTTCCCTCCACGGATTTGCCGGAAGGAGACCCCACGCGCGACCTCGTGTTCATCAACGACGACATCGTCCGCCTGCGCGCCCGCGCGGCGCGGCTGAACAGCCGGCATTCCCACCGCGAGAATCCGCGGTCCCGGACCCGCCGGTTCGTGTCGAATGTGCGGGTTGAAGAAACCGACGACGGACAACTCTCGGTTTCCGCAAACGTCCTGGTTTACCGTTTCCGCAGCGGTGAAGGAGCGCCCTATGTCGGCACGATCGATTACATCCTGAGAAGAGACGGCGGGGATTTGAGAATTGCGTACCGCCGCGCCGTGCTGGATCTGGAAGATCTCTCCCGGCACGGCGCGGTCAGCATCATATTCTGAATGTCTCGTCCATCGCTTTGGGGCGAAACGCGCGCTAGTTCCTGACGAAGTGACCCAGGTAATGGCGGCTTTCCGCTCGAATGCCGCCCGCGCGCACGCAAGCATCGTGAACCAGGCGCTCCGTGCAGCAGACGTACGCGACATTCGCCGGCTGGAGCATCCGCAAACAGGGCGCCTGCTGAGTTTTCCGGATAAAGGCGTCGGCCACTTCGCCGGGATGGAGGCGGTCCGGCGACGCCACGCACTCCGCCATTTCTTCGATCGGCACGGGCACCAGATAGACGTATCGGTCTGCGGGGCCCCTGTTCACGACGAGCCGGTTCCGGCTTTTCCATCTTGATGACACTTCGAGTCCGTCCCACGAATCGAGGTGCAAGCCCAACCTCAGCCCCGTTGCCCGATCCACCGTAATCGAAGGACGATCGCCGTCGTCAATGGACGGGTCCAGTGCGGCGACCGGCGACAGACTGAGAAACGGCGAGAAATCCAGCGCTTGCTCGGATTGCAGGTCGCAGGGAAAGATTGCGACAAAGTCCAGCTCGTCCTCGATCGAAAGCTCGTCGAGAGAAGCGGTGTACTTGTTGACCTCGAATTCGTCCAACTTACGAAATTCGACCGGCAATCTTGCCTCGGGTCGATAGTCGACAGCGTCCGGGTAATACTCCTGCACGCACACAAGCGTTTCGCTGAACGAAACCAGATCGTGCACATCACCCAGCCTGCGGTCAACGTAGATTTTCATGGAAGATTTGGCGGCGCCGACGCAGGAAAGCCCTGCCGCCGCCAATTCAGACCAGGTCCGCGCCGACTTTTTCCAACGGCTCGCCGTGCAGGGCCAGGTGCCTCACGACGTGGGTGTAGAACTTGTCCAGACCTTCGCAATAGACCGTGGGGTTGTCGAACCCGTTGCCGCTCGCATACCGGTGCACGGGCTGGCCGCCGCCGCAGACGTCGCGCCAACAACAGTCCGAACATTCAGGTGCAGGCGTCTTCTTGAAATATTCGAATTCGTGAAACAGCGGGTCCTGGATGATTTCGCCAATGCTGGAACTCTTCAGGTCCCTGTAGTCATATCCGTTCCAGTACTTCGTGGATCGCAGTGTGTCGTCGGGGCCGACTCCACCATCGGACGACACGGTAATCAGAAGATGGTCCGGGTCGTCTTTCCCGTCGCCGAAAAGGAAGTTTCCCTGCCCGTAGATTCGCGCCAGAAAATGATCGATGAACCGAACGCCGACGGACTCCTCGTCATTCGCCATCCTGTCGAAAACCTGGATCAAAAAATCGCCGTAGGCTTCCGCGTCGCCGGAAAAATTGTCGTGATTCAGGTCGGGAAGCAGGAAGTCGAGCTGGCGCACGTTCAGGTCATGCCGAAAGTGGTCGTAAATGTCCCCGGCATCGAAATCCTGCCCGATCACGGCCAGGATAGCGGGAGGCTGATTCAGGTGTTCCTGACAAAGGGCCAAGCCACGCACGGTAGCCTGGTAGGACGATCTGCCGTTGTGATCGAGGCGATGGGCGTCGTTGTGCGCCTTTGCTCCGTCCAGGCTGACGCCCACCTGAACGCGATGCCGGTTGAAAATCTCGATCCACTCGAGATCGATCAGCATTCCGTTGGTCTGGATCGTCATCGACACGTCAACCATGGGATCCAGATTTGACCTGATCTCATGGCAGATGCGATCGAGCCGGGTTTTCGGCATCAGAAGCGGTTCGCCGCCATGCAGGTGAATCGCTATTCGTTGAAGTTCGTACTCCTCGGAGAATTCCTTGAGCCTTTGCACCAACAGTGCGACCGTGTCATTCGAAATGAGCGCCGAGTGCCCCTTGTAGCTGTCGTCTCCCGCGTTGAAGAAGTAGCAATAGTCGCAATTCAGGTTACAGCGTTCCGTAATCTTCAATATGACTTCCAGCGTATTCAGCTCGCGGAAGTTCACTGTTCTTCCTTCAGTAACCACAGGCACACTCGCTGTTACTCCCTGAAGCTTCTCCAGCTTCAGGGCCAGGCAACAGGCTCAGGACAGACGAGTTTCCGCTACTTAAGCATCGGGCGCGGGCGGCGCAGAAACGAAATTGCCGCCTGCCCCCGCGGCGTCGGGCGCGGGTGGAGCAGAGACAAAATTGCCGCCTGCCACCGCACGACTTCCTGCCGCCACAGCATCGGGCGCGGGCGGCGCAGAAACGAAATTGCCGCCTGCCCGCGAGTAGCTTGAGATCTTCGCTTGCAGATTCGGGCCGATCGCCTTGCCTGCTGCTTCCTTCTGGTCCCTGTCGGAGATTCCCAGCTTCTCCCGGAGCTTTCGCACCTTCATGTCTTCCATAGTTCCCCTCGCTTATTACCAAAAGTGGTTTCATTCTACATCCTCACGACGTCCCCGGAGCAGACGCTTTGGCTGCCCCGCTCTGGAGCTCACGGAGCTTTCGCCAGCGATTGTATTGATCCGCTCTCGCCGGATCGTTGTCTTCTTCATCCTTCAGCCAAAAAGCGAACCAGTCAACGGCCCCTTGCTGCGACTCCAGGCGTTCCCAGGGGCGCTCGGGGTTGTGACTCGCCTCAGGCAGCACGATCATCTCCACCGGCCGGCCGAGCTTGCGCAGGAGAATATAGGTGTCCCAATACGAAGGGATCTGGTGCGACTCGATACGTAGCGGCGTTGTCATGTCCTCAAGGTTGAACACGGGGTTCCGCTCAATCCAGGTCGTGACCGCATCACCGACCGGAGCACCGTCCAACATCCGCTCGTAGTCGCGCTGGAAGCCTCCGAAACCGTAGCCGGTCATGTACATCCACCAGCCGAAATCGCTCACATCGGCAACGACGGCGGCCGCGAATTCGAAATCCCCCATCGTCAGCGCGTGCTGTACGTAAAAACCGGTCCGGCTGAAACCCGTAATGCCGACCCGTTCCGGATCGATGAGCCCCATCCCGTCCAGCACGCGAACGGCGTCGATATAGGAGGCGGACACCTCCTCGGCCTCCTTGGGAAGCTGCAGCGATTCGCGCGGGCCGTCGGGCGCCTGCAGCACCACGAAGCCCTCGTTGGCAAGCGCCCGCGCAGCCATGGCGGCCGACATGCCGCGCGGCCCGTCCACGAGAAATTCCCACTCATGAAATCCATGGGTCTGGACCACCAGCGGATACCGCCGACCCTCTTCGAAGCCTATGGGACGGAGCAGTCCCCCATGCCACGTCCGGCCTCCCGACTCCCAGTCGAAGGGCTCCACGACGCCCATTTCAAGGTCCCGCAGCTGTGGATTGAAATCGGTGATTTTCCGGCTCTTGCCGCTACGGCTGTGCGTGGCCACGATTTCGGGGGGCTCATTCAGCTCCAGAGCCAGCGAGAAACTCAATCGCGGGCCGTCCTCTGCATCCTGTTCGCCACCTTGGACGCCGCCCTCGATTGGCGCCCACCCCGATTCCTCTTTTCCGACCGTGACCGGCGGACCAAAGCGTGACCCGAGCGTTACGGTGGTCAGTGCGCTGTCGGCGTGGAGCGAGTTGTGCTCGCCCAGCGCAACGATTTCCAGGCTGCCGGACTCAACTTCAATTTCGATCGTCGCGTGCTTGCCCCCGGTTTCCGCGTCGCCAGCCTCGAACGGCACGAATTGATCGGAGACCACGACACGCCGCGAGTCGGGCGACCATCGGATGACGGACGTCAGACCATTGGGCGAATCAAGCAGCGGACGCGTTTCGCCAGTCTGCATGTCCACCAGCATCAACTGCGTCATCCAGAGAATGGTCACGCCCTCTTCGCGCATGCCGGCGATCATGTCGGACAGCAAACCCCAGTCGAGTTCATACCAGTGGTCCGGTATGACCGGCATTCGCCGGGGAACGATCGCCCATCGTCCCGACGGCGATACCGACATCACCGGGTTGACGAGCGTCTGCGGGGCAAGGTCCACGGTGACCGTTTCGCCGCCGCCAGTGCGGGCCACGAACACCCCGTGAGGATAGATGTCGCTGATGATGTCGCGCCCCTCATTCATCAGGGTCCAGACCGGCTCGAACTCGTGGACATAGCCGTACTTCTGCCGCCGGAGCCGTTCCGCTTCGTCATCCGCCGGCACGAGAACGAGCAAGCCGCCTTCGCCGGCGCCCGCGGCAAAATCGATCACGCCTTCGGGATCGTCGGTCAATTGCCGCATTTCGCGGAACCCGGGATTGACGCTGAACACCTGCGGTTGCCCATTCGGGTTCTCGGCCACGAACATCAGCGTTGGACCGTCCGCGAGCCACCTGACTTTCTGGATCGCGGGCCGGTTCGTGGAAGAAGAAAACCGGGCGATAACGCGACCCGGCCAGGCGCTGCTGCCGTCACCGATCACAAAGGCTTCGACTTCGTGGAGCGGAAACAGCCAAAGCGAGTAATCGACGGTTTCGTTGTCGATATTGCCTTTCTTGGTGACGGCGGTGAGGTATTCGCCTCCGGGCGAAACGTTGAACTCCAGGGCCAGGTAGCCGTAGGCCTGCAAGTCCGGCTCGGCCAGCCGGGTCATCTCGATGGAATCCCTGACCGTGAACGGCTCCCTGGCCGTGCAGACCGCCGAAACCGCCAGCGCTACCGGGAGCAGGAACGCGCCTGCCAGTCGTGGTTTCCGCATTCAGCGCTCCTCGCTATCGGCGCCCAGGTACCGGCCGTACCATTCGAAAATCCGCGACCACATGTCGCGGATATTCGCCGGCGATTGATAGACATGGCCTTCGCCCCAGTAACGCACGAACAGGGCGTCCTTGTTCTCACGCAGCAAGGCCGTAAACATCTGCTCGCCCTCCGTTATCGACACGTAGTCACGGTCGCCCTGCATGATCATCACCGGCGTCTCGATATTGGGCGCGCCAAACAAAGGGCTGTTGCTGACGTACCGCTCCGGATCGCCCCATGGCGGCGCACCCATGCCGCCCTGACTGGTTTCCGACCAGCTGGCGCCGAACAGGCGCGGCCCGTTCATCTCGGCGGCTTCGCGCAGGCGCACATCAAAAACGCCGTACATACTGATCAGATTGGACGGCCCCGCTAGCGCGACCGCCGCCTTGAATCGGTTCGTCTGGGCAATGGCGCCCAGCGTTGCGTAGCCTCCATAACTCTGACCCTGGATCGCCAGCCTGTCCCGGTCCGCATAGCCCGCTTCGATAGCGAGATCGACTACTGCAAGGATCCGGTCCGCGAGTCCCTCGAGCGGGCTCCGCGGCACCTCTTGGTAGGCCTCCGGAAGACTGGGAAAGAGCACGGCGTAACCCCTTGCGGCCAGCAGGTGCCAGTTCAGCGCATGCATGTCCCAAGGTTCGAACCGGTCCCATTCGCTGCGAAAAACCCCACCGGGATAGATGTCCACGATCATGGGCACACTCCCGCCCTCGCGATAGCCGGGCGGCATGAGGATCCAGGAATGGAGTTGCCGCCCGTCGACACCCTCGTGGTCGATGCGAATGGGAATACCGGCCGCGACGCCGTCGAGATGCCAGTTAATTCTCGTTAGCTCGCGGCACTCCCCTCCGTACGTGCATGCGGTCAGGACGCCAACGTTTCCGGCAACGTCGCGATACAGCACCCGCCCGGCGGCGAAGGACGCGGCAATGGGCGTTGCGCGTTCCGACGGCGCAACCACGCTGCGAATGCTCCCGTCCACCGCATTGAGAAAAACGATATCGCCGTTGTCGCCCTGCAGCACAAGCCGAGGATCGTAGCCCGCCGCAAACGGCGGTAGCGGTCCGAATCCGTCATGCGCCTGCCAGGTCTTCAGCGGGAAATCGATATCCACGGTCAGCACGGTACGTCGGCCATCGGAACCGATCGACCACACATCGCCGTCTGCGAGCGCGATGAGACGGTTACCGAGCACCGCTATGAGCTGAATCGGAGAGTCGCCGAATTCGCCGCTAAGCCTTCGCGCCTCTCCGGCGGGGGAAATAATGAACCACTCGGGCCTCGCCTCCCCTTCCGGGTCCGTCGCAAACACGGCCAGGCTGTCTCCGAACCAAGCAGTCTGCGGCGCTAACAGCAATTGCAGAGGTCCGGCGCGGGTGACGGGCTTCAGTCCGCCCAGTTCTACCGGTTGGGCCGCGGCGGAGTGCAAGTCGAAGCGCCACAGCCTCCCGGTACTCCAGGCCTCGCCGAGCAGGCGTGCAAAAAATACCAGGGACTGGCCATCCGTTGACCACTTTGCGGTCCCCATGGCGACATCGCAGTCGGGGCAAGGCAGAACGGGGGCGCTTCCTTCTCCCATCTCGATCACCAGCAGGTCTCTGTGCACTCCGCCGAGGGCCGCGTGCTCCAGAGGCAGTGTCGGGTCGGGCGCCAACGGCCGCGTGCGTACCGCTGCGAACCGGCGCCGATCGGGTGAAAGTTCCCAGGACTCGAAGTTTCCGCCCGCGAGCGTTGTGGTGGTTCCGGTTTGCGCATCGGCCAGCACCAGTTCTCCCTGGATTTGCCGGGATTCGGTAAGCAGGTACTTGCCGCTCCCGATCACGCTTGACGTCGCCATGCGTCCCCTTCTCGCCTTTTGCCACTCGGCATACAGCTCGTCGCGCGATTCGGCGTGCAGGTAAACACCCAAGGGCAATGATCCCTCCCGGGTCGTGGCAAATCCCAGCGTCGAGTCCGATATCCAGACAGGCCCCACGTAGAGAACGCTTGCTTCCGGTATGGCCTTGAGGGCCAGGGAGCCGCCCTTCACAAAGTCGTGGATTCCCGCCACGAAATGGCTGCTGCCCACACGGAAGTACTGGAGTCGACTGCCGTCCGGCGAAAGGGTTCCGATCCTGTAACCGTCGCCCGGTACCTGCGGGAAAGCGAACCTCGGGACCGCGTCTCCTTCCAGATCGGCAACAAGGATCCTGGAACGCTGCTGCCCGCGCACGAAGACGCGGCTGAAATCCTGCATGTCTTCGTAGGCGGGAAAATGCTCGAAATACACGTGGCGGCCGGTGGGGCCGAACACCGCACGGCCGAAGTCCTCGTTGCGGAGCATGTGGTCCACCGTAAAGACCTCGGCCGCCGTGGCCGCTCCGACGGAGAGCAATGCACCGCAGACGAACGCGTGGGTAATTTTCTTCATATGCGGAGTCTCAATTGGCCGGCGCCGCTCGCGAAGCACAGATCTCCATGTGCAGATCAGCAACCTGCGCGAGAGATTTCCGGCAGCGATCCGCCGGAAGTCAAAGCCTTTACCAGCGATTCACCAGACGCAATGAGACATAGCGGCCCATCGCGTTCGCGTTTGTTGCATCATAAAGAATACCCGTCGAATTACCCGCCACCTTGGGTGGGCTTCGGTCAAACAGGTTGGTAACGCTTAAGGTCGCGGAAAAACCACCCAATACCGGCATTGAAGCCAGTTCGGCGCCATCGAGCCGAAGGCTCAGATCCACGGTAGTGTGGGATCTGATCGCCTGCTCCGGATCAATCAAGACATCCACATAGTTGTCCGTGTAGTTGACATACACATTGCCGCTCAACAGGCCTCGGTCGAGTCCGGCCCGGGCACGGAATTGCATGTTTACTGGCCGGCCCGCACGATCGAGTTCGGATCGGAACGGAGAAACCACGGTAACCGCGCGATCAAACTCGAAATAGTACGAAGCATTGAATCCGACGGAAAGCACACCGAAGCTGGTGGAACGCTGTGAATTGACGGATAGATCCAGCCCCCTGATTCTTTCGAGTCCGATGTTCTGCCGCTGATTGTTGAACAGCACGAGCCCAGGCAAAGCGACAAGCGGATCGTCCAATCCGTGCGCGTAGGGAAGACCGCTCTGGTTGAAGAAGCGAAAGGCTTCCGGCAGGGACGTATTTGCCAGGGCAACGTCGACTAACGCGTTTACCTGCTCACGCGTCGGCATCCGCGTGATGACGGGAGCATAGATTGCTTCGTTGTTCAGGGAAGCGAAGGCGTCGTTGATGCCCGTGGGTTCGTCGATCCGGTTCTCGTAATCGATATCGAAATAAGAGAGGGTAAGGGTGGTGTTGTCGAGGAATTCGGGTTCATAATCGAGCGAGAGCGTAAACGTTTCCGCTTCTTCCGGCGTCAGGTCGGACGAAGCGCCCGCCAAAACCAGAATCGGCGCAAATCCTCCGGGCGCCATCGGATCGGGGCCCATTCTCAGGATGGCTTGCGCGGAATCCGGCGCAAAATCGAACAGGAACAACGACGGCGCGCGAAAGGACGTGCCCCAAGTGCCGCGCAGGGTCACTTGTTCGCCCGGCGCGTAAATCACCCCTACCTGCGGCTCCGTCGTATCGCCGATGTCGCTGTAATCGTCGTAACGGACTGCTGCGTTGATCTCGAAACGGCGCAGTCCGGGCTGATCACCGTCAGTTATGAATGGAAGGCGTAGCTCGCCGTACCCCGAAGATACGTCGCGGTCGATGTCGGTGGTCACCCCGCGGCCATCGAACCTTAGTTCCCTGAACACCTCAGTTCGGTGTTCAATCCCGAGCGCAAACAGAACGTCAGTGTTCCCCATCGTAAGGGCCGTGCCATCGAGATCCAGGCTCAATTGAGTGCTTCGCACGGACTCTTCGCCGGCCGTCTCCCGGTCGCCGAATGAGCCGCCGCTGATTGCCTTGAACCACGAATCACGCTCTCCGTAAGTGCCCGTGAATTGCAGGTTCCAGTCGTCTCTGAAGCCGACCGTCAGACCGGCGGTGCCCCGGAACGAGTCGCCCCGGGTTTCAGTTGCATTGAGAAGCGTGAAGGGGCCCACCGTGCGATTGGACTCGGAGTAACTCTCTTCTTCGGTAAAGATGACGTCGCCCTGCAAACGGATGTTGTCGGCAAGATCGTAATGACCCGCAAGAAAAGCGGTTTGGCGATCCCGTTCCGGCAGGAGGTCCCACTCGTCGGCAGTGGGCAGCGACGCGCCAAACGGGAACGGTACGCCTTCGCCTGCGACACCCGCGGCGGTCGCGTCCAGACGGGAGTTGTTCTGATAATCGTAGGCAAGGACAAAACCCGCGTTTTCGAATTCCATGCCTCCAACCACGCTGGCCTGCCGCCGGTCGCCGCCATCGCGACCAAAACCACCATAGACTTGCGCTTCCAGGCCGTCATAGGACTTGCGTGTAACGAGATTCACTACGCCCGCTACGGCGTCGGAGCCGTAAATCGCCGAGGCGCCGCCGGTGAGGACATCGACACGTTCAATCACGGACAAGGGGATGGCGCCCACGTCGAACACCCTGCCGTTGATTGCAGCGGGATAACGGCGCCCGTTTAGCAAGCTTAGAGTGGATTCTGGGCCGAGCCCCCTGAGCGAGATCGCCGTGGTGCCGTCAACATTGGAGTTCGCGATTCGCGAAACACCCGCGGCGTACCTTCCAGATGCGGATATTTCCCCAAGGTTCTGCGGCAGCGCCTCGAGGAAGTCCTCGACGCTGTTCATTCCGGAGTCATAAAACTCGTCGCGAGAGAACGAAACCGAAGGGCTCAGGGTTTCTATTCCGCGGATGCGCGTGCCAGTGACCACGATTTCTTCCAGGGCCAGGGCATCACGATCATCCTCGGGTTCTGTAGTTTCGGCGGTAACCGGCTGAGCCTGCGCCAACCGTGCCGGTTCGGCGGTCTGCGCCCCCGCCAGCCGAGGTGATTCAGGCCGAGGATTGTTGCTTCCGATCGAAGCTTCCATAATGTCGGCGCTGCGCCCCTTGATCGTTACCGTTTCGCCCACGGTGCTGAATTTCAGGCCGGTGCCGTCGAGCAAGGCCACAAGAACCTTTTCCGCCGTTCCCTCGCCGGTGAAGCCCGAAGTCTCGACCCCTTCAAGCGACCGGGCCGCGACGACAAGTTGAAGTTTTGCCTGGACCGAGAATTCGAGGAGCGCAACGTCCAGAGGCTGCGGATCAATGTCGAATTGCCTGCTCTCGGCAGGTTCGGCCTGCAGGAGCGGAACGGCGCCGAAAGCCAGTGATACTGCCAAGGCGACGCGAATTAAACAGGATTTACTTTGGCGCATGTTGTTCTCCTCACTACGGTCTGCGGCATCAGTGCCCGGCCTCGCGTAGACGTTTGCGGATAACGACCTTTTTTTCGTCCACCAGCTGCACTTCAAGATCAAATACGTCCTCGAGGGCCTGCAGCCAGTCACCGGTCTGGTCCTGAAACACCGATCCCGTGAAGAGCATTTCCTCGATCTCAGCATCAAGAATCATGATTTCCTTGCCGGAATAGCGGCTCACTCCCTCCATGACGTATTGGAGGGGTTCCGCCCGATAGCGCAGTAGTCCGGCCTGCCACTGCGTTGCCTCGGTGGGATCGTTCAGTTCGACCACACTCAATTCGGTTGGGCTGACCACGGCCTGCGCGCCGACCCCAATCCGGGCGGCCGTTTGCTGCCGGGCTGAAGGTGCGCCTGGCGCACCGGCATGGCCTCGGTCGGTTGTGCGCCTGACCTCGACACTCCCTTCGGTTACGGTAACGACAACCCGATTGGCATCGCGGCGCACGTTGAACACGGTTCCCAGGGCCGTAATGGTCCCGGCGCCGGCCATGACGATGAATGGACGGCCTGGATCTTCCGCTACCTGGAAAAGGGCCTCGCCCGTTTCCAGCATGACGACGCGCTGCTCGGCGGAAAAGTTCACGGACAGCGACGACCTGGCCCCCATCGCAATTGTGGAACCGTCCTGCAGCGTGATGCTCTGATGCTCGGCGACCGCGGTCTGGTGGGCTTCAATGGATTCATCCGCCTGCGGCGGTATCGCAACGAAACGGACCAGCATTGCCCCGGCGGCGATCACGACGGCGGCAACCGCCGTTAGCGCGCAGCGCCGCACCCATAAAGGCCTTGCCGCCCAACGGGCCAGTAAGTTGAGTGCCATGACGCCCGCCGCCGATCCCGTCATCTCGACAGAACCCGCGGCTGCCGTTTCGGGACGGTCGCGCCCGGGATGCGATGGCACCGGAATGTCCTTGAGGTCGTTTGCATAATCCGCCACGCGGCGCGAAAACCGCTCCACCCCGGCAAACGCCTGTCTGTTGGCCTTACTTCGGTTGATCCACTCTTCCCATCGAAGCAGTTCTCCTGCGGAGATTTCCGGCTCCTGCAATTTAATCAGCCAGGCGGCCGCTTGTTCCCGTGGATTGCTCATGATTCTCTTTGGGCATCTGTAATCTGGTCCGGGTTGGGATCCGGCGCCGCGGATTCCAGCCTTTCCGCGCAGTGGGCCAGCGCACGCGCGACATGAAGCCGCACCATACGCACCGACAACTCCATCCGCGCCGCTGTCTCGGTAATCGAAAGCTGATGGACCTTGTATAAAAGAAAAGCGGTTCTGCACTTGGAAGGCAACTCCGCAAGCGCCTCCCGGACTATCGCAAGTTCCTGCGCGGCTAGCACCGCCTTTTCCGGGGAGGGGCTCGATTCCTCGACGCCCGCAAGCGCGGTCTTGCGCAGCGAGGCGCGACGCTTGCGCTGTTTCAGCCGGTCATTGGCCAGATTGGCCGCCACTCGAAAGAGATAAGCCCGGAAGTGATTGACCGCGTCCGGCTCATTCAGGCCCAGGAGCCTGACGTAGGCCTCCTGCGCTATTTCCCGCGCTTCCTCATCGGAGTGAAGCCGGGCGGCCAGGAACCGCACCAGCGCGGCATTGTGCTCCTCAAAAAGCGAGACTACGCGGGCTCTGGGGTCGTCCGTGGCGCGCCCGGATGCGGCCCGATCAGAGGTCGGGTCACCGACTTGCTCGCTCCGCTTGTTTTTTTGCACGCTCCAGCCCCAAGGCCCCTAATACTAAGACGAGTGAACAGCCAATTGGTGCAATCCGGCGCGAGCAAAACGGTCTTTTGGGCCGACCCTGTAGAATTTCGGAATCCATGACCTCGCCCGGCGCTCGGTTCCGTAAGGCTCTCCGCGAAGAGAACCCGCTCCAGATCGTCGGAGTGATCAATGCCTACGCGGCAATCATGGCGGAACGGGTGGGCTACCGCGCGCTGTACCTGGGCGGCGCCGGTGTCTCCAACGCCTCGTATGGCTTGCCCGATCTGGGAATGACGTCGATGAATGATGTTCTGGAGGACGTCAACCGAATAACGGCTGTAACCGACACGCCGCTGTTGGTGGATATCGATACGGGTTGGGGCAGCGCTTTCAATATCGCGCGAACAATCAAGGCCATGATCCGTGCGGGAGCGGGCGCGGTTCACATCGAGGACCAGGTGTCCCCGAAGCGCTGCGGGCAACGCCCGAACAAGGTGATCGTTTCGACCGACGAGATGTGCGACCGGATCAAGGCGGCAGTGGACGCGAAGACCGATGAGCAGTTCGTCGTAATGGCCCGCACCGATGCATTGGCCGGCGCGGGCCTGGATGCCGTCCTGGAGCGCGTGTCGCGATTCGTCGAGGCCGGCGCCGACGCGATCTTCGCGGAAGCGATGACGCACCTCGACATGTACCGGCGCATAACCGAGGCGGTCGAAGTGCCCGTATTGGCCAATCTCACGGAGTTCGGCAGCACGCCCTTGTATTCCCTGGCCGAGCTTCGAAGAGTTGGGGTCAGGATGGCGTTATATCCAATGTCCGCTTTCCGGGCGATGAGCCTGGCGGCGCTTCGCGTCTATACCACGATCCGCGAGGAAGGCACCCAGCGGAGCGTGGTCGATACCATGCAATCCCGCGAAGAGCTTTACGACCTGATCGGCTACGAGGGCTACGAGTCGAGTCTGGACGAACTTTATGCGAAGAAGCCGGACAGCGACGCCGGTAACGGCGAGGGGAAACCCGATAGCTGAGTTCGCGGGCTTGCTCGCGATCCGACCAAATTGACTGTGAAACCTGATCTGCTAGGATCAGAAGTCAATCCGCTGACGCAACGTCAGTTTCAGTGTCGGCAGATT
This sequence comes from Gammaproteobacteria bacterium, assembly GCA_026707445.1. Taxonomy (GTDB): domain Bacteria; phylum Pseudomonadota; class Gammaproteobacteria; order Steroidobacterales; family Foliamicaceae; genus Foliamicus. Next base: position 97,029 of record JAPOWV010000023.1, read on the forward strand.
ACTTAACATAAGTAGGGGATTATCAACATGCAACATCGATACCTCTTGTGGTGCCTTATGGGCGTCCTGGCGTCAGCCGAGTTTGCCGCAGCGCAAGACGTGGCGCTCGAAGAAATCGTCGTTACGTCGCAGAAGCGGGAAGAGTCGTTGCAATCGGTACCTATTCCCGTGTCGGCCCTAGGTGTAGAGACACTGGAAGACCGGCAGATCGTCGAAGCTCAGGACCTCGAGCGCTACGTTCCAAGCCTGAAGATGACGTACAACATAACGCAGCCCACAAATCTTTCGGCCTCCCTGCGCGGTTCCCTGGTCCAGGATGCATCGCTGGCCGTGGCGGAATCTCCTTTCGGCGTATACGTGGACGACGTTTATATCGGCCGGTTGAACGGCAACAACGTCCGTCTTGCGGACGTCGAACGGATCGAGGTTCTGCGCGGACCTCAGGGCACTCTCTACGGCCGCAACACTTTGGCCGGAGCCATTCGCTTCATCAGCCGCGACCCGGGAGAACAATCCTGGCTGAAGGCATCCGCCGGCTTCGGGAATTACGATCAATATGAAGCTTCGGCCAGCGCCGGCGGTCCTCTCGGGGACGAGTTCGCCGGTTCTGTCGCTCTCCAGTTCAACGGACATAGCGGATACGGAACCAACCTGGCCACGAATTCCAACACCGGTGAGGACAAGAACTGGGCAGGACGGGTCAAATTGCGCTACATGGGCGGTGAGAACTTTGACGCCACGATTAACGTGTCCTATGCCGACAGCAGCAATGACGCTGTCAGGATGGTCAGCGCCACCACACCCGATGTGCCGCGGAATCGACAGCATACGTCCGAGGACCTCGTCCCCACCTTTGGCGGCCTCTATGATGTTGCCACTCCAGACCAGGACTACAGCGGCGGCGGACGGACGGACATCCCCAACCAACCCCGGGGTGAAACGAAACAGCTCGTCACTTCTCTCACAATGTCCTATGACTTTGACCGCACGACATTGAAGTCCATCACGGGGTACGCCGAGACCGATGATTTCTGGGCCAACGATTTTTCGGGCCGTGGCGCAATTCTCGCTTCAATCGGTACCGACTCCGACCAATTCAGCCAGGAATTGCAGCTGCAGGGCAGCGCTGTCGACGACAGGCTGAACTACACGGTTGGCGCATTCTATTTTGAGGAAAACTCCACTCAGGACATTGGCTGGTTTTTCGCGTCCGTTGGCGGCCCCGTTTCCAGGAGCCATATCGATGTCGGCACGGAATCCTATGCGGTCTTTGGCCAGGCCGACTACGCCATTAACGACAAGCTCACCTTTACCGGCGGTATCCGCTGGATCAGCGAAGACAAGGAGTGGGATTTCGACTTTCAGCTCCTGTTTATCCCGCTGCCGGGAGAGTTCATCGAGGAAGCCCTGGAATACGATGCGTGGACGCCCAAGTTTGGCCTTGACTACGAGTTTGAAACCTCGGGGGCCGTCGATAGCCTGATGCTCTACACGTCGGCCGCCAAGGGATTCAAGTCAGGCGGATTCAATGGCATCAATATCTTCAACACTAGTGTCGCCAAATCGAGTTACGGGCCGGAGACCAACTGGACCTACGAAATCGGCGTCAAGACGGAAATGTTCAATAATCGCTTCCGTTTGAATGCCAATTACTTCGTCAACCGGGGCACCGATATAACGCTGAACGCCAATGTTATCGTCGATGGCAATCCGACCTTTCCCGTCCAGAACGCCGGAAATGTCACCATCAAGGGGCTTGAACTTGAGAGCACGGCAATTCTGTTCGAAGGCTTTACCGCTTTCGTAACGGGAACGTTTCTGGATGGCAGGTTCCGTGAAATTGATCCGACCACCGCTCCGGCAAACTCGATGACGGCCTTTGGCGTGGAAGCGGAACCCCCTCAGACTGCCGACTTCGCGATTGCCGTCGGTTTTGACTATATCCGCGATATCGACCTGGCCGGCAGGGCGGCGGCGATCAAGGCGGGAGTGGACTATTACCACACCGACGAGTACGTCCTCGTTGCCACGCAAGAGTTCCTGGTAAACCCCTATAACCGCATCAATGCCTATGTCGGCCTGGCGTTCGATGACCGATGGGAAGCGCGCCTTGCCATGCAGAACCTCGAGGACGACCGGAGCTTCATCACCGGTTCACGAGGCCTCGGCGGCTCTATCGCCCTGCCCCCGCGCACATACAAGTTGACGCTGAGCTACAGCATGTAGGTTACGGGCGCCGGTGCCCGGCGACTCTACCCCGTTGACTGAAACCGGCGCTCAGCCGTCGTCTTCGGTCTCCGGCGCTATGATTGCCTGAGTCCCTGCATCCGTGGGCAGCGCGAGGTGGCCCTCTATTCTCGCGACCCTTTCGCGCAGACTCACGAGGTCACCGCTGATGTTCTCGAGACGGATGTTGACCTCCGCGAAGCGTCCGTTGATTTCCGCAAAGCCGCTGCGAAGCTCGGCCCTGACATCGGCCATATCGCTGCGCTGCTGCGCTTGTCCCTGAAAAACCGCGCCCAGCAGAAGAGCGACCGCAGCGATCGCTGCAGACACCTTCCCAGCGCTGATCCATGCGCTCTTGCTCACTGCACTACCCTGGGGGGAACGGTCATCATGACTGCAAACTTCGTTAGTTCTGAAAAAGGTCGGAGTGTGTTCCGGTTCGGCGGAGAATCAGAAGGTCTTCGGTGATCTCGTAAATCAGTATCCAGTCTCCAGCCAGATGAATATCCCAGGCTTCGTTGAAGTTGCCTGATAACTTGTGGGGGCGGGCCTTGGGTGGCAGGGGCTGGCCTCTGGCCAGGAAATCAACGACGGTTTCAAGCCGTTGGACGTCCCAGCCTCGTTTCTTGATTCTTTTGTAGTCTTGGCGAAATCTCTTCGTGTAGGCAATTTCTCTCATCGGTCCTCTTGATCGGCGTCGCTGGCCGCTTCAAGATGAGAGAAGACCGCGCGCGCGGATGGGAGTCGTTTAAGCCGCTCCGCAGGTTCCTCCAGTGCGTCTATAGTTTCAGCATTCGGGATTCGCGCGTCAAAGGGCAAGCCCTTGCGCATTACGAGTTGCCGCAAGGACATGCGAATAAATTCGGTGGGTTTCAGCCCGAGTTGGGAAAGCACCTTTTCGGATTGCGCCTTCAGTTCGGGTTCAAGCCGAACCTGCATTTGTACGGTTCTAGCCATGTGGAATCAAACAGATTTGCTTGGTCCAATCATAGATTGCGAATGGTACCAATTGCAATACTGTCTGACACGAATTGTACCAACGCAAACCACAGTTTGCCCCGTTAACGTGCCCGGGGCCGGACTCGAACCGGCACGGGGTCTCCCCCGGGGGATTTTCTTACCCGCTACGGCTTTCGCCGCGGGACGCGCAGCGCGCTCCCTTTGGGGTCTGGACTTTCCCTCTGCCATATCGCCATTGAGCGACGTAGGCCGGAGCCGTCAAGTCTCTACACTTTCCCCTTGAAACCGGGGCTTAGCTCGGGATTGCCACCACCTTGCGTGCTGAGGTTTCCCCGAATTTGACTCCTGGTGCATCGGTCGGTTTCCCGACCGGCGCTCAATCTCAAGTCCCCTGCGTATACCTGTTTCGCCACCCGGGCACAGGCGGCGAAGTTTAGCAAACCCGGGATTTTGAGGGCGAGACGCCCTCACCCTCAGGGGAGAACGTCGCGCAACAACCCCCAGAGCACGATCAGGATCAGGAAGGGTGCGAGCCACAGGAGAACGCGCCAGATCCGAAGCAACGCTCCGCTCAAGGCCGTTTCCCCGCGCGCGGAGCTGAGCGACCAGAAATAGCCCAGGAATACGGCCAGCAGCAGGGCGTTGACCGGGAGCAGAAGATTTGCCACAAGGAAGTCGACGAGCTGGAACAGGCCCATCTCGCTGAGTACGCCGCCGAGCGGCTTCACGTCGGCCCATACGTTGAAGGAGAGCACGAAAACGAGGCCGACCGCCCAGGTCAGTAAGCCCATGAGCAGCGTTGCCAGCGGACGCGAGAGGAAAGTGTCGCGGGACAGCCACGCCACGGCCGGCTCGATCATGCCGAATCCCGTCGTGATGGCGGCCAGGCTCAGCATCACGAAGAACAGGGTCCCCAGCAATACGCCGCCGGGCATGCCCGCGAACGCGACCGGCAGGGTCTCGAAGATCAGCCCCGGTCCGCTGTTGGCTTCCAGTCCCACGGCGAAAACGATGGGGAAGATCGCCATTCCCGCGAGCAGCGCCACCAGCGAGTCGGCCCCGGCGATGATCGCGCCGGCCCGCGGCAGCGACACGCGCTGCGGAACGTAGGCCCCGTAGGTGATGAGCATGCCCACGCCGATGGCCAGCGAAAACAGCGCCTGTCCGAGCGCCATCAGCACGCCGTCCAGCGTAAGCGCGGAGAAGTCGGCGCTGAACAGGAACGCCATGCCCCTGCCGAAGTCGCCCGCGACCGTGGCCCAGCCCACCAGTACCAGCAGCAGGGCGAACAGGCCCGGCATCATCAGCTTGCTGGCGCGCTCCAGGCCCTTGCGCACCCCGCCGGCGATGATCGCCACGACGATGGCTATGAACAGCCCGTGCCAGAACATGAGACGCCAGGGGTCGCTCAACAGCTCTCCGAACAGCGCCCGGGACCCTTCGGCGCTGATGCCCCGGAACGTGCCCTGCGCCGCCAGCAGCGTGTAGTTCAGCGACCAGCCGGCGACGATGCTGTAGTAGGTGATGCCCACCAGGGGAACGAGGATCGATAGCCAGCCGATCAGCACCCAGGCTCCGCTTCGACCTTCGCGCAAGGCCACTTCGCGCATGGTGTGGACAGCATTTCGCCCGCCGCGCCGCCCCAGCGCCAGTTCGCCGACGACCAGCGGCAGGCCAAGCAGCAGCACCCAGCCGACATACACCAGTACGAATGCGCTGCCGCCGTTGCTGCCGGCGATATAGGGAAATCGCCACAGGTTGCCGAGACCGACCGCAGCCCCCACCGCGGCCAGGATAAAGCCCCGCGTCGACGACCAGGTTTCCGTCTTCATGGACAAGGAAATCCACTCCCCCGCAAACCGGGGGAGTGGTACGAGGTTCCCCTCCTCTTAAGGGCGCTAAACCCGCTTAGCTGCCGAAGGCCTGCGTTACCGCCAGGCCGATCGTGCGAGGACGGCTGGTGATCTTGCTGGTGGGCTGGCCGCCGCCGGTCCCGATAGCGATGTCCGGCTGCTCGTCGGCAATGTTCTCGAGGAACAATTGCAGGTCCAGCCCGCGCTCCTCGTTACTGAAACCCAGCCGCGCGTTGAAGAGCTGGAAGGAGTCCTTGAAACGATTGTTTCCGGCGGCGGGCCGCAATTGCGTCCACGAGCTGCCCTTGTGACTGCCTTCCACGCGCACGAAGGCGTCCCAGCCGGTTATGGGCGGCTGGAAGTTGTACTGCGCCATGAAACTCGCGGTCATTTCCGGGATCTCGGGAATCTTGTCTCCGGCCTTGCCCGGGGCCACCACGGACTCGGAAACCTGGTCCTCGGTCAGCTCGCGCTTTCCGAGGAAGGTCAGCGCTGCCGTGAGATCCAGGTTTCCGAAGCGCCCGATCACCTCCGTCTCGACCCCGTTTACCTCGGCCTCGCCGGCGTTACCGATGAAACCGAATGCGCGGGTCGGGTCCTGCCCGGCCACCTGCAGGTTCTCCCAGGTCATGAAGAACGCCGAATTGTTCCATTGCACGGCGCCGCCCATCCACTGTGATTTCACGCCGATCTCGTAACTGGTCACCTTGTCGGCCTCGAACAGCGGCGGCACGCCAGCCTCCGCCGATGCCGGATTGTTGATGATGCCGGGGTTATTGGTGCCGCCCAGGCGGTAACCTTCGGAACGGGTCCCGTAAACCGTCAGCTCCTCGTTGGGCTGCCAGCGCAGCACCACCCGGGTGGTGATCTCGTCGTCATCGATCTCGAGCTCATCCGTGCGCCCATCCGGCGGATTCGGCGCGAAGGCGGCGAAATTGAAGACCGTGTCGCCGATCTCGAACTGCTCCACCTTGAACCAGCGTATGCCCACGCCCAGCTCCCACTGGTCGTTGAACTGATAGCTGGCGTCGGCGAACACCGCGCTTTCGGTTATGTCCTTGTCGGCGAAGCGCGCGAACACGCAGGGGTGGCAGCCGGGAATGCCGGCGCCCGGCTCGCTGGTCGGCGGGATGGTGTAGGGAGTGCCGGGATCGTAGGTAAGACCCATGGTATTGATGACCGGAACGAAGCTCTGGAAAACAGTGTTCCGTTCGCGCGAGAAAACGCCGCCGACCCATTGCAACGCGCCCTCGCCGGCCGACGTCAGGCGCACCTCGAAGGCATCCTGCTCCAGGCTCTGCCGCTGGTCGGTGAGCGCATAGATCAGGTCTGCCCGCTCGGTAAAGAAGTTGAATGCCTCGGAGCTGTTGTTCTGGTAAAGGAAGGTAATGATCCAGGTTGAATCGAACTTGTACTCGAAGTCCCGCTCGTACCGCGAGGCGGTGGCCGTCAGCGTCGCGAAACCCAGGTCCAGGTCGCCGGTAACGCTGAAAATGTTCTGCTCGTCCGGCTTGAAGGTCTGGGCGTAATCGCCGACCAGGAACTCGCCCGTGTGGAAATGCGTGAACGCCGACACATTGTCCTTGTCGCCGTTGTCGCTTACGCCCCGCTCGTCGTACGTGTCATACGGGTGATAGCGGTTATCGCCCGCCAGGTAACGGTCCTGCCACCAGTACTGAGCGTTGATCTCAAGAACATCGCTGGGCCGCCACAGGAAGTTGGCCCGGAGCCCGCGCGTATCGACGTAGTTGAAGTCCTGAAGATTCAGACAAGCCAGTTCCACACCCGGGTCCCGCGGGTCCTCCGCGGGGTTGACCGGACGGCAGCGATTGTTCTCCAGCCAGCCGGCGTCCTCCACGTTGTAGGCCACCAAGCGCATTCCGATCGTTTCGGACAGCGGCAGATTGACCACGCCGTGACCGCTCCAGTTGTAGTCGTTGGAGTGTGACGTCTGTCCCAACTGCCCGCCCAGGGTCGCGCTGAATCCTTCCAGGTCCGGCTTGGCGGTGATGAAACGCATGGTGCCGCTCTGCGAATTGGCACCGAAGGTCGTTCCCTGCGGCCCGCGAAGCGCCTCGATCCGCTCCATGTCGAACAGTTTCAGGTCGGTGGTTTGCGAGCCGCTGTTGGAACTGGCGCTCTGAATGCCGGGCAGCGGCACTTCGTCGTAATACACGGCCACCTGCTGCTGGCCGGCGGACTGGATACCGCGCATGACGTAGCGGCGCTGTCCGGGGCCCGTGTCAAGGAAAGTCAGGCCCGGCACCTGGTAGGCAAAGTCCTCGAAATCAAGGACCTGCATGGCCTGGAGGGTTTCCGCTGTGAATGCGGTGACAGTCACCGGCACGTCCTGAAGGCGCTCCGCGCCGAATTTCCGGGCGGTAACCACGATCTCCTCGATCGCTCCTTCGGAATCCTGCGCGTAACCGGGGACGCCAATCAGCATTAAAGCCGCGGCTCCCATAAAAGTAATACGAAGCCTCATGGCGAAGTCCTCCAAAAGCAGTCTTTCGATTCTAGCACGCGGCCAAAAATGTCGAAATTCCAGAAAAACATAAGATTTGCGAAAGCTTTCCCGGCTTTTTCCGTGGGTTGCGGCAAGCCTGCTAAACTGCCGGAACAAGTCTTGAGGAGGGCCACCATGACCAGCATCCCACGCCTCCTTTTTGCTGCGTTCTTTCTGTCGCTTGCAATGCCCGTATCCGCGGCGGACTACAACCGCGCCCCTGACTACCGGCCGTTTTCCGGCTACACGCTGATCCACGCGGGAACGCTGCTGGCGGTGCCCGGCGAAGAGGCGGCCGCCCGACAGACCGTCGTCGTGCGCAACGGCCGGGTTGTCGCCATCGAGGACGGCTGGATCGAACAGGTTTCCGGCGGCGACGGGGCTCCGCTGAGAGTGCTCGATCTGCGCGAGAACTTCGTGATGCCCGGCTTCATCGATCTGCACGTGCATCTGCTCTCGCAGTCGGGCGGCGACCGCAAGGGCCAGTTTGTCGAGCGCTCCGACTCGTATTTCGCGCTGCAGGGGTCGCAGTTCGCGCGGTGGACGCTGGAAGCCGGCTTCACCACCGTGCGCGACCTCGGCGCCCGCGGCCACGCCATCTTCGCATTGCGGGACGGCGTGCGCGACGGGCTGGTTCCCGGCCCGCGCATCCTGGCGGCCGGCCAGGCCATCACACCCAGCGGCGGTCACGGCGATATCCACGGATTTCGCATCGAAATACTGCGTGCCTTGCCGGCGCTGGGAACCTGCGATGGCCCCGACGACTGCCGCAGGGCCGTGCGCCAGATGGTCAAGCGGGGCGCCGACGTGATCAAGGTCACGGCCACCGGCGGCGTCCTGAGCGAAACTGCGACAGGCACCGGCCAGCAGTTCACGCAGGAAGAGCTGAACGCCATCGCCGAAACGACACATGCGCTGGGCCGCAAGGTCACCGCGCATGCTCACGCCAAGGAAGGCATAGAAGCGGCCCTGCGCGCGGGCTTCGACTCAATCGAACACGCGATGTGGGCCGATGAAGGCACGATGGAAATGTTTCTGGAAACGGATGCCTGGATGGTGCCCACCGTCTATCCCATCACTGCGGTAGGCGACACCCCCGAAAAGATGAAAGCCGGCCCCTTCGGCAACCTGCCCCCGCCGGTCATGGAAAAGCTCCTGCAGCTCGGGCGTCAGCCCAAGGACATGGTGGCCCTGGCCCACAGCATGGGCGTGAAGATCGCGCTGGGCACCGATTCGGCCGTCTCTCCGCATGGCGAGAACGCCAACGAATTCATCGAATACGTCAACGCCGGCATGACGCCCATGGAAGCCCTGATGTCGGGCACGATCCACGCCGCGGAAGCGACCGGCATCTCCGATCTGACAGGCTCCCTTGAGCCCGGCAAGGCCGCCGACCTGGTCGCGCTGGCGGCCAATCCGTTGGACGATATCAGTGCGGTGCTGGACGTGCGTCTCGTTATGCGCGACGGCATCGTATTCAAACACCTGGAGAACTAGACATGACTCCGATTCGCTCACACGTGTTCGCCGCACTGCTCCTTGCATTCGCGGCGGCTTCCACGGCAGGCGCCCAGGACCTGCTGATCGAAAACGTCACGCTGCTCAACGGCACCGGCGCGCCGGCGGTTTCCGGCGCCTGGATCGCGGTCGAGGACGGGCGCATCACCGCCGTGGACAATGCGCCTCTCGAAGCTCCGGACGGCGCCGTCGTGCTGAATGGCGAAGGCCGCTACCTGATGCCGGGCCTGGTGGACATGCACATCCACCTGCGCGGCGGCGTACGCACCCCGCCCGAAGGGCTTCAGGAACCGCCCTCCCCCAACTTCGAAGAAGGTATCCAGGCGCTGCACGGCTACCTGTACAGCGGCTTCACCATGCTGTACGACGCCGGCAACGACCCGGACTTCATCCTGAAGTTACGAGAACAGGAACGCGCCGGGGAGATCGAAAGCCCGCGCATTTTCGCGACCGGCGGCATCGTGACCTATCCGGGCAGCCACGGCAGCTCGGCAGGCGCCACGCTGGTGGATGACTGGCCGGAGGCCAAGCCGCTGCTGGACGCTCACATCGCGCGCGAACCCGACGTGCTCAAGCTCACCTACGAGGAGCGGGGCTGGGGTTCGCGGCCCACCATTCCGCGCCTGCCGGTGGAGCTGATGCAGATCATCGTGGAGTACTACAACGAGCGCGGCATCCGCACCACCGCGCACACTTCCAGCGAACTGCGCGCCCGCCAGGCCATTTTCGCCGGCGTCGATGCGCTGGCGCACCCCATCATCCAGGGCCCGGTTACCGAGGAATTCGCCCGCCTGATGGCGGCCAAGCGCGTTCCCATGGTTACGACGCTCACCATCGGCGAGAACTATGCACGGCTGGTCGAGCAGCCCGAGTACCTGGACCAGCCGCTCTACCGGGCCACGATCAACCCGGACGAAATCGAGACGCTCAAGACCGGGACCCGCGCGGAATACGAGGCGCGGCCCTGGACCTGGTGGATGAAGGTAATGACCGAAATCGCCAAGGAAAACGTGCGGATGGTCCACGCCGCCGGCGGAGTCCTGGTGGCCGGATCGGACCAGACCTCCGGACCTGCGGGGCACCGCGAACTGGAACTGCTGCAGGACGCGGGCATAGCCGCTGCCGACATCATTCCCATCGCGACGCTCAACGGCGCGGTCTTCCTCGGCCTGCAAGACGAGTTCGGATCGATCGAACCGGGCAAGCTCGCGGACATGGTGCTGCTCGCCGCCAACCCCGCCGAGGACATCAACAACGCCAAGGCCATCGTGGAGGTGATCAAGGGCGGCCGCATCATCGACCGCTCCGCCCTGAGCCTGCCGGTCAACCGCTGATCCTGGGAGTGGGGGCATGTCCCCCACAGCGTCCCGCCCTCAGGGAAGACGCGACGTCTTCCCTCCCGGATCGGCATAACCGGCGCGCTGCACTCTTTGCCGGTATCGAGCTTCGATGAAGTCGAGCCGCTCCTTGGAAACGCCCCGGCGAACGCTGTCTTCAATACCGAACACGAGCCAGTCGCCGTCTTCCTCCCGGTATTCCGGCCAATGCAAGCGGGTGCCGTCGTTCGGATTACCACTGCGCGCGAAGTCGACCCAATAGCCGGCGAGGCGTTCCGCCAGCGCCTGCTGCCCGGTATCCGGCATATCCGCCCTGGTAAACAGCAGCACGCGGTCGTAACCGTGCGGCGCGCCCGGCGAGTCGTTCGGGGGCCCGGCGACGGGCAGGTCCAGATAGTAGAGCCATGCCGGCGAGTTCATGCGGGCCATCCCCAGTGCGAGCGTCCGGGCGGCAAGCAGATAGCGATTGTCCCCGAACAGGCGCTTGACGCCGATACCCGGAGACTTGTCGAAGTCATCCTGGTACAGCGCCCGCGCGGCTGGATAATCCACGCCCCAGATGCGTTCGTACGCTTCCACCGATATTCCTGAAACCGGCATGATGATGCCTTCGAAGCTGTTCCCGCCGGTCATGACGGGCACATCGTGCTGTTTACCCGCGAGGAACAGAATGCCGGGCTCTTCACGCAGCGTGACGCCATCGACCAACGGCAGGTAGAAGCCCTCCACGGCTTTCATCAGCTCCAGGGCATCGAGGCCACGCAATTCGTCAGCCATCTCCGCATCGGGAGCAACGCGTTCGATCAGCTCCCGGGCCAGCGACTCCGCGCTGTCCACGGGATTCAGGTCCATGCCCAGCGGGGCGGGCACGGGAGCGTTTGCGGTACGCGGAAGGGCCCAGGTGCCATAACCGCTCTGCGCGATGGCGCCGTGGAACAACCCGCGTGCCGCCTCGTTGGCCAGCAGCATACTCACCGCCATCCCACCTGCGGACACCCCGAATACCGTGACCCTCCCGGGATCGCCCCCGAAGGCGGAGATGTTGTCCCGCACCCACTCCAGCGCCAAGACCATGTCCAGCAGGCCAAAGTTGGCAGCCGGGCTCTCAAGCGCCGGATGCGCGAAAAAACCAAGGGGTCCGAGCCGGTAGTTGATCGAAACGAAGACGACGCCCCGCGCTGCGAACAATTCGCCGGGCACATTGCCGGAGCCCGCAACGAAGCCGCCGCCGTGAATCCAGACCATGACGGGACGGGCGCTGTCGTCTGCAGCGGGCGTCCAGACATTGAGCGTCAGGCAGTCTTCATCCGATCGACTGCCGACTCTTGACTGGGGACAGGCCGGCCCGAAATCAAGCGCCTGCCGGACCCCTTCGTGCCTGGGCGCGGCCTGCGGCGGAAGCCAGCGCCGATGTCCGGTCGGCGCCATGCCGTAGGGAATGCCGCGAAAGACTAGCCCGCCATCCTCGACGGTCCCTTCAAACGCGCCTTGCGGCGTTTCAACTACGTTTCCGGAGGGCTCCGCACCGGCCGTAAGCACCCAAAGAAGGAACGCACAGATCCCAATCCGGGCACCCACCTCGCAACTACCCGGCCCCGCCCTCTGCGCGCCGGACACGGCCGCCCGTCCGGCCTAGTCCGTTTCCGGAGCCGCGCAAACTCCGGGCTTGGCGGCGATCAGCGCCTTGGCCGCAACAAAGCGCGCCCGGTTCTCGTCGGTGGTGTCGAGCGCCTCGCCGGAAATGAACACACCGAATACCGGTTCGCCCTTCCCGTCGTAGAACAGCACGCCCTGGACCCGGCCCTCGCCCTCGCCGGTCTCGAGGTCGAGGGCGTAGATTGCCGCGAATTCATCGGGTCGCAGGTGACCGCGTAGCGGCCTCGTGTACTCGATATTGAAGTACTGGCTTCGTGTGGAAGGAGCGCCAGGTGAAACACCGCTCAATACCTCAAAAACAGTGCCTCCCTTGGTGATCAGGAAACTGGCCTCCGAGACTTCGGACAACGCCGTCCACACTTCCTCAAATGCGCTTCCCGGCGCGGATACGGCCTGGTCCGCAGGCAATGCGGCAACCACTTTGGCCTCGGGCAATCCCAGGCGCCGAGCGGCGGTAAACGGCAAAACGCCGGCAGACTCCTCATAAAAGGCGCGCACCTGCTCCCGTTCCTGGTCCGTAGCGCAAATGTCTTCCGCCACCGCTGCGTTTAGGGCCATCAGGCCTGCAAGCGCAATGGACAATTGAACAGTTCTGGTATTCATCGCTGGTTTCCCCTTCACGGCCTCCACTCCAGCCGGCAGGCCAAAAAACCGATTCTATTCGCGCGCGGCGAAGAAGGCGTGCATGCGATCCATCGCCTCTTCCAAACGCTCGTAGGGCTCAGCGCCGAAACACACGCGCAGGTGCCCTGCCCCGGCCCGCCCGTAGAACGATCCCTCCTCCACGCAGACGCTGGTCTCCTTGAGCAAGGCCCGCGCCAGGGCGGCGTCGTCCCAGCCGGTCCCGGAAATGTCCGGAAAGGCGTAGATGCTGCCTTCCGGCGCCGGACAGCGCACGCCCGGCATCGCATTCATGCGTTCCACGACGAGATCGCGGCGACGGCAGTCTTCCCGCACCATCTCGGCCACCGCGTCCTGCGAGCCGGACACGGCCGCCCGTCCGCCCTCCTGGATAAACACGTTCACATGGGCGATGTCGTTCTTGGAGATCTTCAGCATCGCGTCGATGAACCGCTTGGGCGCAACGGCGTAGCCCATCCGCCAGCCGTCCATCGCGTACGCCTTGGTGAAGGCGAAGTGCGTAATGGTCCGCTCCCACATGCCGGGCAGCGAAGCGATGCTGATGTGCCGGACGCCGTCGAAAACGATCTGTTCATAGACCTCGTCCGACATCACCAGAAGGTCGTGTTCGATTGCGATGTCCGCCAGTTCCCGCAGTTCTTCGCGGGTATAGACGCGTCCCGTGGGGTTGGCCGGGTTGACCAGAACGATCATGCGGGTGCGCGGGCTCAGTCGTTCGCGGATCGCCGCCCCGTCGAGCGCAAAATCCCGCGAACGGTCGAGGGGCGCCGTCACCACCACGCCTCCCGCCAGCTCGATCTTGTTGATGTGCTGCGGGTAATAGGGAGAAAGCAGCATGACTTCATCGCCCGGATCCAGGGCCGCCATGCAGGTGATGTAGGCCCCGTGCGTCAGGCCGCTGGTCACCAGTATCTCGTTGGGGGCCGCCTCGATGCCGTTCCGGGCGGCCAGCTTCTCCGCCAGCGCCCGGCGAAACGGCTCGTTGCCCAGGAAGTCCCCGTAATGCACCATCCCGGAATCCAGCGCTGCCTTGCAGGCCTCCTTGATATGCGCCGGCGTGTCGAAACTGGGCATGCCCACTTCCAGGTGAATCACGTCGACGCCCTGCGCCATCAGCGGCAGGGCCTCTTCGTACATGCCGAAGCTCTTCTCCGAGCTCTGCACGATCCGGTCTGCGGGCCATTTCATACGCGGGATTATCGTATCAGCGGTCCCGGAACACCGAGGCCGGCCGCTCGACGAACGGCTCGCGCCAACCGGGAAAGCGGTCGCGGAATATGTGGTTTTGCCCATAGTGCGTGTCGAGCAGGATCGCCTTGGCCGATCCCCCGCGCCACAGGTCGTATTCCGGCGCCGAATACCGCGCAAAGAAGTCGGTGAGCCGTCCGTCCAGGTCTGCCACCACGTCCGCGTGTGCCGGATCGTCGATGAGATTGCGCTTTTCTCCGGGATCGTCGACCAGGTCAAACAGCGTGTGGGGTTCGCCGGTATCGAACCTCTTCATGTACTTCCAGCGCCCCGAGCGCACGACGCGAACCGTAACGAACTCGAAAAACGCCGTGCTGTCCCATTCCGGTTCCGCGCCTTGCAGCATCGAGGCAAAGCTGCGCCCGCCGGAGTTCTGGATCTCGAGCTTCTCAAGGTCGAGGTACTCAAGCAGTGTCGGAAACACGTCCACCTGGTTGATGAATTCGTCGCGCACCGCCCCCTCGGGCACCCGTCCGGGCTGCGAGAACATCAGCGGCACCTCCATATTGACCTGATGCACGGTGAACGGAAAGCTCCAGGAGGTATTGCCCCAGAGCCCGCCGTGGCCGAACCGTGAGCCCTGATCGGAGGTGTAGATGACCAGCGTGTTGTCACGCAGCCCCTGTTCCTCCAGCGCTTCCATCAGCCGCCCCACCCCGTCGTCCACCATCGTCGTTTCGGCAGCCGTATTGATCATCGCCACGGGGTTGTTGATGGCGTTGATCGCGCGCCAGGCGGTGGTTCCTTCACGGACCATCTCGCCGGTCGGACTCCTGCCCCGTGCCCATGCCTCAAGGTAGGGATGAATGGGCTCGTGCGGCATCGACGGCGGGTTTTGACGGTAGCGCTCCGCGTGCCGGTTGCGCGGCGGGAACAGCACGGTAGGAGGCAGCATGTACGGCCCGTTGTACGACAGGTACAGGAAGAAGGGTTCCCCAGCGCCCTGCCGCTGCCCGATAAACTCGATCGCCTTGTCCGTCCAAAAATCCGTGAGGTGCTTCTCCACACGATAATGCCGCCCGTTATCAATGACTTCCTGGTCGTAGAAAGTCGTGGTGTGGCCCGACGGGAAAGTCACCCACCACGAGAATCCCAGTTGCGGGCGCTCGTGCCGCCCCAGGTGGTATTTGCCCACCAGTCCAGTGAAATAGCCGGCGTCCGCCAGCGTCTGCGGAAGGTTGCGGAACTCCTCGATCGCCGACCAGCCTTCCAGCTCCGGCTGCGGAGGCAAGGCCACGTGGATGCCCGTCTGCGACGGCATCAGGCCGGTCAGCAGGGCGGCGCGGGCCGGCGAACAAACACCGCTGGCGGCAAAGGCGTTGCGGAACAGCACCCCCGAGCGAGCCAGAGCGTCGATATGGGGCGTTGCGATCTCGTTGTTGCCGTAGGCGCCCAGCAGCCGCGCGGACTGGTTGTCCGAAACGATCAGGATGAGGTTCGGACGCTCTGCAGCGGACGGTTCCTGAGCGGCCGCGCCTGGAAATATCGAGGCAAACAGAAGTGACAGGCCGGCCAATGATCCGGCGGATTTGAGAGTGCTCCTCATACGACCGCAGAATACCCGCAAGCAATTGTTGGGCGCAAAGAGGTGCCGGGAAAGAGGGCGTCCCGCCCTCGAACCTGGGGACGAGGCCGTCCCGGCCTCGCGGAGGGCGGGACGCCCTCTTTCCCAGGAAGGCTAGAATAATCGGATTGAACTTGCGAAGGGAATCGCGCAGAGATTGGAAGACTCATGAGCGATGCAACCCAAAAGCCCGTAATCGCGAAATACAAGCCGTATTACGCCGAGTTGAAGAAAGGCAAGCGGTATTTCTGGTGCGCCTGCGGGCGGTCGAAGAACCAGCCGTACTGCGACGGCTCGCACAAGGGGACCGGCATGGCGCCGATTCCCTACAAGGCGCTCAAGGAAGGCGAAGAGGTGCTGTTCTGCGGCTGCAAGCACACGGGGGAGGCCCCATTCTGCGACGGCAGCCATAACAACCTGCTGGAAGAATACGAGACCGAAGACCCCCTAAGTCCGGAGAACCGCGCGATACCCCAGGCCGCCCCCTCTGCGCCGGGCCGCGTGGTTCTGGATGGCGGCTGCCAGGTCGCGAAGGTCGAACAACTGCCCGATGAGGGGGCCGGCGTCATCGAGGTTCGCAAACTGATCGGCGCGGAGGACGGCGCGCTTCATCAATCGCAATTTCACCTGTGGCTTGGACCCGGCTATTCGCAGGCCATGGAATTTCCGACCTGCCAGGTGCTGCTCTTCGTCAAGGACGATGCCGGCGGGATCACCATCGGCCGCCGTGATTTTGCGCTTGAGCCTCGCAGCGGCGCATTCGTGCGTCCTGGAGAGGCCTTTGCGCTGAGCGCCCCGCCCGACCGGCCCCTCAACGTGTATGTCAGCACCTTCCCTCAGTCCGGAGGTCCTCTGTGGCGGCGCGGGGTTCGCGATTACTTCGACGCCGAATATCCGGACCGCACCATCTCAATGGACCGGGACAAGGCCACGCCGATGGCCGACCGCTTCTTCCAGGTCCTGATCGACAAGCGCCAGGGATTCGAGAACGGCGCCCAGTTCATCGGCGAGATTCCACAATCGAAGGCCGTTGCCCACCGGCACCTTTACGAGGAAACGCTGATCATGGTTTCAGGCGAAGGCTGCCTCTGGACGGACAACGTCAAGACACCAGTCGCGGCAGGCGACGTGATCTTTCTGCCGCCCAAGCAGCGCCACTCACTGGAATGCATCAGCGAGAACGGAATGCTGGTGGCCGGGGTGATCTTTCCCGGCGACAATCCGTCAATCAACTACTAGAAACAGCGGAATTCAGCCGGTCGGCTTCACGAAGAGAAGCGTGAAACGGTCGCTTTCGCCGATCGCCAGACTCTTGATCCGCTGCGCCTCGTCCACTTCGGGCCAGCCTTCGAACGCCAGGTAACGAAGCGTGGGCGGCAGGCGCCAGACGCGCTTTTCGTAGTCCTTGTCGTCCATCGGATTGTTGTTGATGTCGCTGGTCGCGACCAGCTGCCATCCGGCCTCCTCGGCAAGCCTGATGGTATAGCCCTCGTTGACGTAACCGGACACGGCCTCGGGGTCCTGGCGGATCAACGGATTCCCGCGGTGTTCGACTATCCCCAGGTGGCCGCCGGGTTTCGCCGACACGTACATCATTTCCAGCATCTCGTGGATGCTGCCGCTGGTCATCCAGTTATGGATGTTCCTGAAGGTCAGCACGAGGTCGGCCGATCCCGGCTCGATGGGCCTGAAATTGTCCCCGCTGATGGCAACGACCTCGGCGTCGCCGTACAGTTCCCTGTCGGCGTCGATCAATTCCGCGAGCTCGTTGAAGGCGCCCCTGGCCCACTCGCTGGTGCCGGGGTCCCACATCGTCGCAAAGTACTTGCCCGTGCCTGCGACGACGGGCGCGATGATCTCCGTATACCATCCACCCGTCGCATTGATTTCCAGCACGGTCATGTCTTCACTGAGCCCAAAGAAAGTCAGTGTTTCGTAGGGGTTGCGATAGGCGTCCCTGGCTCTTTTCTCCGACGATCGATGCTCGCCGGTTATAGCGGTGCGCAGGCGCGCGTCCGTGGAGTCCCGGCCATGACTGTCTGCAAGAGCCACAGAGCCAGAGAACGCCGTGGCAAGCGCGATGCCAAACACCAATGATTGTCTGATGAACTTCATATACAGTTCCCCTTGAAACCGGCCCTCACCGGGCGACACCTGGACCGATACTTCTGGAGGCCAGGGCCGGAATTGAACCGGCGTCCACGGATTTGCAGTCCGCTGCATCGCCACTCTGCCACCTGGCCCGGCTATCCCTCGAAAGGCGCCGATCGACGCTGTTTCGAGCTTCGAAAAATGGAGCGGGAAACGGGACTTGAACCCGCGACCCCAACCTTGGCAAGGTTGTGCTCTACCACTGAGCTATTCCCGCTCCGGGCGGCGCCGAGTCTAGCAGTAACGCCGCTTTCGATTCAATAGACGCACCTCTGGGAGCGAGGGCTAATTCCCCTGCTCGCGGGCCTCGATTTCCTTCTGCAGCATCCCGATCAGCATGGTCCGATAGAAGTCGTCCGTAGCCTCGGCTGCGGCAGCAAGAAACTCCAGCATTTCGGCCGGATCGACCAGGCCTTCGCACCCGTCGAAACCGCCGCCCAGTGCATAGTGGGCAAACCCGACCTGCGCGGCAAGGCGCCCGTATTCCGCCGAGCGCCGAATCAGACGCCCGGCCCTACAGACATCATCCCCGGTATCGGGGTAGCCGAGATACTGCATATAGCCGCTCACGAACAGCGCCTGGGGATACTCGGCGGCCACGGCGGCCTCCATGTGCGGCCATCCCTTTCCGGTCTGCCCGCTGTAGGTGTAGGCGCGGGCGAGCTGATATTGCAGCCTGGGGTTGCCCGGGTCTTCGGCCACCGCCGCCTCGCAGGCCGCTATCGCGCTGGGAAAGTTCATCTCCGCCTGCGACACGCCCGGCGCCACCTTGTTGGGATCCAGCGGGTGCGCCGTCGCCAGGTCGCACGGCGTAACGTCCTGCGAATACGGCGATGCATCCCATTCAAGCGTTTCGGCGGATATGCCGGCAAACGCCAGCAGTCCGCAAACGGCAATCAGTTTCTTCATTTGTTCTCTCCCTTACGTGCCGCGACCTCTTTCTTGAGCATCGCGATCAGCATGCTCTCGTAGAAGTCGCTGTTCGATTCCTCCGCCGCCTCGAGGAACATCATGAGTTCCTCCGGGTCGATGGTCACGTCGCAGCCCTCAAAAGCGCCGTCCAGTGCGTAGCGCGTGAATCCGACCTGTCCCGCAAGCCGCCCGTATTGCGCGGAACGCCGAAACAGGCTGCCCGCCCTGCAGACGTCTTTTCTGGCCTTGTTGATTCCCAGAAAATGCAGGTAGCCGTTGACGAAGAGCGCCTGCGGATAGTCTGCTGCGATTGCCGCTTCGCGATGCGGATAGGCCTTCTCGCCCTGCCCGCTGTACCCGTACACCCGCGCCAGCTGATACCTCAGCCGCGGATTGCCGGGATCGGCCTCCACCGCGGCCTCGCAGGCCGCCATGGCCGCGGCGAAGTCCATCTCCTGCTGCGACACGCCCGGCGCCACCGAATACGGATCGTCGCCGTGCGAAGCCTCGACATCGCACGGCGTTACTTCCTGTGAGTACGTCGAGGTGTCCCACTCAAGGGTTTCGGCCGAAGCTCCCGCGGCAAGGAACAGTCCGCAGACGGCCAGCCAACTTGCTCTCATATTTCCTCCTCCCGATGGGTGCGGTTGCGCTAGTGAACGGGCACGAGCCGGCCGCGCGCGATGACGCGGTCGATCGTCCTGGTATTGCGAATGTCGGTGAGCGGGTTGGCATCCAGCAACACCAGGTCGGCGCGCATTCCCGGGGCGATCGCGCCCATTTCATCCTCCAGCGAGAAGAACTTCGCCGGCTGCACCGTGGCGGCGCCCAACGCTTCAAGCGGCGTCAGCCCGGCGGCGACCAGCACTTCCAGTTCGTTGTGCAGGCTGTACCCGGGAATGGCAAGCGCTATCGGCGTGTCCGTGCCCGCGCCGACCGGCACGCCGGCTTCGTGCATGCGCGCGATCATGTCCAGCGTGTATTGCGCGACCGTGAGATCGCGCTGCGCCGGGTCCCGGCTGACCCACGGCGAGGGCGACGGACCGGTCCATTCGTCCTGCACCGCCTGCGGTATTCCGGCGAGCGCCTCCGGCCAGTCGTCCCGGTCGAATACGGGAAACATGGAAAGCGCATTCAGCCGCGCGGTCGGGACCTGAATGGTATTTCGCAGCGTCCCGAGAACTTCCGCGCACGTCTCTTCATCGAAGGCGGCGATGGCTTCCCTGCGCTGCAGGCTGTGCAGGAACGTGCGCAGCTTCATGCCGGAGCTTTCTTCGCCTGCCGACAGTTGCTGCCGGCGCGTTTCCAGCAACGCGTCGGAGTTTGCAGCGCAGTCCAGCTCGACATTGCGCAGGTGCTCCATCGAGTTCACATGCGGGCCGGCCGAGGAGGCGCGCATCGATAGCGGCACGTGTGCGGCGATGGGAAGGCCGTGCGTCCCGGCTGCCTCGACCAGCGCCGCAAACACTTCGGGACTGACCATTTCGTAGATCTTGATGAAGTCCACGCCCTGCGACTTGAGTTCCGCGACCCTTGACCGAACGGTTTCGGCGTCCGGGTTGGGAACGCCGATTTCCGGCGCGTCGATCCCGTCGTACACCACCGCAGGGCCGTCGAGCAGCGGTCCGCTGAAGAACACCCGCGGCGCAACCGCGCCTTCCGCGCGCATGCGCTCCACCACCGGCGCCATCTTCTCCATCAACCCGCCGGTATCGCGCACACTGGTAATGCCGTAACGGATGAACATCTCCGGCATGGTGGCCGTGAACCGCTCGTCGAAGGTCAGGTGAACGTGCATGTCCCACAGGCCCGGAATCAGGAACTTGCCCGCGCCGTCGATCTGCTCGGCGGCCGTGTAGTAAATCGAATCGGCAGGACCTACCGCAACTATCCGATCCCCCTCGATGAGCACCGTCTGCCCCGGCCGCTCGCCGGCCACGGCGTCAATGACGGTCACGTTGCTGATCGCAATGCCGGATATAGGGCCCTCGGGCGCGGGCCCGCAGGCCCCGGCGGCCAGCAAGACCGGCACGAAGCCGGCAACGAGCCTGGCTCGCGCATTCATGAGGCGGATGTGCTGCGCATGGCCGTCCTGGCCCGGAACATGTACAGGGCGCCCGTGAGCAGAGTCAGCCCCGCCGATAACAGCAGCAGGACGTAACCGATGTCGTAAAGCGGCAGGAACCACAGCGGTTCTTCGTACAGCATGAACGCCAGGGCCACCATCTGTCCGATGGACTTGTACTTGGCCAGCCGGATGACGTTGACCCGCCCCCGCTGACCGAGCGCAGCCATCCATTCCCGTAGCGCCGAGACGGCCACCTCCCGGCCGATGATCACGATCGCCACCAGCGCCAGCACCATCCCCGGGTTGGCCTGGACCAGGAGCAGCAGCGCCGCGATGACCAGCAGCTTGTCCGCCACGGGGTCCAGGAAAGCCCCGAAGCGCGATCCCTGGTCGAAGCGCCTCGCCACCCAGCCGTCCGCCCAATCGGTGAGCGCGGCCGCGCCGAAGACCAGGCCCGCAACCGGGTGCGCCCAGGGATACGGAAGGTAGTAGAGGGCCACGATGCTTGGCATCGCGGCGACCCGGAACCACGTCAGGATGATCGCAAGGTTCATGCCGCCACTATAGCCAATTCGCCCCCGCCCCGGCTCATGCGTCAATGCAGCGCGCCGTAGATTCTTTGCGCGAGTTCCGGGCCGATGCCGGGCAGCTTGCGCAGGTCCTCTACGGGGGCAGCCTCGACCCCGCGCAGTCCGCCGAAATGCCGCAGGAGCTGGCGGCGGCGCTTCGGGCCCAGCCCGGGCACTTCCTCCAGAACCGAGGACTTGCGTGCGCCATGCCGCCGCCGGCGGTGGCCTTCCAACGCGAAGCGGTGCGCTTCGTCGCGTATGCGCGCGATCAGTTTCAGGGCCGCGGAACCCGACCCGGGAATCAGCGGCCGGGCAAGGTCCGGCATGTAGATGCGCTCGCGACCCTCGCGGCGCCCGAAACCCTTGGCCACGGCGGCGACCGGCATGCTCGACAGGCCCAACGCTTCCAGTTCGGCGCGCGCCGCGTTCAGTTGGCCGCGGCCGCCGTCGATCAACAACAGTTCCGGCAGGGGCGCCTCTTCGCGGACCAGGCGGCCGTAGCGCCGGCGCACGGCCTCGGCAATGGCGCCGTAGTCGTCGCCGCTTTCCGCATCGCGGATATTGAACCGCCGGTACTCGGAGCGGCTGGCGCCTTCCGGCGAGAAGACCACGCAGGACGCGACCGGCGACTCGCCGCCGGTATGGCTGATGTCGAAACATTCGATGCGCTCCGGCGGGCGCATCAGGCGAAGCTCCCTGGCCAGCGCCTTCAACTGGGAAGCGAGCCCGCGCGCGCCCGCGGCCTGCTGCAGCGCCCCGGCCTCCGCGTTTCTGCGCGCCAGCTCGACCCATCGCCGCCGCCAGCCGCGGACGACCCAGCGCACCGCCACGCGATGGCCGCTCTGCATGCCCAGCGCGCCCTCCAGCAGCTCCCGCCGGCTGACCGGCCCGCCGGTGATGACCTCCCTCGGCGCACCACGCTCGAAGTAATGCTGCGAGATGAATGCGCCCAGCACCTCATCGGACTCCACCCCCGGCACGACGCGGGGAAAGAAAAGCCGGCTGCCGGTCAGCGTACCGCGCCGTATCCATAAGACGGCCACGCAGAAGACGCCGCCGCTCTCGGCGACCGCGACCACGTCCAGGTCGCGCGCCGCGCCGCCCGCCACGGACTGGCTGGCCTGTATCCGCTGAAGCGCGGCCACCCGGTCGCGCAGCAACGCCGCGCGTTCGTAATCCAGGTCCGCCGCCGCCCGCTCCATGCGCCCCAGCAGGTCCTCCAGCACCGCTTCGTTCTTGCCTTCCAGGAACAACAGCGCCTGGCTCGCGTCGGCGGAATATTCCTCTTCGCTCACCAGGCCCACGCAGGGCGCCGTGCAGCGGTCCAGCTGGTACTGCAGGCAGGGCCGCTCGCGGTAGCGGAAATAGGAGTCCTCGCACAGCCGTATCCGGAACAGCTTCTGCGCCTGGCCCAGCGCGCTGCGCACCGCCGCCGCATTCGAATACGGCCCCAGGTAACGGCCCTTGCCGCGCCGCGCGCCACGGTGGAAGGCGAAGCGCGGAAACGTGTCGCGGGTAGTGGCGTAGATGTACGGATAGCTCTTGTCGTCGCGCAGATAGACGTTGAACCGCGGCTTGTGGCGCTTGATCAGGTTGCATTCCAGCAGCAGCGCTTCCTGCTCCGTTTCCGTGACGGTGACTTCGACCCGCCGTGTGCGGTTCATCAGTTTCTGGATGCGCGGCTGATGACTGCGCGAACCGAAGTACGACGCCACCCGGCGCCTCAGGTTCTTGGCCTTTCCCACGTAGAGGATGGCGCCCCTGCCATCCAGCATCCGGTAGACGCCGCAACTTCGGGTCAGGCTCTCGAGGAATTTCCCCGGCTTGAAGTCTTCTGTCTTATCGGCGCCCATCGGCACCGATATTAGTGTGCTGTCCGGCAACTAGGCGGCCGCCTGTTGCGTGATCAGCATCGCCAGTTCCATCGCCTGCTCGTAATTCAGGCGCGGATCGACCTGGGTGCGGTAGCTCTTGTCGAGACCGGCCTCGTCCAGCCCCCGCGCGCCGCCGATGCACTCGGTCACGTTTTCGCCCGTAAGTTCCAGGTGCACGCCGCCGAGGACGGTGCCGGCGCTCGAATGAAGTTCGAATGCCTGCCTCAGTTCCGCTTCGATATTCTCGAGCCGGCGCGTCTTGCGGCCGTTGGCGACCGTCTCGATGTTGCCGTGCATGGGATCGCACATCCACAGGACCAGCGCGCCTGCGCGCTGCACCGCATCGATCAGGGGCGGCAGCACGTCGCCGACCTTGCCCGCGCCCATGCGGTGGATCAGCGTGATTCGTCCCGGCTGGTTCTTCGGGTTCAGGATCCGGAGCAGGTCCAGCAGCCACTCGGGCGTCATTCCCGGACCGATCTTGATCCCCATGGGGTTGGCCACCCCGCGGAAGAACTCCACGTGTCCGCCGTCGGGAGCCGCGGTGCGCATGCCGATCCAGGGGAAATGCGCGGTCAGGTCGTACCACAGCCCGCGGTGATCCAGGTATCGGGTCTGGGCCTGCTCATAGTGCAGCAGCAGGCCCTCATGCGAGGTATAGAAATCGGTGCGGCGCAGGCGGCTCAGGTCGCGTCCGGTCGAATGCTCGATGAAATCCAGAGAGCGGGTAATCCGGTCAACGATCACTTCGTAGGCCTGGGACTGGGGCGAATGATTCACCCAGTCCAGGTCCCAGTTCTCCGGGTGATGCAGATCGGCGAAACCGCCGTCCACCAGCGAGCGGATGAAGTTCAGCGTCAATGCCGCGCGCTCGTAGCCGCGCAGCAGCAGTTTGGGGTCCGGCTCCCGATCGCCGGTGGTAAACGATTCCCGGTTGACCAGGTCGCCGCGGAAGCTCGGCAGCGATACTTCTTCGCGCGACTCCAGCGGCGCCGAGCGCGGCTTGGCGTACTGGCCCGCCATGCGCCCGATCCGCACGATCGGTTTGCGCAGCCCGTAGCTCAGCACCAGACTCATCTGCAGCAGCACCTTGAGGCGGCTCACGATGATGTCGGAGGTGCATTCCTCGAAGGTCTCGGCGCAGTCGCCGCCCTGCAGCACGAAGCTCTCGCCTTGCTGGGCCTCCGCGATGGCCCCGCGCAGCGACTCGACCTCCCAACTGGTCACGATGGGCGGCAGTGCCGACAGCTCCTTCAGCGCCGCATCTAGCGCCTCGGTGTCGCGGTATACCGGCTGTTGCAGGGTTTCCCGGGCGAGCCAACCGTCCGGACTCCACTGGTCCGTTGCCTGTTTGTCGGTCAGTGCGAAAGCCATGGTCAATCTTCGCCCAGGCCCTCAAGGATGGCCCGGGTGAATCCCACTCCGTCGATGAATCCGCTGCTCCAGCGCTCGTCCAGGTCCGCCAGGGGCGCGGCGGCCACGATCTCTTCCGCCGTCCTGCCTTCGTCCAGCAGGGCCTGAACCCGGCTTCGTGATTCGACCAGCATGTCGTGGAACTCCTGGATCTCGGCGCGATTGGACAAATGCCCGTGGCCCGGCATGATTTTTGTCTCGTCGTTGGACCAGTCCAGCACCTGCCGGGCGCCGTCGATCAGGCCGTCGATGTGGCCACCATGCTGGCCGTCGATGAACGGATAGCCCAGCGTGATATAGACGTCGCCGGTGTGCACGGCGTTGGCGTTCTCGAAATACAGGATCACGTCGCCGCCCGTGTGCGCATTGGGCACGTGCCGGGCGAGGACGGTATCGCCGTTGATGTGAAACGTCATGTTGTCGTCAAAGGTGATGAGCGGCAGGGCGACTTTCGGCGCGGGCGGCAGGTTCACGCCGAACCGGGCAAGCGTCTGCGGCTCGCTCATCAGCGCCCGCACATTGTCGTGGGCGAAGATCTGCGCCCCTGCATTGCCGAAGTATTCATTGCCCCCGACGTGATCGAAATGCCAGTGGGTATTGACCAGCATGTCCACCGGCCCGCCGGTCAACTCCTCCACCGCGGCGGATATCCTGGGCGTCAGTTCGGCGAACTGGTCGTCGATCATGAATACGCCGTCCTCGCCAGCGAACAAGCCGATGTTGCCCCCGGCCCCGACAAGCATGTACAAACCGTCGGCTACCGGGACCGGCTCGATCTTCACGTTTTCCATGTCCTGCTGCGCTCCCGCGGACAGCGCGAATAGCACGCCGGCGAAGGTCAGTAAACGCTTCATTTTTCGTCCCCCCTGCGGATTTGCTGGGCGAACCCCGAATTCTAACGGCGAACACCCTTGCGTGCTATGATGCTACGCCCTTTATGCAAGCACGTTCCAAAGCGCGCAGGTTCCTGTTTTCGTCCGCCCTGCTGGTCCTTGCGGGCGTATTTTTGTGGCGCGCTGGCCCGGCGCAGGATGCACCGGAAGAACCCGTCGAAGAGGAGCCCCGGGACCTCGCGCTGGTGCTTACGATCGAAGACGCCATCAGCGTTGCGACCGCCGAGTTTTTCATCACCAGCCTCGAAACCGCGCAGGAGCGCAACGCCCGGATCCTGGTGCTTGAACTGGACACGCCCGGCGGCCTGATGATCGCGATGGAAGACATGATCAAGGCGATCCTGGCTTCCGACGTGCCGGTGGCGGTGTACGTGACGCCGAGCGGAGCGAAGGCAGCCAGCGCGGGCACCTACATCCTCTACGCCAGCCATGTCGCCGCCATGGACCGCACGACTACGCTGGGCGCCGCGACCCCGGTGAGCATGGGCCAGACCGGCGCGGCCGCTTCGATCGGGGCGGTTCTGCTCGACGAACACGAATCCTCCGCCGGCGGTAGTGACGAGACGGGCGCACCGCAGGAAGATTCGGGCGAAGGCGCAGCCGGCGAAGACAGCGAAGAATCGGAAGAATCGGAAGAATCCGAAGACGGCGAAGAATCTCCGGGCAGGACCGCGGAGGAAATCGACGCCGAGGCCATGAAGCGCAAGGTCGTCAACGACGCCGTGGCCCGGATACGCTCGCTCGCCAACCTGCGCGGGCGCAACGCCGACTGGGCCGAAGAAGCGGTGCGCGAAGGCGTGACGCTGGAGTCCGAGGAAGCCGTCGAAATGAACGTGGCCGACTTCATCGCCAACGATCTGACGGAACTGCTTGAGAAAGCGGACGGCCGGGAGGTGGACCTGAACGGTGAGAAGGTCCGCCTGCAGACGGCCGGAGCGGAAGTCGAGCGGCTGGAGCCCGACTGGCGCACCCGCTTCCTTTCGATCCTTACCAACCCGAACGTGGCCTACCTGCTGCTGATCGTCGGTCTTTACGGACTGCTGCTGGAAGGTTATAACCCCGGCACATGGATACCGGGAGTCATCGGCGTCATCTGCCTGCTGCTGGCGGCCTACGCGCTGAGCATATTGCCGGTCAATTACGCGGGACTGGCGCTCATGGCCCTGGGGGTGGGCCTGATCGTTGCGGAATCCGTTACGCCCAGCTTCGGCGTATTGGGATTTGGAGGAGTCGTGGCATTCGTTGTGGGATCGATCATTCTGTTTGACACCGGCATTCCCGGATTCGAGGCGCCGTTGCGCGTGATCGGAGGCGTGGGGCTGGCGGCCGGACTGCTCATGTTCGGCCTGGTCGTGGTGCTGGCCCGCAGCCGGCGCCGGCCTGTGGTGAGCGGCCGGGAAAGCCTGGTGGGCCGCCGGGCCGTGGTCCTGGAGGACTTCGAAGGCGCCGGACCGGTGCTGGTACAGGGCGAGCGTTGGCATGCCACCGCACCGTCCCCGGTGAAGAAGGGCCAGGAACTGTACGTGCAGTCCGTGGACGGACTGAGGCTGGAAGTGGGGGATTCCCCGCCCGCGCGCCGGACACGCCCAAACTTATTCTCTTTGTTGAAGAAAACGGGATAAGGAGTTAATAATGCTAACTTATGTTATTGCGGGAATAATCGTTCTCGTGCTCATTGTCGCCTCGGTGCGAATCCTTGCGGAGTATGAGCGGGGCGTGATTTTCCTGCTCGGCCGGTTCTGGAAGGTCAAGGGGCCGGGGCTGATCATCGTGATCCCGCTGGTTCAGAGGATGGTCCGGGTGGACCTGCGCGTCATCGTCATGGACGTGCCCACCCAGGACGTGATCTCGCACGACAACGTTTCGGTCAAGGTCAACGCCGTGGTTTATTTCCGGATCGTGGATCCGGAGCGGGCCATCATCCAGGTGGCGAACGTATTCGAAGCCACCAGCCAGCTGGCGCAGACCACCCTGCGCTCGGTGCTGGGTCAGCACGAACTGGACGAGATGCTGTCCGAGCGCGACAAGCTGAACCAGGACATCCAGGTGATCCTCGATCAGCACACCGACGCCTGGGGCATCAAGGTCTCCAACGTCGAGATCAAGCACGTGGACCTGGACGAGAGCAT
Organism: Gammaproteobacteria bacterium; assembly: GCA_026707445.1. Classification (GTDB taxonomy): domain Bacteria; phylum Pseudomonadota; class Gammaproteobacteria; order Steroidobacterales; family Foliamicaceae; genus Foliamicus. Next base: position 124,548 of record JAPOWV010000023.1, read on the forward strand.
GATCCGCGCGATCGCCGCCCAGGCCGAGGCCGAGCGCGCCCGGCGCGCCAAGGTCATTCACGCGGAGGGCGAGCGGCAGGCGGCCGCGCAACTGTCCGAAGCCGCGGCAACGCTGGCCGAACAAGGCCAGGCGCTGCAGCTGCGTTACCTGCAGACGCTCACCGAGGTGGCCAACGAGGGCAGTTCCACTATCGTGTTTCCGCTGCCCATCGATCTCGTCAAGCCGCTGCTGAAGATGGCCGGAGATAAGTCATGAGCCGGGAATACGACATCATCGTGGTCGGCGCCGGTTCCGCCGGTCTGCCGGCGGCCATCTTCGCGGCCCAGGGCGGTGCCCGCGTCCTGCAGATCGACGCCGACACGCGCGTCGGCGGGACGCTCTACTGGTCTTCCGGCCAGATCAGCGCCGCAGGCACGCGCCAGCAGGCCGCGCTGGGGATCGAGGACAGCGCCGAGGAGCATTACCAGGACGCCCAGCGCATCGCCTACGGCGGCATAGACCCGGTCCTCGGGCGGCTGGCCACAGGCGGCGCCGCGGAAACCCTGCACTGGCTCATGGACGTCGGTCTCGAACTGGCGCCGGAAACGCCCGTCGCCGGGATGGTGCACGAGCCCTATACGACGCGCCGTTACGTCTGGGGCCACGAGCAGGCGATCTCGATTCTCAAGGTCATCGAGCCGGTTCATCGTGCACTGGTGGCGTCAGGGGCGATCGACTTGCGGCTGCAGACCCGCATGACCGGCCTGCTCACTTCCGCTTCCGGGGCCGTGGTCGGGGTAAAGGCCCAATGCAACGGTCAGGAACTCGAGTTCAGGGCGCCGAACGTGGCGCTGACCACCGGCGGTTACGCCGCCAACCCCGAGCTATGGAACGAGGTCACGCCCTACCCGCTGCATTCCCATTGCAATCCGTTTTCGCGGGGAGACGGAGTAATTGCAGCCCGCGAGATCGGCGCCAGGATCGATCACACCGACCAGTTCCTGGCCACCTTCGCGGGCTTCCTGCAGGACCCGGACGACCCGTTGAGCGCCTGGTTCTTCCAGCTTGCGCCGGCCTACCGGGCGCCATGGGAAATCTACGTGGACGGCCAGGGCAAGCGGTTCCTGCGCGAAGACCACCCGAGCATTCACTACAGCGAGACCTCGCTATTGAAGCAGCCCGGCATGCGCATGGTGATCGTGTTCGACGAAGGCATACGCCAGAACGCAACGCCGATGACCGTTCTGGACAAGCAGGGCCGCGACCTGCGCCCCGAATTCAATACCCACCCGGCCTTCCAGAAGGCCGACTCCATCGAGGAACTGGCGGGCCGCTTCGATATCCCGCCGGAAAACCTCGCGGAAACGGTCGCGCGCTACAACGAAGCCGTCGACAATCACGAGGACCCCGACTTCAATCGCCTGTTCCTGCCGCGCCGCGTCGACCGCGCGCCGTTTTATGGGATTGAAGCTGTGGGGGTAACCGTGCTCAGTCCCGGCGGCGTCAAGGTCAACGGCGACCTGCAGGTCGTGGACGAATCCGACAAGCCGATCGGCGGCCTGTATGCCGCCGGCGAAATACTCGGCTTCACGCGCCTTTCGGGAGTCGCCTTTGTCGGCGGCATGTCGTTGATGCCGGCCATGACCTTCGGCCGCATGATCGGCGAACAGACTGCCGCGCAACTGAAGGCCCGCGCCGCCTGACCTGGGAGCGAGGGCGTCCCGCCCTCCCCCGCAACAGACAGCGTCCCGCGCTCCAGTAAGGCGGGACGCAGTGGGGGCAATGCCCCCGCTACCAGGCCGCTACTAGTGGCCCAGGAAGTGGGTGACCGGGTCCTGAGGCGGGGTTTGCTGCATTGCAGCGCCTTGCGCAGCCAGACGCGAAGACGCGGTCGCGCCGCAACTGCCGGTTTCCAGGTAGCGCAAGGCGGCAGCCAGCCGGGCCTCCCGGGGGTCTCCCAGTTGGCGAGTGAGATCGTCCTGGACCTGGCAGCCTTCGGTGACCGGAAGGCCATCGTAGTAGTCCTCGAAACCCTCGGCGTTGAGGTGAGCGAAGGTCACGGCCCAAAGATCCGCCAGTCGCGACTCGAAAACATTCGGAGTGGCCAGGCAAAAGCGCAATCCGTATTGGCCTACGGGTTTGCCGTAGGTGCGCTCTCCCACCTGGGACACGTTCTCATATGGCTGAAGCGCGGTAATAACGAGTTCGCTGGCGGAAGCGGAACCCCGACCGGTGATAAACACGACCTTCTCCACGTTCCGTATCGCGGATTCGTTTCGACAGCGTGCGGCCAGCGCCGGCGTGGGGTAGGCGTCGCATCCGAAGTAGGCCGTCCGGTCAAGCCCTTCGGAGCTGACCAAGAGATTGTGAACTCTCCTCACCATCACCGTCTGCGCCTGGTTCTCGAAGAGTTCGGGACCACCGATCAGGGTCGCCAGGCCATAGGCGATCGGCACGCTTCCTCCACCGTTGTAGCGCAGGTCCACGATCAGGTTTTTGACCCCCGCGGCATTGAATTCGGCGAATTCCTGCAACAGGCGCCCGTTCGCATCCCCGAAGAAGGTCCGAAAATGCAGGTAGCCTACTTTTCCTGCATCGGTGTCCAGTATTCGAACGTGTTCCTCAGGGACGGTGGGGACATCAACGAGCGCCTTGGCAATGCTGATGGTCCGGCGCTCGCCCGATTGCTTCTCGACTTCGAAGCTGACCTCGAAGCCTTCCTCGTTGGGACCGAATTCCGAGAAGACCTCCTCGACGGTCAGGCTGTCGACCGCCTTGCCATTCACCCCCACGATCCGGTCGCCGCGTTGAAGGCCCGCGTTTCCTGCCGGAGCGCCCGCATAGACATCGATGACCTGGTAATAAAGTGGATTCTCAAGTGCATCGACGATAACCCGGCCGCGAAAGCCGAAGATGAAGGCCTGCCCCGCGAACACCATGTCGGATTCCCTGGCGCTACTCCAATAGCTGAAATTCCGATCATGGGTTTCCGGCCGCCAGCGAAGGTCGTCCAGGAGGCTGTCGAGGTCGTCGTAGTCCTCGATCACGACGCCGTCGTAACGGGCTCGCTGCTCCGGCTCGTCGTTCCAGTAATACCACGTCTCCATCAGGTCGAGAGCTTCCCGCCGGGCCTCCGGAAAGGTGCACGCCGAGGACGCAAACCATTCCTGTCTCAGCGTAAGCGACTGGGGTGAATTGTTGGCGGCCGACGCCGTCACGGTCACGTCAAGCTCGCGGTCGGCACCGCCGTTCAATTCGTAACGGACCACGATTTCGCCTGCATCGGTGCCTTCCTCGCCGCTCTCGATGTAGGCCCAGTCCGCACCGTCCGGGAGGCTGGCGCTCCAACGCATCGTCGCGTAGCCGGTATTGCTCACCTGAAGGGAAATGCTTCCGCCATACCCGTCCAGATCGGTGCTTGCGGCCGTAACCTCGAGCATTGCGGGCGCCTCGGCCTGCTGCACGGTAACGGCTCGCGAGCCCGCGTCGCCCGCCGACACGGTCAGCTCGAATTCTCGCGCGGCGCCCGTGTTGGCGTCGATTTCGATCGCGATGGTTCCGGCGTCGGTGCCGCTGGAGCCGCTGGAGATACGCGCCCAGTCCACGCTACCGGTTATGGAGGCGCTCCAGTTCAGCGTTCCGCCGCCCCGGTTGGTCACGTCCACGGATACGTTGCCGCCCCCGGCTTCGGCGTCGAGACGCGTGGGAGAGACGTTGAGGTTGGGAGCCCCTTCGGCCTGCCGCACGGTAACGGTGCGCGAGCTTGCTCCGGTGGCGGAAACGGTCAGTTCGAGTTCGCGCGCGGCGCCCGAGTTGGCGTCGATCGTGATTCGTATGGTTCCGGAATTGGTCCCGCTGGCGCCGCTGGAAATACGCGCCCAGTCCGCGCCGCCTGCAATGGAGGCGGTCCAGTTCAGCGTTCCGCCGCCTCCATTGGACACGTCCACCGACGCGTCGCCACCCCCCGCTTCGGCATCGATGCTTGTGGTGGAGAGCTCGATGCTCGCGGGATCCGGCGGCGGCGGCGGCGGTGAACCGTCGGAACCCCCTCCTCCGCAGGCCGAAATCAGAACGGCCGCCGCAATCCAAACGAAGCAGGTCCGTCCCTGGTAGCCCATGATGCGCCCGCGGGCTACAGCGGCTTGTGGCAGTGCCAGGTCTTGACCACCAGGAACTGGCGCGGTCCGGGCGTGATCTCGAAGCCGGCGGACTTCAGCAGACCGTCGAAGTCGTTCTCCATCAGGTCGATCGACCAGGGCTCGCCGTTGTCGCGATGGTCCATTTCGAACATGTAGCGTGATTCCGGGGACATCGGATCGCCGACCGGGAAATCGTAGATATTGAACACGCCGCCGGGGCGCAGGATCCGGTAGATCTCATGGACCACTTTCTCCGTGGCGCTGAACGGAATCTCGTGAAACAGGATGTAGCTGTTGATGACGTCGAAATGGCCGTCGTCGAAACCGGTGGCCTCTCCCCGGGCCTGCCTGAAGCGCACCGGCAGGTTCATGCCCTTCGCGCGCTTGTGCGCGTACCGCAGCAGCGGTTCGGACGGGTCCAGGCCCCACACCTCGGCATCGGGATAGCGCTGCTTGAGTGCCGTGGCGCACTGTCCGATGCCCGTGGCCATGTCGAGCGCGCGCTCCACGCCGCCGCTCAACGGCTCCTGCCCGCAGGCCACCAGGCCGCCGTGGATCATGTCGCCGGCGTTGAAACCCATGTAGAACGCGTTGGTCCCGTGGTGATAGACCTCGCCCGCCAGCGCGTCGCCGACATAACCACCCGGCTGCAGGTGAAAGTCGAACTTGACGTAGTCCGGCATCTTGAGATCCGGGTCAAGCATCAGGGAATCGTCCCCTTCAGCGAACAGCTCCCGCTCCATCCGCTCGCGGTCCGCATCTATGGCGCTGAAGGCGGAGTCCCAGGTCATCTCCTGGAGGCTTCGCAGCATCCGGTTTCGAATCTGCGTGTCCGGGATCCGGTCCATGACGCGGCAAATCGCTTCCACGTCGTCCACCTGGACCCCCGCTTCCTTAAGGGCCTCTGCGCCGGCCGCTCGCGACTTGGCGCTGACGCCGCCGGCGGTGATCATGGTGCGCAAACTCAAGGCGAAGCCGAGGCGCTGCTCGGCGTCCAGTGATGGAAGGCGGTTCAGGCCGCCCAGTTGTCCTCGATCCATTTCTTTCTCCCTACGGCTTTCTCCTTATGGCTCCGGTGGGGCCTCCTGCACTTCCCCGCCCCGGGCGAATCCGGCATACACCCGCCGGACGAAGGCGTCACGCCGCGCGGCCTCTGCCTCGGTTTCTTCGGCGGACGGCATGTAAAGTTCCACGGCGTCATCGGGCAAGGCGCCGGCATCGGCCAGCACCTTCTCCAGCAGCTCGAGACGGCGCCTCGTTGTCCACAATTCGCTGCCGAGTTGCATCACGGTTTCAACCAGGTGGTCCAGCACCGGATGGTCAAAATACTGCGGATCGTTCATTGGCGCCTCGCGTGACTGCAGACAGTGGCTCGTGCAGAGTGCATTCTAACGTCGCCGGCGCTGGTGTCCGTAAAAAAGAGTGGTAACCTTATAGGGCCTCAAGCTTCGGCGCCAATGCCGGTTCTTCTCGAGCCGCGTTTCTACTATTCCGCGGTTCCGCGTGGATCGGCCGAGAAAGGGAGAAGACACCATGAGCGAAAAAGTCGAGAAAGGGCGCAGCAAGGCCGCGCCTTTCATTCCGGCGGACTCGGATGCCGCCGTATTCCTGGGGAACCCGCATATCGACAACCTGATGTCGGTGGTGATCGCGCTGGGGGCGGAGATCTGGGCCGACCGCCAGCGCCTGAAGGTCGTCGAGCGCCTGCTCGAAACCGAAGGCAAGGCCACCACCGCCATGGTCGAAGCCTATGTGCCGACCGCCGCCGAGAAGGAGGCGTGGGAAACGGAACGCATGGCGATGGTCGAGCGGGTCTACAGCGTCCTGTCGCGCGACACGTCGAACGCACGTCCGTTCGGCGAAGAACGCCAGTTCTAGGAGGTAGCAAGAGATGATCAACAGACGATCCGTAATGGGTTTGTTCGCCGGCGCTGCATCTTTGGTGGCGGCGCCATTCGCGAGCCGCGCCGCGCAGCGCGCCACGCCGCGGGCGAATGAGATGTTCCAGACGCGGGACGACCTGCCGCCCCCGCCGAAGAACCCGGAGAACGTGCCGGGCACGCTGGCGCCGCGCGGCCGCAACGGGCGCATGGAGCGCCTGCCGGAAATCGACCTGGAAAGCCGCATGGACTTCCTGAGGTCGGTACGCACCTTCGCAAACGAGGTCATGAGCCCCGCCGCCGGGAAGCGAGCCGACGACATTCTGGCCAGCAAGGGCATTTCGCCCGACACGGTAATGCCGATGCAGGATGCCATCGCACTGCTGCAGGACGATCCTGTAGTAGGCGCAAGGACCCGCGCCTGGACATCGGTGCAGCAGTTGACATGGAAGAACATCAAGGCCGAGTGCGAGGACAACGCCGACACCTACCTGAGCGAGATGGAAGCGGTGGACAACCGCGGCCCGGGAACGCTGGAGCTGAACCCCGACCTCGAGATGCCCGACTACACCCGCCATGAGATCCACATCCAGCCGGGCGGCTACGTGGGCAACGATTTCGCGGGACACATGTACGACTACGGCACCAACGGCTTCTATACCGGCCGCAACGACCAGGATGCGCTGCACATGACGGCGGCCTTCGGGCTTCCGATACCGGCTGACGGCAAGGTCCGGCGCATTCTCGACATCGGCACCGGCATCGGCCAGCTGGCCCTGGCGCTGAAGGAACGATTCCCGGACGCGGAAGTCTGGGGCATCGACGTCGGCGGACCGATGGTGCGTTACGGCCACCTGCGCGCCGTGGAACGTGGGATGGACGTCAATTTCGCCCAGCGTCTGGCGGAAGACACGCGCTTTCCCGACAACCACTTCGACCTGGTGACCAGTTACATCATGTTCCACGAAGTCTCGCCACAGGGCACGAAGGACATCGTCAATGAGGCCTTCCGCATCACGCGCCCGGGGGGAATCTTCTATCCCATCGACTTCAACCTGAAGAATCCGTTTCCGCGGACGGCATACGGCCAGTACCGGCGCTGGTGGGACCACCGTTGGAACAACGAGGTGTGGACGATCAAGTACCGCACCAACGGGCTGCCGGACCTCGTCCGCGCCGCCGGGTTCGATCTCAACGAGGAGGGGCCGGTCGCCCTGCCGCGGTTCGGCGTGATGAACGCCACCAAGCCCGCATAACGGCGTGCGCGACAGGAACGGGAAGTTCACCCGCCGGCAGACGCTCGCGGGGGCTGGAGCCGCGCTCGTCGCTTCCGCCGCCGGGTCCGGGGCGAAGGCCGAGACCGAGGAAGAATCGAAGACCTTCATCCTCGTGCACGGCACATGGCTGGGCGGCTGGAGCTGGCAGTACGTGCGCCGCATCCTGGAGCGGGCCGGCCACGACGTCTATGCGCCTTCGCTGACCGGCTGCGGCGACCGCGCCCACATGACCAGCCCGGAAGTGGGCCTCGACACCCATATCCAGGACATCGTCAACATCATCGACTTCGAGAGCCTCGATGACGTCATTCTCGTGGGACATTCCTTCGCCGGCATGGTCATCACCGGCGTGGCCGATGCAAGGCGCGACCGCATACGCCGCATCGTCTTCTTCGATGCACTGGTACCGGCGGGAGACCGCATGAGCGGCGTGAGCCGCACGCCCGAGGGCGAACTCTCCGAATACTTCATCAAGCGAATGGAGAAATTCGTCGACGGCTACCGGATGAGCTACTACGACTCGTACCCGATGAAGATGCTGGTGCCGGACACCGAGACCGAAATCCAGGCGCTCCTGAAAGAGAAAATCACGCTCCACCCTATGCGCGCATGGAGCGATGTGCTGGATCTGAAAAACGGCGGCTGGGAGGGCCTGCCGCGCACCTACATTCACTGCGTGGGCCAGGAATACTCGATGACCAGCGATTTCATGGTCGGCCCGGCGCGCGGGCCCGGATGGCAGTTCATCGAGCTGGACATCCCGCGCGGCGGCATGCTCACCCACCCGGAACTGGTCGCCGAGACCTTCGCGAATCTGACCTGATGCGCCGGACACTGGTCCTGGCGACGGCCCTCGCCTGGGCCGCGGCTTCACACGGGCAGGTGTCGCCGGAAATCCGCGCGCTCCACGATCGCGTGTTCACTTTCGACGCCCACGTGGACATTGCCCTCTCGTTCGCGACGGAGGAATCGGACCCGGGCGTGGACGGATTCGAACCGGTGGACCTGCCGAAGATGGAACGCGGTGGGCTGGACGCCGCCGCCTTTGCCGTATTTGCCTCGCACGGCCCCCTGGACGAAACCGGCTACGCGCGGGCGCTCGAACAGGCCCGCACCAAGGCCGCGGCCATCCGGCGCATGACCCTGGACATGTATCCGGAACGCATCGGCCTGGCGTTGACGGCAGACGACCTGCGTCAACATGCGGCTCAAGGCCGGCACAGCGCGCTGATGTCCATGCTGAACGCCTACAGCCTGGGCGCCGCGGGCGAGCACCTTGATGAGTTCTTCGCCGCGGGCGTGCGCATGGTCGGATTCACCCACCTCGGGCACAACCAGTTCGCCGATTCGGCACGCCCCAGCCCTCAGTTGGGCGACGGACCGGCGTTGCATGGAGGCCTGTCGGACGCGGGCCGGAACCTGGTCGCCCGGCTGAACGACCTGGGCGTGATCATCGACGTGTCGCAGATTACGGAGGACGCCCTGCTGCAGACCGTTGCCCTGAGCCGCGCACCGGTCGTGGCGTCGCACGTGGGTGTCAAGGCGCTGGTGGACCATCCGCGCAACCTAAGCGACCAGGCCCTGGAGGCGGTCGGGTCCTCCGGCGGCGTAGTGCACATCGTCGCCTTCGGCAGCTACCTCAAGGAACCCAGCCCCGAACGCTCGACGGCCATTCTCGATCTGTTGAGCCGCAACCGCCGCGAGACCGTCGAACAGCGCGAAGCCTACTTCCGGGAAATGCGCGTGATCAACGAACGCCTGCCCGGCGCCGCCATCTCCGACCTCGTGGACCAGGTGGACTACGTCGTGGAGCTGCTCGGAATCGACCATGTGGGGCTGGCCACGGACTTCAACCACGGCGGCGGCATCGCCGGGTGGAGGGACGAGGGCGACGCGGACAACGTCACCGCGGAACTGGTCCGCCGCGGCTACTCCGAACAGGAAATCGCCAAGATCTGGGGCGGCAACTTCCTGCGCGTATTCGGCGAGGTCGCCGCCCTCGCCCGCCCGAGCCCTTAGCGAGGCGGCAGTCGATCGTCGATGTCCTCGAATCCCGCGCGTAAACCGATGGTCTGGCCGACCTTGAACTTGATCGGGCGGTGCGTCGTATCCACCCAGAGGTTCGAGTGGGTTTCGTATCCCTCGCCGGTACCGTCCAGCGAACCTTTCTCGTCGAACACGAAATGACGAACGGTGATCTCCGATCCGTCGGCGCGGGCAACGCTGAAATCCCGCACATGATCGATGCTCACGACGACGTCGAATGACCGCATGTCCTGATTCAGCACGAAGGCCATCCACCGAAAATCCTGCACGCCCGCCCTGTCGGCGTCATAGCGCCGCGACATCGTGAATTGCGGTATGGCGCCCGGCATCATGTCCATCAGACATCCCGACGGGCACTCTCCTTCGTAGGTCACCCGTTCGCCGGACTCATATGCAACGGACATCGTGGCTGCATCGGCGTCTCTCGTCAGAGAAACCTCGAACGCGCGCTGATCGGCATGCTTCCCCCAACCCGTTGCGCTTGTGGCCTGTTCGTCTGCGTCATAGTCCCAGCGCGCCGGAATTTCAAAGCTGTCATCAGCGGCGGTCACCACGCTGACGATCGCCCGGCCCCCGTCCGCGCGACGAATAACCTGGAAATCTTCACTGCTGATAGCCTGACCGAGGCGCGACACGTTCATGACACCGCTGTCGATCACCTCATCTCCCGGACCCGGCATGTACAGGCGAGGATCAACGACATCGGCAAACGCGCTTCCCACGGCCAACGCAACCACCGCAAGCAGACCGGACGACTGTTTCATTGAGGCTCTGCGTGCCGGAATCGATAGACGAACGCCGGGGGCATGTTCAGCGCGGCGACTCCGAGACGCGATGCCTTGAGTCCGAGGCTGTCGAGCGTGCGCCTGCCGACGGGGCAAACGCCGCCGTAGGTGAATTGATGGAAGGCTCCGTCCTCGCCGAGCAGCCTGAAGGCCGCAGTCAGAAGCCGGCGCTTTCTGGCCTCCGAAAACAGCAGCAGCGGCAAGCCGCTGATGATGTAGTCGACCTGGCCCGTCAGGTCCTCCAGATGCTCGCCCAGCGACAAGGCGTCACCATGCACGGTGCGGGCGCCGGGGAAGCTCTCCTTCAGGATTTCAACGAATCGCTCGTCACTGTCCACCAGGCAGAGGTCCCCTTCGGATACGCCCGTGTCCAGGATGGCTCTGGTAAGCGCGCCCGTTCCCGCTCCCACTTCGACGACGCGCGCGCCGGCCTCGCAGCCGCGGGCCATGAGCCGGCCGAGCGATGCGCTGCTGGGCACGACGGCGCCCACGGAGCGCGGATCGCTGACCAGGCTGCGGAAAAAACCGCCAAGCTGGCCGTTGCCGTTCGGTTGGAAGCCGTTGCTCGTCACGCCGGATCCTGTTGCAGATATTGCAAGGCATCGCGCCAGACCCCGACCTCGGGAGTGACGGCGTTAAGGACCGTGAAGGTCTTGTTGATGGCCTTTTCGCTGATCGCGCATTCGACCAGCACCGAGGCGCTGTCCTCCCGGCAGATCATGAACGGCCCGCCCGGGGGGATGGGTTCCGATTGCAGGAGCATGATGCCGTACTCGCCGCCGGGCCGATTCGAGAGACCGGGCGTGCGCGAAATGGTGTAACGGATTCCGGAAGAACGCAGCGCCGCCTCGCCCCTGGCCTTGGCGTCCATCGAGGGAGCGAGTGCCTCGGGCATCCAGCTGGCGGGCGACCGCCCGGCGGATGAAAGCAGGACGAAGCGCTTCACGCCGGTGCGTATGGCCACATCCGCCGTATCGGCAACGCCCGTGTGGTAGACGTCGTACAGGTCGCTGACTTCGACTTCGGAGAAAGTTACGCCCACCGCATAGATGAGCGCATCCACGCCTTCGAGCGCCGGACCCAGGGATTCCGGCCGGCGCACGTCGGCGCCGATCCAGGTCACGCCGTCCTGCGGAGGTTGCGCGCCGGCGCTCCTGGAAATGCCGCGCACGGCATGCCCGCGCGCAAGTAGATCTCGGACAACGAACTTGCCGGTGCGCCCGGTCGCGCCCAGAACGGCGACGGTGAGAGGGGCTTCGGCAGCAGCGGGAAGCCTGGCGCCCAGAAGGGCGGACGAGCCCAGGGCGAGACCGTTGAAGAGGATGGTGCGGCGTGTGGTCATGGCAGTACCCGGCCCGCTCGGCGGCTCCACTTTCAGTGTGGGTCGTGCAGGAATCGAACCTGCGACCTACTGGTTAAAAGCCAGCTGCTCTACCAACTGAGCTAACGACCCGTGGCGCGCAATTGTAGCTGCTGGGTCAGCGGGAGCGAGCCTCGATCTGGGCCAGGCGGATGGTCGCGAGGTTGGCGGCGTCGGCGCCGGCGAAGTCCTGGCGGACGCGCTCAAGCGTAGCAGTGGCCGTTTCCGTATCGCCCAGTTCATCCTGGGTGTAACCGAGCTTGAGCAGCGAGTCCGCGAGCTTGTTGGAATCCGGGTAGTCGGACACGACCCGGGCGAACTCCGCGCCCGCTTCCTGGTACTGGCCCTGCACGTAGAAGGTTTCGCCCAGCCAGTAGCGGGCGTTGGCCGCCAGACCTCCGCCGGGATTGGCTTCGAGGTAGCGCAGGAACTCGGCCCCGGCCGCCTGGTACTGCGCCTGCCCCAGCAGCTCGCGCGCCTGTTCGTAATTCTCCTGGCTGCCGGCCTCAATCGCGGGTTCCGCGGCCTCGGTCGGCTGGTCACCGGGAACCGTGTCTTCGGCTGCATCGTCAGCATCGCCCGGGGCCTGCCCCGTCACGTCCTGCGGCCCCGCCGGCGCGGGTGTGAATCCACGGGCCTCCATTGCGACCAGGCGTTCTTCCAGCGCCGCGAACTGGCTGCGCCGCAACTCCGCGTTGCGCCGCAAGTCCTCATCCAGGCGCTCGACCGCGTCACGCAGCGCCTGTATCTCGCGTCTGAGTTCGTCCTGGGCGTTGATGAGCGCCACCACGTTGTCGGCGCGGATCTGCTGCTCCAACACGCCCACCCGGGTCTCCAGTTCCTCCAGCACTTCGCGGTCGCGGCGACGTTGCGCGTCGGCCGGCGCCGCCAGCACGAAGGCCAGCGCCAGCGCTACCGCCACGACCGGCCAGTCAGTTCGTTTCATATACCAGCTCCACACGGCGATTCTGCGACCATGCTATCTCGTCGGCTCCCTCCGCGGCAGGACGTTCCTCGCCGAAACTCACCGCGTTCAATTGTGCACTGCCCGCGCCCAGGGCGGTCAGTGCCTGGGTCACGGCGTTTGCCCGGCGCGATCCCAGCGCCAGGTTGTATTCGGGCGTTCCGCGTTCGTCCGCGTGCCCCTCGAGCCGCACGGCCTGCCCCTGGTTGGCCGCCAGCCAGGCGCCGTGGGCCTGGAGAACCTGGCTGTACTCCTCGCGGATCGAGCTTCGGTCATAGTCGAAATAGATCACCAGCGTGCCCTGCGGGCCGCCGATCCAGTCCCCGCTGGCGCTGCGGCCGGGCTCGGCGGCGACCGGCGGACCCTCCCGGTTGATTACCGTGCCGCTGGCGATGGCGCCGCTGCCCGCGCCGGCCGCGGTGGCGCCTCCGGCTGCTGTGGCCGCGTCGGGGCCGGCCGGGTCCGGGCCCGGTTCAGGTTGGGCCGCGGTGCCTGAAGTTTCGCAGGCTGCAAGCACGACGGCCAGAAGGATGGGCAGGCAGGCTTTAGTGTTTTTCCTGAAATTCATGATGGTGATCCTTGCATCTTGGTTGCAGTCAGTTTTCATGGGGGCCCCAGGCGGGTTCGCGCAGGATTCCCTCGGGCGCGCGCAGCAGGCGCATTACGCCGCTGTCGATGAAATAGACGCCCAGCCCCCTGCCGGCGGTCGTGCCGGCGCCGAAGATCAGGGCGCGGCCGTTGGGGGCGAAACTCGGCGACTCGTCCAGCGGGCCGTCGGTAAGCAGCCGCAGCGACTCGTCGCGCAGGTCCATCAGGCCGATCCTGAAGCGCCCGTCCTGCTGGTGCACGACCGCCATCTGGTTCCGGTCCGGCTGCAGCCGCGGCCGCGCGTTGTACGAGCCTGTAAAGCTGACCCGTTGCGCCCGACCGCCCCGCGACGGCATGACGTACACCTGCGGGCCGATGCCGCGGTCGGAAGTGAAATACACGCGGTCGCCGTCAGGGGAAAACTCGGGCTCGGTTTCGGTGGCGGAATGGCGTGTCAGGCGTTGCGGCGAGCCGCCATCTACCGGGTAGATATAGATATCGCTGTTGGCGTTCACGTTCCGGGCCACGGCCAGGAATCTGCCGTCGGGTGACCAGGCGGGGGCGCTGGCGGAGTTCCGGTCCGGCGACAGGGGCCGGCGCTGGCCGGTCGCGACCTCCTGTACGAAGACCTCGGCGTGGCCGGCTTCGAACGATACGTACGCCAGCCAGGCGCCGTCCGGCGACCAGCTCGGCGACATGATGGGATCGGTCGAGCGCAGCACGACAATCGGGTTCTGGCCGTCGGCGTCGGCCACGATCAGCCGGAACTCCTCGCGGCCCGGCGTGACCTGCACATAGGCCAGGCGGGTGGAGAACATTCCGCGCGCGCCGGTCAACTGCTCGTAGACCAGGTCGGCGATACGGTGGGCCGTGGCGCGAAATGCGTCCCGGGAGCTTTGCAAGCGGTAGACGAGGAGCGATTCGCCCGCGTAGACGTCCACCAGCTCGAACTCGACGGTCGGGTTTGCTTCGCTGCCCGACACATGGCCAACCAGCACGGCCTCGACATCCATGATGCGCCAGTTGGTCAGGCGCATTTCCGAAAAACTTGTCGGCCGGGTGATCATCGTCTCGCGGCCCATCGGAGCGAACTGCCCGGTCCGCGCCAGGTCGGCCTCCACGATCTCGGCGAAGTCATATGGAAGGCCCAGCGTCACGCGCCATTCGAAGGGAACGACCGCGATGGGGATGGCCCGCTGGGTAGAACGGGTGATGACGATGTCGAGCTGCGCGGAGGCCGCAAGAGGCAGGAGAGCAAGAACAGCGAGACAGAGCACCTGGGGGGGAGGACGTCTCGTCCTCCTGGAGGGCGGGGACGCCCTCCCACCCAGGATATTGCGAAGCTTCATTCGCCGGGCTCCGTCGGTGGGTAGCGCAGGCGCATCTGTCGCTCGAACAACTCGGGTATCGGCGGCTCGGGCAGTGGCGACGACCGGCGAATCGCGGTTTCGATCGAGCGCTGATCAATGTCCGTCCCATTGAATTGCTCGAATTCGATATCAGCAACCTCGTTGCCGGGCAGGACGTTCAGCAAGACCACCCACATCAGATCTTCCCTGCTATCCGCGGGCCGTTGCCAGTTGCTCTCGATCCGTTGCCGGATGCGGGCCTTGTACTCGTCAAGGAGGCCGGAATCGATGGCCTCTTGCCGCGCTTCCTCTGCCATTTCCCTGCGCATCCGCTCGGCCAGCTCGGCCTCCCGCCTTCTGCGCTCGGTCTCCTCGATCCGGCGCTGCGCCGCCTCGGCTTCCTCGGCCAGCTTGCGGGTCTCCTCCTCGGCGCGCTGCCGCTCGGCCTCCGCTGCCTGGCGTTCGGCCTCCGCCTGCCGAGCCCGCTCCTCCTCTTGCTGGCGCTCGCGTTCGACTTGCGCCAGCCGCTCGCGCTCCGCCTGCTGCTGCTGTTGCATCTCGCTGAGCTGGCGGCTGGCCTGCGTCTGCTGTTCGCTCAGCTCGCGCCGGGCCTGTTCAGTCTGCGAACTCAAGGCGCTCAATTCCTGCTCCTGGCGCCTCTGCCGCTCCTCCTGCTCCTCGATCTGCTCAAGCAGGCGCTCGACCTCCTGTTCGCGCTCGATCACCGCCGCACGCTCCAGGTCGTCGAGACGCTGAATTTCCCTTTGAACGGCCTCGTCGTCCAGCACCACGCCGTCGATGGCGATGGTACCGAAGGCCGGCTCGTCCGGTTGAATCCGGGTGGCAAAGCCGATCAGCAGGAATGCCATCAGCGCGACGTGCCCTCCAACCGACCAGGAGCACGGACGCAGCATGGGAAGCGGTGGCGCGTTGGGATTGGCCCCCGGTGAGCGAATACCGGGGCCGGTCCGCAAGGACTGAGCCACACGCTCAATCAGCGCCTTCAGGCGATCCATCATTCCTCCGCAGGCAACGGCCGCGTCACGAGTCCGACCTTGGCGGCGCCCGCGCGCTGAAGCAGGGCCATGACCGTAACCACGTCGCCGTAAGGCAATTCCTCGCTGGCGCGAACCAGAACCGGCGTTTCCGGCTGGCGTTGCAGAACGGCAGCGGCACGCGCCACCACGACCGGAGATTCCACGGCATCGTCGGGGTCTTCGCCGATATTCAGATACATCCGACCCTCGGCATCCACGGTAAGAATGAGCGGCCGGTTGTCGCGTATCAACTCCTGCGGAAGCGGCTCGGTCGCCAGTCGCGGGAGGTCGACGTGAATGCCCTGGGTGAGCAGCGGCGCGGTGATCATGAAAATCACCAGCAGCACCAGCATGACGTCGATATAGGGAACGACGTTGATTTCATTGACGAGCCGCCGGCGCATCTAGCCCCCCAACTCGAAATCCGAATGGGCGTGTTCGCTCAACAACGTCACGCATTCTTCCCGGTAGGCCTGATAGCGTATCTCCAGGTTGCCTACACGATGGGCAAAGCGGTTGTACGCGATGACCGCGGGGATCGCGGCGAACAGACCCATGGCCGTTGCGATCAGCGCCTCCGCGATACCCGGCGCCACCAGCGAAATCGTGGCCGACTCGACGTTGCCCAGGGCACGGAAGGAATTCATGATGCCCCACACGGTCCCGAACAGCCCGACGTAGGGACTCACCGAGCCGATCGTGGCCAGCCAGGGCAGGCCGCTTTCCAAACGCTCCAACTCGTTCATCTGCGCCAGGCGCATCTCCCGCCGGCCGACTTCAACCAGGCGCTCGGGATCGGTCTTGCCGCGCGCCGCCTGGCGATGGAATTCGCGCATCCCGGCCTCGAACACCCAGGCCATGCCGGTGGAGCTGCGGCTCTTCTTGCGCGACAGCGCGACAAACAGCGATTCCAGGCTGTCGCGTTCCTTGAAGGCCTGTTCGAAATCGCCCAGGTCACGCTCGGCCCCGCTCAGGATTACACGCCGTTGCAGGATAATGATCCAGGACAGGATGGAAGCCGCCAGCAGCAGACCCATGATCAACTGCACCAGCAGAGTGGCCTGGCTGATCAATTCCCAGAATCCCATGTTTACGCCGACTTCACCCACGTTTTCGCCTCATCAATTGCATGAACTATTCCTCACGTTTCCAATCCTTCCAGCGGCGGATTATCGCCCTGTTTTCCGGGCCTCTTCAGGCCCAGTGCCGAGTAGGCGGCGGGGCCGGCAACCCGGCCGCGCGGAGTTCGCAAAACGAAACCCGCGCGCACCAGGAACGGCTCGTAGACGTCCTCGATCGTGCCGCGGTCCTCGCCTATGCCGGCCGCCAGCGCTTCGACGCCGGCCGGCCCGCCGTTGAAGCGCTCGATCAGCACGCTCAGCAGGCGCCGGTCCATGCGGTCCAGGCCGTTGGCATGCACGTTGTAGAGCTTCATCGCAGCGGCCGCGGTCGTGCCGCTCACCTTGCCGTCGGCGCGCACTTCGGCGTAGTCGCGGGCCCGCCGCAGCAGCCGGTTGGCCACCCGCGGCGTTCCCCGCGCGCGCCCGGCGATCTCGGACGCTCCTTTCGGCGTGCAGGGAATGTCCATGATTCCCGCCGAACGCAGCACGATGCGCTGCAATTCTTCCTTCGAATACAGTTCCAGCCGCTCCTGTATTCCGAAGCGGTCGCGCAGCGGCGAGGACAGCAGGCCCGCCCTCGTGGTGGCCCCCACCAGCGTGAAGGGCTTGAGCTTGAGCCGCATAGTGTGCGCGGCCGGACCCTCGCCGATCACGATGTCGAGCCGGAAGTCCTCCATCGCCGGATAGAGCAGCTCCTGCACCACCGGGTTCAGCCGGTGCACCTCGTCCACGAACAGCACGTCGCGGGCCTTCAGATTGGTCAGCAGCGCGGCCAGGTCGCCCGGGCGCTCCAGCACCGGCCCGGACGTATGCCGCAGGCCGACTCCGAGTTCGCGCGCGATCACCTGCGCCAGTGTCGTCTTGCCCAGGCCCGGCGGACCGTACAGCAGCGTGTGGTCCATCGCTTCGCCGCGCTTGCCGGCCGCCGTCACGCTGATCTCTATGCGTTCCTTGACCTGGCGTTGGCCGAGGAATTCCGACATCTGCCGCGGACGGACGGAGTTCTCCACGTCGCGTTCGTCCGCCCGCAACTCGCCCGAGAGAATCCGGTCGTCCTTGTCGTTCACGACGCGGCAACCCCTCCGGACAAGGCCTCGCGCACCAGTTCCTCCACGTCCCGGCCGCCGGGGTCGCCGACCTGCTTGAGCATGCGCGCGGCTTCGACGGGCGTATAGCCCAGTCCCGTCAGCGCCTTGAGCGCCAGGTTGGCGGCGCTGGACTCGCCGGGCGCGGGAACCGCTTCCAGCCGGCCCCGCATCTCGACGATCAGGCGGCTGGCGGTCTTGGGTCCGATGCCCGGCAGGCGGGTCAGCGCCTTCACGTCGCCGGCCTGGATCTGTTCGGCGAATTCGGCCACGCCGCTTTGCGAGACGATGTTGAGCGCCAGTTTCGGGCCGATGCCCGGCACGCGGATGAGTTCGCGGAACCAGGCGCGGTCGGCCGTCTTCCGAAAACCGTACAGGCTGAGCTCATCCTCCCGCTGCACCAGCTGCGTCGAAACCTTCAGCTCCCCACCTACGGCCGGCAGATCGGACAGGTCGCTGAGCGGCAATTGCAGTTCGAAGCCCACGCCGTGCACGTCCAGAAGGATCATCGGTGGCTCCACCGCCAGCAGCCTGCCTTTCAGCGAACCGATCATGAAACGGCTTCTTCCTCCTGGATGCGAACAAGCTCAGCCGCCTGCGCCATGCGCCGATGGTGCGCGTGGCAGATGCCGAGCGCCAGGCCATCGGCCTCGTCCTCGGCAAGTTCTTCATCGTAATCCAGCAATCGCGCCACCATGGCGCTCACTTGGTCCTTGCCGGCGGCCCCGTAGCCGCAGACGGCCTGCTTGACCCGCCGCGGCGAATACTCGGCCGGTTCGGTAACGCCGGCCATGATCAGCGCGCACAGCGCGGCGCCGCGCGCCTGGCCGAGCTTTAGCGCGCTTTGCGCGTTCTTGTGCATGAAAACGGTCTCGATCGCCGCCTCGTCGATCCTCGTCCGCCGGGCGATATCGCCCAGCTCCGTGAAGATCTGCGCCAGACGCTCCCCCATCGGCTTGCCGCGGGCCAGCGCAATGCAGCCGCTGTCCACGTAGCGGCTTTCCGTACCGTCGCTTTCGATGACTCCCCAGCCGGTGAATCGGGAACCGGGATCCACACCCATGATCCGGACCGGGGCGTTCACGTCAGTCAGTCGCCGCCTACCGGTTGCAGTTCGGCATTGGTCCACACGTCCTGCACGTCGTCCAGGTCCTGCAGGTACTCGAGAAGTCTCAGCGCCTGCTCCGAGCGTTTGTTGTCCAGCGGCGCGTCCACCGACGCGCGCATCGTGACTTCGGCGTTTTCCGGTGGCAGCTCGGCCCCGCGCAAGGCTTCCAGCACCGTGGAAAAGTCGCGCGGGTCGGCCAGGACCTCGATCGTCCCGTCGTCGTCGCTGACCACGTCCTCGGCCCCGCCCTCAATTGCCGCGTCGATGATCGCCGTCTCGTTCGAGCCCGGCGAATAGGTGAAAACGGCAACCTCGTTGAACAGGTAGGCCACCGCGCCGTCGGCGCCCAGGTTGCCCCCGTGGCGGCTGAAGCCGTGGCGGACTTCGGCCACCGTGCGGTTGCGGTTGTCGGTCAGGCAGCGAAGCAGGATCGCGGCGCCACCGGCGCTGTAGCCCTCGTAGGTGACTTCCTCGAGGTCGGCGCCTTCTCCGCCGCTGGTCCCGCGGCTGATCGCGCGGTTGATGTTGTCCTTGGGCAGGCTCTGGGCCCGCGCTTTCTCGATGGCCAGCCTGAGCTGGGCGTTATTGACGGGGTCCGGTCCGCCCATTCGCGCGGCGACGGTGATTTCGCGCGCCAGGCGTGTGAAGAGTCGACCGCGTTTGGCGTCCTGCCGGCTCTTGCGGTGCTGGATGTTGGCCCACTTTGAGTGCCCCGCCATGGGCCCTTCATGATACCAGCCCGCGAGGGGAGCTGTAACTAGCGGTTTATGGCGTGGATGGCGCGCTTGTCGACTGAAAGGGCCGCTTCGTGGAGGGCCTCGCAGAGCGTCGGGTGGCCGTGCACGGTGCGCTGCAGGTCCTCGGTGCTGGCCTCGAACTCCATCGCCAGCACGGCTTCCTGGATCAGCTCGCCGGCCATGGGGCCGACGATGTGCACGCCCAGGATCGCGTCGGTGTCCGGATCCGACAGGAACTTCGCCAGCCCCGCGGCCTGCGCCATGGCCTTGGCCCGGCCGTTGGCTGCCATGTTGAAGGCCCCCACCTTGTAGGCCTGTCCGGACTGCTGCAATTCCTCCTCGGTCTGCCCCACCCAGGCAATCTCGGGCGAGGTATAGATCACCGACGGGATCGCGCCGTAATTCACCTCGGCGGAACGCCCGGCAATCATCTCGGCCACCATCATGCCTTCCTCGGACCCCTTGTGCGCCAGCATCGGCCCGCGTACCAGGTCGCCGATCGCCCACACGCCATCCGCGCTGGTCCGGCAGTTCTCGTCCACCTGCACGTGCCCTCTTTCGCCCAGGACGATCCCGGCGCTCTCGTCGATCAGTCCTTCGGTCGCCGGCGTCCTGCCGACCGCCACCACCAGCTTGTCGACGGTGATGTGATGGTCTCCCTCCCGGTCGCTGAACCGCACTTCCACGTGGTCGTCCACGCGGCGGGCGCTCTCGACCCTCGCGCCCAGGCGCGTGTCCAGCCCCTGGCGCTTGAACTGGCGCTGGGCTTCGCGGGCGACCTGGCTGTCGGCCATGAACAGGAAACGGTCCATGGCCTCCAGGATGGTGACCTCCGACCCCAGCCGGTTCCAGACGCTGCCGAGTTCCAGGCCGATGACGCCGCCGCCTATGACGCCCAGGCGTTGCGGCGGATGGTCGAACTCCAGGGCGCCTTCCGAGTCCACGATGTATTCGCCGTCGAACGGGGCAATCGGCAATTCCACCGGCAGCGAGCCCGCAGCGAGGATGACGTGTTCCGCATGCAGCAGATGCGGATCGCCTTCGTGCGGAGTGACTTCCACCTGCCGGCCGGCCAGCAATTTCCCCCGCCCGTTCACGGCCGTCACGCCGTTGGCGCGGAACAGCGCGTTGATGCCCGTTGTCAGTTGCCGGACGATGCGGTTCTTGCGGTCCTGCATCGCGTTCAGGTCCAGCTTCACTTCCGGGATCATGATGCCGTGGCCGGCAAACTCCTCGCGGGTCCGATGGTACAGCTCCGACGATTCGAGCAGCACCTTGGACGGAATGCAGCCGGCGTTCAGGCAGGTGCCGCCCAGCGCCGGCTTGCCCTTGCCGTCGCGCCAGTCGTCCACGCAGGCCACGGACATGCCGAGTTGCGCGGCGCGAATCGCTCCCACGTAGCCGGCGGGACCTCCACCGACTACGATTACATCATATTTATCAGACATATATAGAGAATATATAAATTAAATAGAAAGAATGATGCGGGCCGGATCTTCGATCGACTTCTTGATTTCGGACAGGAACAGCACGGCTTCGCGGCCGTCCACGATGCGGTGGTCGTAACTGAGCGCAAGGTGCATCATCGGACGGGCGACGATCTCCTCGTCCACCACCACGGCCCGCTGCTCGATGCGGTGCATTCCGAGGATTCCGCTTTGCGGCGGATTCAGAATCGGCGTGGACATCAGCGAACCGAATACGCCGCCGTTGGTGATCGTGAAAGTGCCTCCGGTCAGTTCGTCCAGCCCGATGGTCCCGGCGCGCGCCCGCGAAGCGAATGTGCCGATCGTCTGCTCGATGTCGGCGAAGCTCAGCCGGTCCGCGTCGCGGAGCACGGGAACCAGGAGCCCGCGGTCGGTGGATACGGCAACGCCGATGTCGTAGTAGTCGTGATAGACGATCTCGTCGCCCTCCACGCTGGCGTTGACGACCGGAAAGCGCTTCAGGGCCGCGACGCTGGCGGCCACGAAGAAGCTCATGAAGCCCATCCGTACGCCGTGCCGCGCCTCGAAGGCCTCGCCGTGGCGGCGGCGCAGATCGAGCACGGCGCTCATGTCCGCGTCGTTGAAAGTGGTGAGCATGGCCGCTTCGCGCTGCGATTCCACCATCCGCTGGGCGATGCGGGCCCTGAGGCGGCTCATGGTTTCGCGCCTCTCCGACCGCGCCGGCCGCGCCGCGGGCGCCGGTGGCGCTTCGACCGTTTCACCGGTGTCCGCCTCGGCCGTATCCGGTTCCTCGACCCGGGCCGCGGTGGCCGCACCGGCCGCGCTGCTCAGCACCGCCAGGACATCGCGCTTGAGCACCCTGCCCCGCTTGCCGCTGCCCTTGATCGACGAAATATCGAGGTCGTGTTCCTCCAGCAGCCGCCGGACCGCCGGCGACATCGCAACGGAGCCGTTTCCATCGGCGGCCGGTTCGGTTGCCGGCCGGTCGTCGCCGTCCCCGGAGCCCTCCGGCGCCGCATCGTCAACGTCCGCACCGCCGTCGTCCGCTGCCGCGCCCAGCACGGCCAGCGGCGTTCCCGCGTTCACCACCGAGCCTGTGTCGGCCAGGATCTTCTCCAGCACGCCATCCGCCGGCGCCGGCACTTCGAGCACCACCTTGTCGGTCTCCAGGTCGGCAAGGTTCTCGTCCTGCACCACGGACTCGCCCGCCGACTTGTGCCAGGCCAGGACCTTGGCGTCGGCCACCGATTCGGGAAGTTCGGGCGTTCTGATCTCGATTGAATTGCTCATTGCCTACGACACCTTTCGGTCACTCTCAAGCACCTGCTCGACGATCGCATACTGCTGGAGCCTGTGCAGATGGATGGAACCCGGCGCCGGCGAAGCTGCTCCGGCGCGGCCCATGTAACTCAATCGCTGGCCCTCCAGCAGCCAACGCTCCAGGCGCGCGCGCACCCGGTACCAGGCGCCCTGGTTCTTCGGTTCCTCCTGTGCCCACACGATGTCCTCCACTTCAGCGTAGCGCTTGAAGAGTTTCTCGCAGAGATCGTGCGGAAACGGGTAGAGCTGCTCGATGCGAACGATGGCCACGTCCCTGACGTCGCCTTCGCGCCGCGCCTCCAGCAGGTCGAAGTACAGCTTGCCGCTGCACAGCACCAGCCTACGCACGTCATCGAGTTCGTCCACTTCGTCGATGATCCGCTCGAATCGGCCCTCGCTCAGCGCCGCCAGCGGGGTAAACGACAGCTTGTTGCGCAGCAGGCTCTTGGGCGTGAGTGCCACCAGCGGCACGCGCGCGCGGTTGCGCATCTGCCGCCTGAGCAAATGGAACATCTGGCCCGGCGTGGACGGCACGCAAACCCGCATGTTGCCCTGCGCGCAAAGCTGCAGGAACCGTTCCAGGCGGGCCGAGGAATGCTCCGGCCCCGCCCCTTCCTGGCCGTGCGGCAGAAACAGGGTCAGCCCCGACATCCGCCCCCACTTGGTGTCGCCCGAGGCGATGAACTGGTCGATCACGACCTGGGCGCCATTGCAAAAGTCGCCGAACTGCCCCTCCCAGATCGTCAGGCAGTCCGGATCGGTGGTCGAGTAGCCGTACTCGAAGCCCATCACGGCCTCCTCGCTGAGCAGCGAATCGGTGATCGTGAAGGCGCCCCGCATCGGCGCCACGTCGTCGAGCGGCGAGTAGGCGCGCCCGCTGTGCTGGTCGATCAGGCTGGCGTGGCGGTGAAAGAACGTCCCGCGGCGGCTGTCCTGCCCGGTCAGGCGCACACGATAGCCTTCCCGCAGCAGACTGCCGTAGGCCATCAGCTCGGCGAAACCCCAGTCCAGGTTGATTTCGCCGCGCGCCATCTGCAGCCGGTCCGCCACGACCTTGATCACCCGCGGGTGCAGATTGACCCCCTCGGGCACCGTGCCGAGCCGCTCGCCCAGGTCCGCGACCTGCTCCGGCAGGATGGCCGTATTCACTTGCACATCGGCATCCGCCTGCCGGTAGCTGTCCCAATCGACAGTAAACTCGTTGCCGACCATGCCCATGGCCGCCTCCGGCAGCGGGTCGCCCGCGTCCAGACGCCTGCGGTATTCGGCCTTGTCCGCCTTTACCTGCGCCTTCGTGACCGCGCCATCCTCGCAAAGACGGTTGGCGTACATCTGAAGGGTGGTTGGATGGCTGCGGATCCGGTCGTACATGAGCGGCTGCGTCGCCGCCGGTTCATCGGCCTCGTTGTGTCCGTGACGGCGATAGCAGACGAGATCCACGAACACGTCCTTGTGGAACGCCTGCCGGTATTCGAGCGCCAGGCGGGCCGCAAACACGCAGGCCTCCGGCGAGTCCCCGTTCACATGGATTACCGGCGCCTCGATCATCTTGGCGACGTCGCTGCAATAGGGCGTGGAGCGCGCGTCCTGCGGGTCGCTGGTGGTGAAGCCGATCTGGTTGTTGACGATCAGGTGCACGGTCCCGCCGGTGGCGAAGGAGCGCGCCTGGGAAAGCTGCAGCGTTTCCGTCACCACGCCCTGGCCGGCCACCGCGGCGTCGCCGTGGATCAGCACCGGAAGGATCTCGTCGCCCTCGCTGTCGCGCCGCCGGTCCATGCGGGCACGCACGGACCCCAGAACGACCGGGTTGACGATCTCCAGGTGCGATGGATTGAAAGCCAGCACCACGTGCACCAGACCCCCCGGCGTGGTGACGTCCGACGAAAAGCCCATGTGGTACTTGACGTCGCCGTACTTGCCCGTCAGCGGCCCGGACTCGCCGGCAAATTCCGCGTACAGCTCCTGCGGGGCCTTGCCCAGCACGTTCACGAGCACGTTGATGCGCCCGCGGTGAGCCATGCCGATCACGATTTCCTGCAGGCCCTTGGCCCCGGCCTGCTGAATCAGGTCGTAAAGCATCGGAATGAGGCTGTCGCCTCCCTCCAGCGAAAAGCGCTTCTGCCCCACGTAGCGGGTATGCAGATAACGCTCGAGACCCTCGGCGGCGATCAGTTCGCGCAGGATCCCGCGCTTGACCGCATCCGGCGGACGTCCCGCCAGTTTCGCCGCTTCCACCCGGTCCCGAAGCCACAACCGCTCGCGCGCACGCGACACATGCGCCATCTCCACGCCGATGTCGCCGCAGTAAATCTGCTCGAGTTGGTCGATGATTGTTCGCAGCGGCAACGGGCGGCTTTCTGCGCCGCCGAACCGACCGGTATCGAACACGGTGTCCAGATCCGCCTCGCTCAGCCCCGCGTACTCCAGCTTGGGCGCCTGGCTGCGCAGGTTGGGATTCAGTTGCAGCGGATCCACGCGCGCAGCGCGGTAGCCCCGCAGCCGATACAACTGGATGAGCCGCACGACCGCACCCTGACGCGAGGCGCCGGCGCGCACTGCGGGCGCTGCCCTGCCGTTGCTTCCGGGCCTCGCTTCACGACCGTTCGGCAGACGGGTCGGCAACGGCCGGCCGGCTTCGATGCTCTCAAACAGTTCGCGCCAGTGCGGCGCCACGTCCTCGGGATTGCTGCGCCAGGCGGAATAGAGTTCGAACACATAAGGCGCATTACTCGCAAAAAGCGGAGATTCCCGATACGCCCGTTCAATCGCGCCCGTCATGCCACATGGCATTTTATAGCGCCGGTAACTTCATTAGAGGACAATACGCAGCCCATGAGCAGGCTCGGGATCAGCATTGTGGCGCCGGCCCACGAGGAGGCGGAGAGCCTGCCCGAGCTGGTGCGAAGCGTGGGCAATGCCTTCCTCGCCTTCGATGCCTGGGAAATGATCGTCGTGGACGACGGTAGCCGGGACAACACCGCCGGGGTGCTGGCCGGCCTGCAAAGCGAGCATTCAAGGCTTAGGGTGGTCCGGCACTTGAACAACAGGGGGCAGAGCGCCGCCATTTGCACGGGCGCGGATGCCGCTCGATATGACTGGCTCGGCTTTCTCGACGCCGACGGGCAGAACGATCCCGCCGACCTGGCGAAGCTGTATTCCGAAATGCTCGAGGCGGGCGACACGGCGCCTGGCATGATCATGGGCCACCGGCGAAAGCGCAAGGACGGGTGGTTGACGCGGTTGTCGTCGCGCATTGCCAATTCGGTGCGCGCGGGTTTGCTGCGCGATCGTACGCCGGACACCGGCTGCAGCCTGAAAATCCTGGCCCGCGACGACTTCCTGGCGCTGCCGCGGTTCGACCACATGCACCGTTTTCTGCCCGCACTGCTGCTGCGCCGGGGCCTGCAAACCGTTTCCCGTCCGGTGGCGCACTATCCGCGGCGCGCCGGGCGCTCAAAATACGGCCTGGGGAACCGGCTGTGGGTGGGAATCGCCGACCTGCTGGGCGTCTGGTGGCTCAGCCGGCGGCGCTTCCGGCCCGGAACATCCGAGGAGATAAGACACGATGACTGAACTCATTGAGCAATGGCTGGCGCTGCCCACCACCGATTTGATCTGGCTGGCGGTCGGGTTCGGCGGGCAGGCCATATTCGCGTCACGGTTTCTGTACCAGTGGATCGCCAGCGAGCGCGCGGGCCGCAGCCATGTTCCCCGGGCCTTCTGGTACCTGAGCCTGGCCGGCGGCCTCACGCTGCTCAGCTACGCCATTCATCGCGGCGACCCCGTTTTCATCCTCGGCCAGACGACCGGCGCCATGATCTATGTCCGCAACCTGGTTCTGCTGCACCGCGGCGGCCAGCTCGAGTCCACCTGACGTTTGCAAATCGGAAAGAACGAAATCTGGCTCGCGGCGGCAGCGCTGCTGACGATCGCCGCGGGCCTGGGGCTGCGCGATCCCTGGGCGCCGGACGAACCCCGCTACACGCTGATCGCCGCCGAAATGCTGCAGTCGGGGGACTGGTCGGTGACCCGGCTGGGCGGCGTGATTTACGCGCAAAAACCGCCGGTGTATTTCTGGCTGCTGGCCGCCGCCCAATGGCTGGCCGGTCTCCGGTTCGGGTTTCTGCTGCCGTCGCTCCTGGCGGGATTGGGCACCCTTGCGCTCGTCTGGGACCTGGCGCGGCGGCTATGGTCGCGCGAGACGGCGTGGTGGGCGGCCCTGGGGCTGCTCGCCTGCCTGCAGTTCACGATGCAGGCCCGCAGCGCGCAGATCGACGCCGTCCTGTGCCTGTTCACGACCTTGAGCCTGTACGGACTGCTCCGGCACCTCCTGCTGGGGCCGGACTGGCGCTGGTTCAACGTCGGCTGCCTTGCCGCGGGCGTGGGCGTGATGACCAAGGGCGTGGGCTTCCTGCCGCTGCTGGTGCTGTTGCCCTGGGCCGGGCTGCGCGGGGCCGGCTGGAGCCTGCCGCGGCTGGGTGGCGGCTCGCGCTGGCTCCTGGGACCGGCGTTGTTCTTCGCGCCGCTGGTTCTCTGGCTGGTCCCGCTGTTGCTCAGGGCCCAGGCCGATCCTGACATCGCCGGCTACCTGGACAACCTGCTTTTTCGCCAGACGATTACCCGCTATGCGGATCCCTGGCATCACTTCCAGCCCTTCTGGTACTTCTTCGTGGAAGTCATTCCATGGGCCTGGTTTCCACTGCTTCTCCTGTCGCCTTGGCTTGCCGTGCGCTGTGTGCGCCGCTGGCGCGACCGCGACGCTTCGGCGGTCCTGCTCGCGGGCTGGATCGCGCTGGTCGTGCTGTTCTTTTCCATCAGTTCCGCCAAGCGCGACGTTTACCTGCTGCCGACCGCGCCGGCGCTGGCGCTGCTCTCGGCGCCCCACCTCGCGGAACTGGCCGCACGGGTTTCCTGCCGGCGCGTCCTGCGGTCCGCGGCGCTGCTGCTGTCGTTGCTTATCGCGGCCGGTTCCGCCTGGCTGCTCTTCGTGGACCTGGAGCGGCTGTCCGAATTGTCGGCAAGATACGAGACCGGCGCCGGGCCTCTCTGGATGCTGTTTGTCGCGGCGCTGGTCGGCGCCTTTCTCGCGCTGGCCGTACCCACCAGGCGGGCCGCGGCAATGTTTGCGGCGTTCATGCTTCTCGGTTGGCATGTCTGGGGCTGGGCGCTGCAACCGCAGATCAACGACGCACGCTCCGGAGGACCCATCGCGGCCCGCGCGCTGAAGGCCATGTCCGACGATGCCCCGCTGGGGCTTGCGCACTGGCGCGCCCAGCAGATACTGCATCTCGACCGGCCGGTCGTACATTTCCAGGGCCGCGGCCTCACGGGACGGGAAGAAATGGAACAGGCCGCCGCATGGCTCGCGTCGGAGGCCGAGCGCCGCCTCCTGGTGCCGGCCGAACAGCGCCAACCGTGCTTTCATGCGAGTGGCGGATTGCGCCTCGGGCACGCCCACCGCCGCTACTGGGTGCTCTTGTCCTCCGAAGATTTGAGCGGCGCCTGCACCGCAATGGCCGATCCTGCACACCGGGTCCGCCTTCCGGCGATGCGTCCCTAGCAGGCCGAGCTGAAACGACTAGGCCGAATACCCCCGGAACCAACGGACAAACTCCGCGAGACCGTCCACCAGATCAACTCGCGGCACGAACCCGAAATCCCGCCGCATGGCCGACATGTCCGGCAACGTGGCCCGCATTTCGCCGGGCGGTTCCGGCGCGAACTCGATTTCCGCTTCAACCTCCATTGTCCGGCCGAGGATGCGAATGAAATCCAGCAACTCCACGTCTTCGCCGGAACCCAGGTTGTAGAGCGCCGCCGGGGGCTTTCCGGCGGGCGCCCCGCCCTCGAGGATGGCCAGCGTTCCCCGCACCGCGTCGTCGATACAGGTGAAGGCGCGCCGTTGGCGGCCGTCACCGAAAACCCTTACGCGCTTGCCCGCCGCGAGTCTCTCCGCAAACTTCATCGCCGCCATGTCCGGTCGTCCCCAGGGGCCGTAAACGGTGAAGTAGCGAATTCCCGTGCTGGCCAGCCCGTGTATGCGGGCGTAGGAATAAGCTAACAGCTCGCCCGCGCGCTTGGTGGCCGCATAGACGCTCCTGGGGCGATCGGCGGCGTTTTCCTCGGAAAAAGGCGTCTTTTCCGTATCGCCATACACCGACGAGGACGAGGCGTAAAGCAGATGCTCCACATCGTGCCGCACACAGCACTCCAGCAACACGGTCAGCCCGGTAACGTTGCTCGATATGTATTGCTGCGGCGCTTCGATCGAATAGCGCACACCGGCCTGGGCGGCCAGGTGCACGACTTGCGTAAAGTCATGCGCCTCGAACAGCGCCTGCATACCGCTCTCGTCCGCCAGGTCCAGCTTGTGAAACGAAAACCCCTCATGCTCCCGCAAGCGGGCAAGCCGGGCATGCTTTAGCGCCGGATCGTAGTAGGCATTCAGGTTGTCCACGCCGACAACGTCGACGCCATTGGACAACAGCGTCCTGGCGACCGCGTGACCGATAAAACCGGCCGCGCCCGTAATCAGAATCGGCGTCTTGATTTCGTCCAGCTACGTCGAGGCGCGGACTTCCTTCGCGGACATGCCCGGGGCGCGCACCAGCACGACGAGCGCGGCCACGACCACGAGGAAGTTGACGAAGCCCATCATCGCGAACGGCGCGCCCCTGCCGATCTTGTCGAACACGATCCCGCCCACGAAACTCGTGCACAGGATCGAGAACGCGCCCACGAGCCCGAATACGCCCACCACCGCGCCCCGCCGCTCCTTCGGCGCTTCCTGGCCGAGCAGGGCCCCGCCGGACACCAGCGCGGCGATCTCGCCAATGCCCACGGCAACGCTGGCCAGCAGGGCCGCTGTAACAAACGGGTCCTTCGCCAGGTACATGGAGAAATAGGCTACTCCCGCCACGCTGAAACCGAAGACCACGGTAACCACCCGATTCAGGCGGTCGGCAATGAACCCCATGATGGGCGACCAGAGCACGCTGGTGCCGAACACCAACGCGAACATGATGCCCGCCCGCTGCATGCCTTCGGCGCTGGTCAGCCCCACGTCATTGCTGTGCTGCACAACCCAAAGCGGGAGGAATATGCCCACCGCCACGAGGTCGCCCCGGGAGGCGAAGGAGGTCATGAAGGCGAGGGCGATCCGGGGGTTTTTGGCGGCCTCGGAAAAGCCCTTGCCCACCTTGGTCCAAAGGGGCTCCTGCAGCTGATTCTGCGCAACCCTTCCCGAGCGCCACGACAACCGGATCATCAGCGCAACGAACAGCGCGAACCCGACCATCAGCCAGCAGGTGTAGATGCCCGCGTCGGCCGGGCTAATTCCCAGTTCGGTCAGGTAGCCGGGCAGATTGCCGATATTGCGGGACATTACCGCCATGCCGATGGCCGTCATGATGCTGCCGATTCCCAGAAGCAAACCGCGCGAACGGTTCGCCGGCAGGTCCTGCAGCGATGTGCCGTACATGACCGGGGCGATCGCGGCGCCGATGGCGAACACCGCCCGGTAGGCGAATATCTGGAATTCGTTCTGCGCCAGCGGGTAGATCAAAAGTCCCAGGGCCACAAAGCCCAGCCCGATGACCATGATCACGCGCCGGCCGAAGTTGTCCGACGCCGCGCCCACGATGCCCATCAGCAGCAGGACCACGATCTCCTGCATGGCGGCCAGTTGCCCGGTCAATTGCCCCTGGTTCTCGGTGATGCCGAACACTTCCGTCAGGAGGTAGGGCTGAATGAAGCCGATGAAGCCCAATAGCGGTATGACCGTAAGCCCGGCGAACATGACGCCGCCCGCGTTCAGCCAGCTGTAGCCGACCGTCAGGGTCAGCGGACCGATTCGCCGGGGTTCGCTCATCTCGTTCATGTCACGCGATCAGGTCGAAGTGCGCACTTCCCTTGCCGACATCCCCGGGGCCCGGATCAGCACGTACAGCGCCAACAGCGCCACGACGAAGTTCACTATGCCCATCATGACGAACGGCGCCACGCGGCTGATCTTGTCGAACAAGATGCCTCCAAAATAGTTTGTGCAAAGGATGGAAAAAGCCCCGATAAGACCGAACACGCCGACCACGGCGCCACGTCTCGCCTTCGGCGCCTCCTGGCCCAACAGAGCATTGCCCGTGATGATTACGGAGATCTCGCCTATGCCCACAAACACGCACGCGACCAGCGCGATATTGAGGTACGGGTCCGCTACAAGCGCCATTCCGAGATATGCGGCGCCGGCAACCGCAAACCCGATACATACGGCGAGAACGCGGTTTACACGATCCACTATCCGGCCGATAAAGACGGCTACAAGAAGCCCGACACCGTTGATCGCCGCAATCATGATGCCGGCCCTTCTCGTGCCCTCGGCGGTGCTCAGACCTGCGTCCCAGCCGTCCTGAACCACCCAGAGCGACAGGAAGGTCAGGATCACGACCAAGTCGCCCCGGGAAGCGAACGAAGTCAGGTATGCGAGGGCGATTCGCGGATTTCGAACCGCACCGGAGAACCCCTGCCCCAGGTTTCGCCAGACAGGCTCGCGTGGTTCGCCTGCAGCGACGCGGCCGGCGCGCCAGGTCAGCCGAACCATCGTCGCGACGATGGCCGCAAAAGCGACCATGCACCAACAGGTATAGATGCCGGCGTACTCGGGAGTGACGCCGCGCGCGACCAGGTACTCGGGCAGCCTCGCAATCGTAAGACCCATCACGATGACGCCCCCGCCCGTGGCAATGCTGCCGAACCCGATGAACTGGCCGCGGGAACGGTTCGCCGGCGTGTCCTGCATGGAAGTCCCGTACATGATGGGAGCCGTCGCGGCTCCCAGCGCATATACCGCCCGGTATCCGTAAATCTGCAGTTCGTTTTCGGCAAGCGGGTAGACCAGAAGACCGAGGCCCACCAGGCAAAGCCCCACGACCATGATCAAGCGCCGGCCGAAATTGTCGGAAGCCGCCCCAACCACCCCCATCAGCGCGATCACGATCACTTCCTGCAGCACCCCCAGATTACCTGTCATCCGCCCGTGAAAAGCGGGGTCAATCTGAAACACCTCCTTGAGAAGAGTCGGCATGATCAGACCCATGAAGGCCAGCAAGGGGATGATCGAAAACCCGCCCAGCAGCACGCCGACCGCGTTCAGCGGCTTGTAGCCTTCCGCAAGAGCCACCGGCCCGAATTTTCTCGTTTCGCTCACGTCAACTCCCTGGGATAGAGGGCGTCCCGCCCTCCGCGAGGCCGGGACGGCCTCGTCCCCAGGTTAGAGGGCGAGACGCGCTCGCTCCCGGGCCCACGCGGCCGCTGCCGGGATTCAACCGCCGCGCCGCTTTGCCTGAACGGCGTCGAGTATCGCGATGTTGGCCTCGCTACTGCCTTGCTTCTGCGCCTCGGCGATCACGGCGCTGATGGCCGCGCCGCGGAACATGCGCGGAATCTTCTTCAGCCGCGCCGCCGCGCCGGGCGTAAAGACCATGCCGTGCCTGTTCTCGTTCAGCTTGTTCAGGAACCTGGGATCGACCTCCACGGCGTTTTCGTCTTCCGGTTGCGCCTCCCCATTGCCCGAGTCGGCCGCCGAGCCGTTCCCTTGCGCCGGCTCCTCGCCGTCCACGTGGTAGGTCAGTTCGGGCTTGTTGACGAAAAGGTCCTCTACGCGGATGAAATCGGCATTCCGGTCGTATTCCAGGCGCGGTTCCTCGTCGGGGTTCAGCGACGGGCGGCGATCGTCGATGATCGGTATGCGGTGCAACAGCCGGAACGCCGGCGAGAAGTCGTTGATACCCCGGTGCTGCGTGCATCGGTTGTCCCAGATCGCCACCGAATTGTCGCGCCAGAAGAAACGGCACTCGTGCTCCGGCTGGTAGCTGTGCTCGAGCAGCATCTCCAGCAGCGCGTCGCTCTCGTCCTTGTTCAGTTCCATGATGCGCGAAGTGGTCATCTGGCAGATGTACAGGCACTTGCGGCC
The DNA here is from genome assembly GCA_026707445.1 of Gammaproteobacteria bacterium. Lineage (GTDB taxonomy): Bacteria > Pseudomonadota > Gammaproteobacteria > Steroidobacterales > Foliamicaceae > Foliamicus. The sequence goes on from JAPOWV010000023.1 coordinate 156,739, forward strand.
CGTTTCGGGATGCCTGCGAACCACCGGGTGCACGACCGGCGGGTTGCGCTTCATCATGTCTTCGTAGGCCTGGGCGCCCCCGCCCTCGAGAATGCCCTGGCCGAAGTTCTTCGACAGGGTCTGTTCCGCGGTCAGGCCCTCCAGGAACTTCTTCATGGGCCTGGACAGGCTTGAGTACGCCTTCTCCATGTCGCACCAGATGGTGTTTCCCCCACCGGCAGGCATGGTCAGCCCGCGGAGAATGGACATGCGCGACGGATAGTCGCGGAAGATGTCGTCCGTGTGGTAATTCACGTCGCCACCGATGGTCTGATACTCGTCCATGCGCTGCAGGCGGATCATCGGGTAGCCCTCGACCTGGGGTATCGAACCCGGGCCTTGCGGCATCCCGAACTTGCGGGCCAGCCGTAGATGCTGCTCGTCGGTCATCTCCTGGTTGCGGAAGAAGATGACCTTGAATTCCAGCAGCGCCGCGTAGATGTCGTCGATGACGTCCTGGGCGAGGTCGTCGGCCAGGTTGACGCCGCTTAAGGTTGCGCCCAGCGCGCCCGACAGCGGCTCCGCTTCAAGATGCTTGAATTCCGGCAGTTCGCGCTGCGAAGTAAACAGGTATGACATAGGAATTCCCCCAATGCCCGCGCTCCCAGCATACCTTAACCTGCCCCCGTGATATGGTCGCGCAATGCCCCGGTCCGGCAAGAGGCGTCTGTTTTTCGCGCTATGGCCCGACGACGATCTTCGCACCCGCATCGTCCGCGCCACCCGCGCCGAAGTGAGGGGCACGGGAGGTAAACCCACTCCGCCCGAGAACCTGCACATGACGCTGCATTTCCTCGGCCCGGCTCCGGAAGAACTCATCGCCCCCCTGGTCGAGCGGGTCTCGGTGCTCCCGCTGGACCCCTTCGAGTTGACCCTGGACCAATACGGCTACTGGCAGCGCGCAAGGACCCTGTGGCTGGGCCTGCAAGAGACGCCGCCCACACTGGCGGAACTGGCCCGCGACCTGGGCCGCATCTCCAACGAACTGGGGCTGCCGCGCGAGCGCCGCGCGTTCATCCCGCACATGACCCTTGCCCGCAAGGTCAACCGCCTCACGCCCAGGGAACCGCCTCGCCCCATGCACTGGTTCGTACACGAGTTCGCGCTGGTCGAGTCAGTGCTCGGCGGCCCCCACTCCCGCTACACCATCCTCGAGCACTTCGGCTGACCCCTGCGAGTGGGGGCATGGCGCCCACGGCGTTCCGCCCTCGAAAGGTCACTCGCGAACCAGAAACCCGCCGTCAATCGTCGAACGGAGTCAGGTCCACTGTCAGCAGCTCCGGATTGTCCCGTTCGATACGGGCGTAATACTCGGCCGGCAACTGGTGCACGCCGTCGAGCTTCTTGCCGCTCCAGATGGCGAACATGTGCCCGGGGATGTCACCCATCTGCAGCCAGCGGGGATAAGGAAAGACATAGCCGCCGGCCGTACCCATGGGCAGCCGCGTGATGGAGGGGTCCTCGAAAAGCGACCTGGCCGTCCAGTTGTGCGAGGTCTCGATGAACGGGGTTACCCAGTTGTCCGGCGGCACCCGGATCTGTTCCGCTTTCACGATGTCGTCCTCGATTCGGAAGACCGTGCTGGTGGGCGTGTAGCCGTCGCCTTCCCGGTCCAGCGGATGCTTGCCTTCGGGCGAATAGAGCATGCCCGGATCTTCCGTGAGAATCGTCGGGTCCACCTTGACCGTTTCGCCGGTCACCGGATTGTGAACGCGGTCGATGAACTCTCCCGTCACCGGATGACGCGGATACGAAGTGTTGTGCCCGTGCACCCGATAGACGTGCGTATCGATGAGCTTGTGGTGAGAGAACTCGATCCCCTCATAGCGGACCACGGGCTGCACGCGGCGACCCTCGGCGACAATGAACATCGTGAAGTGATACCAGAGCAGCACATCCGCTTCGTCCGCCAGGTCTCGGTAGATACGAAACTCGGCGGCCATCTTGTCGAGCGGGTCGTCAAAGGCGAAGAATTCCGAGCGCACCCGCCCCTCGGATGGCGGTAAGTACGTGGTTTCCGGATCTGCTGCCGCCTGTACGGCGCGAAACGGTGCAAGCGCGGCGGCAGCCGCGCCGGCTGCCGGCAATACAAGCGCGTCGCGCCGGGACACGGACAGCGCTTCGCCGCCGCCAAAGGCCCGTTTCATGATCTCGAACACGTGACTTCCCGTCTGCCCCGCGGCGCGGCGCGAAACCGCACTCGCCGGGGCTATCGCCGGAACCAGAAGTAGGCGATAGACATCTCCGGCCCAACGCCCCTGCAGAACTCCCCATTGTTGTCACAGGTCTTGCCCTCGCAGGTCCGGCATACACGGCTTTCCTTGCGCTCGAACCGCTCCACCGATGAGAACTCCGGCGCCAGAAATGCGATCAGTTGTTCCTTGCTGGAGCGCCTCGGTCCATTGAAAAGCCGGTCGTGATCGCCGCGACTTTCCCAGTGGACCAGTATGAGATCACCGTCATCCTTCAGCCAGCGAAGAATACGGCTCTTGTATTCCTGAAGCTTGTCCCTGGGCATGTTGTGCATGAGTCCCGAATCGACCACCAGATCGAATTGCTCGCCGGGTTCCCATTCCAGCACGTCCGTGTGTACGTATTCCACGGCCACGCCTTCCTGTTCGGCCAGCTGGGTGGACATTGCGATCGCCTTCTCCATGAAGTCAACGCCCTTGACCGTCCAGCCCAATTTCGCCAGGGCCACGCTATCGACGCCGGAACCGCTACCCAGATCGACGGCGGTGCCGGGCTCCTTGCGTGACTCATGAACCACCGGAATAAAACGTGTGGGTTCAGCGTGATGCCAGGCCAGACCTTCCCTGCCCTTCGCCTGCTTGTAGTGCCCCTCGAATATGGCTTTCTGGTTCATGGCATGTGCCCCTGCAGCTTAGTTCCCCGCTTGTGGTCGAGCGCCCCGACCAAGATCAGAACGTCTAGAACAAGTGTTTGTTCTTAAAGGATTTACCCTCTACAAATCTCACTCATTCCCACGATTTATCCATCGTCGTCGAGGCTTGCTAGTGCCCCGATTCTACTCGGCCCCCTCCAACGAACCCTCACCCACCCAAAAGGGGACATCTCTGAATTGGAGAAAAGGCGACATCTCTGCTTTGCGTTGACAGGAGTCGCTTTGGGGTGTCGCTTTGAGGTGTCGCTTGGGGAGTCGCTTTGGGGTTGAAATTTCCCATTCTCCGGCTTATATTTTGACTCGGAGGCTCGGCCCCGTATGTTTTTCTGTCTCGGACGAGGCAGCTAACACAGTCGGGGCATTGCCTCTTTTTTGTTGGCCAGGATCGGTTCCGTAAGGATCGGGCACATGGAAGATTCCGTAGGTGTCAAAGACCTGTCCGTCACGATAGCCTTGTCCGCGGAATTGGAGTTCCGCAAGATCTCGCCCGAACATGTCGGCGATCTCGCTACGGCTATGCGCGTCCATACCACGATTTGGAAGTCGAAACCCCCAATTTATGCAATAGATGCAGATGTCGGCTGCCTGTACAGCGTACGTCAGGTTGGACGGAACGAAGAAGGGCGTCGGCACAATCCATGTCGTGCGATATCGGCCAATCGTGGTTTTTGTGAAATAGGCCTCCAGCCGGGCCACGAATCGACGGTCCTCACGCTCATCCATTTGGTCCATGACCAGCAGGCCGTGTTCCTTCTTGCGCTCCAGCAGGTAGAAAAACCTTTCAAGCAAGAAAACTACATCTTTGCGTAAGTACTCGTCGAATCGATAGTTCGGCGGTTTGCGGGTGCCTCGCGAAATTGCCGATGCCAAAATTACAGCCTTGTGTTTCTTAAGAAGCGCCAGTGTTTCTCGCGCCATAAGAAGACAAGCCTGGCCATAGCTGGCAAATTCCTCCCAAACTGGAGCTTCGTTGCCCTGCAAGTTCTTGACAAGAAAGGATCGACACAGCTTCTGTCTTTCGTGATCCGAAAACGCCTCCTGCTGTTGAGCAAAGCGGAAGCGTTTCTTATCGACCAAGTTGGCGCCCTTCAATTCCTTGCCGTAACGGTGCGTGCGACAGCCAAAACTGTCGAGTTCCAATTGCTGCATGTCACTTATGAATGGCCACAAGTGCGAGACGTGGATCGCAAATCCTCCGCGAACTTCGTAAGGCGTCGTCTTGTGGTCATGCCCACTCTCATCCATGAAGAACAACCAAGACATCTTCGGTTCCTGCTAAGAGATCAAGTACTTTGGCGAGTTTGCCGCGCAGCCTGTGCACCTGACAACCTGCCGGAGAAGCGGTAACCGGCGATGCCCTGTTGGGCCGACTGCATCACATGTAGTACGAGTCAGCCCTAGATGTGCGATCACGGGACTATACGGCAACGAGCTGACCGTTCCTGAACACGGCGTCTGGACCTTCTGCAACTCGTGTCAGCACGTGTCTGGCCAACTGGATCCCAGCAATCTTATCGATGTTGGCGTTGCTCATGTCATAAGACTTGGCCGGTTCGATACAATTCGGACAACCATGGTCGCAAGGGCAGCTTTCAGCGACTTCTATTCCCTTTTCAAGCGCTGTCGGCCAGACTTGCGCGAGTTTCTTAGCAACACCAATGCTCCCCGAATAGTTCTCGTAGTAGAAGATGGCGGCGGGATCCTCTCCTGGTTTGGAGTATGTGCTGGTGTCGAACCGGTCGGCGGGAATTACGAACATCGCGCCAACGCGGATCAAATGCTCCAAGGCACCTACGGCGCCTGATTCGGCTGGATACAAGGCGGGTACGTTAAGCAGGAACGCATGAAGGTTGTTTTCGAAATGAGCGGCGGCTGATCCGCCGGTCGACTTCTGTTCGCCCGTTCTCTCGTCGATCACGCGATAGCCAGTGTAATTCATGACAATGTCGAGTGAACCGTAGAGTGCTTGGACGGGGCCATATGCAAAACCGCTATGAACCTGCCTGACGGTGACGACATTGAAGAACCCTGCTTCCGTCTTCTCGTGCGGTTCAGCGTCGGCTAGAACGACGGCACTTTCCTCGTGGGCGTGGATGCGATACCTGTGCCCGAAGAATGTGAAGACTGCGCCAATGTAGGCCTCGCGGAAGCAGCGTATAGCCGAAATTTGTCCTATCTCTTCCTTGCCGCGCTTGAGCTTGAAGGACCGCCCAAGGCCACCCCGCAGGTTCATATTTGGATGGGGTGTGTAGCCCGGAATGGGCTTTCCCATTTTCTCGGACGCAACGCTATAGAAGGTGGGGCCAAGGACAACTTCGTCAGCAGCCAAGAGCTTACCGCCAGTTTCATGGGAAAGCGCCGGCAAATGGTTTTCAATGAGTTGCTGGTTGGACGGATCGACGACGAGTTCATCGAATGGCCGGTTGAGGAACGTGTCTAAATTGCCCACGAAGAAGCGATCGATTGGATCGTTCATGGCGTAGAAGAGGACAAACGCGTCCTTATCCCAGCCGCGGCCGGCGCGGCCAATCTGCTGCCACGCAGACATTGTGCTCGCGGGGAACCCAGCCAAGATCACGCCGTCAAGGCCGCCGATATCCAAACCCAATTCCAGGGCGTTTGTGGCAAACACAACATTCACCTTGCCAGCCTTGATGGCCTGTTGAATGTCCTGACGTGTTTCACTCTTCAAGTCGGCGTGGAAGGCGGAGATGCGATCTGGGTCGAGTCCGTCTTCCTCAGCTTCGCCGCGCGTGTTCCTGAAGGCATCCTCCAAGAATCGCTTGGTAGGACAGAAAACGAGGCACTGTAGACCTTCTCGGAGCACGGCCAGGGCAGCTTGCTCGACACGAAGCTGAAGGATGTCTCGGTAACGGAAGTCGGGAATATCTGGGTCGACGAATATGAAATGACGTTTGGGCTGAAGCACGTCTCTGGCCGAGATGATATGGATGCCGGCGCGTCCGGTCAGGTTGCGAGCATGCTCTTCGGGATTGGCGCAGGTAGCGGTCGAGAGAAAGACACGCGCCCGGCAACCCATGCGCTCAAGGTGCAGGAAAAATCGCCGCAGCAAGAGGGCAACGTTGCCTCCAAAGAACCCGCGATACTCGTGCATTTCATCAATGACGATGTAGCGGAGGCGGCTGAGAAACTCCTCCCACTGGTCACGCCAAGCCAAGAACGACATGTTGAGGTATTCGGGGTTGGTCAGCAGGATCTGAGGCGGCGACTTTCGCATTGCGTTGCGATGCTCGGGACGTGTATCGCCATCGTACGGCCAAGACTCCACGCCAAGCGGGAGGCAGAGTTGGCGGAGTTGCTCGCGCTGATCGAACGCGAGGGCTTTCATCGGGTAAAGCATCAAGGCGCGTGACCGCCTGTCACGAACGAGCGCGTCGAGCATGGGAATGGCGAAGGCGAGGGTCTTGCCGCTTGCAGTGGGTGACTCCATCACAACGTCATGACCATCGATGGAATGGCGAACGGCATCAGCTTGGTGTGCGTACGGCTTGGGTATTCCAATGCGCTCGACGGCGGCGCGTACGTGGGTATGGATTTCGTTGGGCCAAGCGTCCGCCACTGGCGGTTCTATTCGGTTGACGCTGCTGGTATTGATGGTGTCGCCTGATCGCAGGGCATCAAGGTTGTAGAGCTTCTCAAGGAAGTCTTTCGTGTCGAACACGGAAGTGGGGCCGTGGCAAACGCGGAGATTCTAGCGAACGTGCGATGGTCGAGCCATCAGCCCAATGCGAACAGGGTCTCAGGTATGGCGGCAAGAAGCGGACGGACATTTGCTGGCGAAGGGAGTCTCTCCCAAATCTTCGAGGGGAGTTGTGAGCAGAAAGCCCCGAAAGATGCTTGGCCAAACGACCTGGAGCGGGCGCTAACCCTGAATCGGAGCGAAAAACCTCATCGCCGCGGTGATCTCCAGGGATTCACGGTTTCGACGCCGGTGTTGCAAAACTCTCCCGTGTTGCGCGTCACGATCACGAGACCGCGGGACGCGGCAGCCGCGGCGAGAAACGCATCCGGAACATGATCGTCGAGCGCCTCACCGCGTGGCCGTGGCCCTCGTCGGCGATGGAATCCAGGAAGGATGCAACGCGCGGTTCGGGCCGCGGCCGCATCATCTCGGAGATGCCATTCGTTTCTATCAGTCACGCAAGCGGCGCAGTCATTCCTCACCTTCACTGGAGAAGGAAAGCGGCCTGTAGCCATGCCGCACAGAAGGTTGAAGTTCGACGCCGTGATCCCCTCCGAAATGCCGTGCGAAGGCCTCGGAAGGTTGGGGGCGGCGCTCGGTCTTCGCGCGCTTCTCGTGGATCAGCCGGCGGACCAGTTCTTCCATCGACAAGCCGAGCTGGCGCGCCTCCCGCCTCAACCAAGACTTGTCTCCCGGATCAATGTCGCGAATGATTATGCTGGTACTAATGTGGCTGCCTCCGGATTGGTTTACAAACTGGTAATAGGTAGTTTCGAGAGCAAAATATGCTATCCCAATCGACAACAGGAATCTGGAGCAGGTTGTAATATCGTACTGACTTGCTCCTCGCCAGCCTCGGCCTGGACGTTACGATCAATACGGAGATTGCGGAGACATGACATGAAACGAACTTTCCTGGGTCTGACTGCGCTGCTACTGACGGCTTGCGGGACAACGGCGAACCGGATCGACCTGGCCGACACCTGCGAGGGCAAGCCGGCGCGGTCGCAATGCTGGATGGCGCTCGAGAGCCATCCCGGCTGCTACGTCTGGAATGCCTTTCTGCTGGATGGAATGACCGCAAGCTGGGATGGTTCCTGCTCCGGACAATTGGCGGAGGGCACAGGGACGCTGACGTACTCCTGGAAAGACAAGGCGCAGGTTGGCAGGGGCGGTCTTGTTGGCGGCAAGTCGGACGGATTTTGGATTTTGCACCATGCCGATGGCCGCGTGGAAGAAGTTACTTACGCAAACGGCAAGTTGAGCGATCGTTAGGATCCACCCCTATCGCCAAGGCATCAGTTGCGCCGAGATCAATCATCTTCAGTTCGGAAACAGCTTTCGAGTCGGCGAGGCCGCCGAAGTCGCCACCCGATTGCTTGACGGTCGCGAATGGCTCGTGACCGATGTCCATATCCAGTTCACCCGCTCCTCCCTCTTCACGGCCCAAGCCATCGGCCGCGAGAAAACCAGGAGGATAAACTACCGACCCAGCCGCACCGGACAACACCCGCAGCTTCCCATACCAAGGACGAGATTGCCAGTATGCGAGAAACGAATGGGCCACCAACTACAGCGTGTTCACTTCGGTTGCCGCCCGACTTCCACGATCACTCGCCCCGCTCGCGCTGCGGCGCACCTCACATACACCAAGGAAAACTCGAGTGCGGCACGCAAAATGACAATTGACTATCTTGCGCCTTTCAGCGGAAAAATACCCGCGCTGGAGCGCAATATCCTGAAGTACCGGGCCGTTCAGATGATACTCATCATCTTCTACTGCGAACATCTCAAACGGAAGATAAGGAGCGTCGCCGAAAACCACCTTCAATCGCCCAATCGCCGGGAATCAGACACAAAACCCGTCGGAACTGACTTGCGTGAACAACTCTCCCAACGCAAGTCCATGGCTATCCTGCAGAATCTACGCTTGATAGATGAAGCAGAAGCATCCGAGATACGCGACCTGATCGATTTTCGGAATACCATCGCGCACCAAGTGCACAAGGTTGTTTCAGACATTGCCAGCAGTTCGCTGGTCAGACAGCTGGAAAGTCTCACGAAAGGCTACAACTACCATGCCGCCGATCGTCTGAAATACTACATAGACGTTCTCGACAAGCGGCTCTGGCAGAATGGCCACGCCCTGATTATCGGTTTCGAGCCGCTGCAGTTTGAATCCGCGGAAAAAGTTTATGCGCAGGAACTCGCGAAATTGCGGAAGATCATAGATCGCCAATACACTGAAAGATCGCGGGTCGTGGCCGAACTGAATAACGAACTGTCACTGAAGCACACGAATTGTGAGGACGAATGGCATCCCTTTAATCCGGAAAACAAGTATGCAAACGGGCGGCTTACGGCTCGTGGGGTAGAGGTGTGCTACCGGCTGTACGACTCGCAAAAGTCTCCAATGGCGGTCGCTTTACTCATGCGCATTTCGCTGCGCGCCGCCAACAAACGCAAGAACCAATGGCATCTTGCTGGCGGACACCTTCGAAAGACCACGCAACGGTAGCGAGTCTCGCGCCAAGCTCGCTTCTTTTTTGAGCTATGTGGGTATCCGAGCGGAAAGGAAACCAAGTGGGAAAAGAGCATCCGCCGACTCTCCACATTGACCGCCTTTCCGGTGCGCTGAGGACGTTCCTAATGCAACTACGTGAAACTCAAGATGCACCTCGTCGCTCCAACGTAAGTGCGAACACCGTGTCGGTCATCCAGCGCCGGAAGCCGTCGTTATCGATAAACTGTTTGAAGAGTTGCATATCGTCCTTCGTCATTGAAGTCATTACGCGCTCAAGAGCCTTGTCGTGCTCAATGCGCGTGTTTTGCCGATCCGAGTGCTGCAGTGCATTCCTGAACGCCGAATCCCGGGCCACGCGCAAGGGGATTTCCTCTGTGACGAGACGCTGTATGCGGTCGCTGTCCTCCCACGCGATGTCGCCAAACAGGTCGTTGAACTGGCTGATGATGTTTGAGAGCCGGTCGAGTTCCGGATCCGGGCGGTGGCCGCCGCCGGTGGTGGGCACCGGATCGACTTCGGCATCCTCGTCGGGCAACAGGATCGCCTTCATCACCTGTTTCTCGACGCGGTAGCTGTCCATGTCGATGGCGTCGAGAATACCCTTGGACAGATCTTCCTCCTGTGGCGCCGGAAGCTTGGGAATCAGGAAGTTGAGAAAGATCGAGCGCTCCTCCCATGTCGCGTTGGTCCAGGGCAGCACACAGGACAGAAAGTTGTAGGTCCGCACGAAGCCTTTGGCTTTGCCCTTGAAATCGGCCTGTCCATCCTCGTCAAGTTCGTTCTTGTACACCGCCACGCAGGCATCGAGGATCGGATCGAGCCGGTCGCGCTCCGCGCCATTGATGTACAGCCGGACAAAGTCCTCGACTTGTGCGGGCGAATACACCTGGGCTCCATCAAGGTCCGCCTGCAAGTCGTGCAGCCTGTTGGGGTCGGTCTCGTCGGCAAGGATCGTCGCGCGGTAGAAGTCCGAGAAGGCGTCGCGGATGGTGTCTGCGTCATTGAGGAAATCGAGGACGAACACGTCGTGTTTCTTCGGATGCGCCCGGTTCAGGCGCGAGAGGGTCTGCACCGCCTTGACTCCCGAGAGCGTCTTGTCCACGTACATGGTGTGCAGCAGCGGTTCGTCATAGCCGGTCTGGAACTTGTCGGCGCAGACCAGAAAGCGGTAAGGATCCCCCTGGAATTTCTCGGCGATCAAGCGGGACGGAAATCCGTTTAGCGTGGCCTCGCTCACCTTCGCGCCGCCGAACTCACGCTCCCCCGAAAAGGCGACGATGGCCCGGTGGCGGCTCTTGCGCTCGTCCAAATAGTCGCGAATGGCCTGGAAGTACTGGATGGCGCGCTCGATCCCGTTGGTGACCACCATCGCCCGCGCCTCGCCGCCGATCTTGCGTTGCGCCAGGACCTGGTCGTGAAAGTGATCCACGATAATCTCAGCCTTCAGCCGAATTGCGTGGTCGTGGCCCTCAACGAAGCGGCGCAGCTTCTTCTGGGCCTTTTTCGTGTCGAATTCGGGATCCTCCTCGACGGTCTTGGCGAGCTTGTAGTAGCTCTGCACCGGAGTGTAGTGCGCCAGCACATCGAGGATGAAACCCTCCTGGATGGCCTGCTTCATCGTGTAGCTATGGAAGGCCCGGTGCCGGACAGCGCCGTCGGGCTGCGGCTCGGGTTCTCCGAAGATCTCAAGCGTCTTGTTTTTCGGCGTGGCGGTGAAGGCGAAGTAGCTGGCGTTCGGGAGGAGCTTGCGCGATTCCATCAGCCGGTTGATCCGGTCCTCGAAGGTATCGTCCTCGGCTTCCGCGCCCGATTCCGACAGCGCCTGCGCCATCGCGGCGCTCGTTTTGCCCCCCTGGCTGGAATGAGCCTCATCAATGATGATGGCGAAGCTTCGGGAGCGCTGCTCGTTGCCAATCTCATCGAGAATGAACGGAAACTTCTGCACCGTCGAAATGATGATCTTCTTGCCGTCCTCGATGAACTTGCGGAGGTCGCCCGAGCGGTCTGCATGGCCGACGGTCGCTCCGACCTGGGCGTACTGCCGGATGGTGTCGTTGATCTGCTTGTCGAGTATCCGGCGGTCGGTGACCACGATGATCGAATCGAATGCGGTGGCGCCGTCCTTCTTCAGCCCGATCAACTGGTGCGCCAGCCAGGCGATGGAATTGCTCTTGCCGCTGCCGGCGGAGTGTTGGATGAGGTAGCGCCGGCCCGCGCCATGCTCGGCGGCGTCCGCGAGCAGTGACCGCACGGCGTCGCGCTGATGGAAGCGCGGCCAGATCTGCTTGCGCGTCTTTCGGCCCGTCTTCTCGTTCTTGGCTTCGACGATCTGCGCGTAGTTTTCGAGAATGTCGGTCAGGTTCCGGCGCGCAAGCACGTCGCGCCACAGGTAGTCGGTCTTGATGCCGTTCGGGTTGGGCGGGTTGCCGGCGCCGTCGTCGAAGCCCCGGTTGAACGGCAGAAACCACGACGCCTTGCCCTTCAGTTCGGTGCAGAAGCGCACCTCGCTCTCGTCCACGGCGAAGTGGGCGACACAGCGGCCGAACGCGAAGAGCTTTTCGCGCGGACTGCGGTCTCTTCTGTACTGCTCGACCGCATCGCTCACGGTCTGCTTGGTGAGGTTGTTCTTCAGCTCGAAGGTGATGACCGGAAGGCCGTTGATAAACAGCGCGATGTCCAGCGCCCGCTGGGATTCGTCGCGGCTGTAGCGAAGTTGCCGGGTGACGGTGAATCGGTTCCGCTCGAATCGCACGCGGGCATCTACGTTTCCCGGCGAGGGTGTGCCGTAGAAGAGCGCGAGTTGGTGCTCGCCGTGGCGGATCCCGTGCCGCAATACCTCGATCACGCCCCGCTTCGCGATCTCGCCCTGCAGCCTCGCGAGAAACTTGCGCCGGGCCGGGCTGTCGCCGTCCAGCGCCAAGGCTTCGGCGGCCTCGGGCTGGGTCGTGCGAAAAAACACTGCGAGTTGAGCGAGATCGACGCAGTATTCGCGATCGTAGTCCCGATAGCTGCCGCAACTCCAGCCGACGCCACCGTATCCGGCCGCCGGTTCGCGAAGTTCGCCTGCCTTCGGCGGGGTGCAGGCCTCGCCCGCCAGCACCGTGCAGATCAGGCTTTCGAGACCGTATTCGGATGTGTCGGTGGTCACGACTTGCGGTCGGCACTCAGATCGGGACTTCCCGAACCTGGCCTGGCTCGACCTCCTGGATGGCCGCGCGGATCTCCTTCGTTCGATGCTGCACCCGCGGCCATGCCGTGGCCATCAGCACTACGATCGCCAACCGGCTGCCGGTCAGGTTTTGCTGGTGCCGCATGTTCTGATCCGTGGTGACGATGACCTGATAGCCGTCCTCTTCGGCTTTTCGGATGAGCTCTCCGTTCTCCAGCAACTCCCATCCTCTCTCTGCGGACCGATCCACGGAATGCTCTGGGAGGTGCTGCCGAAGGGGCGCCGGAGTCCCGTGGTCAAACAGGATTTTCACGCTTCGACGGACGTCTTGAGGGATTCGGTTTCGTGTTTGAGGACAGCGGCCACCTGCCACGCCTTCACCTCGGGATACCACTCAAGAAACTCCTTCACGGTAGCTCCGCTCTCAAGATTCTCGAATAGGGCGTACACTGGCACCCGGGTTCCCGTAAAGGCCCAATCGCCGCTGATCTTCCGGGGATTGCGTTCCACCGCCGAGCAGTTAGACCAGTTCGTCATGGGTATGCCTCCTTTCCCAACGCGTCGTCGGGAAGTCGTGGATTGAATTTGGCTTGAACGGTTTCGTTGGCACACCCAGCCGAAACCGAGTTCAAACCCGGCTGTTTGGGTGTCGCATCGCGCACATCGAGCTTGCCGGTAACAACATCGGCGATCAAGCGGGTGCGGTATTCGCGGAGGAGATCGATCTCCTGGTTTTTCTGGTTGATGGCACGGTCAATTTTCACGATAGCGTCGTCTAGGTAGCGAATGATGGTCGATTGTTCGCCAGAAGGCGGAAATGGAACTCTGATGCTGTAGAGCATGGAAAGGGTAAGCTGGTTTATCGTGGACGTTAGAAATGCCCCAGATTGACGCTCAAACAGTGCTGAGTTGAAAACAAACCTCAAGAACTGGTTGCTCGCACTGCGAAAAACTGTCATGAAGGCACCGAAGGTTACGCCTGCGCGTCTTGCGTCGATCATGGCATTTTTCCCTACCAATGCACGACTTCCGCTCCTTGAGCAGATTAGAATGTCACCCTCTCGTGTCAACAGTCGCTCAGGAGCCTGACATCGAACATAGACATTGTCGGCGTCAATTATCTTGCCCCCGCGAATGTTTGATGCACGAAACACCAGTAGCCCCTCGCCTCTGTCAACAACATCGCCTGGGCCGTACGTTAAACCGATCAGCGCCTTTCCTACATTGCGTAACCGCCGCACATCCCAATGCGCCGGCACATCGCCGAGCCATTCGACGCCGGAGGGCTTGTAGGCTGGGTAGGGTTTGCCTGTCCGGACATCAATCCGACCGGTGATGGCATCGTGGACGAGGACCTGCTTCTGCTCCTCAAGAAGCGTGACCAGCTTCTCCTTGGCGCGGATGTAGCGTTCAATGTGGCTGGTGGCGTGGTCCAGGAAGCGGGCAATGGCGGATTGTTCGGGTAAGGGCGGTAGTGCTAACGCAATTCGTTTGATCTGATGAGGATAGATGTGCACGACCGTGAATCCGCGGCCCATACTGGCTTTCTGCGCCGCAGCCGCTCGACAATCAGCCGCGTATCCCATGAAGCGCGGATCGAGTTGGAGGCGTGCACGGAACAGGATAATGTCTCCACCGCAGCATGCGCGTGAGTGAATCAAGTTGACGGCCGACTTACCTATTTCGTCGGTGGTTTCTCCTGAAGCCGCGAAAAGCACGTCGCCAAACCGGATGGACGTATATTCTCCTGCCTTCGTCGGCGCCAGTCTTGAGCGGGTTTCAGTAATCGCCCATGTGTGCGTCGTATATAGGTCGCCATACCGCACGCACGGAATGCCCTCGTCCACCTCATCCTCTTTGCTTCCTCCTCGTCCCTTTAGTAAGGTTCCGATTTGGCCGAGCCGCCGCACATCCCAGTGCGCCGGGACGTCCCCGAGCCACTCGATGCCGGAATCCTTCGTCGCGGGATATTGCTTAAATCCGGCAATCATGACAGCACTTCGAACCACGCCTTGATCTTGAGCGACATCAGCGCGCAACTCCGAGAATATCCGCCAACAGCCCTTCAGTGTCCCGTTCCAGCGCCAGAATGTCAGCCCGTACTTCCTCCAGCGTCCGCATCGGCTGCGGCTTGTAGAAGTAGCGGTTGAAATTGATCTCGTAGCCGATCTTCACCCGGTCGGGCCGGTACCAGGCGTCCGGGGCGTAGGACAGGACTTCGCGTTTCAGGAAGGCATTGATGCCGCCTTCTTCCTGTAGCGGAATCTGCTCGGTAACGCGCAGACCGGCGTCCGGCTCGTACTCGACGACAACCGATTTAGAGTTGATGGTGTCGTCGAACAGCCCGTGCAGCGGATCGGGTTCGGTGCCTCGCTTGTGAATCCGCTTGATGACGGGCGGCGCGTCTTCGCTGCGCCGTCCATTTTCCTTGAGCATCTTGATTTCGGCTGCCTTGTAGGCGCGTTTTTCGGCGCCTTCGATCCGTAGCGGCCTTTCGACCGTCACCTTCCAGTAGCCGAAGGCTTCATTGTCGAAGATCTTGCTCTGCTCGCTCTCCTCAAAGGCCAGAAACGCATCACAGATGCGCTGGATGTCGTCCTCGCCGAGTTCGCAGTTCTTCTTGCCGAGGTTCTTGCGTAGCGGGCGGTGCCAAGCGGTGGCGTCGATCAGTTGCACCTTGCCGCGCCGGTGCCCCGGCTTGCGGTTGGTCAGCACCCAAACGTAGGTGGCGATGCCGGTGTTGTAGAACAGATTGAGCGGCAGTGCGACGATGGTTTCGAGCCAGTCGTTCTCGATGATCCAGCGGCGAATATTGCTCTCGCCTTGGCCCGCGTCGCCGGTAAAGAGCGAGGAGCCGTTATGGACCTCCGCGATACGGCTGCCGAGCTTGGTGTGCCGCTTCATCTTCGAAAGCTTGTTCGCGAGGAAGAGCATCTGGCCATCGCTCACACGCGTGACCAGCGAGTATTCCGGGTCGCCGCCGTGCTCGATCAGGAAACGCGGGTCGCGCATGCTCTTCTTGCCGCCCATGCGTTCAAGATCGGTCTTCCAGCTCTTGCCATAGGGTGGATTGGAAAGCATGAAGTCGAATTCGCGCGCCGGAAAGGCGTCGTTGGCGAGCGTGGAATGCTCCGGGCCGCCCACGATGTTGTCGGCGGCTTCGCCCTCGCCCTTGAGCAACAGGTCCGCCTTGCAAATGGCGTAGGTCTCGGCGTTGATCTCCTGGCCGTAGAGATGCGTGGAAACCTGCTTGCTACGCTCGTCGGCGAGTTCCTGTAGCGTCTCCTCGGCCACGGTCAGCATGCCGCCCGTGCCGCAGGCACCGTCGTAGAGCAGATAGGTTCCGGACTCGATCTCGTCGGCAACGGGCAGAAAGACGAGTTTGGCCATCAGCCGCACGGCGTCCCTTGGGGTCCAGTGCTCGCCGGCCTCCTCGTTGTTCTCTTCGTTGAAGCGGCGCACCAACTCTTCGAAGATCGTGCCCATACCGTGGTTGTCAAGGCTTGGACGAAGGACACCGCCGCGGGCGTCTTGGACCGGATCGGGACTCAAGTTGATGTCGCGCGACGTGAGTTTCTCGATCAACGCGCCGAGCGCGTCGGCCCTGGACAGGCGCGAAATCTGGTTGCGGAACTCGAAGCTGGCGAGGATGTCCTGCACGTTGGGCGAAAACCCGTCCAGCCAGGCGCGGAAGTCATCTTCGAGTTGCTGCCGGCTGGCCCGTGCGCGCAGGTCGCGCAAAGTGAACGGCGAAACATTGTAGAAGGCTTGGCCTGCCGCCTGGCGCAGCGCGGCATCCTGCTCAACAACGCCGGCGGCATCGAGTGAAGCCTTCATTTCGCGAACGGCTTCTTTGCCATCTTCGAGCACGGCATCGAGCCGGCGCAGCACCGTCATCGGTAGGATCACGTCGCGGTACTTGCCGCGCACGTAAAGATCGCGCAGCACGTCGTCCGCAATGCCCCAGATATAGTTCGCGATCCAGTTGAGGTCGCTGTTGCTCATCCCGCGTGCGTTTTCCAGTGGACCAACCGGTACATTATCCGGATTGGCATCGTCGTCTTGTCCTGGTTTGCGCGATTCCATTGGAAAACTGGCAAGACTCTCCGCGCTCGGTGACGGATCCTCCAGCCGATCGAATACGCCCTCTGGCCATCCCGCGCCTGAAATACGGTTGTCCGAACGTCCGAGTCACCACTTTCCGCGCGCCCATCACTGCCAATTTGGGCCGATCGGCGACATGCCGCGGGCGGAAAAAGAACAGATGCATGATCAAAATCAAGAGTGGGCCAAGGTGGCCTGACTCACAACAAAGAGTCTCCGAAAATCCCGGGGTGGTTCAATTCGCGCAATCGATCCGTGTTGGCCATGGGACACCGAGAGAGGTTACAGCTGATTGAGAAGGAAGGCATCACGCAGTAGTGTAGACAACCTTCCGGTTTTTAGCAGACCACTGAAAAAACGAACGATGTATGTGGTCATGAGCTTGGTAGATTCGTTCTCTGGCAGAATCGTGGAGCGCCTCGTGACCTTCCATCTTATTCAGCCAGTCCCGCTCTCCCCAGTTGCACCAGACCAGTACTTGGCGCGTATCAGTTAGGTAACGTTGAAGAAGATCGGCACGGACGTACAAGAGACTGTGCCGATCTCCCTTCCACCCGTCCCCGGCCTCCCGATAGAGTGTCCCGGGATTCCCCTCGGAGTCGTAGAAATCGATCTCGCGATTCTTACTCGCCAGGTGAAGACGCTGAATCAGACTGGGCGCAGGAAGATCAAAGCCTGAGAAATCGTTGTGCAAAGAATGGTGAGACTCCCAGCCAAAGTGAATGTACGGGATTTCGATACGGATGCCTGGGACGTGACGCGTTTTCGGGATTGAGCCGAGTAGTTCTGAAAGTAGGTTGGCTGTCTCCTCTTCCTCGCCAAGCGTCGACCCTTTTGTGTCCGTGTCAGGTGATGCCTTCCCTTTCGAATTCACGGGCTCGTATCGATCGAACGCATGATCGATTTGTCGAATGTACCTCCCGTTCCGCCGGTAGAGGCGTCTCGCATAGTTCTTACGACGTCCGGCCTCCCCCGCATAGAGATAGTATTCGGTGTCTCCCTCCGGAATCTTGCTATTTCCGGGATACTCCTCGGCAAGGAACTTCGCTCTTAATCTGTGGATGTCTCTACGCGCGATAAACACGCCGCGCAAGAAAGCAATGATTTCTCGATCGTGATTCTCGTCGGCTCCACGAATAAATCCTTCCACAAGCACCCAATCACCTCGGTGTCCGTTAATCTCCGGGACCACGAGCACCGGACGCCAGTTCGGTGTGAAACCGCCCTCGACCCAGGCTTCGGTAACGATATCCGGAGCACCAAACAGGTCCGGTATTGGTGGCGTCCAGTCGGGTGGACACTTTGGAAAACTTGGATCAACTCCGCAATCGGATGTTCTCTCTCTGAGGCGCCGATTCGGCAGCTTTCTCTCGGCCTCACGCGCGCCCCACATCTCGTAATACGCAATCCACGAGTACTTCTTGCCGTACCGATCCACCTTCGCCTGCTCGCTTGAATTCCGTGTCACATTGCTAATCTCGGCATCGGCATCGTCGAACCGCTCTGCTCGGTACCCCAGATCGAACATGCGTCGCTCGATCTTCGTGCGGACCTGGGCATAATCCGGGTTTTTGTCGTCGTAGTTAGCCCGCTGGGGAATCAACCGTCCGATAGTGTAATTGCCGAAATCCATTCGAATGGCACGACCAATAGCTTCTTTCACAGATGGATCAGGCGTGCCGTCACTCGCAAATGTCGATCGCGTGTTCGGAAACGGCGCAGCAAGATTCCGGCTAGCGGTTTTGGGCAGCGCGACACAACCCACGCGCTGGGCGATCTCGATAATGCCGAGCGCGTGGTCTCGCGTGAGAGTATGGTGGGTGGCGCTGCACGCACTGGGGCCGAACATCTTTCGATAGAGGGTGTTCGCTAGATCTCCGAGCAGAGGTCGAAACGTCGGTGCCGCCGCCGAATCCACCAAGGACATGGTCGTCCCGTACGCAGCCGCCAACATGCGTTCCGGCACATAAGGATCATTAAATCCCAAGCTGGTCTCGACATGGGCGAAAAGCACTTCGGGAAATCCCTCTCCGATCAACACGAGCGCCTTTGTCGCCAAGTCGCGGTCGCGTCGAACGACCGTCGTCAGGACTAGGGAAAGCAGTACAACAAGCTCCGTCGCAGAGTGCTTCGTCATGTTCGCCACGTTGAGCTTCTCCGCCCAGGTCAGTAGACGGCGAATGGTCGGTGAAACGTACTGCCGCCGAAGGTATTCGGACCACAGAAGATCGCGGTCAGGCATCGTGTAGTGCGCCAGGAAATCGTACAGACGACGCGCGTGGTATGGGTGCTTTGGCTTCGTGGAGATGGCAACTAGAGCGTCAACCGTTTGCTCCCACGCCCGCGACCCGGCGTTCAGATAGAGATTGATAACGGCCCGCGTTCCCTCGGTGAACGATGCAGGCTCGCGCCAAAATATCCCTTCGATAAACGGATTGAAATATGCGCCCAAGTACTGGGCCTTTATGGGCAATACGAAGAGCAGTTCACGCTGCTTGGATGGAAGACGCTTCCTCACTCGCTCGGGAAACTCAGAAATTACTGCCTGCGCCAAGCCCGGCTCCGCGAATCTTTGGTGATATCGATTTGAAATCCGGAAGATCCGCGCCAGCCGGGATTTGCCCGTGAAGCTACGCTGGATCGCTGCTGCGGAAGAAACATCAAGATGCATCTTCAGCAAATGCCGTGCCACCAAGTGGTCACTGAATCGTTGATAGGGAAGCCGATAGCCAATCCGGGATTTGAGCCCCGATTTCGACGAGTACCAAACGGCATCCTCGTCGATGAGGCCGCTTGTCCGGAGCGCGTCGAGGAGCTGGCGCCGCTGTACTGGTCGCAACGACGTGAAGTGTGCGGCGATAATGCGGTCGGCCTCCGATGGACGAACATAGCCGCGTGGATTCGAGGCTATGCACGGCGCAAAGCCGGCAATCCGCTTGTCAGAGATTTGATCGTTTCCCTTAAGCAATCGCCAGCAGCCCTTGGCCCCCAGGCCATATTCGCGCTCAATCAGTTTGCCAACGCCATTTACAAACGACTCTAGGACATAAGTCATTCCCTTCTGCCCCGAGGCTATGCCTGCAAACCCCTGCGCCAGTTTGTTGCCTGTAAGGTTTTGGAGTGATTGGCAGATCAGTTTCAATGTGAGCGGTCGTGAAAATTCCCTGTCCAGTAGCGGAACTTCGGGCAGCGGAAGGTTATAGTGCTGGAAGAAGGCTGCCTGAGCGTCGAATTCCTGATCGTCGAAACCGAAGTGCATGACCTCATGGAATTTCTCCAAGTCTTTCTGTTTGATAGCGATGGTCTCAAACGGCGTCCGGCACGAGACGATCAAACCAATGTTCGGTCCGTCCGCAACGAACGCTTGTAGAGTGGTAATGGCTTTTCGCCATTCAGGACGACGACCTTCGTTGACACCGTCCAGCACAACGACCACTCGCTCTGCGGTCTCGGATGCTAATTCTTCAAGTTGATCGAATACATCAGCTGCCGTCTGGCTTGGATCAATCCGGGAACAAATTTCTCCAACAACGCTGCCTTGGATGTTCTTGGCCAGAACAAGAACAGTGGCTTGCCTGCGATTGATTCGGTCTTGCGTGAAATCACACAGCAGATGCGTCTTGCCCGTGCCCCATTCGCCGCGTACCAAGAGGTTCGGATCAGACAGGGCTTTGAACGCCGGAGTCTGGATGTACTCCTTCTCATTACGCACAATGGCCAAACAGCGATCGATGGCGTTTATGTTGCTGCGAATATTGTTATGTGCAGGCGAGTACCGAGCATCACTGTCGTCCGGCTGCAGCTTGGCCTCCTCCGCACGCCAGTGATCCCTATCCGCCATTAGATCGGATTCAATTCTAGAAAGAAGGTCCGACCACTCTTCTCCTGCGCAGGCTTCGCGCGCGCGAAGTCGGTCCATCATCGGTGACAAGAAAGCGCGGGCATCGTCCGCTCGCTGCTCAATTATTTCGCGCCGCTGACTGTAGTGCTTGGCACGGTCCCAAGCCCGGGAAAATGTATCGAGTACCCCATGAAATCTCGCATGAGCGCGCTCTCCGCAGGCGATGTTCTCGATCGCGGTGAAGAGTGGTTCGATCCTGAGATTCGGGGCGTGAGGATCGATCCCGGGCGTATATCTTTGCCCGGCTTGCCGGATCTGGTCTTTACTGAGAGCAGTCAGTGCTGCCAAGAACGTGTCGTGAGATGGAGACATAGCTAAAATTTTAGTACGGAGCAGGTGCGGAAGCGACTACAGCGATGCGTTTGCACGGCCCTTGATAGTCCAGTTTGATAGTGAAAGCGAGTGATCCGCAGATAGATTCCTAAGGGCCTTGGTTAGCCTTTTTAGAACGATGGGGGGCAGGCGCGGATATCCGCTAGGCGTGGAAAGAGTTTAGTAGCGATCAGAGCACCGCATACGTTCATCCACGTCTATAGAGGCTACTAGTCCCGGGGAGCAAGTAATCACCGAGTTCCATTTGGAATTTTGGAGCGAGACCGTGACTCTCAATTAACGCCCTGCGCGACTGCCAAGAATTCCCGGCGAACGTCACATCGCCACTACCTTGACCTCTGTGCCCGTCAGATACGCCGCCCAGGCATCCATGAGCCGCCGGCGGCGCTCGAACAGATCGGATCGAAAATAGGCGCCCTCCACACCGCCCACGGTATGGGCAAGCGCCGCTTCTGCCACTTCGCGCGCCTTGCCGGTGTCGGCGCACCAGTCGCGGAAGCTAGAACGAAAACCGTGCACGGTCGCACGATCGGCCAAACCCGTGTCGCGGAGCACCTTGGTGAGCGTCATATCGGATAGCTCGCGCCCCGGCCGGATGGGAGACGGAAAGATCAGTGCGCTGCCATCCTTGAGCGCCCGAGCCTGCTCCAGCACCTCCAGCGCAGGCGCGCTTAAGGGCACACGGTGCTCGACGCCCGCCTTCATGCGATCGCCGAGGATCTTCCACACATCACTCTGAATCTCCGTCCATGTCGCGCCACGGACCTCGCCGGAGCGGGCGGCTGTGAAGATCAGGAACTTGAGCGCCAGCTTTGCTACCTGTGAGGCACCGGAGGCCTGCACGATATCCAGCGCCTCGGGGGTCTCTGCATAAGGCAATGCCCTGAAATGCGCCTTTACGGCCGGCATGCGCGGTAAAGCACCATCGATTGCTTCTCCCGCCGCGTTGAATTGCACAAATCCGTGGGCCTGGCACCACTTGAGCGTCGCCCGAATATTCTGGCGCACTTTTCGTCCGGTCTCCGGTTTCGTGGTCCAGATTGGCGTCAGCACCGCCAACACATGTTCCCGCCCTATCTGATCCACGGGAATTTCGCCTAACCGTGCCATTGCATGACGTTCCAATTTCTGCATCCAGTTGACCGCCACCTTCTCGCTGCGCCAGCGCGGACATAGGGCTTCGAATGTGCGCTGGGCGGCCTCGCGGAACGTCGGAACCTTAGGTTGACGCTTAACCGCCAACGGATCGCCCCCGCGCCGCGCCATTCTGCGATTCGCATACGCAGCATCGCGGGCTTCTGCCAGCGTTACCCAGGAACACCCGCCCAGTCCGATATCACGGCGTTTACCATGGATGGTCAACCGCTGAACCCATTGCTTGGATCCGCCAGGCGCCACTCGCAGGTACAGGGTATTGCCGTCGCCGTACAGGCCCGGTTGGTTGATTGCCCGGACTTTCTTGACCGTCAGTTTTCCTTGCCCCACGAAATTTTTCACGCGCTTATCACCCTTTTTATCCAACGAATAGACGCGAAGTGTGGCGTACGGCTGCGCGGGGCGCAATTGCGGGTATCACCGTAAAGTTATTGTTTTATATCGTATTTATGTCGTATTGTGGCGTCGTATGGCAGTTAGAGCGAAATGGGGAATGGCGCCCCGACCAGGATTCGAACCTGGGACCTTCCGCTTAGGAGGCGGACGCTCTATCCAGCTGAGCTACCAGGGCGCGGGGGCGACCAGCATAAGCCAGCGGGCCGCTACGCGCAAAGTTGCGTAGCGGCCCGCTGGAGAAGTCGCCCCTGACAGAGCGCCTAGAAGCTGTAGCTGGCGCGCACCCCGAATTCGCGCGGATCGGGGTAGTAGAGCGTCAGCGCATTCGGGAACAGCAGCGTGAAGAAGAAACGTCCCGGGGGTGGTACGCGTGGAGGTGGAACAAATCCGCGCACGATGCCGATTGCTCCGAAGTCGGGCGCCGCAACCCCGCTGCGCAGGGTGTCGTCGTCGAACACGTTTTCGACATACGCCATGACCGTCCACGAATCCCGCGACAGGCCCACGCGAACGTCAGCCAGCATGTAGCTCTCGATTTCCACGATGTTCCACTCGTCCATCCAGCGGGAGCCCTGATACTGGACATCGAAATCAATCATCAACTCCGCGCCGTTGGCCAGCCCCGAGCGCCACGACAGGCCGGCGAAAAGCTGGTGCCTGGGAACGTCCTCGACTTCGTTGCCGGTCAGGTCGACCAGGCAGGTGGTGCTGCCCCCCAGCGTTGTCAACTCGCAGGTGCCGCCGCGCACGACGTCGTTGAGCGATGCGCTCAGCTTGTCGTATTCGTCGTACTCGGTCGAAAGCAGGGTATAGCCCCACTGCATCGTGAGGTTGTCGGTAAGCACCGCCTCTACGTCCACCTCTATCCCCTTGATCAGGGCCGCGGAAGCATTTTCGGGGCGGGTGCTCAGGATGCCGCTCGGCGGCAGCCATTGCGAGGTCAGCTGCTTGTCGCTGAAGTCCTGGTAGAAGATCGCACCGTTGAAACGCAGGCGATTGTCCATCCAGCTCGTCTTCCAGCCGAACTCGTAGACGGTCATCTTTTCCGCCTCGAAACGCAATACGTCCGGATTGAATCCCTCCGGTCCCACCAGCGTGCTGATTCCGGCGGGCTTGATGGCCTGCGAAACGGAGCCGTAATAGGTCTGTTCGTCCGAAGGCCGATAGCGCAGGACCACCTTGGGCGCCAGGTAGCTGTCGTCTTCCTCGGCGGAAATCGCATGCGGCTCCGCCGGGAACTGTGTGAACGGACCGAAGGCGTTGCCGATCAGGGTGCCTCCGGACGGTCCCGTCATGTCCAGGTCCTCGGTCACATAGCGGGCCTCAAGGCCGACATCCCATGCTTCCGCGAATTGCCATTCCACCAGGCCGTACGCGGAAGTGTGGTCAACTTCCCGGGTCCAGGGAAGGGCATGCCTGGGCACTTCGCTGCCGATCCGACCCACCCAGTAGCCGCAGTCGATCCGCAGGCGGAAATTCGGGACCCCCATAGAGAAGAACGGCGGCATGAAGCCGTAATTGATGCAGGTGGTGGAGTACTCGTCGTGCTGGTATTCCTCGCTCCAGTAGAGCGCGCCCAGGACCCAGGAAACAGGTCCTTCGCCGGTGGAAGTCAGCCGGAATTCCTGGCTGAACAGATCGTTTTCGGTCACGAAGTTCACTTCGCCGGATGTGCTGATGCCGAACGGTCGAACCGGAGCGGAAATATCGCCGTCACGCTGAGAGTCGTGGAATTGCTGGGCATCAACGGAACCCATGTGGGTAATGGAGGTCAGCATTGCTCCCGCAAAGTCGAACTCGGCGCGCAACTGTCCGCGCAATACTTCGCGTGTCGTGCCCGGATATTCCTCGCCGGTGCGAGGGTCCGGGCTCAGCGTTATCGGCACGTCGTCCATACTTGGCACCGGCCCGAACGGCTGATCGACCGAGGTCGCGTCCGGGTGAAACAGCACGCCCAGCGTGTGCGCCGGCGTATGGAGCGGAATGCGTATGTCGGAAGACGCTGCCGCCGAGGGATCGAACTCATCGTCCGTGTACTCGAAGCGCGCCGTAAAGCGGGCCCGCTCTCCAACGTCCAGCGCCCCCGTCAGCGTGAAGCCCACACCCTGCTGACCGCCGACGTCCCCGCCGGTCACGGTGTTCTGGTAATAGCCGTCCTCGTTCCAGGCGGCGAAGTTGAACCCGACGAAGAAGTTGTCGCTCAGGGGGCCGCTTGCCGAACCCATGATCTCGCGTTTGCCTTCGGCCGATACGTCGACGGAAAGCTGGCCGCGGCGCTC
The DNA here is from genome assembly GCA_026707445.1 of Gammaproteobacteria bacterium. Lineage (GTDB taxonomy): Bacteria > Pseudomonadota > Gammaproteobacteria > Steroidobacterales > Foliamicaceae > Foliamicus. Next base: position 181,247 of record JAPOWV010000023.1, read on the forward strand.
CGCGCCGGGCCGGCGGGTCACATAATGGATCGCACCGCCGAACGCGCTGCGTCCGTAGAGCGCGGACTGCGGCCCGCGAACGATTTCGATGCGTTCGATATCGATCAGGCGCGGATTCACGGTAAGCGAACTGCCGGACGTCCGTATTGCCTCGCTCGAAACGTCCACGTCGTCGAGCAGCACGGCTACGTTGGGCCGTCCCCGGGTAGGAGACAGGCCGCGCATCACGACACGGGTGTCCTGCGGCGAAAATCCCTTGTCGAAGATGATCCCGGCCGACTGGCGGGCGATATCTTCAAGGCTGTCGATGCCCTGGACCATCAGGTCCTCCTGGCTGAAGGTGGCGATGCTGATCGGCACCTCCTGCAGCGATTCCTCGCGCTTTCGCGCCACCACCACGATTTCCTCAAGCTCCTGCGCATAAACGGGAATCGTGAGGCTCACGGCGCAAACCGCCGGAATCATCAAGCGCCAGAGCGCCTTGCCGCGTGCTTCCATCTGCTTTCCTCCCAAGCAATGTCGGTTTTCGCGACGGATTTTGCCATAACTGCCTCAGGCTCCGCTTTCGTATAATTGCCGGCGCTTTGAAGGGTTCCCGAATACCCGGTTTCTACCGCCTTACGCCGCGCGAGCGGGTGCAGACCGCGCTCGAGCACGGCCTTTTGAGCGAGGCGGACTTCAAGGACCTGGCCCGGGGCCGCGCCAGCCTGGACGCCGCGCGCGCCGACCGGATGATCGAGAACGTCATCGGAGTCCTCGGACTGCCGGTGGGCCTGGGACTCAATTTCCTGATCAACGGGCGCGATTACGTCGCCCCCATGGCGGTGGAGGAGCCTTCGGTCGTCGCCGCCCTGAGTTCCGCCGCCAAGCTGGTGCGCGAGGCGGGCGGCTTTACCGCCGAAGCCGACGATCCGGTGCTGATCGGGCAGATCCAGGTGCTCAACGTGCCCGACCCGGCGCACGCGGCCGCCGACCTGCTGTCGCGGCGCGAGGAAATCATTCGCCTGGCCAACAGCATCCACCCGCGCATGGTGGCCAGAGGCGGCGGCGTGGTCGACGTCGAAGTGCACCGGCGCTCCATGCCCGGCGGCGAAGGCGAAATGCTGGTCCTGCACCTGCTTGTCGATACCCGCGACGCGATGGGCGCCAATCTCGTCAACAGCATGTGCGAGGGCGTGTCGGCGCTGGTCGAGAGCATGAGTGGCGGCCAGGTGTTCATGCGCATCCTCTCGAACCTCAGCGACCGCGCGCTGGCCCGGGCGGAGGTCGTGATCCCGGCTGAACTGCTGGGCGGCAAGGGGCAGAGCGGCGAGGACGTGCGCGACGGCATCGCGATGGCGGCCGAACTGGCCGCGGTCGATCCCTACCGCGCGGCGACGCACAACAAGGGCATCATGAACGGCGTCGACGCGGTGGCGCTTGCGACGGGTAACGACTGGCGAGCCCTTGAGGCGGGCGCACACGCCTGGGCGGCGCGTCACGGCAACTACACGGCGCTCTCGAAGTGGTGGCGCAGCGAGGAAGGGGCGCTGTGCGGGCGGCTGGAGATGCCGATCAAGGTGGGCACGGTCGGGGGCTCGCTGGAGGCCAACCCGGCCACCCAGCTGTTCCTGCGGATGATGCGGGTGGAATCGGCACAGGAGCTCGCGCAGGTCATGGCGGCGGTCGGCCTGGCGCAGAACTTTTCCGCGCTTAGGGCGCTGGTCACCGAAGGCATACAGGCCGGCCACATGACCCTGCACGCCCGCTCCGTGGTCAAGGCCGCCGGCACGCCGCCGGAACTGTTCGACCAGGTGCTGGAGCGATTGATCGGCGAAGGAGACGTCAAGGTCTGGCGAGCGAGGGAAGTCCTGGGGGAACTGGAAAGAAAGAGCAGCCTGCCGGCGTTGGACGAAGCGGCAATGGCCCGCCTGGGCGTGGCCGGGGGCAAACTGATCCTGCTCGGCGAGCATGCCGCCGTGTACGGGCAGCCGGCGCTGGCCTGCCCCGTTCCCCTGAACGTACGCGCCCAGATCGACGACAGCGAGGAAGGTATCCAATTGGCGATCCCGGGCTGGGGGCTCGAATACCGCCTGTCCCACTCACGCCGGCGACGCCCTTGGGAACGTTCGGCCCTCAAGATGCTCGAGGAACTTGGGCTGGCCGGCAAGTCGATGCGCATTTCCGTCTTCTCCGACCTGCCTCGCGGCGTCGGCCTGGGATCGTCCGCGGCGATGGCGGTCGCCATCATCCGGGCCCTGAACAAGCGCTTCGACCTGGACTTGAGCGTCGAGAGGATCAACGAAATCGCCTGGGCCTGCGAACAGTTTGCGCATGGCCGCGCGAGCGGCGTGGACAATGCCGTGTCCGCGTACGCAACCACCCTGCTCTACCGCAAGAACACGCCGCCGGAAATCCGGCCGGTCACGGCGGGCGCCGACACGTATTTCGTGATCGGCATCAGCAGCGAGGAAAGCCTGACGGCCGTAACCGTCGAAAACGTCAGGACGGCGCGCGACCGCAACCCGAACATTTACGACCGGATCTTCGAGGAGATCGGCGAACTCGTGGTCGAGGCCCGTCAGTGCCTCGAAGGCGGACGCCTCGAGGAACTGGGCGACCTGATGAACCTCAACCACGGCCTGCTCAACGGCCTGCAGCTCGCCACTCCGGAACTGGAACAGTTGATCGACGCCGCCCGCATGGGCGGCGCGCTGGGGGCCAAGCTGACCGGCGGCGGGGGCGGCGGCGCCATGCTTGCGCTGTGCGCCGAGAGCTGCCAAACGGTCAAGGAATCGATCGAAAAGACCGGCGCCAGGACCATCGCGCTGAAGCTTCCCGCAGGAGGAGGAGAGGTGGAACTGGTCCAGTGAATGCTCCGGACAACCTGGTGCTGGTGGACGCCGAAGATCGCGAAATCGGCGTGGCGGAAAAACTGGAGTGCCACGTCGGAGACGGCCTCCTCCACCG
>JAPOWV010000055.1 GCA_026707445.1 Gammaproteobacteria bacterium
CCGGCGTTCGGGGGGATCGGAACTACGACCGTTTGCACCGGGGCTTGACGACGTCGAGCCGCGGCCGGCCGACCGACAGGAAGCGGCAGCGTCACATGTGGCGGTCAACGCGCTGCGAGAAGCCGTAAAGATGACCGCTGTCGGCGGTAGGCCGGCTTCGCCGCCGCAGCATGGCACGCGGAACTGGTCGCACAATTCCTCTGCTCGACCTATGGTGCTCGTATCGCTTGGGTACGGATAAGCGAAGAGAGCTTCATCGTGATCACCGCCAAACTCCCCGGCAATGGCCCGGTCCAAGTGAGCATTGCTGTGGGGCCGGAGGGCACGTGCGCGTACACCATAAACGCGGGGGATACCAATCTTGCCTTCACGGCGCCCGACGCCACGTCGTTCGAGCAGGCCTTGACGAAGCGTCTGGCCGAGGTTGGAGTGCCAAATCAGAAAACCCCGCGTCGGCCGCGCCAGTAAAGCAAAGATCAATGTATAGCGGAGAAGCCGCAACGCAACACGGAGTAGGCAGTGCGGCCCAACCAGGCGTGTGCAGAGCGCTTAGGCTCGGACGACCGCCCGCTACGCGCCCTTTGCACATTACTCGGTGACGACCGTCGCCGCAAGGATCGCGAACAGCCTCGCGCCCGGTCTGGACACGCAGCCCTTCCCCACTTCCGTGACATACCATTCGCCTCCTAGTGGACCGTCCGCGAGATAAGTTGCCCATGCCCTTGGCCGTTCGTGGCCGCGTGCTGGGGGGCGATCTCGCCGAGTTGACGGCAAGGTTTACTCACAGACAGTCCACTAGTTCCGTTCTTCAGTTTCTTCCTGCAGAGGGGTCCACCCAAACTCCTCAAATGCGACACGCGTCTCCTCATTAGGGAAAAAGACAATTCGGTCCCTCGTGCCTCCATGCCCGGGGCGCTTCTCATCTCCGCGCGTCAGTAGGTAGGCAAATGTTCCCCTCGGACCCACAAGGATCTTTCCTTCCGCACCGGTGTCCTCCGATCTCTTCAGTGTGACGGCGACAAACTCGCCGTTTTCGATACCCACGGAGGCCACAACGTCGCCATAGCATTCGTGGAGATTGCATATTGCCCAAATGCCGTTCCAGCATGCACTCATTGCCTGCATCTTGAGGTCCGGTTCGACAAGTGCGGCTTGATGAACCAGTGCGCTTAGCGCCTCAGACGCCTGCTTCGGCAAGGCCGAGAAGTCTTCGAAGGGTCGCCTCGCCGCTTTGAGAATCTCTGCGGCGTTATCCCGTTCTTCCAGCGAAAACAGCAGTTCGGCATCGGAAGGATCCCTGACGGTGAACGTTCTTGTACGCCAGCTCGTCCCTCTGTCGGTTATCTCTCCTGCGATCCTGCGTTCTCGGGTCTCAGATTCAGTGACCGTTCCTTCCCTGGGCGTCGGGGTCTCCGGATCGTTCCCGGCATGCTCCACGCCGCCTGCAGGAAGCTCCGTCGTCAACACGATTTTCTGCTCGGAAGTAATGATCTCCTCCCGGGCGACCTCGCCTTCAATACTCAACGTCCGACGGCGCCTGTTTGAGCTATTGCGGGTCTGGGTCATGGTCAGATGGGTAGGTGTTGGACCTGAGACCCTTCCCGAAGAGTCGGCACTGGAGTCCTCCCGGCGTTGATAGGTCACGTGGCCCACTGTACGAGTTGGGGCTATGGAATCACGCAATGCCCCCGTGATGTTCAAGAGCAGTGTCTCGGACTCAACGGGTGTTTCGCAATGAAGGACAAATCTGTATTCCTGCTGATCTTGGTACTCACTGTGCTTCAAAAAGAGCGGGTACATGTAGTACAGAGGCTCGGACCGCCGTGACTCAAGAAACCCAAGAACGTCGTCTGTGTACCAGACGGGGCCGTGCAGGACCAATTGAGTGTTATGGAAGGACCTAAGTCCTGCTGGGTGTTTGGAGTCACCCCTTTTCCCTTGGGGGCCCCGTTGATCGGCGAGCATTTCTCCAAGTGTAAGGGCGAACTTTCCTGGCTGTCGAATTACGGTGTCGTGTTCGTACCTCCGGGGTAACTTCGCAAGCTTTGCACTTCGTTCTTCGGGAGTTGTCTCGATGGCCGTGCAGTAGATCCAAGAACTCCTACCGAACGTAAAGCTCTCAGTCTTGGTTTGGACGCTTGGAGTCTCCGAGTTGGTAATGGTAATTCCCCGCTGTCCCAGTAGAGACAACGCTCGTTCTTGCTCTCGGCTGTGTTCTTCGTAGGACTGCGGCGGACTCTCGGTTCTCGTTTCGCGATGGGCGTGTCCTTCCTGGTCGTCTTGGATGAAAGTCTCGCCATAGTCGCGGAATCGATACGGGGCGGACAGCTGAATGTCGGACGCATGCTCAAGGCCGTACTTAGCCTCTATAAACTTGACGAGGCGTGAGGGGCGCCGGGTTAGCTTGTTGACTCCGATGTCGACGTATTGACTCAGAATCAAGTGCCCGCCGTCGGTTACGAGAAAGCCGCCGCTGAGAACGAGGGGCTTGCCAGGCTCGAGAAACTCTATCGCGGCGGTCAAGTCATCTGAGACATTGGACGACTGGACTTCCGACTGCGCTGGCTTGCCAGTTGGCGCACACTTATCGCCCGAGTCCGCATTTCCCTTCCGACCCATGGGTTGCACACCTTCCTGTGTTGTGGAAGCGGCTCGCTCTTTGGCCGCGTCCGCGGTTGCCAAGTCGCTCGTTATCGGCCGGTCAGCGATCTTGCCTGCCTTGAACACCGGGGGCTTCGAGACCGGGAAGGCCGCACCCTGTCGCCCGCACCCCGCGCCGCCGCGGCGCCGCAGTCCTGAAGGTGCCGAACGGGCCAATCCGCACGCGTCCCTTCCTGGGCAAGCGGCTCGCGGATCGTGCATGCGGCGCAGCCACCGTACCGGTGCAGGCGGACTGCGGAGGCGGATCTAGGCGGCTCGCCGACCAGGCGATCGCCGACTCCTTCATGGACTCGTTCCCCACGAAGTGAAAGCAGGCGCAGGCGTAGGCCCGTGCGCAGGCCGAAACGGCGCTGACGGAGATCGTAGCGTGTTCCAGCGGCTGGAGTACGTCGCGCGGTCCGACACTAGTGGTGCGTCACATCAAAACCTGTGGGTAGACGGACTTGAGTTTGCACCGCGCATCGTCGACCTTCATGTGCCAGTCGACGCCGCGTTGGGTGTTGTTGACGTCGGCAGACCACGCAGACACTTCGCCGTGCAGCGTCGCCAAGTCCCCGATGCGACGCCCCTGCAGGCATTGGCGCGTCATGGCGCTGAGCTCGTTCTCCGCGATGTTCAGCCAGCTGCCGTGTTTCGGCGTGTAGCAGAACTCGATGCGACGAACCAGTTCCCGGGCCCGGGCCGGCTCGAACACTTCGTAGAAGGCGCCCTTGGTGTGCGTGTTCAGGTTGTCGCACACCAGGATGACCTTCTCGCACTCGGCGTAGCGGCACTCCAGCAGACCGGCCACCTCCACTGCCCAGTCCGCCTTCGTGCGCCGGGCTCGGGCCGTCGCCTGCCGCCAGCCCGCCAGCGGCTCGGCGAACAGGAAGACCGAGGCCGTGCCCGCCCGTTCGTACTCGTAGTCGACGCGGCGGGGTCGATGCGGCGTGGCGGCCATCGGCGGGCGCGTCTCCTTGACCAGTTGCACCGGCTGCTCGTCCATGCACACGACAGGCCAACCAGGGTCGTACGGTTGCGCATACACGTCGAGGACCTGTTCCATGTGCGCCGCGAACTCCGCGTTGGCCGTCGGTGGGATCACCCAGTACTCGACTTTCCGCTGCGTCATCCCGTTTTTTTCAGCGTCCGCCGGACCGTTTCGTGGCTGATCGACTCGACGATCGCCAACTCGACGACCCGGCGCGCCAGCAGCCGCAACGACCAGCTCGCGTAGCCCTCCGGGGGCGGCCCCGTACGCAGGGCAATGACCTGCGCCTCCTGTTCGCCGTCCAGCAGTTTGGGAACCGGGGGCGACGCCCGCGGTTTGCGCGCCAGCGCCCGCTCGAACCCTTCCAGCACGCATCGTTGGCGAACGTTCTCGACCGTGTTGGTGCGGCAGGAAAAGGCGTCGGCGATCTGCCGGTCGGTCCACCCGGGTCCGTCCGCATCGGCCTTCAACAGAATCTGTGCTCGGCGGACCCGCTCGCTGCTGCCATTGAGTTTCCGGATCGTCTCTCGACAGACCTCGCGTTCCTCGGGAGTGAGTCGAACGATGTACTTCTTCTCGGGCATGAAAGCTGTCTCGGCTCGAGACCAGCTTCCAGATAGTCCCAACGTTTAATCGTGGCACGGCACTAGGAGCTTGTGCGGAGTGCTCACCGCCTCTCTTGTCGGCAAGGCCCACGGCTGATTGAGGCGGCGCGCCGGCTCTTCGAGCCAGCCGGGCAGGGGCGCCGGATCGAGTGTACCAGAGCGCGCCGTGGCGAGAGCGAGAACGGGCGAGAGCAGCACGAGCCGGCGGCGCTGGAGCAACGCTCGACCTCAACGGCCGGCGGCGGCAATCGCCTCCTGGAGCTCTGCGACGATGACCTCCATGCGATCCGCCGCCTCGGACACGTCGTCGTCCAGCGCGATTCTCGCCGCCGCGTCTATGCGCTCCTGGAAGGGCCCTATGGGCAGCGCGAGCCTCGCCGCCTCGATCATCGCTCGCAGGGTCTCGAGGCGCAGCCGCTGGTAGCGCTGGTGCTCGGGGGAGCTCAGCTCCAACGGCAGGGCGGGAGACTCCGGGGCCTGAGATTCC
>JAPOWV010000029.1 GCA_026707445.1 Gammaproteobacteria bacterium
TGCACCATCGCGGAGGTGGCGGCGTAGGCCTCATTGCAGGCCTTCACGTCGCGGTACAGGAACACGTTCTCCCAGGGCACGAACACGTCGTCGAAAACCACCAGCGCGTCCAGTTCCTCGAACCGCGAGCCCAGCGGGTGGTCGAAGTGATTGCGCCCGTAGTCCACCGTTTCGCGGCAGATGAACTTCAACCCTTCGGTTGCGTTGGGCAGGCAGAAGGCGAAGGAGTACGGCGCGTCCTCCTCGGGATTCTTCAGAAGCGTGGAAGGAAACACCATGATCGAGTCGGAGATCGGCAACGTGGCCAGCATCCGGGCGCCCTTGATCACCAGGCCGGCGTCGGTCTCCTCCTTCACCCGCGCCGCCAGGAAAGGGTCCGCCTGTCTGGCGGCGCTGACTGCGCGGTTGATCTGCGGGTTGATGAGCGTATGCGTGAGCGCCAGGTCGCGTTCGCGCATGTCCCGGTGCCAGGCGGCGGCGTTCGCCCCGCCGCCCGGGTGCGCCGAATCCAGCCAGCCGGCCGCAGCGGCATAGGCGCTCATCGCGCGGTTCAGGTAGCTGGGGTCGCGCCCCGCCATTCCGAAGCTGAAATCAGCAAGCCGATGCATCGCATCCCCGACGCGAATGAGGTCCCCCTGCGTTTCCGGAATCATGAAGCTCATGCCCACCGGGTCGCCCGTCTCGGGCGAGGGGAACAGCAAGGTGTCGGGTTCCTTGTGCTGCAAGTCGTAGCGGGCCGCCAGGCTGCGCACTCCGCCGGCGATGCCGTCTTCGGCGGTGAGGTCTTCAACCTGGCGTCCCCGATGCCACAATTCCATCGGAGATTCCTTGAGTGCCTGAATAAACTCGGCGCCTGTTCTTGCCGGCAAGACTTGATCCCTTTACGCGTAATTCCGGTCGGGCGGCCATTCTAGCCCGAACGTCGTCCCGCATCGGGGCAGGCATAATGCCGCCCATGAATACCGAATCGAATCTGAACGAGGCGATCGGCGCAGTGCTGCGCCAGTTGCAGAAAAACTGGGACCGCATGGACCTCAAGGCGATGGCCGGGTTATGGGACACGTCCGATCCCGAGCCCTTCTACCTCCCGGAGGAAGTCGATCAGCCGTTGCGGGACTGGGACGCGATCCATGCGTACTGGAACAAGACCATGGAGCTGATTCCGCGCCTGAAGATGCGCATCTGGGACGTGAAGGCCGACCCGGTCAGCGACGACCTGGCGTGGGTTTCCTACCAGTTTCACTGGGACGCGGTGGCCGAGGGCTACGACAAGCCGGTTGGCGCCGACAACCGCGCCGTGGCGCTGTTCCGCAAGCTCCCTGAAGGCTGGCGGATCTGCCGCTACGTCGAGGCGCCGTTAGCGCCCATTCTCTACATGCGCAAGCTCTACGAGAATTCGGTGGAGGCCGACTTCAGCTAAGCAGCCAATAGGTGATCGTTGAGATCACGAGCGCGCCCAGGAAGTTGAGCACCAGGCCCTCGCGGGCCATTTGCGGAACGGTCAGGCGCCCCGAACTGAAGATCACGGCGTTGGGTCCGGTCGCGACCGGCAGCATGAAGGCGAAACTGGCGCTGATCGCCGCCGGAACCATGATCAGGCGCGGTTCCATGCCGGCGGCGACGGCGGCGGCGGCCAGTATCGGCATGAGCAGCGAAGTCGTGGCCGTGTTGCTGGTGATTTCGGTCAGGAAGGTGACCGCCAGGCAGATGAGCAGGATCAGCAGCAAGGGTGTCCAGTCCGCCTGAGCGGCAAGCGCCGAGCCCAGGCTGGCGCTCAGGCCCGTGCTGGCGAAGGCGCCGGCAAGGCAGATGCCGCCGGCGAACAGCAGCAAAACGCCCCAGGGAATGCCGGCGGCCGTCTTCCAGTCCAGCAAACGACCGCCGGCGCCATTCGGAATGACGAACATAGCGACTACCGCAAGCAGCGCCACGCTGCCGTCGTGGGCCTGGTCCAGGCCCAGCAGTCCGGACCAGCCGCCGAAGGGTTCGCGACGGGTCACCCAGAGCAACGCGGTGATCGCGAATACCACGAGAGTCCGCACCTCCTCGGTGCGCCACGTTCCGACGGCCGGCAGTTGCACGGGCGCGCGCAGCTTGAGCCCGCGGGTCAGCCAGAATCCGGCTATCGGCAGCATCACCAGGACCACGGGCAAGGCCCAGCTCATCCACTGCGTGAAGCCCAACTGATTCCCCGTGGTCTCCTCGTAAACGCGCATGAAGATCAGGTTGGGCGGCGTGCCCACCGGAGTGCCGGTGCCGCCGATGCTGGCCGCATAGCACATTCCGAGCAAAAGCGGCAGGGCCAGCCTCTTGTCGTCGCAGCCCTGGATGACAGCCAGCGCGATCGGCAGCAGCATCAGGGTGGTGGCCGTGTTCGATATCCACATGCTGAGCACCGCGGCCGCGGCCATGAAACCGAACACGAGCCTGCGGCCGTCGCTGGCGCCGAAAAGATTGATCATCCCCAGCGCGATCCGGCGATGCGCGCCGCTCTTTTCCATGGCCGTGGAAAGCATGAATCCGCCCATCAGCAGCATGATCAGAGGATCGCCTACCGCGTGCGCCGCCTGCGACGGCGGAATGGCGCCTACCAGGGGCAGCAGTGCTATGGGAATCAGCGCCGTGACCGGAATCGGCACCGCCTCGGTGATCCACCAGGCCGCGCACAGCGTCGTCACGGCCACGGTCCAGGCCACGGCCGGCCCGGCATCCCGCATCAGGAGACCCGCCGTCAGGGCCGCCAGCGGGCCCGCAAACAGCATGATTTTCTTCAGCAAACGGCGGTTACCCCGGACCGAAGGCTGCCCGGCACCATTCCAGCAGCGGATTGGGCCAGACGCCGATGACCACCAGCGCCAGCCCGTTGGCGCCCAGCATTACGCTGGCGCCCCAACCGGGCTTCAATCGCTCCTGCTCCTGCTCGCGCGGGGCCTCCATGAACATCAGCCGGATGATCCGCAGGTAATAGTAGGCCCCGACCACGGCGAATACCACCGCGACGATCGCAAGGGCCGTGAAACCCTGGTCCACCAGAACCATCAGCACCTGCCACTTGGCCAGAAAGCCCGCCAGCGGCGGGATCCCGATCATGCTCAGCATGATGAGCAGCATGATGGACGCCATCCCCGGGTGGCGGCGGTAAAGCCCCCGCAGGCTGTCCAGCGGAGCGGTTTGTTTCTCCAGGGCGATGACCACCCCGAAGGCGCCGGCCGCCATGAGCACGTAAACCAGCGTGTAGAACAGCGCGGCGCTCAAGCCCTCGCCGCCGCCCGCGACCACGCCGAGCAGCAGGAATCCGACATGCGCGATCGCGGCCCATGCCAGCAGCCGCGCGGCCTGGGTCTGGGCCATGGCCACGATGGTGCCCAGGGACAGGGACGCGACCGCCATCACGATCAGCAGCAGGTTCCACTGCTCCTGCGAAGCGGAAATCCCGTCAACCAGTAGCCGCACGATCAGGGCGAACGAGGCGAGCTTCGGGACCGTTGCAAGCAGTACGGCCACACCCAGCGGAGGCCCGTCATACGCGTCGGCCACCCACTGGTGGAAGGGGACGGCGCCGAGTTTGAACGCCACTCCCGTCAGCACCAGGGCCGCGGCGACATACGCCCCCACGCTTTCGGGCGCCAGGGTCGCCGTTTCGCTCAGGAGCAGCGATCCCGACAGGCCGTAAAGCAGGGACATGCCGTACAGCATCGCTCCCGAGCCGATCGCTCCGAGCACGAAATATTTCATCGCCGCCTCGGCCGCGCGGGCGGAGTCGCGCTGCAGGGCCACCAGGGTGTACAAGGCCAGCGCAAGCAGTTCCAGGCCGAGATACAGGGTCAGCAGACTACCGGCGGATGCGGTCACGAAAACGCCCAGCAGCGCAAACAGGCCCAGGAGGTAATACTCGCCGCGCAGCGCACCGGCCTGGCGCAGGTCGCGCGGCGCATAGACGAAGGCCACGACGCTCATCAGCACACCGGCAATCTTCAACAGGCGGGCCAGCCTGTCCATCACGAATGCGTCGTAGAACATGGCCCCGTCCGCCGCCGCGAAGCAAGTCCACCCCACGAGAACCAGCCCCGCCAGGCAGGCCGCCTGAACGACCGCCGGCCGCTTCCTGCCCACGGCCAGGTCCACAAGCAGCAGGACCGGAATCAGCAGCGCAAGCGCCAGTTCCGGGTATAAGGGCGCCCAGGAGGTCAGGTCCATCACCATCCCGCCACCTTCCCGGCCAGGACGTGCCGGGCCAGCCCGTCCAGCGAGGGCTCCATCATTTCAACCAGGGGATCCGGATACAGGCCAAGGACAATCACCGCAAGGCCGATGCCGCCCAGCGCAATCAGTTCGCGGGTATCCAGGTCCTCAAGGCCCGCCACCCGGTCGTTCGCCACCTCGCCGAACACCACCCGCTTGAGCATGTACAGGCTGTATGCCGCGCCCAGCACAAGGATCGTGCCCGCGCCCAGGGCGACCAGCGGTTCGGCGCGGAACGACGCCAGGATGACGAGGAATTCACCGACAAAGCCGGAAGTACCGGGCAGTCCCGCGTTGGCCAGCGCGAACAGCACCAGCAGGACGGCAAAAATCGGCATCGTGTTGGCCACGCCGCCGAAATCGTCGATCCGGCGCGTGTGTACGCGGTCGTAGAGCACCCCGACGCACATGAAAAGGGCGGCCGAAATGAAGCCGTGCGAAATCATCTGCACCATGCCCCCGCCCATGCCCAGCGCCAGGAGCTGGTCCTTGCCGGCGCCCGCGTAAACCAGGGGAATGAACAGGCCCAGGGTCACGAATCCCATGTGCGCCACCGACGAATAGGCGATCAGCTTCTTGAGATCGCGCTGAGCCAGAGCCACTACGGCGATATATACGATCGCGACCAGCGACAGGCCCACGATCAGCGGCGCGAACTGGTATGCGGCATCCGGCGTGACCGGCAGGCTGAACCGAAGCATGCCGAAGCCGCCCATCTTCAGCAGGATCGCCGCCAGAATGACCGAGCCGCCGGTCGGCGCTTCCACGTGCGCATCGGGCAGCCAGGTATGCACAGGCCACATCGGCACCTTGACCGCAAACGCGGCCAGGAAACCGAAAAACAGGAGCTGCTGCTCGGCGAGGGTGAGAGGCACGGCGTGCAGGTCGGGTATGGCGTAACTGCCCGCCTTCAGGTACAGATAGACCAGCGCGACCAGCATGAACACCGAACCCAGGAAGGTGAAGAGGAAAAACTTGACCGTTGCGTAAATCCGCCGCTCGCCGCCCCAGATGCCGATGATCAGGAACATCGGGGCGAGCATGAATTCCCAGAACACGTAGAACAGCAGGCTGTCCAGCGCGCAGAAAACGCCCAGCATCAGCCCCTGCTGAATCAGCAGGGCGCCGTAGTACAGACTCGTGCGCCTGTCGATCGCCCGCCAGCCCGCCACGACCGCGGCCGGCGTGAGCAGGAGCGTCAGCAGAATCAGCGCCAGCGCGATGCCGTCGATGCCGAGGTAGTACTGCACGTTGAATCGCTCGATCCAGTCGTGCCGTTCGACGAACTGGTAGCCGCCACCCGGCTCGAAGGCGCGCCAGAGGATCCAGCCGGGTATCCATTCGAGCAGCGCCACGGCCAGGCACGACCAGCGCGCCACGGCGGCGCTGCGGGCAAGGCCCATGATCAGCAGGCCGGCGGCCACCGGCAGCCAGACGATCACGCTCAGCAGGCCTGAGCCGCTCATCGGTCCAGCACCAGGACGACCCAGGCGATCAGCAGGCAGATGGCCGTCACCATCACGAAGGCGTAGTGATAAAGGAGTCCGGTCTGCAGGCGCCGCATGACGCCCGATCCCCAGCGAACCGTCCGCGCCAGCCCGTTGACCAGCAGTCCGTCGATGAAGCGCGCGTCGGCCTGGTCGGCGGCGCCCCTGGCCAACCCCTGTGTGCCGGGGATAACGGCCCGCTCAAGCAGCGGATCGAAGCCGTAACCCCGATCCAGCAGGCGCCTCGGAACCCGAAGCACGGGCGCGACAAGGCTGCGCCAGCGGGGCCGCCATTCATACAGAACCCAGGCCGAGACTCCGCCCAGCACCGCCAGCAGGAAGACCGGTGAGTACAGTCCGTGGACGAAGAAGTCGAGCGTGCCCGCGCCCAGGTCCGGGCCGCCGGAACCGCTTTCCTGAAGGCTTACCAGGGACCCGGCGAAATACTTGCCCAGGACCACCGGTTGGAACGTGAGCCAGCCGATCAGAAGCGAGGGGACCGCCAGAAACACCAGCGGTCCCAGCATCCACAGGCCGCGCGGCTCCCGTTCCGTCATATGCGAAGCGGCTTCGGTCTCGCGGCCATGAAATACCACAAGCAGGAATCGGGCGCTGTAAAACGCGGTGACCGCCACCCCGGCCAGCAGGCACCAGCCGGCATATGCGCTGACCGGATCGGAGGACTGGGTCACGGCCGAGATCAGCGCGTCCTTGGAAAAGAAACCGGCGGTGCCCGGTATGCCGGCCAGCGCCAGGGTCCCGATCAGGGCGGTTGCGTAGGTGATCGGCATCCTGCGATAGAGGCCGCCCATGCGCCGGATGTCCTGCTCGTGATGCAGGGCGACAATGACCGCGCCCGCGGCCAGGAACAGCAGCGCCTTGAAGAATGCGTGGGTGAACAGGTGGTAGATGGCCACCGAATAGGCCGAGACGCCGATACCGGCCATCATGTAGCCGAGTTGGGACAGCGTGGACCAGGCGACGATGCGCTTGATGTCCTGCTGCACGATCGCCACAAGCCCCGTGGCCAGCGCCGTGGTCGCGCCCACCGCCAACACCACGGAAAGCGCGAGCGGGCTGAATTCGAACAGGGGCGACATGCGGGCCACCATGAACACGCCCGCCGTGACCATCGTTGCGGCGTGGATCAGGGCCGATATGGGGGTGGGGCCTTCCATCGAGTCCGGCAGCCAGATGTGCAGCGGCATCTGCGCCGATTTGCCCATCGCGCCCACGAATAGAAGCACACAGCCCAGGTCGAGCGCCGGCAGGCTCACTCCGGGCCAGACGGTGATTTGCTGTTGGGCCAGGCCGGGGGCGCCGGAAAAAACCACGGCGTAGTCCAGCGAGCCCGCGGCCCCGCCGATCAGGGCGATGCCCAGCAGCAGTCCCAGGTCGCCGATGCGGTTCACCAAAAAGGCCTTCAGGCTGGCGAAATTCGCCGACGGCCGCTTGAACCAGAAGCCGATCAGCAGGTACGAGGCGAGCCCCACGGCTTCCCAGCCCACGAAGAGCTGCATGAAATTGTCGGCCATCACCAGCAGCAGCATGGCCGAGGTGAAGAAGGCGATCAGGGCGAAGAAGCGCGCGTAGCCAGGATCGTCGCGCATGTAGCCGACCGTGTATACGTGCACCGCCAGCGAAACCCAGGTGACAACGCAGGCCATCAGGGCGGTCAGGCGGTCGATCAGCAGGCCGAAGCTCAGCTCGAACCCGCCGATGCTGAGCCAGTCCAGCAGCTTTACCGTTACCGGTTCGCCGCCGAGCTGGTCCAGCAGGGCCCGGACCGACAGGACGGCGGACAGTCCGACGGCAAGGATCGGCAGGCCGTGAACCACGTTGCGCGGAAGAACCCTGGAGCCCAGCGCCACCAGCGCCGCCGCGCACAGCGGCGCAAACAGGATTGCTTCGTACATCATCCCTTCAGCAGGCTGAACTCTTCCACGTTCACGCTGAGCCGGTTGCGGAACAGCACCACGAGGATCGCCAGGCCTATCGCCGCCTCCGCCGCAGCCACGGTCAGGATGAAGAACACGAACACCTGCCCGGCCAGGTCGCCGAGGAAGTACGCAAACGCGATGAAATTGAAATTGACCGCAAGCAGCAGAAGTTCCACGCACATCAGGAGCAGGATCACGCTGCGGCGGTTGATGAAAATGCCGCACACGGCGATCGCGAACAGGATCGTGCTCAGGGTCAGCAGGTGGGCAAGCCCGATCATTCGTCCCGCTCGGTTTTCATTTTCACCAGCCGGACCCGGCTTTCCGGCCGGACGGCGACCTGTTCGGACACCTGCTGCACACGCAGGCCCTTGCGGCGGCGCAGCGTGAGCGTAATCGCGCCGATGATGGCCAGCAGGAGGATATAGCCGGCTATCTCGAAGGCATACAGGTGCTCGGTGTACAGCAGCGTGCCCAGCGCCTGCGTGTTGCCCTCCTCGAAAGCCAGCGAGTCGGCGGGCGCGGCGATTTCCAGTCCCGACCGGCGCAGCCACCAGACCGACGAAAGCTGCGCGGCCAGCAGCAGGCCGACCAGCACGCCCAGGGGCGCATAGCGCGTGAGCCCCTCGCGCATGCGCTCGACGTTGATGTCCAGCATCATCACGACGAACAGCAGCAGCACCATCACCGCGCCGACGTAAACCAGCACCAGGGCCACGGCCAGGAACTCGGCGCGCAGGAGCAGCCAGATGGCGGCCGAGATGACGAAACACAGCACCAGGAGCAGCACCGAGTGAACCGGATTTCGCGCCGTGATCACGCCCACGGCGGCCGCGATCAACAGACCCGACCAGCCGTAAAAGAGTATGAGCGGGAAGATTTCCGGAATCTGCTGCATGAAGAAGCGGCTCAGCGGTAGGAAGCGTCGGCGCTGCGATCGGCGGCAATCTGTTCCTCGTATCGATCGCCGATTTCAAGCAGGCGTTCCCGGGTCAGAATGTTCTCGCCCCTGTTCTCCATGTGGTACTCGTGAATCCGGGTCTCCACGATCGCGTCCACCGGACAGGCTTCCTCGCAGAACCCGCAGTACACGCACTTGAAGAGGTCGATGTCGTAACGGCTCGCCCGGCGGGTGCCGTCCTCGCGCACTTCGGACTCGATGGTGATCGCCAGCGCCGGACAGACTGCCTCGCACAGCTTGCAGGCGATGCAGCGCTCCTCGCCGTTGGCGTATCGGCGCAAGGCGTGCAGGCCCCGAAATCGCGGCGACTGCGGGGTCTTCTCCTCCGGATACCTGAGCGTGACCTTGCGCCTGAAGAAGTTGGTCAGGGTTACGCGCAGTCCCCGCAACAGCTCCCAGAGAGCGAAAGTGCGGAAAACCGCCCGGATGCGATCGCCGGGGCCGGACTTGCCGGCCGCAGGCCTCTTTTCGGAATCACTCATTTGAACGGCCCAATATCAAGCACGGACAGCACGGCCTCCACGCCGATCCACACCAGCGTCACCGGAATGAACACTTTCCAGCCCAGACGCATGATCTGGTCGTAGCGGTAGCGGGGAAAGGTCGCGCGCAACCACAGGAAGACGAACAGGAACAGAAACGTCTTGGCGGCCAGCCAGAACAGGCCGGGGGCCGCGAGTATGCCCACCACCGGCCATTGCCTGTCGATCAGGCCCGCGAACGGCGAGTCCCAGCCGCCGAGGAACAGCACCGCGGTGAGCGTGGCGATCAGAATCATGTTGGCGTATTCCGCGAGGAAGAACATGGCGAAGGTGGCGCCGCCGTATTCCACGTGGAATCCGGCCACGATCTCCGACTCGCCCTCGGCCACGTCGAACGGCGCCCGGTTGGTCTCGGCTATGCCGGAGATGAAATACACGAGGAACAGGGGCAGGAGGGGAAGAATGAACCAGTTGCCCACTCCCCCTGCCTGTTTCTCGACAATCACGCCCAGGTTCAGGCTGCCGGCGGCCATCAGCACGCCCACCAGTGCGAACCCCATGGCGATTTCGTAGGCGACCATCTGCGCCGCCGAGCGCATCGCCCCAAGCAGCGCGTACTTGGAGTTGCTGGCCCAGCCGGCCAGGATGATTCCGTAGATACCCAGCGAGGTCATGGCCAGGAGGTAGAGCAGGCCGGCGTTCAGGTCCGCCACGGCGAAGCCGGGAAACAGCGGCACCACGGCCCAGGCCGCCAGCGCCGGGACCAGCGCCAGGACCGGCGCGGTCAGGAACAGCCAGCGGTTGGCGCGGCCGGGAATCACGATTTCCTTCACCAGCAGCTTCAGCACGTCGGCGAACGGCTGCAGGAGGCCGCGGAAGCCGACCCGGTTCGGCCCCTGCCGCAGTTGCATGAAGCCGATCACCTTGCGTTCCAGGTAGGTCGCGTAGGCCACGCAAAGGATCACGACCACGGTCACCGCGACAATCGCGACAAGGTCGATCAGCGCGCCGATCGCCTCGGGGGGCAGGAAATCCAGCCAGTTGGCAAGCAGCTCGGCCATGGGACGGCTTCAGGCGGCCCTTTGCACCGCGGCCGCCTGCTGGAGGGGCGCGGACCGCCGCACCAGGCCGTCGACCGAATACATGGGCAGTTCCAGCGTCGCGAATTCCTCGTCGTCGAGAGACCGGGAGTCGATCGAGGCGCCGTGGGAAGTTGACGCCGAGGCGGCGGCCGGGCGTTCGATCCGCTGCCTGAGTTCCGCCAGGACCTGGTCCGTATCGGCATATCCGAAGCCTTCAAGACTCAAACGGTCCGCGAGCGCCCTCAATACTTTCCAGGCCGGCCGGGCCATGCCCGGGGGCGGCGCGGCGGCGGCAAAACTCTGCCAGTCCATCTGCCCGTTCACCAGGGTCCCCGAAGACTCCAGGCTAGTCGCGGTGGGCAGCAATACGTCAGCGTGGCTGAGCAGCCAGGGCGAAACCCAGGGATTCAGCGCAAGCAGGAAGCCCGCCCCGCCAATCGCTTCGTGGGCGCCCGCAGCGCAATCAAGATCCGGCTCGACGCCCATCAGGACCATTCCCGCAAGGGTCACGCGGCTCATTCGGTCCGCGTTGAGCCCGGCGGCCCCGTTTCCATCCGCCGGGCCGGGAATGACGCCGGCCAGGTGCAGGCCCGCAGCGTTTCCGCCCTGCGTAACGTGGCCGAGAACGGCCCCCGCGGCCGCTTCGGCGGCCGCTTCGAGGAGTTCGCCGTAGGCCGGATGGCGAACCGCGAGTCCACCCAGCCACAACGCACGGCGCCTTCCCTTGAGCGCGCGGCCGGCCAATGGCCCGAGAGCGCGCGCCCAATCCCGGGGCGGCTGCACGCTTCTGGTGCCGATCGGGTGCAGGTATTCCCTCTCGGCCAGGTCCAGGTAGCTGACCCGGGCGCCGGCCATGGCCGCCTTGCGGACACGGTGGGCGAGGATCGGCGCTTCGCTGCGCAGGTCGCAACCCACCAGCAGCAGGGAGTCCAGCGACTCCACTTCGCAGAACCGGGTCCCCAGCCACGGCGCGTCGGCGGCGGTCGCCGCGCTTCGAAAATCGCGCTGCCTGAGCCTGTATTCGATGTTGGCCGAACCCAGTGCGCTCATCAGTTTTCTCAGGAGGTAGCCTTCCTCGGCAGTCGCCGACGGAGAGACCAGCGTCCCGAGCCCCTCGCCGCCGTGCTCTTCCGCCACGCGCATCAGGCCCGCGGCAGCCGCGGCCAGCGCCTCTTCCCAGCCGACCTCCATCAGCCGCCCATCGCGCCGCACCAGCGGCTTGTGAAGCCGCTCCTCCACGTACAAGCCTTCGCAACTGAAGCGGTCCCGGTCCGAGATCCAGGTCTCGTTCACCGCTTCGTTCTCGCGCGGCACGATGCGCCGCACGCGCCCGCGCAGGACGTGCGCATAGAGCGCCGAGCCCACGCAGTCATGCGACGCCACCGTCGCGTGGGCGCTCATTTCCCAGGCGCGGGCGGTGAAACGGTAGGGCTTGTTGTTCAGGGCCCCGACCGGACACACGTCGATGACGTTGCCGGACAGTTCGTGCTTCAGGGACCGCTCAACGTGGGTGGTGATTTCCATGTGCTCGCTGCGGCCGGTCGCGCCCAGTTCCTGCACGCCGGCGACCTCCTCTCCGAAGCGTATGCAGCGCGTGCAATGGATGCAGCGGGTCATGTCGGTGGACACCAGCGGGCCCAGGTCCGGATCGGGCACCGCCCGCTTTCCTTCCGTAAAGCGCGATATGTCGCGGCCGAATCCCATCGCCAGGTCCTGAAGCTCGCACTCCCCTCCCTGGTCGCAAACCGGGCAATCGAGCGGATGGTTGATCAGCAGAAATTCCATCGTCGCCCGCTGGGCCGCAATTGCCCGGTCGGACCGGGTTTCGACCTCCAGGCCTTCGGTAACCGGCAGGGCGCAGGCTGGCATGGGCTTCGGAGCACCCGCCACGTCCACCAGGCACATGCGGCAATTGGCCGCGACGCTCAGCTTGGGGTGATAGCAGAAGCGGGGCACGTAAATGCCGGCCCGGTCGGTCACCGCGATCAGCATTTCTCCGGCCGCGGCCTCAAGTTCCCGGCCGTTTACGGTAAGGCGGACGCCTTCGTCAGGCATAGGCCGCCTCCTTCCGCCGGGCGAGGGGCCGGGAACTCCGGATCTTCTCTTCGAATTCACCGCGGAAGTGCTTCAGGAAACTCTGTACCGGCCACGCCGCCGCGTCTCCCAAGGCGCAGATCGTGTGGCCCTCGATGTTGTTGGCCACGCTCAGCAGCAGGTCCAGGTCCGATACTTTGGCCCGTCCTTCCAGCATGCGCGTCAGCATCCGGTACAGCCACCCGGTGCCTTCGCGGCAGGGCGTGCACTGGCCGCAGGACTCGGCGTAGTAGAAGCGTGCGATACGTCTCAGCACGCTCACCATGCAGGTTCGATCGTCCATCACGATCATCGCCCCGGTCCCCAGCGCCGAACCCGCCTCGCTGAGCGAGTCGTAATCCATTGTGCATTCCCTGATGATTGCCGCGGGCAGCACCGGGACCGAAGACCCGCCGGGTATCACCGCCTTCAGCTTGCGGCCCTTCCAGACCCCGCCGGCATGCTCCAGCAGTTCGTTGAAGGATACGCCCAGCGGCGCCTCGTAGTTGCCGGGCCGCTCCACGTGGCCGGACACCGAATAGATCATCGTGCCGGCCGAATTGGGCGGGCCCAGCGACTTGAACCACTCCGCGCCCTTTTCCACGATGGCCGGCACGCAGGCCAGGGTCTGGGTATTGTTGACCGTGGTGGGACGGCCGTACAGGCCGCTCTGCGCGGGGAACGGCGGCTTGAAGCGGGGCTTGCCGGGTTTGCCCTCGAGTGACTCCAGAAGGCCCGTCTCCTCGCCGCAGATATACGCGCCCGCGCCCACGAAGGGATGCAGCTCGAAGTCGATCCCCGCGGCGCCCAGGCCACGGCCGATCAGCCCCGCCGCCCGGGCTTCGTCCAGTGCGTCGAGAAACCGCGGCACCGGCTCGCCCAGGAACTCGCCGCGAATGTAGTTGTAGCTCACCGTGGCGCCCATCGCATAAGCGGCCAGGGCCATGCCCTCGATCAGCACGTGCGGGTTGTAGCGCAGGATGTCCCGGTCGTGGCAGGTTCCGGGCTCGCTCTCGTCGGAGTTGCAGACCAGGTAGGTGGGCTGCTCGCAGTCTCCGGGCATGAAGCTCCATTTCAGCCCGGTGGGAAAGCCGGCCCCGCCACGGCCGCGCAGCCCGGATGCCTTGACCGTTTCCAGGATCTGTCCCGCGTCGAGTTCGCCGGCCAGCACTTTCCGCCAGACCCGATAGCCGCCGCGGCCCTCGTAGGACTCGAGCCGCCAGGGCCGTTCCGCATCGGGCGGCGGCATGCAGACGTGAACCAGGTCCATGCCCGTCAGCTCAGCCTCTCGACAATGCGGTCGGCCTCGTCGGGCGTCACGTTCTCGTGGTAGCAATGGCCCACCATCATCATCGGCGCACCCGTGCAGGCCGCCAGGCACTCTTCCTCTTCCTTGAGAAAAATCCGTCCATCGACGGTGCTCTCGCCCGCGGAAATCCCCAGCCGGTTCTCCAGGTGCTTGAGCAACTCCCGGCCGCCGCGAAGCCAGCAGGAAATGTTGGTGCACACGGATACGCAATGCCGACCGACCGCGCGCACCTCGAACATGGAGTAGAAGGTTGCGACCTCATAGACCTGGATCGGCGGCAGCGCCAACTCCTCGGCCACTGCGTCCATCAGTTCCACCGACAACCAGCCGCCATTCCCGTCCTGGGCAAGGCGAAGCGCGTCCAGAACCGCGGAGCGTTGGCGCCCGCTCGGGAACCGGGCGGTCGACTCCCGGATGGCGGCGCGCGCCGCGTCGGGAAGTAATGAATTGCCGCTCACCGCCGGCACTACCGGTCAATCTCGCCGAACACGACGTCCATGGTGCCGATGGTCGCCACCACGTCGGCCAGCATGTGCCCCCGCACCATCTCGTCCATGGCCGCCATATGGGCGAAGCCAGGCGCCCGTATCTTGACCCGGAACGGTTTGTTGGCGCCGTCGGACACCAGGTAGACGCCGAACTCGCCCTTGGGGTGTTCGACGGCGGCGTAGGCCTCGCCTTCCGGCACGCAATAGCCCTCGGTGAAGAGCTTGAAGTGATGGATCAGCGATTCCATCTTCTCCTTCATCTCTTCGCGTTTCGGCGGCGCCAGTTTGTAGTCGTCCACCATCACCGGCCCGGGGTTCGCGCGAAGCCAGTCCACGCATTGCCGGATAATCCGGTTGGACTGCCGCAATTCCTCGACCCGCACCAGATAGCGGTCGTAGCAATCGCCGTTGACTCCCACCGGAATGTCGAAGTCCACGTCCGCGTACGCCGCGTACGGCTGCTTCTTGCGCAGGTCCCACTCCACGCCCGAGCCGCGCAGCATGGGACCGGTAAAGCCCAGGTTCAGGGCCCTCTCGGGGGAAACCACGGAGATGCCCACCGTGCGCTGCTTCCAGATCCGGTTCTCGGTCAGCAGCGTCTCGTATTCGTCCACGTGGCCGGGAAAGCGCCGGGTGAAATGTTCGATGAAATCGAGCAGCGATCCGTCCCGCCCCTCGTCCATGGCCTTGTCGCGGCCGGAAACCCTGTTCGCATCGGGTTGCGCCAGGTGCCTGGGCATCCGTTCGGGCAGGTCGCGGTAAACGCCGCCCGGTCGATAGTAGGTTGCGTGCATGCGCGTGCCCGATACCGCCTCGTAGCAGTCCATCAGGTTCTCGCGCTCGCGGAAACAGTAGAGGAAAATGGTCATGGCGCCCACATCGAGGCCATGGCAGCCCAGCCACAACAGGTGATTCAATATCCGGGTGATCTCGTCGAACATCACGCGGATGTAGAGGGCCCGCGGCGGCGGTTCGATCCCCAGCAGCTTCTCTATCGCCAGGACATAGCCATGCTCGTTGGCCATCATGGACACGTAGTCAAGACGGTCCATGTAACCGATGCTCTGGTTGTAGGGCTTGGACTCCGCGAGTTTCTCGGTGGCGCGGTGAAGCAGCCCGATGTGGGGGTCGGCGCGCATCACGACCTCGCCGTCCATTTCCAGGACCAGCCGCAGCACGCCGTGCGCGGCCGGATGCTGGGGGCCGAAATTCATCGTGTAGCTCTGAAACTCAGCCATCGCCCACCTGCCCGCCGCCGTCGCCGGGCTCGGCCCTGAGCGCCGGCCGGTACCGGTTGTCGTCCCGGATCACGCGCGGAACCAGCGTTCGCGGCTCTATGCTGACCGGCTCGTACACTACGCGGCGTTTGTCCTCATCGTAGCGGACTTCCACTTTTCCGCTCAACGGAAAATCCTTGCGGAAGGGATGTCCGATAAAGCCGTAATCGGTCAGGATACGGCGCAGGTCCCCATGGCCTTCGAATACGATGCCGAACAGGTCAAAGGCCTCGCGCTCGAACCAGTCGGCCGCCTGCCAGACGCCCGTCACGGACGGCAGGACCGGAGGGTTCTCCCCCACGGCGAAGGCCCGCAGCCTGACGCGCAGGTTATGGCGCAGCGACAGCAGGTGATAGACGGCGGCGAACCGCGCCGGCTGCTCTTGTGCCCGGCGTTCGCTTTCGGACGCCGAGCTGGTCGTGCTGGCGCCCGGCTCGACGGCCCGGCTGAAGCCGGATTCGGTTGCCTCCTCGGTCCTCCACTGGGCCTGACCGTAGCCCAGGTAATCGACGCCGCAGACGTCGATCAGGGTCGCGAAGGAAAACTCCTCTTCGTCGCGCAAGGCAGCGGCGGTTGCCGGCAGATCGGAACCTTCAATGTCGTAATTCAATTCCCCGCAAGAGGATTCCCGCCGGTGCAGCACGCCTTCGAAGCGCGCATGCAAGGCTTCGGCCATGGACTCGAGGCGGGAGGCCATGAAGCGCTTCGTTCAGGCTGTGGGCTGCGGACGCGCCAGCGCCTTGCTGTGGCGAATCTTGTTGCGCAACTGCAGGATTCCGTAGAACAGCGCCTCGGCCGTCGGAGGACAGCCGGGAACATAGACGTCCACCGGCACGATGCGGTCGCAACCGCGCACCACCGAATAGGCGTAGTGGTAATAGCCGCCGCCGTTGGCGCAGGAACCCATCGAGATCACCCAGCGCGGCTCCGGCATCTGGTCGTAGACGCGGCGCAAGGCAGGCGCCATCTTGTTGCAAAGGGTTCCGGCCACGATCATCACGTCCGATTGCCGGGGGCTGGGCCGGAACATCACGCCAAAGCGGTCGAGATCGTAACGCGCGGCGCCCGCATGCATCATCTCGACCGCGCAGCAGGCCAGCCCGAAAGTCATCGGCCACATGGACCCGGTGCGCGCCCAGTTCAGCAGCTTGTCCAGCGAAGTCACGACGAAGCCCTGCTCGCGGGCCTCGGTAAGCGTATCGGCCATGCCGTCGATACGTGGCCCGGCTGCCTCTAGTCCCATTCCAGGGCCCCCTTGCGCCACTCGTAAACGAAGCCGACGACGAGCACCAGAAGGAAGATGCCCATCGCGATCAGGCCCTGGTAGCCGATGGCGTCCAGCGCCACCGCCCAGGGAAACAGGAAGGCGATCTCGAGATCGAAGATGATGAACAGGATCGCGACGAGATAGTAGCGAACGTCGAACCGCATGCGCGAGTCCTCGAACGCGTCGAATCCGCATTCGTACGGCTCCAGCTTGCGCTCGTCACGCTGCCCGCGGCCGAGCAGCAGTCCCAGGCCGAGCAGCGCCAGCGCTATGCCGAACGCCACGCAGAGGTAAATCAGCACCGGAAGGTAATCGGCCGGCATGACTATTCCGCCGGACAAGAGCTTCCGCAGTTCGCGTGGGTATGCCGACGGCCGGACTCGAACCGGCACGGCTTGCGCCACTGCCCCCTCAAGACAGCGTGTCTACCAATTCCACCACGTCGGCACGGAAAGAAAAGCTGCATCATTCCTGCGGGATGTCGGGTTGCTCCGCAGGCTGAAGCGAGGGCAGCTGCGGCAGGTCTTCATCTTCCTCCTCGGGGACGGCCTCCTCTTCGGCCGGCGCAGCTTGCTCGATGGTATCGAGAAGACTCTCCTCGGGCCGGGGCTTGCCGACCCCGGTGAGGATGAGGCTGGTGGCGAAGAACAGCGTGGCGAGTACCGCCGTGACGCGCGAAAGGAAGTTCGCCGAGCCGCGCGCGCCGAACACCGTTCCGGATGCTCCCGAACCGAAAGCGGCGCCCGTTTCCGCGCCCTTTCCGCGCTGAAGCAGCACAAAAACAATAATCAGGGCAGCGACGAGAACATGCGCTGCCAGGAACAATTGCTGTAACAGAACCCTACTCCGCTATACCGCCGTGATGATCCGCAAAAACTCCTTCGCATCCAGGGAAGCGCCGCCCACCAGGCCGCCGTCAATGTCCGGCTGGGCAAAAAGCGCGGCCGCGTTGGCGCCGTTCACGCTGCCCCCGTACAGAATGCGAAGGCCCGCGCTGATTTTAGCATCGGTGCGGGCGATTTCGCCGCGCAGCAGGGCGTGTACCTCCTGTGCCTGTTCCGGTGTTGCGGTATGGCCGGTGCCGATGGCCCAGACCGGTTCGTAGGCCAGCACGGCCCGCGTGAACCCGCCGGCGCCGCACAGTTCCATTACGGCCGCGAGTTGCCTCAGAACGATCTCCCCGGTGCGTTCCGCTTCGCGTTCGCGAAGTGTTTCTCCCACGCAAAGAATCGGAATCAGGCCCTGGTCCGCCGCCCGCTGAAATTTCGTCGCCACCAGCTCGTCGCTTTCCCTGAAAGCCGTCCGCCTTTCCGAGTGCCCGACAAGAACGTGGCTGCAGCCGCAGTCGGCCAGCATGCCCGCGGACACATCGCCCGTATGCGCGCCCTCCCCCTGGCTGGAAACGTCCTGCGCCCCCAGTTGAACGGCGAGGGTTCCGGCCGACTCCGCGTCTTCCAGAACCCGGCGCACGGCGTCCAGGTGCGGGAACGGAGGAAACACGATCACTTCCGGAAGGCCGCGGCCAGGTTCATGCGCCGTGGCGGCCAGCGCCCCGGCCAGTTCCCTTGCCGCGCCCAGGCTGCCGTGCATCTTCCAGTTGCCGGCCACGATCCGGCGCCGATCAGTCATCACGCGGCGCCTCAGGCGGCCCTGAGCGCCTGGGCCACGCCTTCGGCGGCCTGGTCCACGCGCGTGCGGTCGGGGCCTTCCGCCATGATCCGGAAAACGGGCTCGGTGCCCGACGGCCGCACCACGATGCGGCCTTCTTCGCCGAGCAGCCGGCGGGCCGCCCGCAGGGCCTGTTCGACAGCGGGGTCTCCCAGGCTGCCGTCGCCGTTCGAGGGCACGCTCAGGTTCGCCTGTTCCGTATGCGGCATGTCCTCGGCCAGTTCCGCCAGCGAACAGCTTCTCGCCTGCATGACGGCCAGCACTTCCAGGGCCACCAGCAGCCCGTCGCCGGTGGTGGACTTGTCCAGGCACAGAATATGGCCGGAACTTTCCCCGCCCAGGACCCCGCCCTTCTCGCGTAGCATCGCGACCACCTGCCGGTCGCCCACCTCGGCGCGGCAAAAATCGATTCCTTCCGCCCGCAGGGCCCGTTCCAGCGCCATGCTGCTGATCTGGGTCCCGACTACGGGGCCTGCCAGCCGGCCGGCTTCCTGGCGCGCCAGGGCGAGAACCAGCAGCAGGGTGTCGCCGTTCAGGGTCGCGCCAGCGGAATCCACCATGATGACGCGGTCGCCGTCGCCGTCCAGCGCGATGCCGACATCGGCCTCGACCGCCTTGACTGTGCGCCGCAGCAGGTCGGGCTCGGTGGCGCCGCAACGGTCGTTGATATTGCGTCCGTTCGGCGAACAGCCCAGAGGAACGAGTTCGGCGCCCAGCGCGGTCAGCGTCGCCGGGGCCACGCGGTAGGAAGCGCCGTGCGCGCAGTCCACCACGATCTTGACGCCCTCCAGCGACATGTCCGCGGGGACCGTACCCAGGCAGTGCTGCTCATAACGCTCCAGCGCATCGTCGACCCTCCGCACCTGGCCCAGCGCGGTGGAATCCAGCGTAACCGCGGCGTCTTCGATATGGCTCTCGATCAGCGCCTCTTGCGTGACCGCCAGCTTGAAGCCGTCATGCCTGAAGAACTTGATTCCGTTGTCGCCGTAGGCGTTGTGCGAAGCGCTGATAACGACTCCAAGGTCGGCGCCCAGCTCCCGGGTAAGCAGGGCCACGCCGGGCGTGGGCAAGGGGCCGGACAGGCGAACGTCGGCGCCGGCGGCGACGAAACCCGCCTCCAGCGCCGATTCGAACATGTAGCCGGAAATCCGTGTATCCTTGCCGATCACGACCTTGCCGCCGCGAGGCAGCAGGGCGCGGGTGGCGGCGCCGGCCAGCCGCAATGCGAACTCGGCGGTCATGGGATGCTGCCCCACCGTGCCGCGCACGCCGTCGGTGCCGAAATACCTCATCCCCGGCTCCTCCTCACGGCCCTTCCCGCCATCAGTCGGCGAAGTACTCCTCCCAGCGTTTATCGACCAGCTTGAAGGAGTCCGCGGCGCGTTCCTCCATGACCGTGCGGTTGTCCTCGGCGAACACATTGGGCCCGCCTTCCGCGGGAAGCTGCCGCGTGGCGTCGATCAGCATCTTGCTGGAAAGCGCGTTTCGGTGGGTGCTGGGATCGATCATGAAAGAGAAGGTCTGCCGTACGGTCAGGCTGGCCGGCCAGGGCTGCCAGCGCGTGGTCACCGCATGCAACACCCGCGTGAGGTCGGTGGGGTCCACGTCCTTGTCGAGGATGATGATCATCTTCTTGCTGAACCCGATCATCCGGTAGCCCATGATCAGAAGCCCGGCTTCGATCCCCTCGCCCGGCAGGCGCTTGTTGATGCAGGCGATCACCATGCTGGGAATTTCCGGCGGCATGTGCAGTTTCACCAGGTTGGGCATGATCCGCTTCAGCCGCGCGAAATGCCCAACCTGCCAGGGCCAGGTGAGGTAGGCGCCGCCGATTCCCGGCCAGATGTTGTAGACCCAGGGCTTTTTGCGGTGAGTGATGGCCTTGACCGTCATGAAATGATTGGGCGCCGGTTCTCCGATGTAGCCCAGCATCTCGCCGTACGGGCCCTCCATCTCCTTGTCGGTACTGATTTCCCCCTCGATGACGATCTCGGCGTGCGCCGGCGCCATCAGCGAGTTCGTTTCGGCCCGGACCAGCTCCACCGGCTCGCCCCGAAAACCGCCCGAAAGCGCGAATTCGTCGTCACCCAGCTCGCCCACCCGCGTGCTGCTCATCATCCAGGTGATCGGGTCCAGACCCGTGGCCACGACGCAGGGCACACTCTTCTTTCCCTGGGCGATGGCCTTGCGCATCATCATCGCGCCGTGGTTCTGGCCGGTAAAGCAGATGCCGAGCTTCTGCGGGCCCTTGACCTGCAGCCGGTAGGTGCCGACGTTCCGGCCGATGTCGGGGTCTTCCATGATCACCGAGCCGGTACTGATGAATCGCCCCCCGTCGGCCGGATTGTTCATGATCCACGGAAACCGGTCGAGGTCCGCATCCTCGCCGAACAGCTTCACTTCCTTGCAGGGAGCATGCGCCCCGTCCACTTCCACGGGAGGAATCTGCGCGAAGCGATAGTCCTCGTTCATGTGCTTGAGCAGTTCCCGCTCCACCACCTGGTTCATTTCGCGCTCGTCGTCGCTGAGATCCTCCACTCCGAGGCACATCGCAACCGTCTTGAAACTGTTGAGCACGTTGCAGATGACGGGCGTGTCATACGATCGGCCGTTCATCTTCGTGCGTTCCACCAGGAATGCCGGGGCCGAGGTGCGCATCCGGTCCTCCAGGCGGTAGGAGAAAGCCGTCATCTCGAACTGGTCCTGGTCCATGTCCGGAATGCGCAGCAGCTTGCCTTGCTGCTCCATGGCTTGTGCATATTCTCTTAGGGAATTGAATACCGACATGCTGGAAGTCCTCAATGGGCGACAGGCTGCCCCCTGGTGGCGGAGAACCGGGGCCTAGTAGCGGTACCGGTCGGGTTTGAACGGACCGGTCTCCGGGATGCCGAGATACTCGGCCTGCTCCGGCGTAAGACGGCTGAGCGAGGCGCCCAGCTTGGGAAGATGCAGGCGCGCGACTTTCTCGTCGAGACGCCGCGGCAGCGTGTATACACGGTTTTCGTAATCCCTGCGCGTCAGCAGCTCGATCTGGGCCAGGACCTGGTTGGTAAAGCTGGTCGACATGACGAAACTGGGATGACCTGTGGCGCAACTCAGGTTCACGAGCCGGCCGCGGGCCAGCAGGATCAGCCGCTTGCCGTCCGGAAAGATCACGTGATCCACCTGCGGCTTGATTTCCTCCCACTCGCAGTCCTTCAGGCTGGCGACGTCGATCTCCACGTCGAAATGACCGATGTTGCAGAGTATGGCCTGGTCCTTCATGCGCGCCATGTGGTCGTAGGTGATGACGCCCTTGTTGCCGGTCGCGGTGACGAAGATGTCGGCCTGCCCGCAGGCCTCGTCCATCGTGACCACCGGATAGCCTTCCATCGCCGCCTGCAAGGCGCAGATCGGATCGATTTCGGTAATCCACACCTGCGCCCCCAGGCCCTTGAGTGATTGGGCACAGCCTTTGCCCACATCACCGTAACCGCACACCACCGCAATCTTGCCCGCCACCATCACGTCGGTGGCCCGCTTGATGCCGTCGACCAGCGATTCGCGGCAGCCGTACAAGTTGTCGAACTTGGACTTGGTCACCGACGCGTTGACATCCATGGCCGGGCAACGCAGCGTGCCCTTCTCATGCATCCGGTAGAGCTGATGAACGCCCGTAGTGGTCTCCTCGCTGAGTCCCAGCAGCTCGGCAGCGAGCTTCGGGTGCTCCTCGTGAACGATGCGGGTCAGGTCGCCGCCGTCGTCCAGCAGCAGGTTGGGGGTCCAGCCGCCCGGGCCGGTGATGGTTCGGGCGATACAGGTGACGTATTCCTCTTCCGTCTCGCCCTTCCAGGCGAACACCGGCACGCCGCGGCGCGCCATGGCGGCGGCGGCGTGGTCCTGGGTGGACAGCCGGTTGCACGACGACCAGCGCACCTCCGCGCCCAGTTCCAGCAGCGTTTCGATCAATACGGCGGTCTGCACCGTCATGTGCAGGCAGCCGGCGATACGCGCCCCGGCCAGCGGCTGCCTGTCGGCGTATTCCGCCCGCAGCGCCATCAGCCCGGGCATTTCGCTGCGGGCGATGGCAATCTCGCGCTCGCCGAAGTCGGCCAGCGACAGGTCGGCGACCCGGTAGTCCTCGTGCAGGCGGGTTACGGCAGTCCTGGACATGTCAGGCGACCTTCGCCGCGCGGGCGTCCTCGGCAAGCTGGGCCGCCCGGCCGGTCTCTTCCCAGCTGAAGCCGCAATCCTCCCTGCCGAAATGGCCGAAGGCGGCGGCGGGGCGGTACGACATGCGTTTCAGGTCCAGGTCCCGGATAATGCCCTCGACCGACAAATCGAAATGGGCCCGCACCAGTGCCTTGAGGCGCTCGTCGCTGACCGTCGCGGTGCCGAAGCTCTCGACATCGACCGCTACCGGCTCCGGCTCGCCGATCGCGTAACAGACCTGCACTTCGCAGCGATCCGCCAGGCCGGCCGCGACGATGTTCTTGGCGGCGTGGCGCACTGCGTAGGCGGCGGAACGGTCCACCTTGGAAGGATCCTTGCCGGAAAACGCTCCGCCGCCGTGCCGGGCCATTCCGCCGTAGGTGTCGACAATGATCTTGCGCCCGGTCAGGCCGCAATCCGCTTGCGGCCCGCCTTCGACAAACCGTCCGGCGGGATTGACCAGGTAGTTGATCGGGCCGGCCAGCCACTGGGGGCCCAGCACCGGCTTGACCAGCTGCTCGATGATCGCTTCCTTGAAGTCCGGCGGACAAACGCCCCGCGGGTAGTCGTCCGGCCAGATATGCGGGGCATGCTGGGTGGACAGAACGACATCGGTAACGGCGACCGGCCGGTAGTCCTCGTAGCGCACCGTGACCTGCGACTTGCCGTCGGGCCGCAGCCAGTCCAGTTCCCCCGAGGCGCGCAATTCGGCATGCCTCAGCATGAGCCGATGGGCCAGGTCGATCGGGGCCGGCATGAGGGTGGGCGTTTCCCTGCAGGCATAACCGAACATCATTCCCTGATCGCCGGCGCCCAGGGGCTTGCCCTCGCCGGCGTTCACCCCCCTGCGGATATCGGGAGACTGCTTCCCGATCGCGTTCAGAACGCCGCAGGTCGCGCCATCGAAGCCCAGTTCCGAGTTGTTGTAGCCGATGTCCTTGATCAGTCCCCGAACCAGCGATTCGAGGTCCACCCAGGTCGACGTGGTGATCTCGCCGGCGACCAGCACGAAACCGGTCTTGACCAGCACCTCCGCCGCCACGCGCGCGTCCTCGTCCCGCGACAGGATGGCATCGAGCACGGCGTCGGAAACCTGGTCCGCCAGCTTGTCCGGATGGCCGTCGGAAACCGACTCGGAAGTAAAAAGTGAGGTCTTGGGCATGCGCTTTTTCCCGCCCTTCGCAAGGTCGGCCATTATAAGCGGGGCACCCTTGCCCACGGCTCTGCAGCAGGCTGAATGCAGCAGGGCGGCTAAGATAGCGAACCATGACCTGCAATTCGACAGGCTACTTGGAGGGGATTGATACATGATCACATCTAAGGATTACACTAGGGTGCCGGACCAATTCGCATGCTCCGTGATTGGCGTAGCCGTCCTGCTTTGCGCGCTATGCGCTCCTGTTCAGGCGCAAGTCGCAACGGATGCTTTGGTGACCGGAGCCTATGATGGCGACACGATCTATGTGGAGGCCGCTATCTGGCCCAATATGACGTGGACGGGCGGCGTTCGGGTTCTCGGCGTGGATACGCCGGAGATTCGGGGCAGTTGCGAAATCGAAAAGAGTCTGGCGGTTATGGCGCGTGACTACGTGCGGACACTCCTGATCGATAAGACCGTTCGTCTTACGCAGATAGAGAACGACAAGTATGGCGGGCGTGTACTGGCCCGCGTTTATTTTTGGGAATACGAGACCTGGGTTGAATTGGCGAACAGGCTCATTGAGCAGCATATGGGCCGAGTCTATGACGGTGGCACACGCCCCGATTGGTGTCCGGAAGAAGATCCGGGCGAAAGGCTGGAGTCGGATGGACTCGGCTGGGAGAAATAAGATGGTCGATACGAACAGGTACCGGCTTGTAGGTGGCGCGGTGCCGTTGATGGCCTGCGCGCTGGTTGGCACAGTGGCGCTGGCGCTGCCCTGTCTGGTCCAAGCCGACGACGACGATGCCGCCTGGGTCGGTTCGGACCTGGACCTGCGGCGAACGCCCAGCCAGATCCAATTCGACCAAAGGATTCAGGACTACGCAAACCACATCTCCAATCTCGAAAACAAGGTGGCGGAGCAGGAAACGGAGCTTCGCCGGGCAAAGGAGGCGTTGGATAACGCCGCCTCCCAATGGCGCGAAGCCCGAGACGCTTACAAGAAAGCTATCGCCGCCGCAGAGCAATCACCCTGGGACAGTTCACTGAAAAGCGCCGCACGCAGCGCATCCGAAACCTACGAACGAGCCGTTGCCGCCGCCAACGACCTGAACCCCAGTCAGGCAAGCCTAAGAGCAGACGTGGCGAACGCGGAAGCCGCGCTTATCTTGGCGAGGTTTGCGGTCCACGGCGCCAGAGTAAATCGGCAACGGTTTGAATACGACTACGATGCCCACCAGGAAGGGTGGGAGCAAGTAGTCGAGCTCAAGGATATTACCGACTGCCTCAATTCCCCACGCCCGCTCCATTGCAAGCCGGGGGGCCCTGATAACCCCAGCGGCGGCGGATTCCTGCACTCCTCAAAACGGCTCGCGCTGTTCCAGCCGTTACTCGCGAATGTCAACGCCCATCACGCCTATGCTTCCGGGTTGAGCGGCAAGGGCGTACGCATAGGCATCGAGGACGATGGCGTGAATTACCGGCTTTCGGAGTTCGAGGGGCGGGTGTCGTTCGACGGGGCGGTATTGACGTATCCAGTCTATCCAGACGGAGACAGCCGATGGTCTGACGCAGAAAATTGCTCGCCGTCATCTTCAGACTGCCATGTTTTCGCCCACGAGGGCATTGATCTTCCCGAAGCGGCGGAAGGCATTGAGCCTACACAGATGAAGGCCCGTTCGGTAATCCTGGAATACGGCTGGGCGCCTCCGGACCCGGATACGGCAGTTGAATTCAACTTCTATCCACGCGAGGACGCTTCCGGGAAGTTCTGGACACCCGAATTCTCGAACTGGTATCTCGAATACACATACCCGTGCCCAAGTGATCCGGGCAGCGAGTGTGTGGAATACGACATATTGCCGAGCACAGGGACGCACGGAACGATGGTCGCATCAGTGGCGGCCGGCCGCGACTTCGGCGTGGCTCCGGCCGCCACAATCATTCCGATTGCGAGGGATTTTTCCCCGGAGGGACAAACTGCTTATCGCAGGCGACTGGAGAGCATTTTCACAGAAGCGAGATTAGCAAGCCCGGCTGATCGCAAAGCCTTTGACACCGAACAAGCGGCCTTTCAGAATGAGTTTTACTCGGACTTCGACATCATCAACCGCAGCTACGGAATATCGGTGGATGCGACATCGGGAATCCTCGCCTTCCTGCGGCAGCTTGACAACGTGAGCGACTTGTTCCCCCGGACCTGGCGGGCGCTCTTTCAGGCCGACAGGCACCCTGACGAGCGCGCCATTCTCGTTTACGCGGCGGGTAACGATATGAGAGGAGTTAGCTCGGTGGAAAGCGATGCCCCCTATTGGGAGCCTATGGCCCGCGGCCACCACCTGTCCGTCATGGCCATCGGGGCAGACGGCATCTATGCTTCATACAGCAACTTCTGCGGGCCCTTGCCTACGGATTGGGATGCGGCCGTCCACGGGCGGCATTTTTGTCTCGCGGCGCCCGGGACCGTAATCGCCGCGCATCCATTTGTGAGGGAATGGGCCCATCTGAGCGAGGGCACGTCTTTCGCAGCGCCAATAGTCAGCGGCGCAATCGCGCTTTTGATGGAACACTTCCGCGGCCAGTTGGGCAATACCGAAATCGCCAAGCGGGTAGTCAACACCGCGGACAACACTGGCAGATACGCCCAAGCCGAGATTTATGGCGCGGGACTGCTTGACCTCAAGGCTGCCTTGCAACCCGTGGGGAGGCTGTCCACGGGAACCTCCGCGTGGAACAGCGACGCCTCAATGACGCTGTTGAGTCTCCCTGCGTCAATCGGCGGACTGGGAATACGGTTCGCCAACCTGGGCGTGGAAGTGGCCAGCCTAGACAGCCTGGGCGCGCCGTTCTGGGTATCTCCTGCCAATTACATGGCCGTGCAGTCCTGGAACGCTCCGAACCTGGCCCCCGCGTTCGCCGAGCCGGCGGAAGAAGGCAGCGTACCCCACCTGGGATTCACGCCGGGAACCTTAGCCATTCCGGTGCGCGCCGCCGCACCCCTGTCCGCAAGCCTCCTGGCGGCATGGAGGTATTCCGGGGCATCTCCAGCATCCACGCTCCGGCTGCTGACGGGGGACGGCCGGCTGGGGCTTGAGCAAGCGCCCAGCGCCGGCTTCCGGTGGGGGTTTCTGTCCGACGGCTCTTCGTGGCTGGGCGGCCAGCCTTCAGGCGCGTTCGGAAACAGAGTCCGTTCATCGACAGCCTGGGTAGGCAGGAACTTCCGGCGCGGCCTGGGGCAGTCCTGGACGGCGACGCTTTCTGGCACGCTGGCGCTTGCGCAGGTGGATCTTCCCTCCGGCTCAATGTTGGATGTAGAGCCATACCTTATGTCCACTTGGGAGGTTGGCATTGAGCAGGGTGTCCGGGGAGAGGGCCACTGGTCCCGGCTGTCGCTAACACAGCCTCTTCGGGCCGAATCAGGCAGAGGAACGCTCATATACCTCGCCGGACTGAAGGACGGAGCGCCCGATTACCAAACGGCAACTGCATCCCTGTCTCCGCATGGCCGGGAGGTTGAGTTGGCGTTCACCCACGAAATGCCCATCGGTCCAGGCCGGGCGGCGCTGAAGTTGGCGCGTTCGTTCGACTTCCTTCACCAGCAGGGGGTTTCCGCATCCAGCGTTGGCCTCGCCTACCGAGTGCCTCTGTCGCACTAGCAATTGCCGTGGAGCAGCGGCAGCACGAAAACCCGCCGCGCGACCTTTAAGGAATCGCCGTTTCCACTCCAAAGCGCAATCCGTGCACGGCGGCAAGAGCACCCGCATCAGGACCATCTCATAAGACAGTCATCAATCCGTCAGGTATATCCCGCCTGCCGGCAGAGTCCGTCGATAGCGATGTTGTAGTCCATGCGCTCGCCGCGCCAGCGGCAGCGGGCGGTTTGGGCGTCGATTTTCAGGCCGCGCTCCGCGTTGAACGCCGCCAGCCGCTGCGCTTCGGAGACTGCCGGATTGTTTCCGCGGAAACAATCTTCCTGTGCCTTTCCAGCCGGCGGGATCACCCGGCCGTCCGGGTGCAGGAACTCGATCTCGCCCTCGTTCATGCGAACGCCAAAGCCCCCTTCATGCACCTTCCGGTGATGAAACGAACACAAAGTGACCAGGTTGTCCAGGGCGCCATCGCAGCCCAGACGGCGCGCCGTCTCCACGGCCACACTACGACCATTGTCAAAT
The DNA here is from genome assembly GCA_026707445.1 of Gammaproteobacteria bacterium. Taxonomy (GTDB): domain Bacteria; phylum Pseudomonadota; class Gammaproteobacteria; order Steroidobacterales; family Foliamicaceae; genus Foliamicus. The sequence continues at coordinate 27,781 of JAPOWV010000029.1, forward strand.
TCCGCGCCGCTGCTCTCCGGCACGTCACACAATGCGTCATGGGCGATGTGCACCACCACTTCGTGGGCGCCTGCGGCCGAGCCGGAGCACTTGCCGGCCAGGAATCGTCCGAGGATATGCTCCAGCGCATCCGCTCGCCGCTGGCTTACGCTGCGAGCGGGTGCTTCCGCGGAAACATCTTCAGGGGCTCTGCAAAGATGGTACCAACGCGCGGATTGCGTTCTGGATGTTTCCGCTGAAACGTCGCTATGCATCGGGCGTGCCGCCAGCGGCTCAGAAGTTTCTGCGGAAACATCCGCAGAGACCGCGTCAGCCGCACCCGCAGGCTCAGCCGCCTCGGCTTTCTCGGCCTCTCCGCCTCGCTCTTCGAGTTCCGCGTGGGCCGCTTCCAGCGCCTTGAGCAGCATCTCGCCCACCTCCGGCGCAAGCCGGGCTTCCAACTTCACGCTGCCGTCGCTGTCCCGCCGGCAATCCAGGTAGCGCCGCTCGTGCATGGCCTCGGCCTCGCCGCGTTCAAGATAACGCACCACCCGCCTGAAACCGCGCACCGTTCGCTCCACATGCGCGGCCGTGCCGTTGAGGGCAATGTGCAGCAATTCCTCTTCCGTTTCCGCCGTGGCCACCCGCGTGAGCGCGCGAACCTTTGAATACGACAGCCGGCCCTCAACGAAGGCAGCCTGGATCTTCGGAAGCGATTCCAGCGCCCTTGCCGTGCGCACCTTCTCTCTCGCCGCCACCGCGCCGATGCCGCATTGCCAGCTCAGCCAGTGGGCGCAGTTCGCCACGCCGTGCTGGGCCCAGCCCTCCCGGCGGTCGAATTCCGCCAGCAGAGCCAGGAAGTGCGCCGTGGCCGTATTGATGTTTCCCCACAACTCCGTGATCTGCGCCTCCAGGGCGTTGAGGGTTTGCTCTTCCTTCTGCCGCTCGGCTAACCAGGCATCACTGCCTGGGAGCGGATCGGAGGCGTTGTAAGAACGATGTTCGGCGTCGCGAACAGGGGCGGAGGAAGCATTGCTGTGAAGGTCCATTTCGAGGCTCCGTTCAGTCCGTTGACAGTATCGGAACTATAGCATAATTCACCAACAGAATCAATATTTTATGATATCTTTCCGGGTTATCCGTGCGGCGCCCTGAGTGCAGTGTGCTCCTCCGGGAGTGCAACTTCACAGGGGTCCCGCTACGTCCTGAAAACCAAAAACCGGCGATGCTTTACATTCCCCCGGAATACGTCGATAATACAATTGTCATATACGTATGACGTGCAATACGCACGTGAACTTGTGAGCGAATCATGCTAGCCGTCCGCCTGCCGGAAGACATCGAAAAGCGCATCGCTGAACTGGCCTATCGCACGGGCCGGACCAAAACCTATTACGTAAAAGAGGCGATCATGGGAAAGATTGACGAATTGGAGGACAAATATCTCGCCCTGGACCGCCTGGAGAATCCCGAAAAACGATGGTCCCTGGAAGAGATGGAGCAGGGACGTGACATGGAAGGTTGAGTTCGACGACCGGGCCGCAAGGGAACTACGGAAACTCGACCCGCAGATACAGGAAGACATCCTGGCCTACCTGCGCAAACGCATCGCCACCTCCGAAAATCCCCGGCGGTTCGGTAAATCCCTGTCCGGGGGCCTCCGCGGACTATGGCGCTATCGAGTCCGGGATTATCGGCTGATTTGCTCGATCTCCGAACGAGAAAAGACCGTCGTGATATTGCGTGTCGGTCATCGTGGAAAAGTGTATGCCTGAGTCCGTTTCCAGGCAGGGAAAAAGGCTCCGCAGAGCGGGCATCCTTCGCTGACAAGTCGCGTGGCAAAAGTCCCGCCGCTCATCAGGTTGCCTATTCGCGTACCTGCAATTCGAGTGCGCGGCTGTAGGCGACGCGGCGCGGAGTCCCGGTAAGCTTCGCGCCCAGACGGGCGGCCTGCCGGGTAGGTAGCTCTTCAAGCAGCGCCGTGAGGATGGAATCCAAGGCGGCCTCGTCCCCGTCGGGTCCGCCGTCGCCGCCCAAAACCAGGGTGAACTCGCCTTTGAGAACGATTTTCCCCGATGCGGCCTTCCGGCACAGGTCGGCGAGCGTTCCGCCGTGCGTGCTCTCGTGGATCTTGGTCAATTCCCGCGCCAGAAACGCCTTGCGCTCGCCGCCGAAGACCTCCCGCATGTCCTGAAGGGCCGCCGTCAGCCGGTGCACGGCTTCGTAGAAAACCAGGGTCTCCGGAACCGCCTTGATTTGCTTGAGCCGCGATCGCCGCGCCGCCTGCCGGGAGGGCAGGAACCCCTCGAAGTGAAAACGGTCCGCGGGAAAGCCGGCCACCGACAGGGCCGCCACCGCGGCGCAGGGTCCGGGCAGAGGAGTCACGCGTATGCCCGACTGTCTTGCCTCCCAGACCAGCCGCATTCCCGGGTCGCTGATTCCGGGCGTCCCCGCGTCGCTCAACAGGACCAGGTCCTCCCCCGACAGCAGTCTTCCCAGCAGTTCGGGAGTCCTGGAACGCTCGTTGTGGGCGTGCAGGGAAATCAACGGAGAGCGTATGCCGAGGCTCTGCAGCAGCCTGCCCGCGCGGCGCGTATCCTCCGCCGCCACGCCGGACGCACGCTCAAGAACCGCCTTCAGCCGCGTGCTAACATCGTCCAGGTTGCCAATTGGAGTGGCGGCGACAAACAAGGCCCCCGCTTCTTCAGGCGCGCCCGGCCCCGCCACCTTCGCAACCGCCATATGATCACCTCCGTGCCCCGCCCAGCCAGGCGTTCCGCAGCGTTTCCGCCGGGGCGCCGTGCCCGGTTTGCGGCACTCGCAAGCATAGCGCTTGTCGCCATCGCCGCCTGCACTCCGGCGGATCGAATGAGAGCTTCCGCCGAGGAACTGGCGGCCCTCGGCGACCAGGCGCGCACTCTCTCCACGGGCGGAGACCACGGCGCCGCCCGCCAAGTTTACCTTTCCATGGTTCGACGGGCGCCCCCGCAGGCGCGGCAGCGATACCAGATCCTGGCGGCGCGGGAAGCGGGGCGCGAGGGCCGGAACAGGCGGGCGCTCAGCGAACTCCAGACGATCGAACCGGGCGCCGAATGGATCGGACTCTGGTCGATCGCGGCGGCCGAGAGCGAAAGAATGGTCAACGGCCCGCGCGCAGCCTACGAACGCCTGGCGACTATCGATCCCAAGCGGTTTCCCGACCTCGCCGGGGACTTGCTCAGAACCCGGTCCGAACTGCTTTTCGCGCTGCAGATGCCGGCCCAGGCATTGGAAGACCTGACGCTGCTCGGCGCGGGATTCGCCGCGGGCGATATCGAGAGCGCCGGGTTCACCTGGTCGCTGCTGCGCGATTACCGCGCCCAACTGACTACCGACGGCGTGGAAGGGGTCCCATTGGGTTGGATAGAACTCGCCTTGCTGACCAGCGAACTGGAGGCCGACCCAACTGAAGCGCGAGCCGCCCTGCAGGGCTGGCAGGAAAGGTTTCCGCAGCATCCGGCCATCGATCTGCTGGGTGACACGATAACTCCCGAGATTTGCCGGTCCGCCACGCATCCTTCCCGCATTGCAATGCTGTTGCCGGGGACGGAACAATACGCTGCCGCCCGGCGGTCCCTGCGGGACGGGTTCCTGGCCGCGCGTTTCGCGTTGAAGTCATCCTGCGCCGGCCCCCAGGTCGCGTTCTACGAAGTCGGCGACCCCCTCGACGCGGCGCGGGAATGGAGCCGTGCGGTGGAGGAAGGCGCGGAAATCATTGTCGGGCCGCTGCTGCCCGAATCGGTCGAGAGGGTCGCTGCAATCGCCGGCGAACGTCCGACGCTGGCGCTGAACCGTCTGCGGGCCGGCTCTCCGCCGCCCCGCTTCGAAGAGTTCGCCCTCTCTCCTGAACACGAGAGCCGGCAGGCGGCGCGTCACGCCCTCGGCCGAGGGCTTAGGCGGGCGCTCGTCCTGTATCCCGGGAGCGGCTGGGGAAGACGCATCTATCGCAGTTTCGCGGAAGAGTATCAGCGCGGTGGTGGCGAGATCATTGCGAGGGAGCAGTACAGCCTGGCGGCGGTGGACTATTCGGACCAGATCGGACGCCTGCTGAAGATCGGCGCAAGCAGTCGCCGGCACCAGGAGCTGCAAAGGCGCCTGGGTAGAAGCCTGAGCTTCGAGCCGCGCCGGCGCCGGGATGCGGACCTGGTCTTCGTGGTGGCGCGCGCGGCCCAGGGCCAGTTGCTGGTCCCCCAGTTGCGCTACAACTATTCGGGCGATCTGCCGATCTACGCGATTCAGAACGTCTTCGATCCCGAGCATCTCGACAATCGCGACCTGAACGGCGTGGAAATGCCTGCGCTGCCCCTGCTTGCGGACCGGCATGCGCAGGTGGTGCATGGTGAGTTCTCGCCCGACTGGCTTGCCGCCTCGGGATTCAACGTTTCTCTGTTCGCCATGGGCTACGACAGCTTCAAGCTGGCGCTGTCCCTGTTTGACGGGCCGCAGGGACTGGGCCGGGGCATTCGCGGCCTCACCGGCATCGTCTCCCGTGCTCCGGACGGGCGGCTGCAACGGGAACTGGCATGGACGCGGGTCGAAGAAGGCAAGTTGACAGCCGCACCGACGACGCCGTAAGCGGCGCCGGCGGCGGCCCGCGCAAGGGATCCGGGGCCGAAGACCTGGCCCGAGAATACCTTGAGGCACGCGGCCTGCTGCTGCTTGCCGCCAACTACCGCTGCCGCTTCGGGGAACTTGACCTCGTCATGCGTGACGGCGTCCAGCTGGTGGTGGTCGAGGTGCGCTCGCGGCGAAGCGACCGCCATGGCGCGCCCGAGGCTTCCATTACCCACCGCAAAAGGCGCTCCCTGATGCGCGCGGCGCAGTGCTTCATTCGCGACAATCCGCAATTCAACGGTATGATGCTGCGCTTTGACGTTGTGGGCGTTCTGACTGACGCCGCCCGCGCCAGATTCCGCTGGATCCGCAACGCATTGCAATTTGATGGACGCTGAACGAGTCAAACGCGAGTTCGCCGAAAGCCTTGAGGTCAACAGGCGTGCGGCCGGCACGATGGCCGCCCCGATTGCCGAAGCGGCCGCGCTGATGCTCGAATGCCTCGGCGGCGGCGGCAAGATTCTGAGCTGCGGTAACGGAGGTTCGGCGGCGGATGCCCAGCATTTCGCCTCGGAACTGCTGAACCGGTTCGAGACCGAACGCGCCGGTCTTCCTGCGATTGCCCTCACGACCGACAGTTCCACGATCACTTCGATCGCAAACGACCGCAGCTACGAAGAGATCTTTTCGCGCCAGGTAAGCGGACTGGGACGGCCGGGCGACGTTCTGCTGGCGATCAGCACCTCCGGCGCATCGCCCAACGTCACGCGTGCGGTGCGCGCGGCTCACCGGGCGGGCATGCGCGTCGTGGCGCTGACCGGCCGCGATGGAGGGTCGCTGTCAAGGATCCTGGGAAAGGCCGATATTGAAGTGCGCGCGCCGCACGCCCGCACGGCGAGGATCCAGGAGATTCACCTTCTCGCCATCCATTGCCTTTGCGGACTGCTGGACGACGCGTGCACGGCCAGTGGCCCTACTTGACCAGTCTGAGCTTCGGCGTCCCGCGCGGCGGCGGGGTCGGCGACGGGCCGCTCTGTTCCCCGATCGCGGCGCCCAGCTGATCCGTGAGCACGACCCCCTGGCCGGTCTCCCGCGAAAAAATACATAGCACCGCGTCCACCGGCACCGATACGCGGCGCGCGACACCGGAAAAACGCGCCTCGAAACTGAGCGTTTCGCTGCCCAGTTCAAGGTTGCGCGTGGCCTGATAGCTGATGTTGAGAACGATTCGCCCGTCCTTTATTCCTTCCCTGGGCACCGCGACATCCTGGCGGTCGGCGTTTACCACCACCTGCGGCGTATCGCCGCGATCGGTAATCCACTCATGCACGGCGCGCAGGAGGTACGGCTTCAGTGAAAGGGTTCCCTCGCTCATGCCATGCAAACCGGTGGTTTGAACCGGGCCGGGCGCGCCGCGCCGTCAGGCGGCCAGCGGGCGCATGTCCCGCTCCAGTTCGGACAGGCCCTCCATGAACGAGGGGCGGCCAAAGACTCTCCGCATATAGCCGTACAGGGCCTCGGCCCGCGGGCCGGGATCGATGCCGTAGCTGCGCAGGCGCCAGAGCACGGGCGCCAGGCTGCAGTCCACGAGGGAGAACTCATCGCCCAAAAAAAAGCGGCTGGATTCCACCGCTTCGGAAACTTCTATCATCGCCTCCCTGAGCTGCCGTTTCTCTCCTTCTCCGTCCTTCTGGTCCAGTCGTGCCGCCAGATTGTAGAAATCGTTCTCGATCCGGTGCAGCGCCAGCCGGAAATGCGCCCGGCGCTTGGGGTCGACCGGCATCAGCGGCGGCTGCGGAAAGCGTTCGTCGAGGTAATTGATGATGATTCGGGAGTGATAGACCGCCAGCTCCCGATCTACAAGCGTCGGCAGCGTGTTGTAAGGGTTCAGCAACTGAATATCCGACGGAAGATTGCCGTCTCGCACCTGAACAATTCGCACACCGATGTTCTTTTCCGCTACAACTATTCGAACCCGGTGACTATGAAGATTGATGGGACTGGAATACAGGATCATGGGCCGGATTATACGCGGCGGATAACCGCTCCCAGATCGTTCAATTTCTCCTCAATTCGCTCGTATCCGCGGTCCACATGGTAGACGCGGTGAATCACGGTTTCGCCTTCGGCGACCAGCGCGGCGAGCACCAGGCTGGCGGAAGCTCGCAGGTCGGTGGCCATTACCGGGGCGGCCTGCAACTTCCGGACACCGCGTATCAGGACCTCCCGGCCCAGGGGTTCGATGTCCGCACCCATGCGCTTGAGTTCCGCCACGTGCATGAACCTTTGCTCGAAGACGCTTTCCCGAACCAGCGCGTGTTCGCTGGCGATCGCATTCAAGGCCGTGAATTGCGCCTGCATATCGGTAGGGAAGCCGGGCCAGGGCGCGGTAACGAGATTGACCGAATGCGGTCGGCGTCCCTGCATGTCCAGCTCCACGAAACCTTCGCCGCGGCGGACCGTGGCGCCCGTGTTCCGGAGCGCGCCCACGACCTCGCCCAGGGCAAGTTCCCCATTGAACCGGGCCACGACGCGTCCTCCGGTCATGGCGCCGGCAACAAGATAAGTGCCGGCCTCGATGCGATCGGGGAGAATCGCGCGGCTGGCGCCGTGCAGCCCCTTCACGCCCCTGACGGAAATGCGCGAACCGCCGGCTCCGGAAACCTTCGCGCCCATCGCATTGAGGCAGTCGGCCAGATCGCGCACTTCGGGTTCCCGTGCGGCATTCTCGATGACCGTCTCGCCTTCTGCCAGGACCGCGGCCATCAGGATATTCTCGGTCCCGGTTACCGTGGGCAATGGCAGATCGATACGGGCTCCCGTGAGCCCGCGGCAGCGCGCGGAAATATAGCCGCCCCGGATTTCCACTTCCGCTCCCATGCTGCGCAGCGCATCGACATGGATATCTACCGGCCGGGCGCCGATGGCGCAGCCCCCGGGCAGTGAGACGTCGGCCCGCCCGAAGCGCCCCAGCAAGGGGCCGAGGACAAGAAGCGACGCGCGCATCGTGCGCACGAGTTCGTATGGCGCCGAAAACGACTCCGGGTCCTCAAGCGAAACGCTGGTCCTGCCGGGCGCCGAGCCATTAACTCTGGCGCCCAGGATCCTGAGCAGGCGCAGCATGGTATGCACGTCGCGCAGGTCGGGCAGGTTCGCTAATTGCAGCGGCTCCGGGCTGAGCAGCGAGGCCGCCAGTATCGGCAGGGCCGCGTTCTTGGCGCCGGAAATGGGAACTTCGCCGTCCAGCGTTGCGCCGCCGGAGACAACAAATTTATCCACGCGGCGACTCTGTTTCCCGCCCCGGCAGCCGGTCCCACTCGCCGGGTGTGTATGCGCTTATCGACAGGGCGTGAATCTCCCTGCCCATGCGCGGGCCCAGCGCTTCATATACGATCCGGTGGCGCCCCAACGGGCGCAGTCCCTCGAAGGCGTTGCTGACTACGGTGGCGCTGAAGTGCGTGTTATCCTCGCTCGCGACGCTGACTTCGCTGCCGGGCAGGTGCGCCGAAATCAGAGCGGAAATTTCCCCCGGTGTCATCGCCGGGATTTTACTTTCAATTCGAGCGCACACTCTTGAACACACTTGTCTTATGGTTGCTCGCCGCGGCAGTCGGCCTGGCTCTTTTGGCGTACGGCGCCCGGCTGTTCATCGAGGGGGCCGCCGACGGGGCCAGGCGCCTGCGCGTTTCCCCGATGCTGGTGGGCGTGTTCCTGGCCGGCTTTGCAACCTCAATGCCCGAGGCCGTGGTGGCGGCGGTCGCGGCCTACAGGGACAGCGTGGAATTGGCGCTGGGTAACGCCGTCGGTTCCAACATCGCCAACATCGGCCTGGTACTGGGCGCGGCCGTGCTGTTCATGGGCATGCGGCCCGAACGGGGCGCCGGCAGCATGGAGCTCGGAGCGATGTCGGCCGTCACCGTACTGGCCTGTCTGCTGGTTCTCAATCAGTATCTGTCGCGGCTGGACGCCCTGGTGCTGTTGGCAGCGCTGCCTCTGGTGGCCTGGCTGCTGGTGCGAAACGCCGGCCGGCGGGGGACCATGGAGGTCCCCGACGACCAGGTGCAGGCGGCCGGGCGCAGCCTGCCGCGCAACGCCGCGTACGCCGTGCTGGGGCTGCTCCTGCTGCTGGGGGGCGCGGAACTGCTGGTGCGCGCCGCCCAGCGCGTCGCCGCAATCGCCGGCGTGGGAGAACTGGTGATCGGCGCAACGATAGTCGCCATCGGCACCAGCCTGCCGGAGTTGGCCATCACGATCGCCGGCGCGATCAAGCGCGAAGCGGAACTCGCCCTGGGCAACGTTATCGGGTCCAACATATTCAACCTGCTGGTGGTCATCGGCGTGGCGGGCGCGATCGCGCCTTCCGGGTTCTCTCCGCAGCTGCTGACCCTGCACGTGCCGATGCTTCTGGGCTTTACATTGTGGTTTGTCGCTTTGGCCGCACTGTGCCGGATGCGGGGCCGCCTGGGCCCTGCCTGGAGCGCGAGCCTGCTGCTGCCCTTTGCGCTGTATCTGGTCGTGGTGATAGCGTTGGCGGCGTAGTTCGTTCCGCGTCCCGGATTATCATGCCCGTCCATGCCTGAGAAGAAACGGTTCATCGAGGAGGCGCGCCGGGTCCTGCGAATGGAGGCGAGGGCCGTGGCGGACCTCGAAGAGCGACTGGGCAGGGAATTCGAGACCGCCTGCGGGCTATGCCTGAAGACCGAAGGCCGTGTCGTGGTTACCGGCATGGGGAAGTCAGGCCATATCGCCGGCAAGATCGCCGCCACGCTGGCCAGCACCGGCACCCCGGCATTCTTCATGCATACGGGCGAGGCCGGCCACGGCGACCTGGGCATGATCACGCCCGAAGACGTTGTGATCGCTCTATCGAATTCCGGCGAAACCGAGGAAATCGTCCGCCTGCTGCCGATGCTCAGGAGCGCGGGCGTTCCCCTGATCGCGATGACCGGTCAGGAGGATTCGACGCTGGCCCGCCACGCCACGGCGGTCCTCGACGCGCAGGTGCGGGAAGAAGCCTGTCCGCTCAATCTCGCTCCCACCTCCAGCACTACCGCGATGCTGGCGCTCGGCGACGCGCTGGCGGTTGCCCTGCTCAAGGCGCGCGGCTTTACTCCCGAGGAATTCGCCCGTACCCATCCCGGCGGCCGGCTGGGGCGGCGCCTTCTGGTGCGGGTATCGGACGTGATGCGCACCGGCGCCGACATCCCGCAGGTGGCCCCGACCGCCACGCTGGCCGACGGGCTTCTGGAAATGAGCCGCAAGGGCCTGGGAATGACCGCGATTACCGACGATGGCGGGCGTCCCCTGGGGGTATTCACGGACGGTGACCTGCGTCGCGCCATGGATCGCGAGGTCGATTTGAAGAGGACTCGCATGGCCGACGTCATGACCGGAGGAGGACGGTCGGTGGCGCCGGACCTGCTGGCTTCGGCAGCGGTGACGGAAATGAAACAGCGCAGGATCACCGCGCTGATGGTCGTGGCGGATGGTTGCCTGGTCGGCGCATTCAATATTCACGACCTGATGCGGGCCGGCGTGGTTTAGGGCCTGTTCCCGCTATGCGCCCGCCGATATCCCTGCGCGATCGGGCGGCCGGCATTCGCCTGCTGGCGCTGGACGCCGACGGCGTGCTGACCGACGGGCGAATCTGCATTGCGGATGCGAGCGGGAGCGAATGGACGATGGGATTCTCGGTCAGAGACGGGCACGGTATCCGCCTCCTGATCAGGAGCGGCCTGGAAATCGCCGTGATCTCCGGCAGGGACAGCTACGGTTTGCGTTTGCGCCTCAGCGAACTGGGCATCCGCCGTTCGGCGCTTCGCTGCAGGGACAAGCAGGCAGCCCTGACGGAAATGCTCGCGGAACTCGACCTTGAGCCCCGCCAGGCCGCTTTTGTCGGCGACGACGTGCCCGATCTGCCGGCCATGAGGCAAGCGGGGTTTGCCATTGCGGTTGCGGACGCCCACCCGGATGTGCGGGCGGCGGCTGACTGGGTGACGGCGCTGCCGGGAGGTCACGGGGCCGTTCGCGAAGTATGCGACTTCCTGTTGGCGGCGCAATCATGAGCCGATTGCGCCGCTACGCTCCGGCGCTGCTCCTGCTGGGCCTGGCCCTCGCGAGCCTGCTTCTTGTTTTGCGGACCGAGTCCATTTCCGGGCCGGAACAGGCAAGTCTTGCCGGGAACTATTTCTTTCGCGACGCACGGATGACGCTGGCCGGAGAGGATGGCCGCGCGGCGCTTACCGTGACTTCCGGCTCCGCCATACGGTCCCTGACAGAGTCTACGCTGAGGCTGGAACCGGTATCGATCCGCCGGAGCGGTCCCCAGGCGTGGGCGCTGGCGGCGGATTCCGCGGAAATGCCCGGCGAAAACGCCGACATTGTTGCGCAAGGCAGTCTTCGCATGACCTTCGGCCCTTCCGGAGACTGGGCCGCGACGGCCCGGCGCGCCACGATCCCGCCCGACGGAACGAGCATCACGCTCACGGGAAACGTGCGCGTCCACAAACCCGAAGGAGGGGCGGGCGGATCGGCCATCTTCGGGGAACACATCATCCTTGAGCCAAGGGGCATGACGGCCCGGACCGACCGGCCCGTGCGGTTGCGGATCGGCGATTTTGAGTTCGAGGCGAACGGCCTTGACGCGCAAATCGGCGAGCAGGTCATTACACTTGAGTCCGATGTACGTTCAATCGGCAATCCCTGACGCACTGCGCGCGATCGTTCTGGCGGCGTTCCTGCTGCCGGCCGCGGCGTATTCGCAGGAGGGTTCCGCCGAACCGGAATCCAAGCTTCAGATCGACGCGGGCGCCGGCCGCTACGACGCCGCTACCGGCCGCATGACCCTCACGAGCGTCCGGATCAGCGAGGCAGGCTACGAAATAATCGCCGATCAGGCCGACAGCGACTCTTTCGACTTGACGGATGCGACCTGGAACTTCCTGGGCAACGTGAGCTTTCGCGCGCTTACCGCGAGCCTGACCTGCGATTCGGCCGAACTCCGTTTCGAGGACGACCGGCTCAAAGGCGCCACCGTTCGCGGCGACCCGGTGCGGATGCGCAATGAAGGAGACGTGGTGATCGAAGGCAATGCCGCGGCCGTGGAATACGACGCGGAATCGCAATTGGTCCGCTTCATGGGCGGAGCGGTCCTGGAAACCCGGGCAAGCCGGGTCGCCGGCCAATCGATTTCCTACGATCTACGCAACGAAACCGTGACGGTCAATCCGCCGGAAGGAGAGCCCGTCCTGTTCACCTTCGACTTCTTCACTTCCGACGAGGATGAAGAGCCTTAGAGCGGAAAGCATCTCGAAGCGCTTTGGCGAACGCCGCGCCGTCCGCGAGGCGTCCTTCGAGGTCCGGGGCGGCGAGGTCGTGGGGCTGCTCGGCCCCAACGGCGCCGGCAAGACCACGGCCTTTTACGTCGTCGCGGGATTATTGAGCTGCGACGCCGGCTGCGTGCGGCTGGACGGGGTCGACGTCACGGGATTCCCCGTTCATCGCCGCGCGCTTCTGGGATTGGGCTACCTGCCCCAGGAAGCCTCGGTTTTCCGAAAGCTGTCCGTGGAACAGAACATACTCGCCATCCTTGAATTGCGGACCGACCTGAACCGGGCGGACCGGACCGATGAGCTGAACCGCCTTATCGACGATTTCCAGCTTCACAACGTCCGCAAATCACCGGGCATCAGCCTCTCGGGCGGGGAACGCCGCAGGGTGGAAATCGCCCGGACGCTGGCAAGGTCACCCCGCTACGTGTTGCTGGACGAACCCTTTGCCGGAATCGACCCGATTTCGGTGAACGAAATCCAGGGGATCATCGCCCAACTGGCCCGGCGCGGTATCGGCGTGCTGATTACCGACCACAACGTGCGGGAGACGCTCGGCATCTGCAGCCGGGGATATATCCTGCACGAGGGTGTGGTGATCGCGTCCGGCGCGCCGGAGACGCTGCTCGAAGATCCGAAAGTGCGTTCCGTTTATCTCGGCGAGTCCTTTCGCCTGTAACGCCGGCATTCCTTCGAACGTGGACCTGATCGACTACCGCTGACAGACTGGACTGATGCGCCTTTCATGGAACGAGGTCCGGGTCCGCGCGGCCACATTCGCCGACGAATGGAGCAATGCGGTTCGCGAGACGAGCGAAACGCACAGCTTCTACAACGCCTTCTTCCGGGTGTTCGGCGTCGAGCGTCGCTCGGTGGCGCGCTATGAGGAGCACGTAGCGAAGCTCGACAACAGTTCCGGCTTCATCGACCTGTTCTGGCCCGGCGTCC
>JAPOWV010000014.1 GCA_026707445.1 Gammaproteobacteria bacterium
GCCTGCGCTTTGCGATCCGCGAAGGCGGCCGAACCGTCGGCGCCGGCGTGGTCTCGAGCGTAGTGGAGTAGGAATATGGCTGAACCGCAAAACATTCGAATCCGGCTGAAGGCCTTCGATCACCGGCTGATCGATTCGTCGGCCCGCGAGATCGTCGAAACCGCGCGTCGCACCGGCGCCAGGGTGCACGGCCCGGTGCCGCTGCCCACCCGCAAGGAGCGCTTCACCGTGCTGATTTCGCCGCACGTGAACAAGGACGCCCGCGACCAGTACGAACTCAGGACGCACAAGCGCCTGCTGGACATCATCGAGCCCAGCGACAAGACCGTCGACGCACTCATGAAGCTCGAGCTCCCCGCCGGCGTGGACGCCCAAATCCGCTTGAACTAACCCCCCATGATTGCTACTATTGTTAGTCTTTGCCCGGTAGCCCTTACCAGCCCCTGGCTTCAGGGGGCATGTGAGCCATGGATGGCGGAACCGAGCCCCATGGATGGGTTCATGCGTCCCCCGGAAGACAGGGGCTGGTAAGGGCGGTTTAGCACTCCCGAGTAGTTGCCATGAGCATTGGTTTGATCGGCCAAAAGCGAGGAATGACGCGCCTGTTCACGGAGGAAGGGGCCAGTGTGCCCATCACCGTGATCGAGGCGCGCCCGAATCGCATAACCCGCCAGCGCACACCCGACAAAGACGGCTACGCGGCCGTGCAGGTCACCGTGGGCGAGGCGCGCAAGGCGCCGGGCAAGACGCTGGCCGGCCAGTACGCCGATCACGCCCCCGGCGAGGGCCTGTTCGAGCATCGCCTCGACGACCCCGCCCAGCTCGAGGACTATCAGCCCGGCGCGGAAATCACCGTGAGCGTGTTCGCACCGGGCCAGCACGTGGACGTTACCGGCACCACCATCGGCAAGGGCTATGCGGGCACCATCAAGCGCCACCACTTCCGCGGCCAGGACGCCACCCACGGCAACTCCAAGGCCCACCGCGTGCCCGGCTCCATCGGCCAGAACCAGACGCCCGGTCGCGTGTTCAAGGGCAAGAAGATGTCCGGCCACATGGGCAACGTGCGCCGAACGGTCCAGAACCTCGAAGTGGTGCGGGTCGACGAGGAGAGAAACCTCATCATGATCAAGGGCGCCATTCCGGGCCACACGATGGGCCGCGTACTGGTACGTCCCGCCGTGAAAATGCCCGGGCGTGAGGGCATCTCGCCCTCCAATATGCCGGCCAAAAACACCCAACAGGCATAGACCATGAACGCAACGGCCACCAAATCCGACCGGCAGGAAAAGAAACCAGCCGTTGCGAAGTCAAAGAAGGCAAAGCCGACCCGAAAGGTCTACAAGCCCTTCTCCGACGACGTTCCCTTTAACGAGTCGCTGGTCCACCAGGCCGTGGTGGCCTGGCTTGCCGGCGCCCGCAGCGGCACCAAGGCGCAGAAGAACCGCTCCGCGGTGCGCGGCGGCGGCGCCAAGCCGTGGCGGCAGAAGGGCACCGGACGGGCCCGCGCCGGCACCCGCTCCAGCCCGATCTGGCGCGGCGGTGGCCGCACTTTCGCCGCAACCCCGCGCTCGCATGCAAAGAAGATCAACCGCAAGATGTACCGCGGCGCCATGCGCTGCCTGCTCGCCGAAGTGGCGCGCAGCAAGCGCCTGACCGTCGCCCGCAAGATCGAACCGGCCGACCACCGCACCCGGACGGCGCTCAAGCTGCTTGCCGAACTCGATTTCGACGGCGGCCTGATCGTGGTCGAGTCGTACGACGACTACCGCGAGTTCTGCCTGGGCATCCGCAACCTTCCCGGCGTCGACATCATCGATCTGCGCGAGATCAACCCCGTGGCGCTGGCGGGCACCGGCCCCATCCTGATCACCGAAGGCGCCTTCAAGGAGCTTAAGGAGCGCCTGCAATGAGCGCCGAGAACCTTTCCGAGCGCCTGCTCAACACGATCCGGGCGCCGCACCTCTCGGAGAAGGCCCTCAACCTGGCCGAGAGCGAGGGGCGCAAGCAGCTCGCGTTCAGGGTGGCCGTGGACGCCACCAAGCCGGAGATCGCAAAGGCCGTCAAGGAACTCTTCGACGTCGAAGTGGATTCGGTCACGGTCATCAATTACAAGGGCAAGGTCAAGCGGCGCGGCGCCACGATGGGCCGGCGGCCGAACTGGAAGAAGGCCTATGTGACCCTGGCGGCGGGCCAGGACCTCGACTTCGTGAGCGGAACGGGGCAGTAGCATGGCACTGAAACCACTTAATCCCACGTCGCCCGGACAGCGCTTCGCGGTGCGCGTGGTCACGCCCGAACTGCACAAGGGCGCGCCCTACAGGCCGCTGACGAAACCGCTGCCGGGCCGCGGCGGACGCAACAACGCCGGGCGCATCACCACCCGGCACCGAGGCGGCGGGCACAAGCGCCATTACCGTGTGGTCGATTTCCGCCGCGACAAGGACGGCATCGCCGCGCGGGTCGAGCGGCTGGAGTACGACCCCAACCGCAGCGCCCACCTGGCGCTGCTGGTCTATGCCGACGGCGAGCGGCGCTACATCCTGGCGCCGAACGGCGTCAAGGCCGGCCAGCAGCTCATGTCCGGCCTGGAGGCGCCGATCCGCACGGGCAACTGCCTGCCGCTGAGCCGGATTCCGCTGGGCACGCAGATTCACAACATCGAGATGAAGCCCGGCAAGGGCGGCCAGCTGGCCCGCGCCGCCGGCGCTTCCGCGCAGCTTCTGGCCCGCGAGGGGCCGCACGCCACGCTGCGGATGCGCTCCGGCGAAATGCGCAAGGTGCCGGTCGCCTGCCGCGCCACCATCGGCGAGGTGGGCAACGACCAGCACGGCCTGCGCAAGGACGGCAAGGCCGGCGTCAAGCGCTGGCGCGGCATCCGTCCCACCGTGCGCGGCGTGGCCATGAACCCGGTGGACCATCCGCACGGCGGCGGCGAGGGCCGCTCGTCGGGCGGGCGCCATCCCGTCAGCCCTTGGGGCGTGCCCACCAAGGGCTACCGCACCCGCCGCCGCAAGGGCGTCGAGCGCATGATCGTGCGCCGCAGGAAGGGCAAGTGATGCCCCGCTCGCTTCGCAAGGGTCCGTTCGTGGACCTGCACCTGATGAAGAAGGTGCAGGTGGCCGCGGCCAATCGCAGCCCGCGCCCGATCAAGACCTGGTCGCGCCGCTCGATGATCGTGCCCGACATGGTCGGGCTGACCATCGCCGTGCACAACGGGCGCGACCACATCCCGATCCTGATTTCCGAGAACATGGTGGGCCACAAGCTCGGCGAGTTCGCGCCCACCCGCGTTTTCCGCGCCCATTCGGGCGACCGCAAGGCCAAGGATTAGGGCTGACAGGCCCCAAGGTCCGCCGAGTATGACGATGGAAGTTTCCGCCCACCTGCGCTATGCCCGCATCTCGACGCGCAAGACGCGGCTGGCCGCCGACATGATCCGCGGCCGGCACGTCGAGGCAGCCGCCAACGCCCTGGCGTTCACGCCCCGGCGCGCGGCGCAGCTCCTGGGCAAGGTGCTCAATTCCGCCATCGCCAACGCGCAGACCAATTTCGGCGCCGACATCGACGAGCTCTATGTCAGCGAGGTCCTGGTGGACCAGGCCAAGCCTTTCCGCCGCTACCGGGCCCGGGCCCGCGGCCGCGGCGCACGCATCCTGAAGCCCCAGACCCACATCAGCCTGACCGTTTCCGATCAGCGCGGGTCCGGGTGGGACGCCGAGGAAGACGAGAGTTAGTCATGGGCCAGAAAGTCAATCCCATCGGCATCCGGCTCGGCATCTCACGGCCGTGGTCGTCCACCTGGTACGCCGATTCGAAGAATTTCCCGGCGCTGGTCGAGTCCGACTACCGCATCCGCGAGATGCTGCGCAAGCGCCTCAAGGACGCGGCGGTCAGCCATATCGACATCGAGCGCCACCGCGAGAGCACCCAGATCCAGATCCACACCGCCCGCCCCGGCACCGTGATCGGCAAGAAGGGCGAGGACATCGAGAGGCTGAGGCGCGACCTCGCCAGGCTGATCGACACCCAGCTGCACCAGGTGCGGGTGAACATCAGGGAGATCAAGAAGCCCGAGCTGTACGCCCGGCTGGTGGCCGAGAACATCGCCTCGCAGCTCGAGCGGCGCGTGATGTTCCGCCGCGCGATGCGGCGCGCGGTCAGCACCACGATGCGGCTGGGCGCCCAGGGCATCAAGGTCAAGGTTTCGGGGCGGCTGAACGGCGCCGAAATCGCCCGCTCGGAGTGGTACCGCGAGGGCCGCGTGCCGCTGCACACGTTCCGCGCCGACATCGATTACGGCCTGGCGGAAGCCTTCACCACCTACGGCGTGGTGGGCGTGAAGGTGTGGATCTACCGCGGCGAGAAGTCCTCGCCCACCGACACACCGGGCGCCTCCGAGACGCCGACCGGCGCCGAGGCCAAGCCCGCGAAGCCTGCAACCCCCGCGGCCCCGGCTACGCCCGCGGCCCCGGCTACGCCCGCGGCCCCGGCTACGCCCGCGGCCCCGGCTACGCCCGCGGCCCCGGCTACGCCCGCGGCCCCGGCTACGCCCGCGGCCCCGGCTACGCCCGCGGCCCCGGCTACGC
>JAPOWV010000071.1:0-161879 GCA_026707445.1 Gammaproteobacteria bacterium
AACTGATTTGTCCATAAATCAATGACTTGCATTGCAACAAGGGCTGGAAGTTCAGATTAACGCGAAATAGATAGCGGGGCAGGCACGCTGGATGTCTTACCCGGTCCTTCCGGGAGACGCATGACTGCTTGCAGCTTGACCCGCCAGGGCAAGCATCCATCCATGGAGCTTGGTTCCGGCATCCCTGCCTCCAACACTCCCGGAAGGACCGGGTAAGACATCCAGCGAAAGGCGAGACGCCTTCGCGCTCCGGGGCTAGAAGTCGGACGGGCGTTCGATCAGGTTGATCAGCATGCCGTCGGGGTCGCGGCAGGTCATCTCCAGGCTCCCGGGGCCGGTCATCTCCACGCCCCCGGGCAGGGTGCCCCGCACGACCAGCCGCTGCGGCTCGCATACGATCTCCGCGCCCATGTCCACCAGGCGGTCGCGGACCGCGCGAATGTCCGTGGTCAGGAGAACCAGACAGCCTTCTCCGATATTCACGCCCCCGCTGGCGCGGCTGACCCTCGGCGGCGACGGCTTGACCTCGAACATGCCGATCATCCCGAAGTTCGGACCTTCCGCCTTGACGATCTCGTAGCGAATCGCCGAGTCCTCCGGCACGCCGAGCAGGGCGTGCGCGACCTTGTGGGTCAGTTCCCCGCCGCTGTAAACCTCGTGGTAGCCAAGGCCCTGCCTGTAGAAGCGCGACGACCGGTCGAGGTCGGAAACAAAAAGTGCGGTGCGCACCAGGCGGCTGACTTGCGGTGTGTCGTTCATGATGGCTCTCCCGTTCCCGGGGCTAGATTTCGTGGACCGCCCGGATCAGTTCGGCGCACATAGCCTGCCCGTCGCCGTAGAGCATGCGGGTGCGATCCTCGTAGAAGAGCGCGTTCTCGATGCCGGAAAAGCCGGTGCCCTTGCCGCGCTTGATCACGATGGCGTTGTTGGCCTTGTCGGCATCCAGTATCGGCATGCCGTAGATGGGGCTGGCGGTATCGGTCCGCGCGGCCGTGTTGACGACGTCGTTGGCGCCGATCACGAGCGCCACGTCGGTCTTGGGAAACTCCGGGTTGATTTCCGCCTCGTCGAAAATGAGGTCGTAGGGCACGCCCGCCTCCGCCAGCAGCACGTTCATGTGCCCCGGCATGCGGCCGGCCACCGGGTGGATCGCGAACTTCACCCGCACGCCCCGCTTCATCAGCGCCTCGGCCAGTTCCCAGACCTTGTGCTGGGCCTGCGCCACGGCCATGCCGTAACCGGGGATGATGATGACCTGGCGGGCGAAACCGAGCATGACCGCCGCGTCTATCGCCTCCACCGGTTTCATGGACCCCTCGATCTCGTCGCCCTCGGCGGCGGTCTCTCCGAACGCGCTGAACAGCACGTTGCCCAGCGACCGGTTCATCGCCTTGGCCATCAACTGGGTCAGCAGCGTGCCCGCCGCGCCGACCACGGTGCCGGCAATGATCATCGCAGCGTTGTCCAGGACCAGGCCTTCCAGGCCGACCGCCAGTCCGGTCAGCGCGTTGTACAGCGAGATCACGACGGGCATGTCGGCGCCGCCGATCGGCATTGTCAGCGTGATTCCCAGCAACAGCGCCAGGGCTATGAACACCGTGAGCCAGGGCCCGCTCACGCCCATGATGACGAGGACGCCCGCCCCCGCGGCAACCAGCAGGATCACGAGATTGAGCACGTTCTGCCCTGCGAAACGGAGCGAGCGTTTGAGCCAGCCCTCCAGCTTGGCGAACGCCAGCAGGCTGCCGGAAAACGAAACGGCGCCGATCAGCGCGCCCGTGACCGCCAGCGCGATCACGGTCCAGCCGAACTCCTCGCCGCCATGTCCGCCGCGAAGCAGTTCCACCCAGGCGATCGCCGCCGCCGCGCCGCCGCCCATGCCGTTGTAGAGCGCGATCATCTGCGGCATGCCGGTCATCGCTACCCTGCGGCCGCTGATCCAGGCCGGCACGCCGCCGACGATGATGGCCGCCCCGATCAGCAGCAGGTTTTCGGGCTTCATTCCCGGCCAGAAAAAGGTCACGACGGTGGCCAGGACCATGCCCAGACCGGCCCAGACGATGCCGCGCCGCGCCCCGGCCGGCGAACTCATCGCCTTCAGGCCGAGAATGAACAGGATCGCGGCCAGGAAATAACTGCCGGCAATGAGGGTATCGAGGCTCATTCTTCGTCCCGGTCCCCGTCCTTGCTGCGCTTGAACATCTCAAGCATCCGCTCGGTGACCACGTAGCCCCCCACCGCGTTGCCCGAGGCCAGAACCACGCCAACAAAGCCGATCACTTTTTCAAGCGTCGTGTCTGCGAACCCCAGGGCCACCATGGCGCCGACGAGGACGATGCCGTGAATGAAGTTCGACCCGGACATCAGCGGCGTGTGCAGGATTACCGGCACCCTTGATATGACCTCGTAGCCGACGAAGGCCGCGAGCATGAAGATGTACAACGCTACGAAGCCGTCGATCATTGCGATTCAGTCCCTCCTCGCTCCCGCGTAGCGGATCTCGCCCTCATGGGTCAGCAGCGTGCCTGCGAAGACGGGGTCGTCCAGATCGAGTGAAAACTCGTCGCCATCGATGGCGGGCTTGATGAAATTGAACAGGTTGCGCGAATACATGGCGCTGGCGTGGCGCGCCATCATCGCCGGCACTTTCAACGGCGCCATGATGCGCACGCCATTGTGGTCTATCGTCTCGCCCGGACGGCTCAACTCGCAGTTTCCGCCGCCCTCGGCCGCCAGGTCCACGATGACCGAACCCGGCCGCATCTGCTCGATCGCGGCGGCGCTGACGATGCGCGGCGAGGGCCGGCCGGGAACCGCGGCGGTGGTGATCAGTATGTCGCTGGCAGCGATATGGCGATCCAGGGCCTGCTGCTGCATGGCCTTTTCCTCGGCGGTCAGTTCCCGCGCATAGCCGCCTTCGCCGGTCGCGCTTACGCCGGAGTCAACGAAGCGGGCGCCCAGGGACTCCACCTGTTCGCGCGTTTCCTCGCGCACGTCGTAGGCCTCGATCACGGCGCCCAGCCGGTGGGCGGTGGCGATGGCCTGCAGTCCCGCGACGCCGGCCCCCAGAACCAGGACCCGCGCGGGACTGAT
Source organism: Gammaproteobacteria bacterium (assembly GCA_026707445.1). Classification (GTDB taxonomy): domain Bacteria; phylum Pseudomonadota; class Gammaproteobacteria; order Steroidobacterales; family Foliamicaceae; genus Foliamicus. The sequence goes on from JAPOWV010000071.1 coordinate 3,094, forward strand.
CGTGCCGGCGGCGGTAGTGAGCATGGGCAGGAACTTCTGCGATTCGTCGGCAGCCATCAGGACCGCCTTGTAGCCCGCTACCGAGGCCTGCGAGGACAGCACGTCCATGGACTGGGCGCGTGCGATCCGCGGCACCAGCTCCATCGAAAACGCCGTTACCCCGGCATCCCGCAGGGCGTACGTCGTTTCGGATGGCGTATAGGCGTTCAAAAGCCCCATCACCATCGCGCCCTTCTTCAGCTCCCCGACGCGCTCGATCTCCGGCGGCCCCACGCAGAACAGGGCATCGCAAGTCGTCGTCACGGCCGTGGCCGAAGACTCGAGTCCGATGTCCTTGTAATCGCCGTCCGCGAAACTCGCGGCAAGGCCCGCGCCCCTCTCCATGACGACGCGCAGCCCCGCGGCCTGCATGCGCGCCCAGACCTTGGGGACCACGGCGACGCGCTTTTCACCTGGCGCGGTCTCGCGCAAAACGCCGATTGTCAGGGGCATCTGGGAGAGGGAATACTGCGCAGCAAGCGGGAGTTGGCGCGCATTTTAGCCGACCGGCCGCGCCGATTTTCCCCGCCGGACATTGAAATTTCGCAATTTAGAGGTATAAGGCCACCTGAAAGGGAGCGTGTGATGCTGCTGCTTGAAGACGCCTTGGACTTGCGCCAGTGGGTGCTGCGCACCGACGTGGCGGGCCGGCCCCTGGGCTGGATCGACTACCGCGATGCCGTGCGGCTCTATCATGCCGGCCAGGTCGCCTATCACTGCGGCCGGCCCCTTTTCCGGATTCGCGGCGGGATCTGTGCGCACACCGGCCACCGAAGTCAGGTGGACGTGAATACGATCGTGGCCACCCAGGGCGTGTCGGCGGGACTGAACAAGCGGCTCGACAACTACACGCCGCCGCTCAACAACCACACTCTGTTCCGCCGCGACGCCCAGATCTGCATGTATTGCGGCGGGCGCTTTCTCAAGCGCGACCTGACGCGCGATCATGTGCGCCCGATCAGCCAGGGCGGAACGGACGCCTGGGCCAACGTGGTGGCGGCCTGCAAGCGCTGCAACAACTTCAAGGGCGGCCGTCTGCCCGAGGACGCCGGCCTGCAGTTGCTGGCCGTGCCCTTCGTGCCCACCTATGCCGAGTACATCTATCTGAAGGGCCGGCGCGTGCTGGCCGATCAGATGGAGTTCCTGAAGGCCCATTTCCCGCGCGACAGCCGCCTGCAAAGCCGCTTCGAACAGGCCGCCTGAACCACCCGGACGGCGGGCCGTCGTGTCAATCGGAAACATCGAATCGGTCCTGAGCGAGGATCGCAGGTTCGACCCGGGCGAGTCCTTCGCAAACCGCGCGCAAGTCAACGGGGAACTGCTTGACGAACTTTGCCGGAGGGGCGACGGCGACCCGGTGAGCCTGTGGGCCGATCTGGCCCGCGAGCTGCTGACCTGGCACAAGCCGTTTACCGCCACCCTCGACCGTTCGCGCGCGCCGCACTTCGCCTGGTTCTCCGACGGCGAGCTGAATGCCAGCGAGGCCTGCCTGGGTCCCTGGATCAGGAAGGTCCCGGACCGCCCGGCGATCGTCTACGAGGGCGAGGAGGGCAACAGCCGCACGCTGAGCTACCGCGAACTGGGCGAAGCGGTGGAACGCCTGGGGACCGCCCTGCGCGGTCAGGGCGTGGCCGCCGGCGACCGGGTGGTGATCTACATGCCGATGTGCCCGGAAGCTGTCATTGCCATGCACGCCTGCGCCCGGATCGGCGCCGTGCACTCCGTCGTGTTCGGCGGTTTTTCGGCCCGTTCGCTGTACGACCGGGTTGTGGATGCCAGCGCCGAAGTCGTCATTACCGCCGACGCCGGACGCCGCGGCGGCAAGTTCGTGCGCCTCAAGGACGCCGTGGACCAGGCGCTGGAATACGGCGAGCATCCGGTGCGCCGGGTGATCGTTTTCCGGCACTCGGGGGAAGACATCGCCTGGCATGACCGGCGCGACCGGTGGGCGCATGAGCTGACCGAAGCCGCCGCCGACTGTCCGGCGGAGTACGTCAACGCGGAGCATCCGCTGTTCCTTCTCTACACCTCCGGTTCCACCGGCAAGCCCAAGGGCATACAGCACTCCACCGCGGGCTACCTGCTTCACGCAAGGTTGACCTGCCGCTGGGTGTTCGACCTTCGCGAGGACGACGTGTTCTGGTGCACAGCCGACGTCGGCTGGATCACGGGCCACAGCTACGTCGCATACGGGCCGCTGGCCTCCGGCGCTACCGTGGTGATCTACGAAGGCGCCCCCACCTGGCCCCACGGCGGCCGTTTCTGGGAAATCTGCGAGCGCTACGGCGTGACCGTCTTCTACACCGCGCCTACCGCGATCCGCGCCCTGATGAAGCTCGGCGACGAGCTGCCGGGGAAATACGATCTTTCCTCCCTGCGGCTGCTGGGAACCGTGGGCGAGCCCATCAACCCGGAGGCCTGGATGTGGTATCACCGGGTAGTTGGCAAGGACAACTGCCCCATCGTCGATACCTGGTGGCAGACCGAGACCGGCGGCATCATGATTTCGCCGGTGCCGGGCGTCACCTCCACCAAGCCCGGTTCCTGCACCCGGCCGCTGCCGGGCGTCCATGCGGCCATCGTGGACGAGAACGGCGAAGAGATCACCGAGCCCGACCGGGGCGGCTACCTGGTGATCCGCCACCCCTGGCCCTCGATGCTGCGCGATATCTGGGGCGACAGCGAGCGCTATCGCGATACCTACTTCGGCAAGTTCGGCGACGACTGCTACATCACCGGCGACAGCGCCCGGCGCGACGCCGACGGCTATTTCTGGATCATGGGCCGGCTGGACGACGTCGTGAACGTGTCGGGGCATCGCCTCGGCACGATGGAAGTCGAGTCGGCGCTGGTAGCGCATCCTTCAGTTGCCGAGGCCGCGGTCGTCAGCCGGCCGCACGAGATCAAGGGCGAGTCGATCTTCGCCTTCGTGGTGCTCAAGTCCGGAAGCGAGAGCGTCCCGCCCTCAAATCAAGGCAACGTGCAACAGGAACTGCGCGCCTGGGTCGACGAACAGCTCGGCCCCATCGCCCGACCCGACGACCTCCGCATCGTCGAGGCCCTCCCCAAGACCCGCTCCGGCAAGATCATGCGCCGCCTGCTCCGTTCCATCGCCCGCGGGGAAGAGATCAACCAGGACGTCTCCACCCTCGAAAACGCCGACCTCGTCCGCCAGCTCATGCGTTGAAGCTACTGCAGCAAGGAGGCAATGATGGCGAAAGCACCGGTCAAAAGCGCCAGTATGAGGCCGCCGATGAGGCCGAGCGTCCAGTAGAGCAGACGTTCGAGGACGGCCAGTCGAGCGCCGATTTCCGTCATGGATATCTCACCCATGCCGCAAGTATAGGCGCCGTCCACATGTAACCAAGTTCAAAAGGGGAAGGCATTTCTTCAATCTCCGCCTCCGGGCATATACGTCACGACGCGTTACACTTTGCGGCCCCCGATTCCGGGGAGGAGGAACGGTAATGAAGAAACTGCTTGGGGTGGTCCTGATGGCCCTGTTCTCGATGTCCGCGTCCGCGGACCTGGCGCAGCAACTGGCGGCCAGCGGCCGATCCGACGCGGACAAGGCGCGGGACGAGGCCAGAAGGCCGGCCGAGGTGCTCGACTTTCTCGGAATCGGGCCGGGCATGACCGTAATGGACCTGCTCGCTTCGGGCGGCTGGTACACCGAGGTGCTTTCGGTGGCCGTGGGACCGGAGGGCACCGTCTATGCCCAGAATCCTCCCATGTTGCTGGGCTTCAATGACAACGCCTACGACAAGGCGATTACGGCCCGTCTGGCAGACAACCGGCTCCCGAACGTGATCCGGGTGGACCGCGATGAGGGCGACACCGGCCTCGAGCCCGGCTCGCTGGACGCGGCCCTGACCGCCCTGAACCTGCATGACCGCCACAACTTCGGAAGCGACGAGGACGTTGCGATCCTGCTGGCCGCGGTCAGGGACTTGCTCAAACCGGGCGGCGTGCTCGGCGTGATCGACCACTACGGTGACCCGGACAAGGACAACACCCAGTTGCATCGCCTGAACGTGGCCACGGCGCTGCCGATTATCGAGGCCGCCGGCTTCGAGATGGAGAGTTCGGACCTGCTGCGCAATCCGGACGACGATCACAGCATCATGGTGTTCGATCCCGCGATCCGGGGGAAGACCGACCGGCTGCTCTACAAGCTCACAAAGCCCGCCGAATAACCTGAATCCGCGTTCTTCCGCCCCCGGTCGTGCGGGAGACGCATAAATCCATCCATGGAGCTTGGCGGCGACATCCCTGTCGCCGACACTCCCGCACGACCGGGGGCGGAAGAACGCTCGTGCCGGCCTTAGATTGGTGTCAGCGGAGGGTGATGGCGGGAAACAGGATCAGCACGCCCAGCAGCAGCGCGTCGCAGGCGAGGTAGGGCAAGGCGGCGCGGATGACCTGCCCGAGCGTAGTGCCCTTCGGGGCGACGCTCTGCATCAGGAACAGCAGCAGCCCGAACGGCGGCGTCGTCAGGCTCATCTCCAGGGCCAGCAGCACCACCACGCCGAACCAGATGGGGTCGAAGCCCATCAGCGTGGCCAGCGGAAAGAACACCGGGATGGTGAGCAGCATGATCGAAAGCTGGTCCATGAACATGCCCAGCACCAGCATCAACGCGAACATCAGCAGCAACTTTGCGTACGGCCCCGCCTCCAGCGCGATCGACCATTCCACCACCGCCGTGCTGGCGCCCGAAAAGGCCATCAGCTGGCTGAACACCGATGAGCTCAGGATCAGCAGGAACACCATGCCGGAGATCCGAACCGTGCTGGCCAGGGCGGCCCGCAACGCCCTGACCGTGAGCTTGCGGGAAAAAGCCGCGAGCGCGGCCACGCTCAGCGCGCCGAAGGCCGCGGCCTCCGAGGGCGTTGCCCAGCCGAGCACAATGAATCCCACCACGCAGAAGACCACCAGTCCCAGCGGCAGAATGTTGAACACCAGGAGTTGAACGCGGCGCTTGATCGGAACCCTTTGCACACCGTAACTGGGCGCGCTGTCCGGATTGAGGCGCGCCTGCAGATAGATGACCAGGCTGTAGCCCACCGCCAGCACCAGGCCCGGAAGGATTCCGGCGATCAGCAGAGCGCCGATGTTGAGCCCGGCAAGGCTGCCGAGCAGCACGCCCAGAGAGGACGGCGGGATCAGCATGGCCAGGCCGCCGGTACCGATTATGGGGCCGATGGACATGTGTGGCGCGTACCCCCGGCGGGTCATCTCCGGGATCATCAGCGAGCCGAGCATGGCGGTGTTGGCCATCGTCGACCCGGTGAGCGTGGAAAAGGTCGAGCCGCCGGCAACGGTGATGTAGCTCAAGCGCGCGGGAAGCCTGCCGAACAGCGTCTCCAGCGCGTCGAACACCCGCAGCGCCAGGCCCGAATGAAACAGCAGGGCGCCCATGAACACGAACATGGGCACCGCGACCAGCGTAAAACTCGTGATCAGGCTGGTGGAGTTGTCCACCACCTGCAGCGGGCCGAACCAGTCGCCAACGAGTATCCAGGCGCCCAGGAGGTTGGCGGCCAGGAAGGCGAACGCCACCGGCACGCCCATCGCCATGAAGGCGAGGACCAGCAAGAACACGGCGAGGCCTGCGGTCATGGCGGCCGGTCAGAAGGCCTGGTCGGCTTCGGCCTGGGCCATGCTGTCGCCGCGTATCAGGCAACGCGTGAACTCCACCGCCATCATGGAGAAGCCCAGGGTCACCGGCACAAACAATGCCCAGCGGGGCATATCCAGCGAGCGGATTTCCACTTCGCCCCGCAGAGCACCCTCTACCGCAAGGATGCCGGCCAGAACCGCGACGATGACGCTGACGACGGTGCAAAGGCCGAAGATCAGCTTGTCCAGCCTGGCCCGCGCGGCCGGCGCCGTGCAGCGGTAGATCACTTCCACCACGATCCAGGCCCGCTCGCGCACCAGCCACGGAGCTGCCGCCATCGTCAGGTAGAGCAGCGAGTACTCGGTAAGCGCGACGGTATAGGCGGGCGGTTGCTGCCCGAAATTGCGCATCGTGACATCGACCACGATCAGCAGGCAATCGGCCGCGATCAGCGCGCAGGCGAAAAGCACCAGGCCGTTCACCAGCTTGTCCCAGGCCCGAGAGGCCCAACCTCTGGCCATGGCGCTAGTCCCCGTCCTCTTCGCGATAGAAGAGCGGTTTCAGCGCCTTCACGGAGTCGGGAGCGCGCTTGCGCATGCGCTCCCAGACCACCTGGTGGGCAAGGTCCCGAAAGGCTTCCGGATCGGGCGCCGGCACGCTCTGAAAGCCGGTCTCGGCCAGTTCCGCGTACTCCCGAATGCGCAGGTCGCGGAACCACTGATTCGCCTCCACCGCGTACTTCGTCGCCTCGTCGGTGAGGATGTGGCGCGCTTCTTCGCTCAAGGCATTCCAGCGGTCCAGGTTGATCTGCAGGCAGATGGACAGGTTGAGTACTTCCGGATCGATGCGATAGCGGACGAACTCCTCCACGCCCAGGTCCGCGAGGCCCACGCTGGTAAAGGCCAGGCCATCGACGATGCCGCGCTGCAGGGCGGTATAGGTTTCGCGCAAGGCAATCTGCACGGGGCGGGCCCCGAAGGCGTAAAGCAGTTCCCGGTTGGATGGCGAGGTGCGGAGCTTCAGACCGCGAAGGTCCGGCATTCCCTCGGGCGTGAACGCCGGACGGCGCGCCAGGTAGATGCTGATCCCGATGCCGGACTGCATCCAGCCGATCAGGTGGGCGTTGGCGCGCTTCTTCCAGTATGGCTGCAGGGCCTCGAGGGCGCCGCTGGCGCGCGCCTGCATCGGATCGATGTTGGAGGCGAAGATGGCGTCGCCCTCCGGCAGCAGCCCGAGGTAATAGGTGATGCCGCCCAGGGCCATGTCGATCACGCCGCGCCTGAGAGCGTAAAAGAGCTGGCGCTGCGGTATGACCTCGGGGCCGCCGATGAACTCGATCTGCACCACGCCGCGGCCGCGTTCGTTGACCGCGTCGATGTAAACCTGGGCGTGCTGCGAGAAATTGATCTGCCGGTTCCACGAACTGACCAGGGTCAGCGTCTCCTCGGCAGAGGCCGGCGCGCAGGCAACCAGCGCGAGCGCGGCTATAAACGCCTTAAGCCTGGGCCTTGACACGATTATTGTCCGGAAGGGCGCCGGTCAGCTCCACCTGGCGCATCCCGCGCCGCAGGAGCAGAAAGCCGACGGTGGCGGACACCAGGTTGCCAAGCGCGCCGCCGAAGAACACGCCGATCAGCCCGAACAGAAGGCCCAGCAGCCACGAGAGCGGCACGTAGACCAGCAGCGTCCGGCACAGCGAGACCATCATGGCCGCCAGAGGCTTGCCAAGCGCGTTGAGCGACGTGTTGGCGACTATGGTCACCCCCAGCAGGCAATAGGTCCAGGGCAGGATGCGAAGCTGGGTCACAGCCGCGCGCATGGCGCCCTCGTCATGGGTAAAGAGCCCGACGATCGGTACGGCGAAGATGCTCAGCAAGGCGGCCACTGAGAGACCGTATATGGTCGTAAAACGCAGGCACCACTTGTGGGCCTCCCGCACCCGGTCCATCCGCTCCGCTCCCGCGTTCTGGCCCACGAACGGACCGATCGCCGCGCCCAATGCCATGTACGGCAACAGCGCCAGCGCCTCGGTGCGGATACCGACGCCGAAGCCGGCCACCGCGGTCTGGCCGAAGCGCGCCACCATCGCTACCACGAAGGCGGAAGTCAGGGGTGCCATCAATCCGGAAGCGGTAGCCGAAAGCCCGACGTGCAAGATGCGCTTCCAGGAATCGAGAATCAGTTTCATGCCGCGCAGCGTCAGGAACTTGTCGCGGCGGATGCCGATGACCAGCATGGCCGCCAGCGACAAAAAGTTGGCGATCACGGTGGCAAGCGCCGCGCCCTGCACCTCCAGCCGGGGGAACCCGAACAAGCCGAAGATCAGGATCGGGTCCAGGATGGCATTGACCAGGGCGGTGAGGGCGAGCAGGACTCCAGGCGACTTGGCGTCCCCGAGCGCGCGCAGGATCGCACCGCCGATGGCGGGCCCAATTACCAAGATCAGCCCGACCAGGTAGATCTCCATATAGTCGCGAACCAGCGGCATCGTGGTCTCGTCGGCGCCCATCAGTCCGAAGATGTCGTCCATGAAGACCCAACCCGCCGCCAGCAGCACCAGGCCCAGCATTCCGCTCAGCATGAACGCATGGGTGGCGATGCGCCGCACCCGGCGCCTGTTGCCCTGGCCCAGCAGACGCGCGATCACCGAACTGGCGCCCACGCCGATGCCCATCGCAACGGCGGCCACGACGAACCCCACGGGCTGCGTAAAACTGACGGCGGCCAGCGGCAGTGGACCGAGCCGGCTGACGAACCAGGCGTCCACCAGTCCGAACGAGATCATGGCCAGCAGCCCGATCATCATCGGGACCATCAGTTCCCAGAGATGGCGGCCGACGGGCCCCTCGGTCAGGCGCGCTTCCATGAACCGCGCATGATACGGGACGGGGCCGCTGCGCTGTACGGCTACTGGAGCGACTCGACAAGTTCGTCCAGGCTGGAGATCCGAATGTCGGCCTCGATCCGGTTTTGTGAAGCGCGCGCCGCCCCGGACGTCGCGCCGGCATAGCGGTCCACCCAGGCGGTGCGGATCCCCAGCGCGCGGGCGGGCTCTATGTCGTGATAAAGGCTTTGCGCGGCGTGCAGCAATTCCGTCCTGTCGATGCCCATTTCCGACAGCCGGGCCAGCAGGAAACGGAAGTTGCGCGGGTCCGGTTTGTACGAGCCGATCTCCTCGGCGGTGCACACGAGGTCGAAGCGGATGCCCAGGGCCCGCTCGGTTGCCGCGAAGGACGCCTTGTCCACGTTCGACAGCACCACAAGTCGATAGTGCTCCTGCAGCCGGGCCAGCGCCTTCGACGTATCCGAAAACGGCGGCCAGCGGCGAATCGACCGGGCGAACCCGCCGGCATCGGCATCGCTTACGGGCAAGTCGAACCTGCGTCCGATCCTTTGCGCTACCCGGCGCAGCACCTCGGGATAGGGCAAATCCGGATCGGACGACTGCACCACGGGCTCAGCCTCGGAGAACGCCGCCAGCAATTCGGCGCGTTCCAGGGCTGCTCCGTGGCGCCGCGACCAATCCGACAATGCATCGGCAATGCCGCTTTCCCAATCGATCAGCGTTCCGTAACAGTCAAAGCTGATGGCCTTGATTTCCATGGTTCCTTCCCGAGGCAGACGCGCATTTTAGGGCCGGCAGCGGAACAAAAATGCCGTGCGTAGAATGGCAAGTTCGTTGGGAGGCTCTTCAAATGCTCAACAAGGCGGCGAGCGAGACCTGGGACCTGATCGTGGTGGGCGGAGGATCGGCGGGGCTGCCGTGCGCGATATTCGCGGCCATGCAGGGCGCGCGGGTGCTGGTGGTGGACCGGGCGCACCGGTTGGGTGGAACGTTGGACCGCTCGACCGGGCAGATCGCCGCGGCGGGAACTCGTATCCAGGCGGAACAGGGCATTCAGGATTCGCCGGATGCGCACTACGACGACATCATGCGCATCAGTCGCGGCAAGGTGGACCCCGATCTGGCCCGCGTGTTCGTTGGCGAGGCGGCCAGGACGGTGGACTGGCTCTGCGATCACGGGTTCACGCCGTTGCCCGACCACCCGGTAACCACGGGAGGCCACGAACCGTACAGGGTGCGCCGCTATCAATGGGCGGCGGGGAACGGCGTGGCGATCCTGAGAACCCTCTTGCCCGTATTCATGGATCTGGTCCGCAAGGGCTCGATCGAATTTCTGATCCGTACCGACGCAAAGGAACTCATTCAGGACGCTGACGGCGCCGTAACGGGAGTGATGGTGGAAGACGCCCTGGGTCGCAGGATGGACCTGAAGGGGCGCAAGGTCGCGATTACCACCGGAGGATGCGGAGGCAACCCCGAGATGTTCGAGCGGCTGCACGGCGTTCCGATGTATGCGCGGCTGGCCTATCCGTTCAATCTCGGCGGCGGCCTGGAAATGGGCGTGGCGGCCGGTGGCGTCTTGCGGGGAGCGGAACTGTTCACGACCTTTTTCGGCATGGTGCTGAACGATTTCAATGTGCCCAGCACGCCCGCCGGAGTCCCGGTCAACAGCTACCCGGAGCGGCGCATGCCCTGGGAGGTGTACGTGAACTCCGCCGGACAGCGCTTCGTGCGCGAGGACCATCCGAGCGTGGACGAGCGCGAACACGCGCTCCTCGCCCAGGAGAGCCATCGCTACTGGATGATCTTCGACCAGGAAATCATGAACACCGCGCCGCCGGTGGCGCTGGGGTGGGACCGCGCGCGGCTGGACTTCGCCTTCAGCAAATATCACTTCTTCTCGCGCGCGGAGACGCTTGGGGAGCTGGCCTTCTGGGCAGGCGTCGAGGCGGAGGGCCTGGCGGCAGCCGTCGAGCGCTACAACACCGGGCAGGCCGCCGGGCGGGACCCGGATTTCGGCCGCGAGCACATGCCGCTGCCGGTCCGCAAGCCGCCGTTCTATGCGATCCGCATGCAGGGCACTCAACTGCTGACGTTTGCGGGACTTCACGTCAATCCGCAACTCGAAGTGCTGAATCGGGACGGCGAGCCCATTCCCAACCTCTACGCCGCCGGAGAAGTGCTTGGGGCCGGGGCGACCACCGGATTCGGCATCGTCAACGGGATGATGCTCACTCCGGCGCTGGTATTCGGACGCATGATCGGGGAACGCGTCTTCAGCTAGGAGGCGCCGGCCGAAGGCTCAGGATCGTGCGTAGAATGACTACCTCGATTGGGAGGGTTCATCAAATGCGCAACAGATCGTTTGAATTCCTGGCCGAAGCCGGGGAAATGCAGCTGAACAAGCGGGAACTGCTTGCCGGCGCGGGCGCGGCGGCGGCGCTGGCCCTGATGCCGCGCATCAGCCGTGCTGCCAGCGAGACCTGGGACCTGATCGTGATCGGCGGCGGCTCGGCGGGGCTTCCCTGCGCGATCTTCGCCGCCCAGCAGGGCGCCCGGGTCCTCGTGGTCGAACGCGCCCACCGCCTGGGCGGAACGCTGGACCGTTCCTCGGGCCAGATCGCGGCCGCCGGCACGCGGTTGCAGGCCGAACTGGAGATCGACGATTCGCCGGAGGCGCATTTCGACGACATCATGCGGATCAGCAAGGGCAAGGTCGATACCGACCTGGTCCGGCTCTTCGTAAATGACGCGGCCAGGACACTGGACTGGCTGGGCGAGCACGGGTTCACGCCGCTCGACGGCCATCCCGTCAAATCCGGCGGGCACGAACCGTACGTGACCAGGCGCTACCAATGGGCCGAACAGGGCGGGGTCGCGATCCTCAAGATCCTTTTGCCCCAGTTCCTCGAGCTGGCCCGCAAGGGGTCGATCGAGTTCCTGATCCGCACCGACGCTCAGGAACTGATCCAGGACGACTCGGGCACCGTGAAGGGCGTCATGGTGCGTGATGCAACGGGACGCAAGATGGACCTGCTCGGCCGCAAGGTGGCGCTGACCAGCGGCGGCTGCGCGGGCAACCCCGAAATGTTCAGGGAACTGCACGGGGCGCCTCTGTACGCGAGCCTGGCCTATCCCTACAATCTGGGCGGGGGCCTGGAGATGGGCGTGGCGGCCGGCGGCACGCTGCGCGGCGCGGAACTCTTCCAGACTTTCTTCGGCATGGTGCTGAACGACTTCAATGTGCCGAGCACGCCCGCCGGGGTGCCGATCAGCACGGCCCCGGAACGCCGCATGCCCTGGGAGGTGTACGTCAACACGGCCGGGCAGCGTTTCGTGCGCGAAGACCATCCCAGCGTGGACGCGCGCGAACATTCATTGCTGGCGCAGGAAGGCCACCGCTACTGGATCGTGTTCGACCAGGCCATCCGGGACGCGGCGCCGTCGATGGTCATGGGCTGGGACAGCGAGCGGCTGGACTGGGCCTTCGACAAGTATCACTTCTTCTCGCGCGCCGGTTCCCTGGCCGAACTGGCCTACTGGGCCGACATCGACGGCGAGGGACTGGCTGCCTCCATCGGGCGCTACAACGCCGCCCAGGCGGCCGGGCAGGATTCCGATTTCGGCCGCGAGCACATGCCGCTGCCGCTCGGCAAGCCGCCGTACTACGCCATCCGCATGCAGGGCACGCAGTTGCTTTCCTTTGCCGGCCTGAACGTGAACACAGACCTTGAAGTGCTGAACGGGAACGGCGATCCCATCCCCAATCTCTACGCCGCCGGCGAGGTGCTGGGCGCGGGAGCGCTGACCGGCTTCGGCATCACCAATGGAATGCTGCTGACACCCGCGCTGGTGTTCGGGCGCATGATCGGAGAACGAGTGTTGGTCTGACATCGGCGGGAGGATCCTGATGGACAAGTTTGACTTTGATGCCGCGGCGGACACCGCGGGTTTTCGGCTCGGCAAGAGAGAGTTGATTTCAGGCGCGGGCGCGGCGGCCGCACTGGCGCTGATGCCGCGCATCAGCCGGGCTGCCGGCGAGACCTGGGACCTGATCGTGGTGGGCGGCGGGTCGGCGGGGCTCCCCTGCGCGATCTTCGCGGCACAGCAGGGCGCCCGTGTGCTGGTGGTCGATCGGGCGCACCGGCTCGGAGGCACACTCGATCGTTCGTTCGGGCAGATCGCCGCCGCGGGCACGCGAATTCAGGCCGAGCACGGGATCGAGGATTCGCCGGAAGCCCACTTTGACGACATCATGCGCATCAGCAAGGGCAGGATCGACCAGGAACTCGTCCGCGTGTTCGTCAGTGAAGCGGCCAAAACCATTGACTGGCTGGGCGCGAATGGTTTTACCCCACTGCCCGGCCACCCGGTCATGAGCGGCGGGCACGAACCCTATATGACGCGGCGCTACCAGTGGGCGGAACAGAACGGGGTCGCGATCCTGAAAATTCTGCTGCCGCAATTCCTCGAACTGGCGCGCCAGGGCTCCATCGAGTTCCTGATCCGCACCGACGCACAGGAACTGATCCAGGACGATTCCGGCGCCGTGAAGGGCGTCATGGTGCGCGATGCAACGGGACGCAAGATGGACCTGCTCGGCCGCAAGGTGGCGCTGACCAGCGGCGGCTGCGCCGGGAATCCCGAAATGTTCCAGGAACTGCATGGCCCACCGCTGTATGCCAACATGGCCTATCCCTACAATCTCGGCGGCGGCCTGGAGATGGGCGTGGGGGCGGGCGGAACGCTGCGCGGCGCAGAGCTCTTCCAGGTTGCCTTCGGCATGGTGTTGAACGACTTCAATGTGCCGAGCACTCCGGCCCCGGTGCCGGTGCGCACTACGCCGCAGTCGCGCCTGCCCTGGGAGGTCTACGTGAATTCGGGCGGTCAACGCTTCGTGCGCGAAGACCATCCCAGCGTGGATGCCCGGGAGCACGCGCTCCTTGGGCAGAAGGACCACCGGTTCTGGATCGTGTTCGACCGGCAGATCATGGACTCGGCGCCGTCTCTGGTGGGCGGCTGGGACGGGGACCGGCTGGACTGGGCGTTCGACAAGTACCACTTCTTCTCGCGCGGGGATTCGCTGGCCGAACTGGCCTACTGGGCCGGTATCGACGGCGACGGGCTGACAACCTCCATAGGGCGTTACAACTCCGGTCAGGAGGGCGGCCAGGATCCCGATTTCGGCCGGGAGCACATGCCGCTGCCGGTCGGCAAGCCGCCGTACTACGCGATCCGCATGCAGGGCACGCACCTGATTTCCTTCGCGGGCCTGACCGTCAGTCCGGGGCTCGAGGTGCTGAACGGTAGCGGCGATCCCATCCCCAACCTGTACGCCGCCGGCGAGGTGCTGGGCGCGGGAGCGACTTCGGGCTTCGGCATCGTCAACGGGATGCTGCTGACGCCGGCGCTGGTATTCGGACGCATGATCGGAGAGCGCGTGTTCGCCTGACATTCCGCATACGACGGACCAGCGGCGCAGCGGCAGGGCTCGGTAGTGAGGGCATGTCCCTCGCGGCGGGACGCCCTCGTTCCCAGGCTAGGCCGCCTCTTCCCCAATGAAGTACGACCTGAAGACCTTTCAGGGAGACGTTTTCGGCGGGATCACCTCCGCCGTGGTCGCGCTCCCGGTGGCGCTGGCGTTCGGGATCGCCTCGGGCCTGGGCGCCGAGGCGGGGATTTACGGAGCGATTGCGGTCGGCTTCTTCGCTTCCGTATTCGGCGGCACGCGGTCACAGATATCGGGACCCACGCCGTCGATGACCGTGGCCATGGCCGTGATCATCTCGACCCACGCGAACAGCCTCAGCGAGGCGCTGATCGTGGTGGTGCTGGCCGGACTGATACAGGTGCTGCTCGGCGTACTGCGGATCGGACGGTTCGTCGTCTACACGCCCCACGTGGTGGTTTCCGGGTTCATGTCCGGTATCGGCATCATCATCATGCTGATCCAGGTGCTGCCGTTCCTCGGCGCCCCGACTTCGCCCGAAGGTCCGATGGGCGCATTGCGCTCGCTGCCCGGCGCACTTGCGGGGTTGAACCCGAGCGCCCTGGCCATCGCAACCCTGGCGCTTGCCATCACGATTTTCTGGCCCCGGCGGCTGGAGCGCCTGGCCCCCGCTCCACTGATCGCGCTCGTGGTCGGCTCCGTGATCGGAATCCTGTGGCTGACCGGAGCTCCCGCGATCGGCTCGATCCCCGAGGGACTGCCGGCCATCAGCCTTCAGGTCCCGTCCGCCGACTTCCTGCTGGGCGCCTTGCACCCTGCCATCATCCTCGCGCTGCTGGGCTCCGTGGACAGCCTGCTCACGTCGCTGGTGGCGGATTCGATGATCGGCACGCGCCACAAGCCCGACAAGGAACTGGTCGGACAGGGGATCGGCAACATCGTTTCCGGGCTGTTCCAGGGAATGCCGGGGGCCGGCGCCACTATCGGGACCGTCACCAACATCCGGGCGGGAGGCAGCACGCCGGTCTCCGGGGTCATACGCGCGCTGTTCCTGCTGGCCCTGCTGCTGGGGTTCGGCGAGTACGTGGAACCGATTCCGCATGCCGTGCTGGCCGGCATCCTGATGAAGATCGGCTGGGACATCGTGGATTGGCGGCTGTTGCTGCGCATCCACCGCCTGCGCCGGGATCACCTGGTAGTCATGCTGATGACGCTGCTCCTGACGGTCGTGGTCGATCTCGTTACCGCCGTTGCGCTCGGACTGATCGTTGCCGGCATGAATCACGCGCGCCAGTTGAAGAGCCTGGAACTGGACAGCGTGGTTTCGGTTCCGGTGCTCGACCGGACATTCTTCGCCGGCGAGAAGGGCATGGAGATCAGCGACCCGCTGCAGGCGCGGGTGGGGATGGTGGCCTTGCGGGGCACTCTCACGGTGGCTTCCTCACGCAACCTGGTCAGCGTGATCGGCGCGGACATCAAGGACCACGAGGTCGTGATCTTCGACTTTTCCGATGCCAGGTACCTCGATGACAGCGCCGCCATGGTTATCGAGCAATTGCTTGAGGTGGCCGGGGACGCGGACACCAGCGTGATTGTCGTGGGTCTTTCCGGCGGCGTCGCGGAAATGATCGACACCCTGGACGTGCTGAGAGGCGTGCCGGAGGACCGGGTGGTGGACAGGCTCGCCCGCGCGCGCGGGATCGCGCGGAATATTCTCGAGAACTAGGCCGCTCCGGGGCGCGCCGGTCAGCGGCTCAGTCAGGCAGCGCGAAGGCGACCAGCGCGTCGGACTGCGCCGTGCCCGCGCGCGCGTTTCCGCCGGCGGCGATCACGACGTATTGCCGGCCGCCGGCGCGGTAGGTGATCGGCACCGTCATCCCCGGCGCGGGGAGCTTGCCGGTCCACAGTTCATTGCCGGTCTCCACGTCCAGGGCGCGCAGGTTGTGGTCGAGGGTGGAGGCCACGAACACCAGGCCCCCGGCCGTCACGATGGGACCGCCGACGCTGGGCGAGCCCCAGCCGAACCCGGACGGCAATGTAATGCCCATCGCGCGCAGACGTCCCAGGGGCACCTGCCAGCGCAACTCGCCGCTGCCCATGTCGATGGCGCTCAGCGTACCCCACGGGGGCGGCGTACACGGAAACCCCGAAGGCGAGATCCAGACCTCGCCCTCCACGCGGTACGGCGTTCCGCTCAATGTGCGGTTCAGATAGTCGAGCGGCCCGTCATGCTCGCCCTCTTCCAGCGGCACGAAGCGCAGCCAGGTAGCCAGGTTCTCGGCCTTGATCACGAGAAGATTGGTTGCCGGATCGAATGCCGCGCCGCCCCAGTTGCCCCCGCCCAGCGCTGAAGGAAACAGGATGCTGCCGCGGCGGCTGGGCGGCGTGAAAAGGCCGTCGTAGCGCGATTCGTCAAACCGCCTGCGGCACCACGCGCGGTCCAGCGCGGTGATCCCGAAAAGGCTTTCGCGGTCCAGTTCGGTGCGGGCGAAGGTCGCGATGCCCGTGGGTATGGGCTGAGTGGGAAAGGCGGTCTCATCGGGCAGGTCGGACGGGGGAATAGCCCGCTCCTCGATGGGGAAAACCGGTTCGCCCGTATCCCTGTCGAATACGAAGAGATGTCCGCTCTTGGTCTGCTGGATGGCGACCTCGCGCGCCTTTCCGTCCTTGCGGATGGTCACCAGCAGGGCGTGGCCCGGCAGATCGTAGTCGTACAGGTCGTGGTGAACGGTCTGGAACGACCAGGCGGGTTTGCCGGTTGCCCCGTCCACCGCCACCACGGCGTTGGCCAGCGGAAGATCCACGCGGCGGCCTCCGCCGTAGTAGTCCACCGATGGGCTGGTAGTGGGCAGAAATACCAGGTTGCGCGCCGGATCGGCGCTCATCGTGGTCCATACGTTGGCGGCGCCCGTCACGGCGCTGTACTCCGGCGGGATGGGATTGAACTCCCAGACCATTACCCCGGTTCGCACGTCAAAGGCCCGCACCACCCCGTCGTTCGCATTGGCTATGCCGTCGTTCGAGCCGCTGCCGGCGATCACCAGGTCGCCCAGCACCACCGGCGGCGACGACATGCCGCGAACCTCTCCTTCGCCATAGCCCTCGTAATCCCAGTGCGACACGTAGCCGGGGTGATCCGTGGCCGCGCCGAAGTCCCGGCAGGCTTCCCCGGTCAGCGCATCGATGGCGTGGACGGCGCCGGTGAAGTCGCCCTTGAAGATGCGCTTCAGGCAGGGCCCGGAAGATGCTTCCACCTGCTCCCAGTAGGCCACCCCGCGGCAGGTGCTCGGCCCGCGTTCCCCGGCGCGTTCCGCTTCGTTGCCCGTCAGCGCGGCGTGCGCATCGAACACCCAGACCTCTTCGCCGCTTTCGCCATCGACGGCGAACACCCGGTTGAACGGCGTGCAGAAATAGACCAGCCCGTTGGCCATCAGCGGCACCGCCTGCTGCGTCGACCCGATCCTGAAGGGGCCTTCCGCGTAGTCGCCGCTGTGGTGTACCCAGGCCTGTTCGAGACGGCCTACGTTCTCCCTGGTGATCTCATCCAGCGGGGAATACTGGCTGCCGCCGGGGTCCCTTCCGAAATTGGGCCACTCGCCCGCGGAGTCACGGCTGTCCTCCGCCGCCGGCGCGGCCGGGCCCGTCGACGCTATCAGCAGACATGCCGCGACCATGCCCGCAACGAGGGCGTCCCTGGGGGCGAGGGCGTCCCGCCCTCGTGGCTGGGTGCTCAAGCGTTGCGCGTTGCGTGAACCCGCCCGAAGAACAGCACGCCCTTCTGGGCCTCGCGAACCGTGAATCCGGCCTTCTCGATCTCGGTCGGAAAATGGATGCTCGCGAATTCGTTGCGCCACACTTCCTGGTTCCAGCGATGGTCCCACCAGCGCCGGAAACGGCGGTAACCGGTGGGCGGGTGCTTGTCGCTCGGGAAATCGAACGGCTGGAACACGCCGTTCGGGCGCGTAATGCGCCGCACCTCGTCAACGATGTCCCTGGTGATCTGAGCCGGGGTCTCGTGAAAGACGATGTACGAAGCCACCACGTCGAAGAAACCGTCCGGAAAGCCGGTCTTCTCGCCCAGCGCCTGCACGAAGTGCAGCTCCCTGCCGAGCTCGACCGCGCGCATGTGCGCATAACGCACCATCGGGGCGGAGACGTCCAGTCCCCACACCTCGGCATCCGGGAAACGGTCCTTCAGCGCCAGCGTCAACTGGCCGGGTCCGCAGGCCAGATCGAGAATGCGCTTGACCTGGCCGTCTTCCGGCGGCTCGACCGCCGCCGCCAGTTGCGCATGCACCTCGTCCTGGTCGTTATGACCCATGTAGAAGTGGTTGGTGCCGTAGTGATATATGTGGCCGGCAAACGGATCGCCCACGTAGCCGCCGGGCTGAATGTGGATTTCGTGCGAAGCGTATTCCGGGACCTTGAGGTCCGGATCCAGCTTCACCGAGCCCGGACCGGCCTTGTCGGCCGCGTCCAGCTCCGCCAGGTAGGTGTCGGCCTTGCCGTGGAACTCCTCCTGCAGGATCTTCCAGCTGATCTGCTGGCCGCTGATCCAGTAGCGCATGCTGGCGCCGATCACCGGATCGCGTTCCAGTACTTCGCGCAGCGCCTCGATCGAAAGATCGGCGGCGGGATCGATGCCCTCCTGCTTGAAGATGGCTTCGGCGCGAACCTGTGCGGCGCGGCCGAGAGGACCGTTCGACCAGACGCGGAAGCCGGTCAGGAAGTCCTGGCGGCTTTCCAGGTCAAGACTGGCCAGGCGCTCCAGCTTGCCGATGTTGCCGCGCGGCTCGAAGTCGAACGGCGGCGAAGGCGGGGTGGCCGTGGACGCGCTCGCCTTGCGCGAAGCCACCGTGGCCGAAAAGGCCGCGGCCAGAGAACCCAGTATCGTGCGTCGATTCATCATGACTGGTCACCTCCCATGCCCGACCGGTTGCGGAACTCCATCATCGGCTGACCCTCGCCCGAATGCCCCACCGTGATCGAACCAAAGGTCCGCTCGATGAAGGCGTCGCGCTCGGCACGCCAGGACGCCTCCTCCTCGGCGCTCGGCATATACCCCTCGATCATCTCGCGGGTCACCTTGCCATGGTCCTCCAGCAATCGCTCCATGATCTTCGTGCGCCGGGCCTGCACCCAGAGCTCGGTACTCACCGACACCAGCGCCGTCATCAGATGATCCATCGCCGGATCCTTCATGAACGTCGCCTGGTCCGTGTCGGACTTGATGAAATCGGCCGTGTAGCCGGGATTGTCACTCATGGTCTTCTCCCCCATGCTGAACCCTTGATTATAGGGCCTGTTCAGGGGTCGGAAGGAGTGAGGGAGAGGATGCGGTCGACGCGGAAGGTGCGCTCGTCCTCGCGCAGCATGCACCAGGCGCGCATGCCGAGGAATTCCCGGTTGGACCAGGAGCGCATGCCCACCTCCAGCGGGCGGATGCGGCGTCGCGTACGCACGTCGTTGCGCTTCAGGTACTCCATGTCCAGGGGGCTGGCGTCTGCGATGGCTTTCTCGATGATTTCGAGCTTGCTGTCCGTGGACAGACTTCGTTCCGCGCGCTTGTATTGCTCGCCGGTCAGGAAGCGCTGTACGCGCCAGTCGCAACGGATGGATCCCGCCGTCAGCGGGCGGCTCAGCACCAGCCCCTCGAAGGACGTGCAGCGGCTGAGGGCAACGTAGGTCTGACCGGCGGCGAACACCCGATCGAGATCGACCACCATCCGCTCGAAGGTCTTGCCCTGGCTCTTGTGGACGGTCACCGCCCAGGCCAGCCGGAACGGAAACTGGGTGAAGGTTCCCGCCGGACTGCTGACGATGGACCCCTCGCGGGCCTCGAAACGGATCAGCTCCCATTCGTAGGGCTCGACCCGAACGCGGCGTCCGGAATCGGCCAGACGCACAAGCACATAGGCCTCGCCGCCGCCGATCTCCACGCCTTCGATCACGCCGATGCTGCCGTTGACCCAACGCCCGGCGCCGTCGTTGTTCAGCAGCATGACCTGGGCGCCGGCCTTGAAGCGCAGTTGCGCCTCCGTGGGGTAGTACTCGCGGCCGAAGGCTCCCTCGATCGCGGCATCGAACCGATGCTCGGGCGCCGCCAGACCGTCCAGCCGGGAGCGGTTGATCAGGCCCGCCTTGCGGTTGGTGCCGGTCAGCGTGATGTAGCCCTCGCCGTCGGGTGGATCGAAATGGGGGTCCACCCGGCGATTCAGGCGCTCCAGGTCGCGGTCCTCCAGCGATTTCTTGCGAACGCGGTTCAGCAAGCGCACGAACTCGCTGTCGCGCTGCCGGAATACGCGCGTGAGCTCGATGATCTCCAGCTCCACGTCCTCGAGCGCACGGGCGCTGAAGAAGTGGGGGGACTCGTAGACCTCACGCAGAGCCTGGTGCTCGAGCCCGGTAACCACCGGCGGAAGCTGGTAGAGGTCGCCGATGAACACCATGTGAACGCCGCCGAAGCGCGCGTTGGATCGGGGGCCGTAGCGCCGCAGAAACAGGTCCACGCAGTCGAGCAGGTCGGCCCGCAGCATCGATACCTCGTCGATGATCAGCGTGCGCAGGGTCCTGTAGAGCTTCGCGTTGCGCGGCTTGCCGCGGCGCGCGGCGATGGCCTGCGGCGTTACGTCGATCCCGAAGCCGAAAAAGCGGTGAACGGTCTGGCCGCCCACGTTCAGCGCCGCCACTCCGGTCGGCGCCAGGACCACCGGGTCCCAATCGACGCTTTCGCAGAAGTGGCTCAGGAGAGTGGACTTGCCGGTACCCGCGCTGCCGGTGATCAGCAGGTGCCGGCCGCCCTGTTCCATCCCCTCGAGCGCGCGGGCGAACTCGTCGGTGATCCGTATTCTCTCGTCAGCGGGCAGGCGGCAACTCCCAGTTCGTGATGGCGACCCTCATGGAAGCGCCCGGGCCGGATATATTGAGCCTGCGGGGAACGGCAAGGTCGCCCGAGCGGGCCAGCGCGTTCACCTCGATCCGCCAGCCGTCCTGGCGGAATTCCCGCACTGCGCCCTGCCCGGAACTGTATTCGGTGAACGGAGAACCAGGGTCCGGCAGTCCGCGCAGCCAGTAGGGAAGGCTTTGCAGCGGCGCGCTGTCGCACAGCATCTCCAGCTCGTCGATCTGCATGCCGGGCGCGCACATCGAAACCCAGTCGCCCTCGCTGAACAGGTTGACGTCGCCGTCCTCGATCCGCACGCGCTCGGCGCCCACGCCCCAGGGTCCGCTCAATTCCAGCCGCGCCAGGGGGCCCTCCTGGCGCCACAGCACGTTGGCCTGCGCGCCCCGGCCCTCCCGATTCAGCGCCACCCGGCCGCGCAGCCCCCACGATTCAAGTTCCGCCAACGCGGCCGCGTCCAGGACGGCGGGGACGCGATTGCCTGCCGCCGTGCAGCCCGCAAGCAGCCATGCGACAGCAACCAGGAATCCGGTAAACGCCGCTTTTTGCCTCACCGCGAATACCTTTCCCGGACTGCCTCCAGGAGGGCGGTGTCGTCGTACTGCGCCAGCGATTCGCGAAGCAGTTCGTCGGCCCGATCAATCTGCCCCAGCTCGTACAGGACCTCGCAAAGGTGGGCGGCGACTTCGGGATGCGGAAGGCTCTCAAGCGCCTGCTCCAGCAGCGGCACCGCCTCCTCCTTTCTGCCAAGGCGGTAAAGCACCCAGCCCATGCTGTCCACGATCGCGGGCGAGCCGGGATCGAGCTCCAGCGCCAGGCTGATGTGCCCGTGGGCCTCCTCAAGGCGTATGCCCCGGTCCGCCAGCGTGTATCCCAGGGCATTGAGCACTTCCGAGTCGCGCGGGTAGTCGTCCAGCAGGTCCTCCATCTCGCGTATGGCCCTGCGGTGTTCCTCGAGGTCCAGCAGCAGGTGCGCCCTCTGCATCCTCAGGCGGCGGCTCTGCGGCCGGTAGCGAAGGGCTTCCTCATAAGCCGCCAACGCCTGGACGTCCCGGCCGGCGGCCCGCATCGCGAAGGCGAACAGCGGCAGGCTTTCGAAAGCGTGCCGGGGATAACGTCCGACATGATCCAGCAGGGTTGCCAGCGCTTCGTCGATTTCATCCCGCGCGACGAATGCCCTGACCAGCAACTCCGTGGCCGCAGGCGCAAGCCGGTCCGACTCGATCCCGGCGAGCCACTCGATCGACTCCAGCCAATCCTCGCGCCCGGCGGCGATCTGCCCCAGGGCCAACCGGCAGGAATCGGCCCGGTAGCCGCGCAAAAAAAGCTCAAGATATATCGGCTCGGCGATATTGCCCGCACCCAGCGCCTGCAGAATTCTCGCCTCCTGCATGGCCAGGTCCAGCGAGCCCGGGTTGGCCGCGCGCAGATTCCTGAGGCGGCTCAAGGCCTCGCGCGGCTGGCGCGCCTCCAGAAGCAACACCACATAGTTCTGTTCCAGCGCCAGGCTGTCGCGAGTGGCCAGTTGCTCCGTCAGCCGCGCGAGGGCGGCATCCGGCTCGCCGGCGCGCAACAGCGCGGTGGCCGCGAGCGCATGCGCGTCGTCGGCCAGGGGATCTCGGCGCAACAGGAGATCGGCCAGACGGGCGGCCTGCGAGAATTCGTTCGCGGCAAGCGCAACCCGCGCCGCGAGACTCATGACATCGGGCGATTCGGGATGCCCGGCGGCCAACCGGGCGGTCAGCGGCTCCAGGTCCGCCGTGGTCAGCGCATCCGAATTGATCCCGTTCAGCCGCTCCTCGAGCGCTGCGAGAAAGCGGCCGTCATCCGCATCCGTGGAAAGACCGGCGCGCGCCGCCTCGAACGCCGCCGGCATGTCTCCGGCAGCCGCGTGCAGGGCCGTCAGCAGCGCCAGGACTTCCGGATCGCCACTGTCGCTTGCATGCCACAAGATCGCCGCTTCCAGGGCGAGGGCATAGAGATCGCGCCGGAACGCGAACTCCGCCGCATCCCGAGCCTTCGACGCTGTCGCTGCGCCTTCCGGCGATCGTTGCGCTTCAGCCAGCAGAGCGCGGGCCTCACTACCCGGAAACGCCGGCCAACCGGCCTCGGCCAGCCACATCTGCGCGCTCGCGCAAGCCGCGAGCAGGAACCCTGCGAGAAAGACGGCGGCCAGCCTGGCCCGGGGACGAACATCCACACTGCGATAATAGCCTCAGTGCCAGGCACCGCCGGTCAAAAGGCCCCACGCGGAAACGACCATGAACACCGCCCTGCTGGAAAAACTCCGCGGCCTCAAGGCCCGTTTTCAACAACTTGAGTCGTCGCTGGCCGATCCGGAAGTACTTTCGGATCCGGTGCGCCGGCGCGATGCCGGCCGCGAGCACGCGCGTCTTCAGCCCCTGGCCAGCCTGCTGGAGCGCCTGGAGCGGGCGCTGGAAACGGAGGCTTCGGCGGAAGAAATGCTCGGCGGCGGCGACGAGGAACTGCGCGAGCTGGCGCGGGAGGAAGCCGATGAGGCGCGGCGCGAGCAGGCGGCCCTCGAAGTCCGGTTGCGCCGCTTTTTGCTCAAGCCCGACCCGCGCGACGCGCGCGACGTGTACCTCGAGATCCGCGCCGGCACCGGCGGAGACGAAGCGGCGATTTTCGCCGGCGACCTGTTCCGCATGTACACCCGCTATTCGGAGGCGCGCGGCTGGAAGCAGGAGATCATCCAGATGAGCGAGGGCGAACACGGCGGCTACAAGGAAATCGTCTGCCGGCTGGCCGGCAAGCGGGTCTTTTCCTACCTGCGGTTCGAGTCCGGCGCCCATCGCGTGCAGCGGGTGCCGGAAACGGAGTCGCAAGGACGGATCCACACCTCGGCCTGCACCGTGGCGGTGCTTCCGGAAGCCGAGGAAACGGGAGAAATCGAGATCGATCCCGGCGACCTGCGGGTCGATACCTATCGCGCGTCAGGCGCCGGCGGCCAGCACGTCAACAAGACCGATTCCGCGGTCCGCCTCACCCACCTGCCCACGGGAATCGTCGTGGAGTGTCAGGACGAGCGTTCGCAGCACAAGAACCGCGCCCGGGCGCTGTCGCTGCTGCGCGCGCGCTTACTGGACGCCGAGCAGAGCCGCCTGGAGCGTGAGCGTGCGGAGGAGAGGCGCTCGCAGGTGGGCAGCGGCGACCGCTCCGAGCGCATCCGCACCTACAACTTCCCGCAGGGCCGGGTCACCGACCACCGCATCAACCTGAGCCTCTACAAGCTTCCGCAGATCATGGAAGGCGACCTCGACGGGATCATCGAGCCGCTGCGCCAGCATATGGAGGCCGAACAGCTCGCCACGCTCGACGCCGGCTGAGACACAAGCCTAAAACTCCTCCAGCAGCCGGCCGAATCCCATGACCCTGTCGTCGATGCCGTTGGCCCTCAGCGCGTGCCAGTAAGTCGCGGTGTTGATGGCGATCACGGGCTTGCCGAGCAGCCGTTCCGCGCCCGCGGCCAGGCGGATCGCCGACAGGTTGGTGCCCACCTGCACCAGCGCGTCGACATCGTCGCCGTCGAGTTCCCGGAATACGCTGGCCACCCGCGATTCCGGCACTTCCGCGATGGCGGTCCATGAGGGACAGCGCAGGCAGGAATCGCGCACGACATTGAAGCCACGGTCCGACAGGTAGCGGCTGACTTCGCGGTTGGCCACCGGGTAGTAGGGCGACATGAACGCGACGTTGCGCGAGCCGCAGGCATCGAGCGCATCGGCCACGGCCTCGGAGCCCACGGAAAGCTTCAGTTCCGCGATCTCCTCGATCCTCTTCTTCCATTCCGTGCCGCCCTTTACGCCGCCGTAAAAGGTCACCGCTGACATCCCCATGACCAGGTAGTCGGGCTTGCACGTCAGCACGCCGCGAACGGCTGCCGCCGTATTCTCGGAAATCTCGATGGTGCCGGCCATGAAGGTCTCGTCCGATATCGCATTGGCGTCCTGAATGATGATCCGCGAGTAGTGATTGGTCACGCCCGGCGGGCGCAGGTCGTCGAAATCCGGTTGCACGATGGTGTTCGTCGAAGGCCCCAGCACCCCGAACTTTTTTCGCCATCCCAATGCATCGGTCATCGTTTATTCCTCCGGTCTAGTCCCAGGTGAGGTCCACGCCGATTTTCCTGCTTTCGGCGTTTCGAAAAGCGGCATAAGCGGCAGCCAGGTCCTGAGCGGCAACCCCCAGCGACTTGTACACCGTGATTTCCTCGTTGTCGCGACGCCCGGCAACACGCCCGGCCAGCACGTCGCCGATCTCTCCGGCGATGTGCGATTCGGACACCGCGCCGTTACCGATTGCATCGAGCAATTCTCCGGCCTGGTCCATCGCCGAGGCCCGGTAGTCCACGAAGAAGCGCGAGCGGGTCACGACATCAACGTCCGCCTCCGCCGAGCTGGAGATCGCCGCTCCCACCAGGTTGACGTGACAACCGGGCGCCAGCCACTTGCCTTCAAGCACCGGCTCTGAGGCAGAGGTCGTGGTGCAGACGATGTCGGCGCTGTCGACCGCTTCGCGCGCACTGTCGCAGACGCTAGCGGAAACGGCAGCGGGCAGCGTCAGCCGCCGCACCAGTCGCCGGGCGTGGGCGCCCGTTCGCCCCCAGACGCGCACCTCGGTGATCGGCCGCACGCAGGTCAGCGCCTGAACATGATGCTGCGCCTGGGTGCCGGTGCCCAGTATCGCCAGCGTCGCTCCGCCGACGCGCGCCAGGATGCGCGTGGCAAGCGCGCTGGCCGCCGCCGTCCTGATCGCGGTCAGCTCGCTGCCGTCCAGCAAGGCCAGCGGTATGCCTTCCCCGCTGTCGAAGATCATCACGGCGCCGACATGCGAACCGTATGGACTGTCGGGCGAGCGCGGGTACTTCGACACGATCTTGACGCCGAAGGTGCACGGTTCGCCGAGATATCCCGGCATCAGCGTGAACTTGCCGCCCTGCCGCGGGATGTCCATGTACCTGCGAAGCGGCATGATCGTGTCGCCCCGGGAGACCGCGCGCATCGCGGATTCCACCGCGTCGATGCACTCGGCGTGCGACAGCGCTTCGGCAACCGCCTCCCGATTCAGGATGCGCATGAACCGGCGGAGAAAGACCGCTCAGCCGAAGCCGCGCATCTCGATGATGCGCTCGAAGAACGACGGGCCGTCGTCGTGCTCGGGCGACTGTTCGAATACCGGCGACAGGGCCCGCGCGCGCTCGAGATAGCCCGCGTCCAGATCCTCGAAGGATGGCACCTTGACCGCGTCGAAATGCCAGATCACGTGGCCCGGCAGGATGCCCATTTCGTTGTACGGCCTGCGGGTTGCGGAGAAGATGTTCCATCCTCCCGCGGCCGCGGTCGGCTGACGCGGTTCCTCTCCCAGGACCTCATGCGTCGCTGCGAAAAGGGAAGCGTATTCCAGCGACGGTTGCGGCAGGATGGGAGGAAAGCGCGAGCCTTCCTGCAGGCGCAGGACGCCGTTGTCGTCGGTCCAGTCCAGGTGCAGGGGCTTCTCGGCGTAATGGTCCGGGAATACCCGTTTCATGCTGCCGAACCACACCCCCATCGGCGTGTAGTACTGCCCTTCCTTGTGCCGTATGAAGCTCGCCGGCAGCGTGACCGTGGCGCCGTTGAAGGGGCTGGTGTATTCGTCGATGAACTCGCCGGTCTCCAGATCGGTGAAGAACGAAACCGTGGACGGATAGCGCACCCACACATGTTCCTCCTCCTGCTTCCACCACCCGGATTCACTGCCCAGAAACCCGTACATGGGGGTGACGGCGTCTTCCTGAACGGCAAAGACCTTGCCGCGGGTTTTCCAGACGCAGGGATCGCCTCCCTCATTGCCATAGGCGCGGATCATCGCGCGGCATTGCGATTCCGGATCGCCGGGCAGCGTCAGTTTTTCCGCGGCGCCGCCCGCGGCCTGTTGCGCCGTCAACACTCGCGGAGCGCCGATCCCGACACCCAACACAGCCGCGGTCTGCAGCAAGTCCCTCCGATTCATAGAGCTCTCTCCCGGGAAGATTCAGACAGAATTGCGTAACGATAACGCAACCGGGAGGGGGGCGTATGATTCCCGTTTTCGCCAGCGAGGCCGAGTGCCTGAGGACCCGATGAGCGTATTGCCTGCGAGAGAGGCCCGCTTCGACTGGAGCGTTCCGGTTGTCGTGGTCGGCGCGGGCGGCTGCGGGCTGTGCGCCGGGCTCGCCGCGCGCCAGGCGGGCGCCGAGGTGCTGATACTCGAGCGCGACGCTGTGCCGATCGGCACGACCGGCATGTCCACGGGATTGATCCCCGGGGCCGGGACGCGGATGCAACGCGAGAAGGGCATCGCGGACTCGCCGGAACTTTTCGCCGAAGACGTAATGGCCAAGGCCAGGCACCAGACCGATGCGGACGTCGTTCTTGCGCTGGCCCACGAGTCCGCGCGCACCGTGGAGTGGCTGGCCGACGAATGCGGCGTGGCGCTTTCGCTGGTCGACAGCTTCCTCTACACGGGCCACAGCGTAAAACGCATGCACGGCAGCCCAAACCGCACCGGCGCCGAGCTGATGGGCAGCCTGCTGGACGCCTGCACCGACGCCGGCGCCGACCTGCTGACGGATGCGCGCGTCAGCCACCTTTTCGCCGACGCGGACGGCCGCGTAAGGGGACTTCGCTGCGTACGGCCGGACGGCAGCACCGAGGACCTGGGCTGCGAAGCGCTGATCCTGGCCTGCTGCGGTTTCGCCGGCAACCGGGAAATGGTGGCCGAATATATCCCCGAGCTGCGCCACGCCGAGTTCTTCGGCCATCCGGGCAACCAGGGCGAGGCGATCCAGTGGGGCCGGGAACTCGGCGCGGCGATCGCCGACATTTGCTCCTACCAGGGGCACGGCGGCCTCGCGAAGGGCTACGGCGTGCCGATCCTGTGGCCGGTCATTCTCGAAGGCGGAGTCCAGGTCAATCTGGAGGGACGGCGCTTTTCCGACGAATCGCTCGGCTATTCCGAGCAGGCGATGGAGGTGCTAGCGCAGCCCGAACACGTTGCCGTTACGGTCTATGACCAGCGCCTGCACGAATTGATGCACGAATTCAACGATTACCGCGAAGCGATCTCCGCCGGCGCCGTGCGAAAGGCCTCGACTCCGGGAGAACTTGCGGAATTGTTCGGGCTGCCGGCCGGAGCCCTGGAGGAGACCCTGGAGGAGACGGCGGCCCTGACCCGGGGCGAAGTGACCGATCCTTTCGGCCGCGACTTCACCGGCAGGCCGGAACTTGAGGCGCCCTGGTACGGCGTGCGCGTGACGGGCGCGCTGTTCCACACCCAGGGCGGACTCAGGGTGGATGCGCGGGCCCGAGTACTGCGCGAAGACGGCAGCGCCTTCCCCAACCTTTTCGCGGGCGGAGGGGCGGCGCGCGGCGTCTCGGGCCCGTCGCGCTGGGGCTATATCGCCGGCAACGGCCTGCTCACCGCCACCACCTACGGAAGGCTGGCCGGCGAAACCGCAGCAGGCTCGGTCAGGCACCTGCCATAGCCTTCTCTTTGCTTCCTTCTTCAGGGAGTATTGGAGGCAGGGATGCCGGAGCAAGCTCCATGGATGGATTGATGCGTCTCCCGGAAGAAGGAAGCAAAGAGAAGGCGGGATCAGGTGACAGATAGAGGGTGGCCGGGCCGGAGCCCCATGCGCTCGCCGGTATGATTCGCGCCATGAGAAAGAAACGCGCGTGGCTTGCCGTAGCCTTGATCGTTCTTGTGGCGCTGCTGGGCACGCTCGGCTGGATGGCGAGCGACTATCGCCTCTGGATCCGATTCGCAAACTGGCCCCAGAAGGCGGACGACCCGGCCAATGCCCGTCGGTTCTCGCCGCAGGTGCCGATCGGCTACGGCGACAGCCCGGCCCCCGACGTCGCGCAAGACCTCGTGATTCCGCAAGAAGTGCTGGAAGAAGCGTGGGACTACGCGCAGAGCCAGCAGACCTACGCGCTGCTGGTCTCCGTCAATGGGGAATTGCAGTTCGAACGCTATGACCGCGGGGCCAATTCCAGAACGCCCTACAACTCCCAGTCGCTGCACAAGAGCCTGACCGCCGTGATGCTGGGCGCGGCCATCTACAACGGCGCAATCGAATCCGAGGAACAGCCGGCCTCGTTCTGGCTGGAGGAGTGGGCGGGCGATCCGCAGCGCTCGGGCATTACCCTGGCGAACCTGGCCTACATGGAAGGAGGACTTGAGCGGGGCCGCTTCGCCGTCAGTCCGTTTGCCCCCGGCGCGCGGCTGTTCCTGACCGGCCGCCTGGCCCGTGAGGCACTGGGCACGCCCATGGCTGCCGAGCCGGGTGCCGAGTACATCTGGTCCAACGCCAGCGTGCAGGCCCTTTCCATCGCGATCGAGAGGGCCGCCGGCCGGCCATGGGCACAACTGCTGAGAGACTGGATCTGGGAGCCGCTCGGAGCGGGCGAGGCCTGGGTGCAGCTTGACCGCCCCGGCGGCAATGCGCAATCGTTCTGCTGCCTGATTTCCAACGGGCGCAACTGGCTGCGCATCGGCGAGCTGATGGCCGGAGACGGCGTCTGGAAGGGCCGGCGCCTGCTGCCGGAAGGCTGGGTGGACCGAATGACGCAAGGCGCGTCCACCAACCCCAATTTCGGCATGCAACTGTGGCGCAACGAACCCTACGCGGCGACACAACTGCGCATATCGAAGCCGCGCCTGGAAGTGCCGCGCGACCCGGCGCTGGCGGCGCCGGACGCCTGGTACATGGAAGGGCACTTCTCGCAGCGCGTCTACGTCGTGCCGTCGTTGGGGCTGGTGGTCGTGCGCTTCGGCGAGGACCGACTGGACTGGGACGAAGCGCAGATGATGAACGGTCTGATCGGGGCGCTGAAGCCGCCGCCTTCAGTATCTCTCAACGTCACCGTGCCCGACCATGGTTTCGGCGAGCGCGCGGCGCCGCGTCCGCCCGATTACGAACGCCGGGACAACTGGGCCCGCCACCCCGATGACGAGGAAACGCTCGCCGCGGAGCACGCCGCCGGCTTCTATATCCACCCCACCACCTGGCCCGGAAGCGAATGGAACGCCACCGTGCCGGATGCCGCGGCGCGTCCCGCCGTGGATGCCGTGGTGGCGTCGCAGGCGAGTGTGCTGGATGCCTGCTGCGCGGTATATGCCCCGCGCTATCGTCAGGCTGCTTCGGCCGCGGTATTCGATCGCCGCGGCAATCGGGATCCTGCTTACGGGCTGGCCTTCACCGATATCGTGCGCGCGTTCACGCATTTTGCGGAGCGCACCGGCGACCGCCCCATCGTGCTGCTGGGCCACAGTCAGGGCGCTCTGCACGCCGAGCGTCTGCTGAGCGACGTGATCGCAGGCGACGATGCGCTGCGGAAACGCATGGCCGTCACCTATATCGCCGGCATCCCGGTTCCGCTGGGCTCCTACAGCGACAGGCTCCAAAGCTTCGAACCATGCCGGAAGAGTGACGATACGGGCTGCGTGGCCTCCTGGGTCACCTACGGACCGACCGGCGACGCCAGGGCCGCTGAGTTCGGCACGGCCCAGCGTTTCCCGCAATACCAGCGCGAAGACGGCGGCCTGGACGTGCAATGCAGCAATCCGCTGAATTGGTCGGCGCCGGGTGTATGGACGCCGGCCTCGGCCAATCGCGGCGCGGTGGCGCCTGCCCTGCCGGGACAGGTACGGCGCGCTTCCATCCCCGGGGTCACCGGCGCCTGGTGCGACCAGGGAATCCTGCGGCTGGACCGGACCCCGGCCGCGCCCTTCGACGCCCTGATGCTGCCTCAAGCCAGCTACCACTACTATGACGTAGCGCTGTTCCACGCCGCTTTGAGCGCCAACGCGTCCCTGCGCGCGCAATCCTGGCGCCTATCACGGTAGCGCAAATCTCCGCGAGCGCAAACTGCCGTTCCCAGGACACGCCGACCAGCACATCCCTGTGGGCTCGGTGTCGGCATCCCTGCCTCCAACGTTCCTGGGAACGGCAGTTTGCGCTCGCGGAGATTCCCCCGGATTGGAGGCCCGCGTATATACTCGGATTCGATCCGCTTTGGGAGGCGGAGTTTTTTGCATTTGATCAGGGGACAAACATGACCTTATCGCGTTTCACGCGCCCGGCGATTGCGCTCGGCGCCCTTTGCCTGCTTGCCACCTCGCTGCCGGCACAGGAAATCGAAGAAATCGTCGTCACGGCGCGAAAACGCACCGAATCGGTTCAGGACATCCCGCTGAGCATCTCTGTGTTTGACGAAGAAGCCATTGCCGCGGCCGGCATCAGGGACATCGACGATATCGCCCGGCTCACGCCCGGCCTGGTGTTCGACAAGGGCTGGATCCCGCAGGACACCCGTCCGCACATCCGCGGACTGCCCACAGACCGCGGCCGTGCGCCGGTCGGCATCCTGGTGGATGGCATCGACATCTCGTCTGAATCGATGCTGACTTCCGGCGGCGGAATGCTGATGAACCTCAAGGTCATGGACATCGAACGCATCGAAGTCGTCAAGGGCCCGCAAAGCGCGCTGTATGGCCGGGTGGCCTTCGGCGGTGCTGTGAACTACGTTTCAAGGGCCCCCAGCGACGAGTTCGAGGCCAGCTTTTCCGCCGACGTGGGCGACTATGGGCAGATGGAAGCGCGCGTGGGCGTGTCATTCCCGGTATCGGAGACCTTCGGCCTGCGGATCAACGCGGTGACCGCGCAGCACGACGGCTATTACGAGAACGAAGTGTCGGGCGAGGGCATCGGCGGTTCGGATTCCACGGGCGTGTCGGCAGCGGCCGCATTCCAGCCGTCAGACACGTTCAACCTCGACCTAAGGGTCGCCTACTCGTCGGACGAATACGAAATCCGCCCGCAAATGCAGCTCGCCAGCAAGACCGGCCACGCCGATCCCGTGCTTTTGCCCGCGCACGTGGTGGGACTCCTGGCGCCCGGCCCGTTCGGGCCGTCGCCCTACCCCGCGAATGTCTTCGCGCCGCCGCCAGGGCCGATCCCTTTGCTGGACAGGATTACCGCCAGCCTGAACCCGTACACCGGCGAGGACTACGAAGGAAGCACTTTCGATTCGCTGCTGGTGCACGCGAGGGCGGAATGGGACTTCGGCGGGACAAAGCTGAACGCCTGGCTGGGCAGCACATCGGCCGAAACCACCCAGAACATGGACGTGGACTACTACGGAGAGCCCTGGCGGCCGGTTTTCCTGCCGTCCCCCGGCGTTAACGAACCCTTGCCGGCGCAATTTCTATTCGACCTGGATACGGACATCGACCAGACCAACCTCGAACTCAGGCTCGGCGACCTGGAATCCGATGGATTCCGCTGGGCTGTGGGCGGACTGTACTGGAACGAGGAAGTGCGGCAGAAGAACGGAAACCTGATCGTGCTGATGTTCGTTCCGATCATTTCCGCGGGCCAGAACGTGGCCGCGCAAAGTCCCATAACGAAGCGCGACGAGGGCCGCGATACCGATCACTGGTCGGCGTACGGAATCCTCGAATACGACTTCAACGACAGGCTGACCGGCTCGGTCGAAGCCCGCTATTCGGACGAGTCCACCGACACTTTCTGGACCGTGGGCGGGAACGGCATGATCGGCGCCGCGTTTGCGGGTCCGATACCCGTGAACAACAATCCGACCGCGTCGCGGGACTCCGAGGACAGTTTCTTCACGCCGCGGTTCACGCTGGAATACCAGTACTCCGACAACATACTCACCTACGCTTCCATCGCCAAGGGCGTCAAGCCCGGCGGCGTGTCCACTATAGCGAGCCCGAACCCGCTTACCGCGCGCTTCGCGCCGGAGGAATTGTGGAACTACGAAGCCGGATTCAAGAGCACGCTGGCGGATGGCCGCGTGACGTTCAACGCTGCGGTGTTCTTCATGGACTACGAGGGCAAACAGACGGTCAGCCTCGAGCCCAGCGAAACCGCGGCCACCGGCTTCGACCTGGTGGTGGGCAATGCGGGCGCCGCCGAAATCAGTGGTTTTGAAGTGGAGGGCGCGCTTGCGCTCACGGAAGAGCTGGTGATTCGCGGCGGATATACGTGGCTGGACAGCGAGTACACCGACTATGTCAGCCTCACCAACAGCTCGCTTACGATCGGGCTGGTGAACGATTGCACGTTGCAGCAGACGCCCGCCGGGTTCTTCCTCTGTTCGGTGGATCAGTCGGGGAGGGAGATGGAGCGCGTGCCGAAACATAACTTCAACGTCTCCGCCAGCTACACCCGTCCCGTCGGCAACGGCATGAACCTCCAGGTCGACCTGCTGATGCAGTACCAGAGCGAGCGAGGCATCGCGGTGGGACGCCGCAACGTGTTCGACTCCTGGGTCAATGTGGATGCGCGCGTCGGCCTGCAGGCGGAACGCTGGAGCCTGTTCGCCTACGTGGACAACGTAACGGGCGACGACACGGTGCGCACGGCGCAGAGTTCGGGCGACTTCTTCGCCCTGGGCAACCTGGCGACCGTGATCTTCGCGCCGGACAAGCGCCAGGCCGGAGTGCGTTTCAGCTACTCGATGTAATCCTCGCGTGCTTCCTCGCTCGGTGTTCGTCCCCCTCCTCGTTGGAGACGCCATCCTGGCTCGATTCTCGCTGTCCCTGCTCCAACGCTCCCACGAGGAGGGGGACGAACACCGAGCTTAAGCCGCCTGCTATACGTGATGCAGTGCCTGGTGCAGGTCGGCGATGAGGTCGTCGGCGTCTTCGATGCCGCAGGAAAGACGCACGAGGTTGCCGGTAATTCCGGCGGCCTCGCGGGCCTCGGGCGTCATGGCCGAGTGACTCATCAGCGGCGGAAAGCCCGCAAGGCTTTCGACGCCGCCCAGGCTCTCCGCGATCGTGAACAGTTCCAGGGCGTTCAGCAGCCGCTCGGGCGCCGCTTCGTCGCCGTGAAGGTGCAGCGACACCACCGCTCCGAAGCCGTCCATCTGACGTTTCGCGAGTTCATGTTGCGGATGGTCCTCGAGGCCGGGATAGTAGACCTGCGCCACCTTCTCATGCTGCCGAAGACCGCGTGCAATGCGCCCGGCGTTCTCGAACTGGCGCCGGACCCTCAGCTCCATCGTCTTCAGCCCGCGTAGCGCCAGGTACGAGTCCAGCGGCGCCAGCACGCCGCCGGTGCGGGTGCGCACTTGCGTGAGGCGCTCGGCCAGGTCCCCGGCGGCAACGCTCAGGGCGCCGCCCAGCACGTCCGAGTGCCCGGCGACGTACTTGGTAATGGAATGCATTGAAATATCGCAGCCCAATGACAGGGGCCGCGTCGCCAGTGGCGTGGCGAGCGTGCTGTCCACGCAACTCAAGGCGCCTCGTTCCGCGCACAGCGCCGACAGGGCCTCGAGGTCGGTGATCCGCAGCAGCGGGTTGGACGGCGTTTCCATCCACACCAGCCGAGTGTTCCCGCGCCAGGCGGCCTTGAGGGCCTCGGGGCCCTCATCCTGATGGACGTAGCTGACTTCGAAACGCGACTTGCCCGCCACCCGCAGCAGGTTGAAGCTGCCTCCGTACACGTTGGCCGGGCCGATGATGTGATCGCCCGGTTCAAGCAGCTCCAGCACCGCAGAACTGGCCGCCTGACCGGATGAGAACGCCAGGGTAGCCGCTCCCGCTTCCAGTTCGTTCAGGGCCCTCTCGAAGGCGTTGCGGGTGGGATTCGACAGGCGCGTGTAGATATGCTCCGGCTGCTCCCGCATGGCCGGGTAGGCGAAGGTGCTGCTCTGATGAATCGCAGGCATGACCCCGCCGGTTGCGGCGTCGTGGGTGTCGCCGGCGTGCACGCAGCGAGTGGAGTTCCCCTGCTTCTTGCTCATGGTGGTGAGCATTATGGCGGGAAGCGCCGAGAACACAATACTCGGGCCGCGGCCCGCGTCGGGGACAATAGGGCGATGGCGGCGGTGCGCACCCTGGGTTCCCTGTTACGGGAGGGGACAAGACGGCTTGAGCGCGTCAGCGACAGTGCGCGGCTGGATTGCGAGTTGCTGCTGGCGCATGCGCTGGGCGTGGACCGCAGCGCGCTTTACGCGCGCTCGGCGGAAACGGCGCAAACCGGGGCCGTGGAGCAATTCGATGCGCTGCTGGCCGAACGAGGCGCCGGAAGGCCGCTGGCGCAGATCATCGGTCGCAGGGAGTTTTATTCGCTGGAATTCGGGATCAGCCGTGACGTGCTGGTGCCGAGACCCGAGACCGAGCTGCTGGTGGAGGTCATCCGCGATGGCGTCAATTCCGCCGACGGTACTCCGCGGATACTGGACCTGGGGACCGGTTGCGGCGCGGTGGCCGTCGCTCTGGCGCGGGCCCTGCCTGAATCGCAGCTTGTGGCCACCGACAATTCCCGCGGTGCGCTTGCCGTCGCGCGGCGCAACGCCGCGCGGCTGGCGCCGGGCCGGGTGCGCTTCCTTCAGGGGCCTTGGTACGGTCCCGCGGAGCACCTCCGTTTCGACGCCATCGGCTGCAATCCGCCGTACGTGGAATCCGCCCTGTGCGGCGACCCGCCCCTATGCTTCGAGCCGGCGGCGGCGCTGGACGGCGGGCCGGACGGTCTGCGGGAGCTGCGCCTGGTGATTTCCGGGGCGCCGCGGCACCTCAGGCCCGGCGGCATTCTGGCGGTGGAGCACGGCGCGGATCAGGGCGCGCCGGTCCGCTCAATGATGCGCAGCGCCGGACTCGGAGCGCCGGTGACGCATCGCGACCTGGCGGGCCATGAGCGCGTAACCATCGCCCGGATGCCGGCCGGCGATTGAGGGCGAGATCTGCGGAGGGCGAGACGACCTCGCGCCAAGGTTTAGTCGGCGAGGTTGGGCGCTAGCCAGATACGGGCCTCGTCCAGAGTGATCTTCTTGCGCCGGGCGTAGTCGGCGAGCTGATCGTCACCGATCAGTCCGATATTGGGGTAGCGGGACCGCGCGTGCGCAAAGTAGTAGCCCGACACCGTGGCGGCCGGCCACATCGCGTACGACTCGGTCAGGCGCGCGCCGATGCGCCGTTCGACGTCCAGCAGGCGCCAGATGAGCGCCTTCTCGCTGTGGTCCGGACAACCCGGGTAACCCGGCGCGGGACGAATGCCCCGATAGCGCTCGGCTATCAGGTCCTCGTTGCTGAAGGACTCATCGCTCGCGTATCCCCACAGCTCCCTGCGCACCTTCTCGTGCAGATACTCCGCGAACGCTTCGGCGGCCCGGTCGGCCAGCGCCTTGAGCTGGATGGCGCCGTAATCGTCGGGGGACCCTCTGCCGCGAGCCAGTTTCGCTATGGTCTTGTCCAGATCGCCCCCGGCGGTAACCGCGAACATGCCGACCCAGTCGCCGCCCGCACTCGGCGGGGCGATGAAGTCGGCCAGCGCGGTATTGGGTCTGCCGGGCGGCATGCGCCGCTGTTCGCGCAGGCCGTGAATGCGCCCCAGCTCCGCTTCCCGCGATTCGTCCCTGAACACCACGATGTCGTCGCCATCGGACGCGGCCGGGAAAATCCCGGCAACGCCCGCCGCCGGGAATTCGATCTCGCCGGCCCTGATCGGCCCGATCAGCGAGCGGTGAAGGTCGTCCCAGAGCTCCCTGGCGGCCTCACCTTTTTGTGCGTCATCCAGAAGCTGGGGGAATTTCCCGTGCATCTCCCAGGCTGCGAAATAGGGCTGCCAGTCGATGTAGCCGTACAGGTCCTCCAGCGTGGGCGAAAGCGGTTCGATAACGCCGGTGCGCGCCGGTTGGGCCGGCGGTTCCGCGGTCCAGTCGATCTCAGGCCGATTGCCCCGCGCCTCCTCAAGGCCGAGCTGATCCTCGCGCCGGCGTTTGCCGGCCGGCTGTTCCCGGCGGCGCTTCAGGTCGCGGGCGACGCCGCGCAGATAGGCTTCGCGCCCGGCGCCGCTCAGTTCACCCAGCACGCCCACCGCCCGGGACGCGTCCTTCACGTACACCACGCCGTTTTCGTAGGCTGGATCGATCTTCAGCGCCGTGTGCCGAGGCGAGGTGGTGGCGCCGCCGATCAGCAACGGCAGGTCCATGCCGCGACGCTGCATCTCGCCGGCCACATGTACCATTTCGTTGAGCGACGGCGTGATCAGGCCGGACAAACCGATGTAGTCGGCCTTTTCCCTGACCGCCGTATCCAGGATCTCCTCGCAGGGGGTCATCACGCCGAGGTCGATGACTTCGTAGCCGTTGCACTGCAGCACCACGCCCACGATGTTCTTTCCGATGTCGTGTACGTCGCCCTTGACCGTGGCGACCACCAGCCGCCCGCGGCTGGACACGCCGCTGCCCTCCCGTTCGATAAACGGAATGAGATGGGCCACGGCCTTCTTCATGACCCGGGCCGACTTGACCACCTGCGGCAGGAACATCCTGCCGGTCGCGAACAGGTCGCCCACCGTGTTCATGCCGTCCATCAGCGGTCCCTCGATCACATCCAGCGCCAGCTCGCTGGCCTGCCGGGCGGCCTCGGTGTCCTCCACCACGTGCGCGTCCAGCCCATGCACCAGCGCGTAGCTCAATCGCTCCGCCAGCGGCAGGGCGCGCCACTCCTCTTCGTCGCGGTCCTGCCGCCCGCCCTGCCCCTGGTATTCCTGCGCCAGTTGCAGCAGACGCTCGCCCGCGCCCGCAGTGCGGTTGAGGATCACGTCCTCCACCGTGTCGCGCAGCCTCTCGGGGATGTCCTCGTACACCCCCAGCTGGCCGGCGTTGACGATTCCGAAGTCCATTCCCCCGGCGATGGCGTGATACAGGAACACCGAGTGCATCGCCTCGCGCACCGCGTTGTTGCCGCGGAACGAGAAGGACAGGTTGCTGACCCCGCCGCTGGCATGCACGCCGGGCAGCCGCTCGCGGACCAGGCCGGTGGCCTCGATGAAAGCGCGGCCGTAGTCGTCGTGCTCCTCGATCCCGGTAGCCACGGCGAAAATGTTCAGGTCGAAGATGATGTCCTCCGGCGGAAAACCGGCCTCTCCCACCAGCAGGCGGTAGCTGCGCTCGGCAATCGCGACCCGCTGCTCCACGCTCTCGGCCTGGCCCTTCTCGTCGAAGGCCATGACGATCACGGCCGCGCCCAGGCGGCGGATCTCGCGCGCCTGGTCAATGAATTCCTGCTCGCCGTTCTTGAGACTGATGGAGTTGGCCACGCCCTTTCCCTGCAGGCATTTCAGGCCGGCGACCAGCACCTCGAAGCGCGACGAGTCGATCATGATGGGCGCCCGCGAGATATCGGGCTCGGCGGCCAGCAGATTGACGTAGCGGCGCATCGCGGCCTCGGAGTCCAGCAAGCCCTCGTCCATGTTCACGTCCAGCAGATTGGCGCCGGCCTCGACCTGCTGGCGCGCCACCTCCACGGCGGCGGAGTAATCGTCCGCCTCGATGAGCCGTCGAAAGATCGCCGAACCGGTGACATTGGTGCGCTCGCCCACGTGAACGAATCCGGTGCTGTCGTCGATATTGAGAGGCTGCAGCCCGGCCAGCCGGGTGATCGGCGGCGGCGCGGGCGGCGTGCGCGGGCTGATGCCCGCCAGCGCCTCGCGCATCGTCCGGATGTGCTCCGGAGTGGTGCCGCAGCAGCCGCCGGCCAGGTTCAGCAGCCCCTCCTTCGCCATCGCTTCGAGCGTGGCCGCCATCTCCTCGGGCGACTCGGTGTATTCGCCCAGTTCGTTGGGCAGCCCCGCGTTGGGGTGGACGCTCACCGGCAGCTCGGCGACACGCGCCAGTTCGCGCATGTGCGGGTGCAGTTCGGTCGCGCCCAGCGAGCAGTTCAGTCCGATGGCGGTCATGGGCGCGTGCCGGATGGAATTGTAGAAAGCTTCCACGGTCTGGCCCGACAGCGTCCGGCCGGAAGCGTCGGTAATCGTTCCGGAGACGACTACGGGCAGCGTGCTTCCTAAACTTTCGCCGGCGCGCGCAATGGCGTACAGCGCCGCCTTGGCATTCAGCGTGTCGAAGATGGTTTCGATCAGCAGCAGGTCGGCGCCGCCCTCCACCAGCGCGCGCGCGGCGATCTCATAGGTGGCCGCAAGTTGGTCGAAATCGGTGGCCCGGTAGCCGGGGTCCTCCACGCGCGGCGACAGCGAGGCGGTCCGGTTGGTGGGTCCCAGGCTGCCGGCCACGAAGTACGGCCGCCGGTCGCGCCGCTGGGCCGCGTCCGCGGCCTCGCGGGCGATCTTCGCCGATGCGCGGTTGATGTCGGCGACCCGGTCCTCAAGACCGTAGTCCGCCTGCGATGGGGCGTTGGCGGTAAAGCTGTTGGTGGTCAGGATGTCGGCCCCGGCCTGGAGATAGGAGTCGTGGATTTCGCGCACGAAGTGCGGCTGGGTAATGCACAAGAGGTCATGATTGCCCTTGAGCGCCTGCGGCCAGTCGGCGAACTCCCGGCCACGGTATTCCTCCTCGGACAGATCCAGGGTCTGGGCAAGCGTGCCCATGGCCCCGTCGATGAAAACGATTCGCCTGCGGATCAGTTCGCCCAGGGCCTCGGCCCGGGCTGAGGGCGTGTTCACGACTGCGGCCCCGGGGCGCTCAATCCGAGCGCCTCGCAGATGGCCGCGGTCAG
This sequence comes from Gammaproteobacteria bacterium, assembly GCA_026707445.1. Taxonomy (GTDB): domain Bacteria; phylum Pseudomonadota; class Gammaproteobacteria; order Steroidobacterales; family Foliamicaceae; genus Foliamicus. Next base: position 42,479 of record JAPOWV010000071.1, read on the forward strand.
CGGCGCCCGATTCATCGTGTAGATGTGAAAACGCTCCACGCCGTTCTCCGCCAGATCCCGAACCTGGTCCAGCGTGAAGCGTTCGGCGATTTCCCCTTCCGAATCGGAATCTTCCCCGGCCTGTTCAAAGCGGGCGAGCAGCTCGGCCGGAACCTCAACATGGGTCTTGCCGGCAAAAGAGAATACCTGCCTGTAGTTGTGCAGGGGCATGATGCCGGGCGCCAGCAGATGCTCGATGCCCGCTGCCGCGAAAACGTCGCGCAGGCGATAGTACCTGTCGTTGTCGAGGAAAAACTGGGTGATGGCCAGGGTGGCGCCGGCGTCCAGCTTCCGCTTGACGAACTCAAGGTGTGAACTCAAGGCGGCGCTGTCGCCGCCGCCGTGCTCCGGGTGCGCGCCCACCATGACCTCGCGTATCCCTGCGACCCTGAGGTCGGCAATCAACTCCACCGTCGAGGAATAGCCACGTTTACGCACTTCCTCCCGAACACCGTCCGCGGGGATGTCTCCGCGCAGCGCAATCATCCTCCGCACGCCCTGCTCGACGTAGTCCCGCACGATCTCCCGCACCTCGTCGCGGGTGTGCGAAACATGGGTGAGATGGGGCGCGCAATCGATGCCGTAGTCCTGGCGGATCCGCCGCACCCATCGCGCCGTACCCTCCCGCGTCGAACCGCCCGCGCCGTAGGAAACGGTGCAGTGCAGCGGGCGATACGGCAACAGGCGCTTCAGCGAAGCCTCCAGCATTGCGGTCAGCTCTTCCGTGCGTGGCGGAAAGAACTCCAGCGAAATTTTGGCGGATTGGCTCATGGGCTTGGTCCGGCGTGGACAATTCACGCTGCGCGCATCATACTCACTCGCTCGCCCATTTGGTCCGGCGGCTACCCGGCGTGGTTCACTTCGCGCCGCCAATTCCGCCGGGTAATCGGCCGCCCGGCATGTCCAGTTCCGCATTATCCACGCCCGCCTATCGCCGTTTCCTGATCGGCAGCACCATCACCACGCACGGGCTGTGGATCCTGCGGCTGGCCCTGGGGTGGCAGGCCTGGCAGCTCACCGAATCTGAATTTTTCGTCGCGGCCGTTGCGTTTGCGGCATATTTCCCGGTTGCCGTGCTGGGACCGGTATTCGGCGCATACGCCGACCGCTGGGACCGGCGCAGGGCGGCGCAGATTTTCAATGTGCTCAACATCGGCGTCACCGCCGGCCTGTTCGGGTTGTCGGCCATGGGCCTGATGACGCCGGCGGCGCTGTTCCTGCTGGCGCTGTCGTTCGGCGTGTTCAGCGGCGGCTATACGCCCATGCGCCTGGCCTTGATGGCCAACCTGGTGCCCTCCATGCAGCTGGCCAGCGCCGTCGGGCTGGGGGCGGTGAGCTTCAACGTGGCGCGCGTCATCGGCCCGGTGCTCGGCGGCTACATCATCAAGTTCTTCGGCCTGGCGCCCGCTTTCGCGATCAGCACCGCCACCTTTCTCGGCATGGCCTGGGTGCTCTGGGACCTTAAGCTGCAGCCGGTGGCGCGCGAACTGGAACGGCAGATCGGACTGGCCCGCCTGCTGCGCGACGGCGTCAGTTACACGCTGCGCCATCCCGCGATCCGCTACTACCTTGTTCTCGTGCTTATTGGCGCCACCTTCGGACGGGCGCTGTTCGAGCTCATGGCGCCGTACGCCGACGAAGTCTTTCAACGGGGCAGCGACGGAATGTCGCTGCTGATTTCCTCTTTCGGCGTGGGGGCGGTCGCGGGTGGCTTCTGGGTGGCCCGGAACAAGGACCTGAAGCAGCTTCGCACGTCGGCCGCCATTTGCGTGGCGCTGGCCGGTGTGCTGATCGTTGCCTTCGGCTTTACCGGCAATTTCTGGCTCGCCATGCTGCAACTGCCGTTCTTCGGATGTGCCCTGACCATTTGCGGCGTGGGATCACAGACGCTCACCCAGGCCGTAGTGGAAGAAAAATACCGGGGCCGCGTGATGAGCTTGTGGAGCGTCGTGGCTTTCGGCGGCGTGGCTTTGGGCAGCGCGGCGCTCGGAGGCTGGGCCCAGTCGATCGGCCTGACCACGGCCACCGTGTACTGGGGCGGGGTGGCGGCGGTGCTGGGACTGTCCACCCTGCTCTGGCTGCCGCGAATCCCGCTTCCAAAGGTGGCCGGCGCCTCCTGACCGCGCTCGCGGGGTTATTCGTGGCGCAGGGCTTCGATGGGGTCCAGCGTTGACGCGCGGCGAGCGGGCCAGAGACCGAAGACGATGCCGATGAGCAGGCTGCAGCCCAGTCCGACTCCGATCGACTCCGCCGCCACGACGGTCTGCCAGTTGAAGAACTCCGCCAGCAGTTCGGACGCAGCCCAGCCGGCGGCCACGCCCAGCAGGCCGCCGAGCAGGCACAGCAGCGAGGATTCGACCAGGATCTGCGACATGATCGCCCCGCGGGTCGCGCCTATCGCCCGACGCACGCCGATTTCGCGGGTCCGTTCGGCCACCGTGACCAGCATGATGTTCATGATGCCGATGCCGCCCACCACCAGGCTGACTCCCGCGATCGCCGGAAGCAGCAGGGCGAAGATGCGGGTGGTTTCCTCGCGAACCTCCAGGAACTGCTTGCGGTCCAGGATCCCGAAATCGTTGTCTTCGCCCGGGCGGATCCGGTGTTCGCGGCGCAGGATGCGCTCCACGTCCACCAGCGCCTGCTCCACCGCCGAACCCCTGCGTATCTGAACGTCCATGCTTTCGAGCCGATCGCTGCCGGTTACCCGGTACTGCGCTGTGGAAAGCGGCACCAGCACGTCGTCATTGGGATTCTGCATGCCCACCGAGCCGGCTTCCTCCAGGACACCGATCACGGTGAACGGCACGCCGCCCAGCAGCACGCTCTGACCAAGCAGCGCGCTCGCCGTGGTTTCCAGCTTCCCGGGAACCTCGCTTCCGAGCACCGCCACGCGCAGGCGCGCCTCCTCCTCCTGAGTAACGAACATCCTTCCGGCGGCTATTTCGTAGCGGTGCAATAGCGGGTATTCGTAAGTGGATCCGATCAGTTCAACCCGCGTGTTGCTGTTGCCGAACTCGAATTGCAGACGCTGCGTGATCCTGGGCACCACCCTCTCGAGATGGCGCGCGTCCCGCCGAAGCGCCGCGGCGTCGTCCACGCCCAGGCTGCTGTTCTCCAGCGACACGCCCCAGATACGACGCTGGGAATTGGTGACCGCCAGGATGTCGGCCCCCAGCGCCTCCATCTGTTCCTCCACCGCCCGCTGCGCGCCGGTGCCCAGGGAAACCATCGTCACCACCGCGGCGACGCCGATGATCATCCCCAGCATCGTCAGCAGGGCGCGAAACAGGTTGGCGCCGATCGATTCCAGCGCCTGCCTCAGCACGTCAAGAAAGAACATCGCCCAAAGAATAGACCATCAGCGCGGCCCGGTCTCGTATGATCCGCTTTGCGGAATCACCAGCGAGGTTTTTCTCCGTCAGTTCCTGGGACTACATCGTCGTCGGCGCCGGTTCGGCCGGCTGCGCCGTGGCCAACCGCCTGTCGGCAAATCCGGACACGCGGGTGTTGCTGCTGGAGGCCGGCGGCGTCGACCGCTCTGTGTATATCCGTATGCCTGCGGCGATCATCCGCGCGATCGGCAATCCCCGGCTGGACTGGTGCTACCGGGCCGAGCCCGATCCCAGCCGCAACGATCGCGTGGACCTTTGGCCGGCCGGCAGGACCCTGGGCGGCAGCAGTTCGATCAACGGCATGCTGTATGTGCGCGGCGCGGCCGACGACTTCGACCGCTGGGCCGCGGAAGGCTGCCCCGGATGGGCTTACGCCGACGTGCTGCCGTTCTTCAGGCGCATGGAATCCACGCCGCTGGGGGACGACCGTTATCGGGGCCGTACCGGTCCGGTACGCACCGCGGCGCTGCGTACCACGCATCCGCTGGCGCACACATTCGTGCAGGCGGCCGTAGAGGCGGGGCTGAAGCTCAACCAGGACTACAACGGCGCCACCCAGGAAGGCGTGGCCTATACCGAAGTCAATCAGCAGCGCGGCCGGCGCTACAACGCCGCGAGGGCCTATCTGCGCCCCGTGCGCAAACGCCGGAATCTCACGATACACACGCACAGCGTATGCCGGCGGCTGCTGGTCGACAACGGCCGCTGCGTTGGCGTGGAGTATCGAAAGGGCGGCCGCCTGCATCGCGCCGACGCCGGGTGCGAGGTAGTGCTGTGCGTCGGCGCGATCGCCTCGCCCAAACTTCTGATGCTGTCCGGGATCGGCCCGGCGGAGCAACTGCGCAATGCCGGCATCGAGATCGTCAGGGACTTGCCGGGCGTGGGCGAGAACCTCCAGGAGCACCCCGAGGGCATGGTGGGAATCGACGTGAACGTGTCCACCTACAACACCGAGATCAACAGCTGGAAGATCGTCCTGCACGGATTGAACTGGCTGCTGTTCGGACGTGGCCCGGCCACCAGTCCGTACCCACACGCAGTGGCCTTTATCCGGTCCGCGCCCGGCGAGCCGCGGCCCGACATCCAGGTGCAGCTCGGACCTTATGCCTTCAGTTTCTCGGAAGAAGGCGTGATCCCCTATGACCGGCCGGCCATTTCCGCCGCGATCAATGTTTCCCATCCCCACTCGCGCGGCAGTGTCCGGCTGCGCAGCGCCGATCCGGACGCGGCGCCGATTATTTCTCACGGGCTGCTGGCCAACGATGACGACATGGACCGGCTGATCCGCGGGTGCCGGCAGGTCCGTGAAATACTCAGCGGCCCGGCGTTCGCGCCCTACCGCATCGGCGAGCGGCTGCCCGGTCCCGACGTGCAAAGCGGCGACGAATGGCGCGACTACCTGCGCCGCACCGCCTTCCTCGGCTACCACCCGGTGGGCACGTGCAAAATGGGCACCGACGCACTCGCGGTCACCCGGCCCGACCTTACCGTTCGCGGCATCGACGGGCTTCGCGTTGCCGACGCTTCGGTGATGCCCAGCCTGACCAGCGGCAATACCAACGCAACCGCGATGATGATCGGGGAACGGGCGGCGGATTTCATACAGAATAGCGGCGGCGGCCGATGACGCCGACCGCCACAGGCCCACGGCAGTAAGCTGTGGGCCACCACGACTGCACGGGAGACGACCAACCATGGTAAACAGACGCACATTCGTTACCGCCGCGGCCGGGGCCACCGGCTCTCTGCTGGGCGCGCGGGCGCTTGGAGCCGCCACGCAGGTCAACCCGCCGGTCAGTCCGGTCGTATCCGAGTTCCTCCATTTCGACGACCCGGTGGACGAGTTTCGCGCGCAGATGCGCATGGAACGCGACCTGGTCGAGGAACAGGGCACGACCCTGACCTGGTACCACTGGCTGGTCTTCGTTATACCCGGAGGAAGGCGCCCGGAGCCGCTGATCCGCTACGAGGGTATCGAGTTCAGCTATTTCCGCCATCTCGGCGACTACAACTACCGTATCCATGCGCACAATATTTCATTGCCGCGGGACCTCCACACCAACGAGTTCACGGATTCCGTGATCAATCCCATAACGGGCGAACTCGTAGAGGTGCCGGTGACGCCGCTACTGACCGATCCGGGAACGATCGGGAGCCCCGTGGGCTTTCGCAACCTGGCCGGCGACGGCTTTATCCAGACGCCCTACCGCAAGTTCCGGATCGAGAACGACCTGATCAAGAAGGACATGGTTCGCAGCGCCCCGCCGGACTGGCCGGCCACGCACATCGAAAATTCCTGCAGCTGGGTTGAATTCGACCTGTTCGCCAACGAGACCATCACTTCGCTCCCCACCCACTTCTGCGGACACTACGCTTTCGAGCATCCCGCCTGGCTGAAGATGCCCGAAGGGATGGGCCACCTGGCGGGGTTCTGGGACGGCAAGAAGGTGAATTCCGCGTCCGAACTGCCGCGCGAGTTCCTCGACCGCATGGAGCGCGAATACCCGGAGTTGCTGGAGCCGCGCTGGGGCGAATTCGAGCGCCCGATCCCGTTCGACCTCTAGGTCGGCCGGGCCCTCTACCCCTGAAACGCGTCCAGCACGGCTTCCGGGTCCTCCAACACGTCCGAGTGCAGTTCCCGCGTGTAGCGCAGAAAGTCCTCCGGCAGGTCCGCAATGGTCCGGGCCCTGGCGCCGAAGCCATTGGAAGCGGTGTGCCCCGGGATGTCGCCCATATGCATCCACGGCCGCCAGCTGGTCATCGCCGAGTAGTTCACGCGGGCGTCCACGCGGGTGAGGTTCGGGTCGAGCACTTCGTCGACGGGCGCGGACCAGACCGTCGATTCCTTGTAGAACATGCCGGGCAAATCGCTGTCCTTCGGCTTGACCCGGCCGTGTTCCTCGTGACGCAGGTACAGGCTTCCCGCATATATCCGTTCCCGGTGAATGGACTTGGTCATCAGTACCGAAGCGGCCGGCGAGAATGCACCCTGCGTGCTGTCCGGCTCGGGCTCGAATTCCTCTTCCTCGTCAAGCCGCACCGCATACCGGGTGCTTGCCGGACCGAAACGGAACGCCGGCACTTCCACCTCGTGACCCGCGAACGGCATGGCCAGCCTATCCAGCAGCGCGCCGGTCTCGAGATCGGTGTAGTGGGTGATTTCCAGCACGATGGCCTCGAACAATTCCTCGGAGACCTGCCGAAAACGGCTGAACACCGCGGCCAGGAACCCGCAAAGCGGTTCGATCCGGCCCTGAGACACGGCGAATCTCTTCGCCCGCAGCCAGCCGATGACGAGCGCGGAATCCAGGCTGCCGCGCATCTTGACCAGGGCGCGTAGCAGGTCGCGGTCGCTGCCCAGATCGAGGGACGAGGATGCGGACGCGTTCAGGGGAAGCAGTCCCGGGCCGAGCATGGCCGCGCCGGCAAGCAGCGACTGACACAACTGCCGGCGGGTAGCCGATACGCCGGGCTTCGGCGGCGAAGAAACAGGTGGCCTGATTAATGACATGGCGCTCCTTATTCGTTGAGTCCGGCAAGCAACAGGTTGGGCAGCGTGGAAGTGAGCCAATCGGGATGGAAATACCCCAGGCGCAGGATCACGAGCTCCTCCCCGGGAATGACATACATGGTGCGAAAGCCGCCGCCTTCCAGGAAGAAGACGCGGTCGGCTTCGATGGGCGGCCCGTGCGGCGCGGCCTGTTCGCGGTCCTGCACATACCGGCGCCCGGTTCCGGGCGGGTTGCCCACCCAGATCTGGTAACCGTAGTTCGGATAGACGCCCGAACCCGTCGTCATCTCCTCCACCCAGCCCTCCGGCCAGAGCCGGCGGTCCGCCAAGCGGCCACCGGCCGCCAGCGCCGCGCCGTAGCGCAACCAGTCCCTGGGCGTGGCGCGGTAGCAGCAGTAGACCGCGGGCATGCCGCTGGGCCGGTCCATGTAGATCTGCGCGGGTCCGGCGCCCAGCGGGGCCCACAGCCTGCTGTTCAGATAGTCCTCATAGGGCTCGCCCGTTGCGGACTCCAGCACCGCGCCCACGAGCTGGGCATTGGCGTTTGAGAAAGCGAAGAACTCGCCCGGCACGTTTTCGAGATCGAAGTCCAGCGCCGCGGCACGAAAATCGGAACTCAGCGATATTCGGGCGTTCTTGGCGTAGGGATCCGGATCTCCGGCCAGCGGCGGGTTCTCGAGCCCGCTGAGATTCCGCAGCAACTGGCGCACCGTGATCCGCCCCCGGTCGTCATCGCTCCATTCCGGAAGATAGCGGCCCACCGGGTCGTCAATCGATTCGATGGCCCCTTCCTGTACCGCGACCGCCACCAGCGGGGGAAGCAGCGAACGGGTCATCGCGCGGCCCGTGAACAGGGAGTCCGGTCCGATTCCCTGCCAGTAACGTTCAAGCTGCACTACGCCCCGATGCAGCACCAGCAGCGCAACGCTGTTGTGTTGCTCCGCCCAGGTCGCCGCGGCTTCCATAGCGCCGGCGTCAATCGTGAGTTCCGCCTCGTCAGCCGTCGGAAAGAATTCCCCGCTACTGCCGGGAACCACCACGACCGGCTGGTAATAGCTCGCCGGCCACTCGCCAGGGTCCTCCGGCAAGGTGTACCAGCGGTACCAGAACCGCCAGTCGATGAACAGCGCCGCCGCCACGACGGCGGCGGCAATGGCGATGAAAACGGCTACGCGGCGCATCCTGATCTGCTCCCGCGCAACTACCCTGGGGGGAAGGCGTCTCGCCTTCCCGGAGGGCGGGAAGCCCTCCCGCCCGGAGACCAGCTCATTCCCGCGACGCGGAGGAGCCGACGCGCTCCGCGAAGCGCCGCAGTTCGGCGTTGAAGCGTTCGGGCTGTTCGAGGAACACCGAGTGCCCGGCCCCTTCGTACACGGTGAGGTTCACGTTGTCGCGGCTTGCCGCGAGTTCGGCCGCGTCTTCAAGCTGGAAGGGGTTGTCCTCCGCGCCCAGGGCAAACAGCACCGGCAACGAGAGCCGGCCCACCAGGTCCTGGTTGTCCAGGGTCCGATGCACCATGGCGCGGCGGACATAGGCCGGCACCATCAGGCCGAGCGACCGGAACAACTCCCGCTCGCGCTCGGGCAAGGGCGACGCGGTCAGGAGATCGATCACCCGCTCGCCGGCGCGGATATTGTCGGCCAGGTCCGGACTTTGCTGCAGTTCGCGAATCTCCCCAAGTTCCGCCATATCCGGATCGTCGGTACCCGGCATCCGTAACGGCTTCAGGCCGCCCTGGCCGCCGGTGAAAATGATCCCGGCGATCCCGGCGATGCCGTGCTCGCGGACATAGTCCATCGCGATCATCGTGCCGTAGGACCAGGCGACGACCACCGGCCGATCGATACCGGTGGCGGTTATCACGGCGGACACGTCCTCCGCCCAGACCGTGTGCTCACTGTAGTCTTCCGCTGCCCACGGCTTGCCGGACGCGCCATGCCCCCTCAAGTCGAACGTGACAAGGAAATAATCCTCGGAGAGATCGGAATTGAGCTGATGGACGAAGCTGTAGTGGCTTTGACCGAAGCCGTGAATCAGCAGAATCGGGGGCGAAGCCGGGTCGCCGGCCGTGACCACGTTGAGGGGAACACCGCCCGCGCCTGCGACAGTGCGGTGCTCCCAGTCCGCCAGTGAGTGCTGCGGAAGCAGCACCGCAATCAGCAGCGCGGCGAGCGGTAAGAATCTCCGCAGGATTCTAGAAGCTCGCGGCCAGCGTCAGGCCGTAGGTGCGCGGCTCGGGCAGGGTCAGCTGGTAGCCCAGCGTGCCCGACAGGAAACTGCCCGTGGTGCGCTGCGATGCCAGCACGGAGTCGTCATCGGTCAGGTTCTCGATCCACAACGTAACGCTGTAGCGGTCGTTGCGCCAGCCGCCGCGAACATTCTGAAGCACGGCCTCCTCGGTCTTGGCGAGGTTGACCACCCAGTTCCAGGTGGACGACTGGTACCAGGCATCCCAGCGGGCGAACCACTCGCCGTCCCCGCCCCATACGTTGTCGGCGGGCATGTTGAAGTCGACAGCCAGGGTCGCGGCATGATCCGGCGAGCGCGCGACCTCGAAGCCGCTTGCGTCTCCGCTGCCATAGACCCGCGCATTGATGCCATCCTGATACACCTTGATGTCGCTCTTGTTGTAGTTATAGGACGCGGTGCCGACCCAGTTGTCGCTGAACGCCCAGCTGCCCGCCAGCTCAAACCCCCAGATGTCGGTGCTGCCGTTACTGTTGTAATCGACCTGCGGGCCGATCCGGTCCGACCCGATAATGAAAACGCCGTCACCGTTGCTGTCCACGTCCCGGGTGAAACCCCGGAAGCGCTGGTTTCTCCATTGCATGATATAGACCGCACCGTTCAGGAAGCCCCGGCCTTCGGCGAGGGTGTGCTTGCCGCCGAATTCCCAGGAGTCCAGTTCCGCCTGCAGGACTTCGTAGCCGATACCTTCCGCGGCGTTAAACGCCGGGAACGCGACCGTGGGCTCCAGTTGAATGACCTCGGGGTTGAAGCCGCCCGGATTGTTGCCCTTCGAATAGCTTCCGTAGAGCAGGGTGTTCTCGGTCAACTTGTAGTCCACGATGACGCGCGGCAACTCCGCCTCGAAATCGGCGGCCAGGTCAATCTCGGCGCCGCCGAAAGGCTGGGCCGTGCCGATGGGGTCGTTCGGATCCAGCGGCATGGCCTCCTGAGTCACCGAGGAGGCGTTCGCAAGCGTTTCCTCTTCATACCGGAACTCAAGACTGACGGTAAGCTGCTCGGTAAAGTCATAAGCCACGCTGCCGAATATCGCCTGGTTTTCGACGTTCTCGGCGACGGCTGGACTGGGCCCGAAGAGGCCGCGGCCGCCTCTTCCGCTACGCGCGCGGATAGTGGGGTCGAAGCAGAAGGGCCCACTGGCGCCCGGGCAGGGGAAGGCGCTTAGGCCTTCCTTGCCGTATGTCAGGTCGAGATAGTAGGCGCCCACCATCCAGCGCAGCCGTTTGTCCTGGGGCGAGCTCAGGCGCAGTTCCTGCGACCACGACTCGTCCTTCCACCCAATGTAGACCAGGAGTTCGTCCGTGAGGAGTTCGCGCAACTCCGCCGTGTCCTCGCGGTAGCGGCCCGTCACGGAACTCACGGTGTAGTCGCCGATGTCCCAGTCGATATTCAGGCTGGTGAGTTCGGTTGTGCGGTCCAGGCCCATGTTGTCCTTGTACACGAAGTCCTCCGGGGGCGACGTGTCGATGGAAATGCCGTTGGAGATCAGGTTACGGCTCAGTGTCCCGCAGTAATAATTCGATCTCCCCGTAACGCCGTTGGTGGTGAACGGTCCGCAATTGTTGTTCTCGCCCTTGACCAGAAACTGAACGGCCAGCCCGTCGTCGTCCTCGGTTCGCACATGACGCAGCTTGATGGAGATATCTTCCGTTGGCGTGGCGTAAATGGTCACGCTGCCGGCGTTCGTCTGCTGGGAGCCCAGATCGCCGCCGGTGGGGTGCTCGTTGGTCCAGGCCCCGTCGTAGGTGTAGAAGCGGCCGGATGCCCGGACGTACAGCCGGTCTTCCACGAGCGGTCCCTCGGCGCTGACCCACGCATCCGCGCGGCCATTATCGCCAACGATCAGATTGATGTCGCCGTTGAATTCGTCGCCCGGCGTCCTGCTGATGAAATTGATGGCGCCGCCGAAGGTGGCGCGGCCGAAGAAGGCGCTTTGCGGGCCTTTCACGACCTCCACGCGCTCGATGTCGTTCATCGACAGCCACTGGCTGGTTCCCGGCAGATAGACTCCGTCCACGAACGCGGACGATGTCTGCGTGCTGCGCACGCTCGAGGGCGGGTCGATGGCGCGGAACCGGATCGCCGGATTGTTGCGGTTTCCGGTGTGGTTGCTCATGTGCACGCCGGGGACGAACTGAAGCATGTCCTCGACATCGGTGATCTGCTGTTCCCTGAGCTGCTCGGCGGCGAAAGCCGTTACGCTCAGCGGAATTTCCTGGATAGACTCGTCGCGCTTGCGCGCCGTAACGACGATTTCCTCGAGTGCAAGGTCTTGCGCCATGACTGCCATATCGGCAGCGAACAGACTCAGTACGACGCCGCCCAGCAAAAGGCGATTGTGCAGACTACGCATGATGCGTCCTCCCATTAGTCTTGAATTTCCATTCTAAGTAGTGATCGGAATAACCGCAAACACGCCATAGAGTCCAGATATTCGGATCGACTACCAGCTCCGGATGCTCCCGAAATGCCGCGATGAGTCCGCCCCGTCCGCTGGGATATACGATGCCTGGCCGTTCGGTCCGTCACGCGGAACGTACCGATCGTAAACCGGGCGAAGCATTTCCATCGGGACCCCGGGCGGAATGGTGCGCGAGCGGCGGAATGCCGCCATCGGGATGGTCGTCCTCACGAACTCCTCGTGCACCGACCTTGCGCGGGCCGCGATCGTTCCGCGCGGATCGAAGATGGCCGTGTCGCCCGAACCCGAGAACTCCGGAAAGCCCGGCTGCTCCGGCGAGACGGACTGGTTGCAGACCACGCTCCAGAGCCGGTTGTGCCCGGCGATGACCTGGGCCTCGGTGAGGCTGTAACCCCCGGAAGACGAACTCAGGCGGACTTCCAGGCCCTTCATGGCCAGCGCGCGGACGATGTCCGGCTGCCTTGGCGTAATGGTGCAGGAGATATTGCCGATATCGGTGCGCGCGACCGGCAACACGGCGTCCTCGCCGTACATCTCGCGGTAGCGGTCGAGCACATCGTAGATCCCGGTCGTGAAGATGTCCCAGCCGGGAATGAAACCGCGGATGTTGTTGGTCTTCCAATGATTCGCGACCACGCTGCCGTCGGGGCCTATCAGGACGCCGTTCAGCAACAGATGGCCGGGCCAGTCCGGGTCTTTCGCATAGGTGCCGAACGTGACGTAACAGCCGTATTCCTTCGCTTTCTTGCCCAGCGCCTCGGTTTCCGGCCCGGGTATTTCGATGGCTACGCGCAGAACCTCTTCGCGGGTCCACGGATTCCAGCCCATGATCGGCTGCTCGTGGAAGCACACGAGGTCCTGCCGGCCCCCAAAGCCGTTGGCCTGGTCGATCAGTTCGAGCATGTGGTCGAGGTTCGCCCTCATCTCCGGACCCGGATTTTGCGTGTTGCGAACGGCGCGCATGATCGACTGCACGGCGGTCACGCGCACCGTGTCCTTGCGCAACGGCACGCGCTCGTACTCGCCGTCCGCAGCCACGCTGACGGAGCCGCCACTGTCTTCGGCCCTTGCCGCACGGCCCCCCAATGCCAGGGCCACCGCTCCGGCCGACCCGGCGGTCAACAGCTGCCGACGCCTCAATGACTCCGGAGAATCGTTCTTGCCTGGCTTGTCACTCATGTTTTTCCTCCTGGTGTGTCGCCGAGGACCGGATCTCGCGGTCCAGAAATGCCTTCACGGCGCGGCCGGTGGCTTCCGGCCTGGAGATATGCAGGAAGTGCCCGCCGCCGTCGAAGATGATCTTTTCCGTGCTCGCTGCGTTTTTCATCGCATCGACGAACGCCTGTGCCGTTTCGGGCGAAAGGGCCCTGCTCGCGCCGCCCCACATGACAAGCGCCGGTGCACGCACCCGGGCGAGCACCCGTTCCGGGTTCCCCCGCTCGTACATCCGCATGGCTATGAACCCTTCACGGTCGCGTCCGATGACGTTCCAGTAGTCGGTTTTGCGCTGGATCAACTCCTCGGTAATGTTGCCGTGGTCGTTAACCGAATATCGAAGGTTGGCGCCCATTTCCCCGGTCGTGTAGCGTTTGGGCACGAACACGGCGGAAGTGTCACGGTCGCGCTCCGTGGTGCCCCCGCGGCCGCCGTATTCGATGCCCGCCGAGTTCAGCAGCACCAGACCCGTCACGCGATCCGTGCGGGTGCCGGCATAACGGAACGCCACGATACCCCCGTAGGACGCGCCGGCGATCGCGAAACGCTCGATGCCCAGATGGTCCATCAGGCTGTCCACCAGCGCGAGGAACCGGTCGATCGAGTAGTTTCCGCTCGGCACCGGTCCGGTCAGGCCGAAAGCCGGCAGATCGAAGCGAACGACCCGGTAATCGTCGCCGAGAATGTCCACCCAGCCGTCGTAATCCTTCAGATCGCCGGTGGAACTGTGCACCAGCAGGACCGCGGGACCCGATCCCCGGTCCTTGTAGTGCAGGTTTATGCCGTCGTTTCCTTCGAGTACGACGAACCTGGAATCCGGGTCCGCGTACTTCGCGACGATCTCCTCGTAGCTGATCGTGCCGGCGGAAGCGGGTTCGGCGCCCGACTGGGCCACGGACAACCCGGCGTATGACGCCATCGCGCCAACGACTGCAAGACAGGCAGGCAGCGCGGCCCGGTCGGGACCCGATTTCATGCTTCTACCCGTCCAGCGCACCCGCAGGGTCGTCGTAGATCTCCGGGTGCCGCATCCGGACGAGGTCCCGCCACTTCAGGGGCATGGCATCGAACGACGAAACCTTGCGGCCGAAGCCGCGCGAGACGAAGTCGCCGGGGTGATCGCCCATGCCCAGCCAGGGCGGGTAGCTCAGGATGTCGTTGAAGTGCCAGGTGGCGGGTGCGCGCAGGACTTCGGGGTTGGCCACGTCCGCAAGCTTGCCGTGATAGGTGCTCCAGTCGTTGCCGCGAAATGGCCGGCCGGCTTCGGGCGTTTCCGGCTCCGAGCGAAAAATGTCGTCGTCCCGCACCCAGACGTCGTCGCCCTCGATCATGGCGGGACCGAGCGGATGGATCCTGATGCTCCTGAAGCCTTCCCGGCCCGGCCCTTCCTCCGGGGACTCATCAATAGTTGCTACGCGCTTCGACGGCACGGCGGGAAAATAGCCGATCTCGACTTCCCGGCCCGTAAAGGGGTTACTGAAGGTTTCCATGTACTCGCCGGTCTCCAGGTCGGTATAGAAGACCATGCTGATGGCCGTCGTCTCGTATGCGCCGGACTCGTCGACATCCCGGGTCCTGAGCAATGCGGCCACATGGACGTTCCACAGAGGCGTGGCGATCTTGTCCACCACCGCCATTCTCCGCAATTTCGCCCACCAGCAGAAAATGCCGTCGTCCATGGAATGCGCCAGCTTGCGCGTGATCATGAGCGTGTGGTACGGATCGGATGGATCCAGATCCAGCAATTCCGCGCGCGCCGACTGCGCTCTCACAAGGGGTGCGGCGGCGGCGCCGCCGATCAGTCCCAATACCGTTCTGCGTTTCATGAAACCTCTCCCGTTCGAGTGTCCCCTGCGCCCGGCATCCGGGCGCACGCACGCGCGGCGCGTTCGGGCCGGACTGCCCCGCGGCCGCGTGCTGGAGCCCAACTCTAGCAGGTCGGGGCCGGCGACTTGCAAACCGGCCCCGGCGTGTCCAGAATCCTCTGGGGAAAAGCACCAGCATCACCGGGAGGACTGACATGCTGCACCACTTCGACTCACCGTTCAGTCGGCGCAATATCCTGTTGGGAGGCGCCGCTCTTGCCGCCGCCTCGGCCCTGCCCGGCTGCGGCCAGGGCCAGGACCAGAATCAGGTCCAGGACGAGCCCCAGGACCGGATCGACTACGACTGGATGAACCCGATGGACAACCTTGAGGCCTACTTCAAGCTGACGAATTCGCTGAAGGATCGGGACTGGGTGCATGGCTGGTACTCGGGCCTGGTGTTCGGAATGCTGCCGAACAACACGCCCGATGCGCTGTTCGGCCTGGAAGGCTTCGGGCTCGGCTACACGGTGCGCCAGGAGGACGGCGCCTTCGCCAGTTTCTGGAAGGAAGTGGGCTTCTACAAGGACCTGAGGACCAACGAGATCATCGAGACCTGGGAGAACCCGTACACCGGGGAGACCAACAAGGTCATGCACATCCACAATCGCATGGTCAAGGGCGTTTTCGGGCCCCAGTTCCGCTCCCAGGCGCCGGTCGGGGACCAGGCCGGCGAAATGTTCTTCAAGTTCCCCAACTACCGTGCGTCCGACGATCCCAGCAATCCCTTCGTCCTGAACTGGCAGACCAGCGGCGACCAGACTTCGGTGTGGCTGGACTTCCGCGGCGTCGTGCCCAACCTGCTCGATCCCGAGGTCTGGGTGCGTGAATCGACCGGCGAACTCCTGCCCGTTTGCGAAATGTTCGAGTACGTCTGCAACGACGACGATCTGCGCAACCCCTCACTGGATCGCGTCAAGCACAGCGGGTCCTGGATCCGTTTGGCCCCCTGGCTGCCGTGGCAGATGATGGGCCGGCACGAGGGCCGCCTGTTCTATCGCTGCACGACGCGGGGCCTGGGGAGCCTTGACGAATTGCCGGCGAACATCCTCGCGTATGCAGAGCAGAACTATCCGGAGTACCTGGTCAACGAGCTCGACGAGGACATGCCGAGCGAGTCGTCGTTCGAGGTCTACATGAAGGAGAACGAACCCGCCGCAACCTAGACGTCCTCGCTCCCCGGGGTCAGTCGCCGCTTGCTGTCTCGGCGAGGAGTTCGCCCAGTCGGATTTCCAGGCGTTCGCCGCGCAGGTCGCGGGCAATGGTGGCGCCGTCGGCCGCAAGCAGAAAGCTGGCGGGGATCGCGTTGATCCGGAACATGTTTGCGACCGGGCTTTCGAAGGCCAGTCCGTCGGTGACGTTCAGCCAGGAAATGTCGTAGCGGTCCGCGGAAGCCTCGCGCCAGTCTTCCGGTTCGTCGTCGAGATTGAAGGCGAGTATCTCGAAGCCCTCGTCCCCGAAGCGCTCGTAGGCGGCCTGAAGGTAGGGAATCTCGGCGAAACACGGCGCGCACCAGGAGGCCCAGAATTCCAGCAGCGTGTAGCGGTTCTCCGCCAGCACGTCGGCCACCCGCACTTCCTCGCCGGCCAGGTTCACGGCGGTGACTCCCATGACCGCTTGCGCCAGGGCAACGGCGCGTTGTTCGGCCAGCCCCCTGAGCAGGTCGAAGATGCGGCTTTCGCCCAGCAGGGACTCCAGCTCGGCCATGATCATCATCTGCTCTGCGTCTTCGCCGTCCAGCCAGGCGACCTGCAGGGCCATCAGCCGGGCGACGGGATCTTCAAAATCCCTGTAAATCACCTTCAGGGATTCGGTCGCCGCCTCGCCCGGCTCAGCCAGGGCCATGCTGATCAGCTCCTCGTAAGGGCCGCCGGTAAACGCCAGGGCGCTACGGTCCGCATCCCAGGTCAGCTCATGGCGGGCGCCCGGCTCGACGATCGCCAGAACCCGGAGTCCGCCGGCCGGCCCGGCATCCGGCAGCCTGATTTCGACCTGCATGACCTCGTGCAGATCAGCCTCCAGGGTAGCCTTGCCGTCCCTGACGACGGAGGCTCCCAGGACCTCGAAGCCCGCTTCGCTGCGCGGATCGGAATAACCCAGTTCGATGTGCGCCCCGTCGAGGTGCTCAAGCCCCGTGGCCCTGACGACGATGCCGTCCTGCGCCCCCGCGGCGCCGGCCATTGCGCACAGCGCCAATCCGGCCAGTGCCGTGTGAAACAGATACCTTCGCATCAGAGCCTTCTTTCTCCGGGGGTCATTGCGCGGACGGTTAGAGGAGGGTCTTTCCGCCGCCGAAGTCTTCAACGGCAATGGTACGCCCACTGCTCCAGAGCATAAAATTCTCCGCCGTCCCGCGATGAAGAAAGCGCTCAGCAAGCTCCTTGAACAGGCCCTGCTCCCGGTAGCCGGGGATCACGCCGGCCGGTTGCGGCACGCGGGTCTGGAGCAGGCCCGCGATGCGCGCAATGGGCACTATGCCAGCAGCGCGGCGATGC
Source organism: Gammaproteobacteria bacterium (assembly GCA_026707445.1). GTDB lineage: Bacteria > Pseudomonadota > Gammaproteobacteria > Steroidobacterales > Foliamicaceae > Foliamicus. The sequence continues at coordinate 59,668 of JAPOWV010000071.1, forward strand.
AGTTGGCAGGACAGCTCAAGCGTCCGCCCGCCGAAATCGCCGAAGAGATTGCCGCGGGGCTTTCGCAGCATTCGCTGATCGGACGCGTCGAAACCGCCGGACCCGGATTCATCAACATCTGGCTGGACCCCGGCGCGCTGCAGGCCGAACTCGTCCGTATCGTTGCCGAGAGCGATGCCTACGGGTCCTGCGATCTCGGCGGGAGCCGGAAGGTGCTGGTGGAATTCGTGTCCGCCAATCCCACCGGCCCCCTGCATGTGGGGCACGGCCGGCACGCGGCGGTCGGCGACTGCCTGGCGCGTCTCCTTGAAGCCACCGGCCACGAAGTCTGGCGCGAGTACTACGTCAACGATGCCGGGCGGCAACTGGCCGTGCTGGGCCTTTCCGTGTGGCTGCGGATGGTGCAGCGCGAAGACGCCGGGGCGCGGTTTCCCGAGGGCGCGTACCGGGGCGAATACGTTTTCGACCTGGCAGGACGCATGGCCGGCGAGCTGCCGGAGGCGGCCGAGGCGGCGCGGAAAGGGATGGGATGGCCGGAAGACGAACCGGCCCACGGCAAGGATGCGGACCGATACGTGGACGCACTCATCAACACCACGCGCGAGACGCTGGGCGACGAACTGTTCGCGGACATCGGCCGGCTGGCCGGCGAATGGGTGCTGGACGATATTCGGGACGACCTCGAGCAGTTCGGCGTGGGGTTCGACCACTGGCAGTCGGAGCGCGAACTGGTGACGGGCGGAGAAATCGATGCCTGCCTGGAGAAACTCGCCGGCGTCACCTACCGGCGCGACGGGGCCCTGTGGTTTCCCGCGGAGAAATACGGCGACGAGAAGGACCGCGTGGTGGTTCGGGCCGACGGCCGCAGCACCTATTTCGCGTCCGACATCGCCTATCATTACGGCAAGCGCAAGCGTGGCGCGGACGTGCTGCTCGACGTGCTCGGCGCGGACCATCACGGCTATGTCGACCGCGTGCGGGCCGGGCTTGAGGCGCTGGGCGAGCCGCCCTCGAGCCTTGAGGTCCGGCTGGTGCAGTTCGTGGCCTTGTACCGCGGTGGCGAACGGGTGGCCATGTCCACCCGCGGAGGCGAGTTCGAGACCCTGCGGAACCTGCGCGAGGAAGTGGGCGTGGACGCGGCGCGTTTCTTCTACGTATCCCGGGCAGGAGAACAGCATCTTGATTTCGACCTCGATCTGGCCAGGAAGCAGTCCAACGAGAACCCGGTCTATTACGTGCAATATGCCCACGCGCGCGTTGCCAGCCTGTTCGAGAAGATGCGCGCGCGGGGCATCGGTTTCAGCCCGGACGAAGGCGAGGAGCACGCCGGCCTGCTTGAGCACGAGCGGGAGATCGACCTGATGCTGGCGCTGGCGCGGCTGCCCGAGACGGTGGAGCAGGCAGCCGTGCAGCGCGCCCCGCAGGTGCTGGCGCATTACCTGATCGGTCTGGCGCAGGCTTTCCACGGCTGGTACAACCACTGCAAGGTGCTGGACGCCGAATCCGGCCTGCGCTGCGCGCGGCTGCTGCTGGCGCAGGCCAGCGGCCAGGTCCTGCGCAACGGGCTGGGATTGCTGGGCGTATCGGCGCCGAGGAGCATGTAGGCATGGCAACGCGTAAGAAATCCGGCGCCGGCGGTTGGCGCCAATTCGTGGCGGGCGTCGTGCTCGGGCTGGTACTGGCCATTTGGGTCTACCCCATGCTCACCGAGTGGTGGTCGCAACCTTCATCCGGCACGCCGGCGGACAATCCCTCGTCCTCCCCGACCTTCGATTTCTACGACATTCTCGAACGCGGAGAGGAGGTCGTGGAGGAAACCCTGGCTTCCAGGCCGGAGGCGGCCGGAGAACCTGCGGCCGCCGAACCCGAGACCCCGGCGCCCGCGTCTGAATCCGTTCCGGAAACCGTGGCCTCGGCCGCCACCGAGTCTTCCGCGCCGCAGGTTCCGGATAGCGAGCCGCCCCCCACGGCCCCCAACCCTGTGGATACGCCGGGCATGTACGTGCTGCAAATGGGCGCGTTCATCCGCCAGACCGAGGCCGAGTCGCTCAAGGCAAGGCTGGCGCTGGTCGGCATGACAGCGCGCATTCAGCCGGTGATGGTCGACCGGCAAACCTACTACCGCGTCCGGATCGGTCCCACCGACGATCTCGCGCAGCTGAACGCGGACCGCGCCCGGCTGCAGCAGCATCGATTCGACTCCATCCTGCTGAAACTGGTCCAATAGCGTTGATTTCCGCCTCAAGGGCCCGTGCCTACCGCGAGGCCATTCGACAAGGCTTCCCCTGGCGCGCCATTGCCGCTACGCCCACGCCGGTGGACCGGCATGACTCGCTGGCCGGGGAACTCGGCGCCCGCTCGGCCTGGATCAAGCGGGACGACATCAGCGGCGTAAAACACGGCGGCAACAAGCTGAGAAAGCTCGAGTTCCTGCTGGCCGACGCGCTGGAGGGCGGTTACCGGGGCGTGCTGACGTACGGAGCCGTGGGATCCAACCACATTCTCTCCACCGCGCACGCGGCCCGCAGCCTCGGCCTCGAGTGCTGCGGAATCGTCCGTCCCCAGCCGCCCACTCCCTACGTAGAGGAAACGCTTCGCTACCACCTCCTGCTGGGCACCCGGCTGGTGGCGGCGGCCGACCGGGAGGCAACCGCTCGGGAGCGCAAGCGGCTGCTGGCCGAAGAGGGCGCCTGGTACGAGGTGCCGCTGGGGGGATCCTCGGCGCTGGGTTGTCTGGGTTACGTCTGCGGCGCGCTCGAACTGGCCGGGCAGGTAAAGGCCGGGAAATGTCCCGCTCCCGACCTGATATACCTGCCGTGCGGTTCTTCCGGCAGCACGCTGGGGCTCGACCTGGGACTTTCGCTGTCCGGCCTTTCCACGCGCATAGTCACCGCCCGCGTCGTGTCCGACAACATGACCTCGATGAGCAGAATCGGGTCGCTGGCGGAGCAGCTGAGACAACTGCTGGACGGCGTCTGCCCCCTGCCCGAGGACGAGCCCCTGAGTCGCGTGGAGTTTCGCACCGAGTTCCTGGGTCCTGGCTATGCGCTGCCTACCGACGAGGCGCGCGCGGCCATCGAATTCATGAAGCAGCAAACAAACACGCATTTGGAGTACACCTACTCCGGGAAGGGCGCCGCGGCCATGCTGAGCGACGGGCGCAAGGGACGGCACAAGGACCGCAACGTGCTGTTCTGGAACACCTACAACTCGCGGCCGGCGCCTGCCGACCTGCCGCCCCTGGTCCGCGCCGAACTGCCCGAGGTGGTCCGGGCGAGTCTGCCGGCGGTTTAGCCCGCATACTGCGCCAGTCCGCGCCGTGAGCGACTCGCTGCCGCCGGAATTCCTGCCGCTGCTGGCGCTGGCGGGCTGCGCGGCGGGTTTCTTGAACGTGATGGCGGGCGGCGGTTCGCTGCTCACGCTGCCGGTGCTGCTGCTGGCCGGCGTCCCGGCGCCGATCGCCAACGGAACCCTGCGCATATCCATCGTCGCGCAGAACCTGGTGGCGCTGGGCACCTTCCGGCGACACGGCTTCGGCGAACTGAAGGAAGCGCTGTTCCTGTCGCTGTTCGCCTGCGCCGGCGCCGTGGGCGGCGCGTCGCTGGGCGTGCGGATGAGCGGCCCGTGGTTTGACCGCATCGTGGTCCTGACCATGGTGGTCTGCACACTGCTGATCCTGCGCCGCGGGAAGGCCGCTTCGGCGCCGGCCCTCGGCCCCGGCCGACGCTGGCTGGGCTACGCGGCATTGGTGTTTGCCGGCGCCTGGGGCGGCTTTATCCAGGTGGGCGTGGGGTTCCTTCTGATGCCGGCGCTCAATCGCATTCTCGGCATGGACCTGGTGCGCGTGAACATGTACAAGGTCGTGATCATCCTGCCGTATACGGTACTGGCGCTGGCGATCTTTGCCTGGCAATCGGAAATCCTGTGGCTGGCGGGCCTGGCGCTGGCGATCGGCAATTCCACCGGGGGATGGCTGGGCGCACGGTTGACCGTATCCAGGGGAGAGCCGCTGATTCGCGCCGTTTTCCTCGTCGCCGTCGCGGCGATGGCCGCAAGCCTGCTGCTGCGAAGCTAAGGCGTTACGGACCAGGTATAGGTCTGGCTGCGCAAAAAGAGGCCGAATCCGAGGCGGCCGGTTACGTTTCGGCTCCACCAGCCCGATTCCTCCGGAAACAGCCGCGCCTGCACGGAGAAAACATGCGGCAGCCCCGCCTGAAGTTCATCCCGGCGGGCCAGGGGCTGATCGGCCACGTAGCCGATCTTGCGCAGGGCGGAAAACATCGTGGCGAATTCCGCGCGGGCGTCGGCCGACGGGGAACTGACGACGAATCGTTCGGCCTCACGATCGAATTCGAGGTAAACGGTGCGCACCACACGGGCCAGCTGGCTGTCGGGGATCACGGCCCTTGGCCGGGCCACGGCGAACTCCACCTCGACCCTGAGCCTCAGTCCCGCGCGCAAGAGCCGCTCGGCTTCCGCATCCAGCTCGATGTCCACGCGCGTGGTGACCAGCCAGCTTCCTCCGTCCGCGCGCGCGTAGGCCAGACGCACATCAACCTCAGAGGCCGGGGCCGCCGTGGGAAGGCCGAGCAGGCAAACCAGCGCCAGCAGCCCGTGACGGGCGGGCGAATCAGGGAATCTGAAGCGGCTTCTCAAGCAGGGCATTGAAATGTCCGTCGGCGCAACGCCTCCCGGGCAGTGTGTGATAGCCGTGTCGCGTCAAGGGCAGCGCCCATCCCCCGGTTACGCTGCCGCAACTCCTCACTTCACGGGCCAGGCCCCTATTTTCGCCCAGAAAGCGCGCGATTACATCCCCGGTTTCTTCCGGCAACACCGAGCAAACGCTGTACAGGAGGCGTCCGCCGGGCTTGAGCAGCGGCCAGAGGTTGTCGAGCAGCCGCCTCTGCACGCGGGCGAAAGGCCGAATGTCGTCATCGCGGCGAAGGTGCTTGATGTCCGGATGGCGGCGAATGACGCCGGTCGTCGAACAGGGAGCGTCGACCAGAATGCGGTCGAAAGCGACACCGTCGAACCACTCCGCGGGACGCAGGGCGTCGGCGCACCGAACGGTGGCGCTCAAGCCGAGCCGCGCGAGATTCTCTTCGAGCCGCGCAAGCCGTTCGCCATCGATATCCAGCGCCACCAACTCGCCCGGATCCGGGCACAACTCCAGCAATTGCGCGGTCTTGCCGCCTGGCGCCGCGCAGGCGTCCAGGACCCGCATGCCGGGGCGAATGCCGAGCAGGGGCGCCGCCAGTTGCGCGCCGGCGTCCTGAACCGACACCAGGCCTTCGGTAAAACCGGGCACATGGCGGACCGGCCCCGGAGGATCGAGCCGCAGCGCGGCCGGCAGATCGTCAGGCAGACCGAAACGCCACGGGCCGGCGTCGGATGCCTGCCCCCGGTATGCCTTGCGCCCGGTCCTTGTGCGATTGACCCGCAGCCACATTGGCGGCTTGCGGTTGCCGGCCCGCAGAATCGAACGCCAGTGGCCCGGCCATGCGGCCCGCAATCGGCGGATCAGCCACCCCGGATGCGAATAGCGCCCCTCAAGGCTGCTGTCGGCCGCCTTCTCCAGTCGATGGCTTTCGCGCAGGTAGCGGCGCAGGACCGCGTTGACCGCTCGCGCCGGGGCCGGCCCGAGCAGCGCCTTGCCCGCGGAAACGCACGAACTCACGGCGGCATGGTCCGGTATCCGCGTGCGGACAAGCTGGAAAAGTCCGACGGACAGGAGCGCACCGAGTTTGCCGGACGGGCGCGGCCGATCCATCAGTCTCTCCAGCAACTGCGCGTGCCGGTGGTGCCAGCGCAGCGCCCCCAGCGCCAGCTCCGAAGCCAATGCCTGCCGCTCGGGCGTCAGTTCCGAATATCCGGCTGCGTCGAGTGCGCGCGGGTAGCTTCGTCCCTGCAGTACGCCGTACACGGCCAGCGCGCTTACCCGACGCGGCCCGGCGCCGGTCCCGTTCACGTCAGTACCGCTTCGGCCAGAGGGGCGCCGCGTGCCGCGTCGCGTGCGGGCATGCGGCGGCGGCCCGGTAACTGGACCTCCCGCACCCGCAACACGCCGGAGACGGTCGCCACGTCCATCCCGTCGCGGGAAATACTTACGACCCGGCCCGGCTTGCCGCCGGCGCCGTCCAGTGCATTCGCCTGCCAAAGGCGCAGCGGCCTGTCGCCCCACATCGCGTGCGCGACCGGCCATGGATCGAACGCGAGCACGCAACGGGCCAGCGATTTTGCTGGCCTGGTCCAGTCAAGGCGGCCCTGCCGCTTGGTGATCATCGGCGCGTAACTGGACAGGGCCGCATCCTGCGGCATCGCTTCAAGCTCTCCGGCCAGGATTGCAGGAAGCTGCTCGAGCAGCAGATCGGCGCCCAGCCCGGCAAGACGCCGCTCCAGCGTCCCCGTGGTTTCATGCGGCTCAATGCGGGTGCGCCGGGCGGCCAGCAGCGGACCCGTGTCCAGGCCGGCATCCATTTGCATCAGCGTGACCCCCGTATGGCTGTCGCCGGCCAGGATCGCCGCCGCGACGGGCGAGGCGCCGCGCCAACGGGGCAGCAGCGACGCATGAATGTTGACCGCACCCCGTGGGCATGCCTCAAGCGCGTCAGCCGGCAGGACCGAACCGTAGGCCGCTACCACCAGCAGGTCCGCGCCGAAGTCCTCAAGCCGCCGCATCAATGACGCGTCATTCCAGCTTCCGGGCTGCAGCAGGGTCAACCCGGCCTCCCGCGCCCATCCGCTGACCGGCGAGGCGGTGATCCTGCGCCCACGGCCGGCGGCGCGGTCGGGCCGGGTGATCACGGCGGAAATGGCATGGCCCGCGCCGTGCAGGGCGCGCAGCGCCGCCAGCGCAAAATCCGGCGTGCCTGCAAACAGTAGTTTGGCAGGCGCGGTCATGGTGAAGCGACAGGGAAGGTCGCGCTAAAACTCCAGGACGGCGGGCTTGCCGGTCCGCTCGGCCTTCTCCAGGCGTTTGCGCAACATGCGGCGCTTCAGCGGCGACAGGTAGTCGATGAACAGCTTGCCGTCCAAGTGATCGATCTCGTGCTGAATGCAGATCGAAGCCAGTCCCTCCAGTTCCTCGTCCACCGGTTCCATTTCGGGCGTATATGCCCGGACCTTCACCCGCTCGGCGCGCGGCACCTCGGCGGTGAATTCGGGCACCGACAAACAGCCCTCCTCGCTCACCACGTCGCCCTCCGAGGAAACGATCTCCGGGTTGACATAGCAACGGGGCGTATCGCGCTCCTCCGATACATCCATGACCAGCACGCGCTCGGCGACGTTCACCTGGATCGCCGCAAGACCCACGCCCCCGGATGCGTACATGGTCTCCAGCATGTCGTCGGCCAGGCGCCGCAACCGCTCGCTGGCCACCGCGACCGGCCTGGCCTTGCGACGCAGCCGGCGGTCCGGAAACTTCAGTATTCGCAGTTCCGCCATGGGTACGGTGTCTAGTGTCGTGAATGTGGTATTTTCCCACAGTCACCGAAGGATTTCCCGCATGGAAGCAGAACCCTGGATTACCCTCCAATTGTGTCCCGCGCTGTCGCCATTGCTGCGGCGCAGGCTGCTCAAGCGCTACGGCGATGCCCGCGCCGTCATTGCCGCGCCGGGCGCCGAATTGCTCGAAGCCGGCCTGAAGCCATCCGTACTGAATTGGCTTCGGCAGCCGGACCCCGCCGTGATCGCTCCCTGTCTTGACTGGCTCGCCGGCGAAGGCGCTCATCTGGTCCCGTTCACCGACGAACGCTTTCCTCCGCTATTGCGCGAGATTGACGATCCGCCCGCGGCGCTGTTCGTCCTGGGACAGGTTGCCGCGCTGGCCGAACCTCAGTTGGCAATCGTGGGCAGCCGCGCGGCAACGCCCCTGGGACGATCGACCGCGATGGACTTTTCCCGCGCGCTGGCGCGCCGCGGCCTGTCCATCGCCAGCGGGCTGGCGGAAGGCATCGATGCGGCCGCACACGAAGCGGCCCTGGATTGCGGCGGCATCACCGTCGGCGTGTGCGCCACGGGTCTGGACCGCGTCTATCCGCGGCGCAACGAGGAACTGGCGCGCCGCATCGCCGCCGCCGGCGCACTGATTTCGGAAAATCCGCCGGGGATCGAGTTGCAGCAATGGATGTTTCCGCGCCGTAACCGGATCATCAGCGGCATGTCGGCGGGCGTCCTGGTTGTTGAAGCGGCCGCACGCTCCGGGGCGCGCACTACGGCCCGCGCCGCGGCCGAGCAGGGCCGGGAGGTATTCGCCGTGCCCGGCTCGATACACAGCCCGCAGTCACGAGGCTGCCACGCCCTGATCCGCGACGGCGCCAAGCTGGTTGAGCGGCCCGGCGACGTGCTGGAAGAGCTGCCGGCCCTGCTGCAGATCGGCACCGCGGAATCGCTGGCGCAGGCGGCGCTCGAACCCACTCCCGGAGAACTGCCGCTGGTGGGCGGGCTGCTGCGGCAGGGACCCTTGGGCATGGACGAACTCGTGCGCCAGACGGGGCTGGACGCGTCCAAGCTTTCCGCGGCACTCACGCGTCTCGAACTCGAGGGCCGCGTACATTCGCTGCCGGGCGGCCGGTTTCAATACGGCCGCTGAACAGTGCTAGGATGCGCGCTCGATTTCAGTAGACTCAGGTTAGTAGAGCGCAACAGCCAGATGATTCCGTCCAGGACAAACCGGCCCATGCAGGTCCTCCGCACGTGACGCGCGCCGCCAACGGAAAGGCCGCCGGGGGCCTTATCGTGGTCGAATCTCCCGCCAAGGCGCGGACGCTGCAACGCTATCTCGGCAAGGACTATCGCGTGCTGGCCTGCAACGGGCATGTACGGGATCTGAAGAGCGGCGGCCTGTCGATCGACACCAGGAAGGACTTCGCGATGGAGTTCGAGCCGGTGGAGAGTTCGAAAGCGGCGGTGGCGCGTATCCGCAGCGCGCTGGCCAGGATGCCCGCGCTGTATCTCGCCACCGACCCGGACCGCGAGGGCGAGGCCATCGCCTGGCACCTGCTGGAGATGTTGTCCGATGCGGGGGCGCTCGAAGACAAGCAGGTTCACCGGGTGGCCTTCAACCAGATCACCCGCAGCGCGGTCAACAATGCCGTCGACGATCCCCGCGACGTGTCCATGCCGCTGGTGGAGGCCCAGAAGGCCCGGCGCTGCATGGACCGGCTGCTCGGCTTCACCCTTTCGCCGCTGTTGTCGCGGATACTCACGCGCGGCCTTTCGGCGGGCCGCGTGCAGAGCCCCGCCCTCAAGCTGATCGTGGAGCGGGAAAAGGAAATCGAGGCGTTCAGGCCGCGCGAATACTGGACCATCACCGCGCATCTCGGCAAGGACGGCCAGGAGTTCGAAGCCGCTCTGGTGGAGCTGAACGGCGAGAAACTGAAAAAGTTTTCTCTGGGCGATTCCGCGGCAACCGAGCAGGCCCGCGACGCGCTCCTGGCGGCGATGCGGGAGGGCGCAACGGGCGATGGGCCCGGAGCGTTGACCGTAGCGAACGTCACGCCAACCCGGGCCAGGCGCGGTCCGCCCCCTCCGTTCACGACCTCGACCATGCAGCAGTCCGCTTCCCGCCAGCTCGGCATGCAGGCGCAACGCACGATGCGAGTGGCCCAGTCGCTGTACGAGGGCGTCGATACGGGCAGCGGGGCAGTCGGACTGATCACCTACATGCGCACCGATTCCGTGCAGATGGCGCGTGAAGCGGTGCAGGAGATCCGTGAATACGTCGGCAGCGAGCTGGGCGCCGATTTTGTTCCCAAGTCGCCGCGCCGGTACCGCACCAAGACCCGCAACGCGCAGGAGGCGCATGAAGCGATCCGGCCCACCAGCATTGCGCGCACGCCGGAAACGCTCAAGAGCCGCCTGGATTCCGATCAGTACCGCCTGTACGACATCATCTGGCGGCGTGCCGTGGCCAGCCAGATGAGCGACGCACTGTATGACCGCGTCAGCGCGGAGTTCACTCCGGGCAAGGCATCGGCGGACGCCACGGAGACAACCCCGGCGGGCCGCTTCCGGGCCACCGGCAATACGCTCGCGCATCCGGGCTTTCTCAAGGTCCTGGCGCGTTCGGCGGACGGCAGGGACAAGGCGCTGCCGCCGCTCGCCAAAGGAGAAACGCTCGATGTGCGCGACCTTGCCACCGAACAGCATTTCACCGAGCCGCCACCGCGCTACACCGAGGCAAGCCTGGTCAAGGCGTTGGAAGACCACGGCATCGGACGGCCTTCCACCTACGCCGAGACCCTGCGCAAAATCCGCGACCGTGAATACGCGGTCATGGAAAAACGCAATTTCGCGCCTACCCAGAAAGGCAGGATGGTGGCCGACTTCCTCACCCGTCATTTCAACGATTACGTCGACTACGACTTCACCGCCGGCATGGAGGAGTCCCTGGACGCCGTGGCCAACGGGGAGAAACACTGGGTCCCGGTAATGGACGAGTTCTGGGGCCACTACTCGGAGCAGCTCGCCGAGAAAAAGCGCACCCTCAAGGGCATTGAGGAACGCCCGAGCCGGCTGCTCGGCGAACATCCGGAAAGCGGCGAAGCCGTCTACGCGCGGCTGGGCCCCTACGGGTACTTCGTGCAACTCGGTGAGCGCACGGAGGACCATCGGCCCCCGGTGGCCACGCTGCGCGAGGGCTTCAAGTACGAGGACGTCACGCTGGAACAAGCGCTGGAATTGCTGCGCGGACCGCGCCAGCTGGGAACGGACCCGGCCACCGGCCAGCCTGTCTATGCCGGCAGCGGACGCAACGGGCCCTACGTGCAACTCGGCGAGAGAGGCGGCGAGGAGAAACCGAAATATGCCTCGCTGACCGACGGACTGAGCGAGGAGTCGGTGACCCTGGAGGAGGCCCTGAAGCTGCTTTCACTGCCGCGCGAGTTGGGGCCGCACCCGGAGACCGGCGCCATGGTCTATGCGGGTCGCGGGCGCCTGGGACCGTTCGTGCAACTCGGCGAGCGCGGAAAGGAAAAACCGAAGTACGCCTCGCTGCCGCCCGACGTCTCTCCCTACACGGTGGCGCTGGATGAGGCGGTGGCCCTGCTCCGCCTGCCGCGCAGGCTGGGAGAACATCCGGACAACGGACGGCCCGTTTATGTCGGCTGTGGGGTCAAGGGACCGTATGTCCAGATCGGGGAGCGCGGCGGCAAGACGCGGCCCAGGTATATCCGCCTGCCAAAGCCGCATTCGGTGTTCACGCTTACGCTGGAGGAAGCCCTCAAGGTGCAGCCGGCCCGGCGCGGAAAGCGCCCGGCGATCAGGGAATTCGAGGACGGCGGAATCCGGATACTGGCTGGCCGCTACGGACCGTACGTGACCGACGGATCACGCAACGCTTCGGTGCCGCGCGGGCAGGACCCCGCCGCCCTGTCGCTCGAGCAGTGCCGCGAACTTCTGAAGAATGCGCCGAAGAAAGGATCACGAAAAAGGTCGGCGCGCCGCTGACGCGCACATCGGCCGCGGCGCCCGCATCCTGCGCGGCGGCGGCGTGATCGCCTATCCGAACGAATCAGTCTATGGGCTCGGTTGCCTGCCAGGCGATGAGCAGGCTGTCGAACGCGTACTCAAACTCAAGGGCCGCGACCGGTCGCTGGGTCTGATCCTGATCGCAGGCGATTGGAAGCAGTTCGATAGCTGGGTCGCGGAAATCTCCACGGCGCCGGACTTCGGGGAGTTGCGGGAAAGCGAGGGCATTACCTGGGTGGTGCCTGCAGCGTCCGACACGCCGGAATGGATCACCGGCGGACGCGACACCGTGGCCGTTCGCCGGAGCATGCACCCGCTGGCCGCAGCCTTGAGCCTGGCGCTGGACTCTCCGCTGGTGTCCACGAGCTGCAACCCGCACGGCATGCCGCCCGCCCGAACCGAGGCCCAGGCCCGAAGCTATTTCGAGGCCGAGGTCGACTGGGTGTTGCCCGGCGAGTGCGGCCCGCTAGACGGACCAAGCGAAATCCGCGACGCCGCCACCGGAGCGGTGCTGCGACCGGCATAATGGCGCGGCCGGGACAGCCACTGAGCGAGCAGCGGGGGCAACATTCATGATTACATTCGCGGAAGAGACTCTGGCGCTTCTACTCGACGACAAGACCGGCACCTTCCTGCCGATCGGCAAGTACGCGCTGGAGCACGCGCTGGTGGGCGGTGTCCTGATGGACCTGGCCTTCGCCGATCGCATAGACACCGATCCGGAGCAATTAATCCTGATCGATGCGACGCCCACGGGGAACCCCATGCTGGACCAGGTGCTGAAGCGCATCAGTGACAGCGGTGAAACCCGGGACACCGCCGCCTGGCTGGAAATTGTTTCCGAGGAGCAGGGCGAGTCGATCCAGGAGCAGGCCATCGAAAGCCTGATCGAGCGGGGCGTGCTGGAGCGCCGGGAAGAGAAGTTCCTGTGGGTGTTCCGTTCCCGGCGCTATCCGATGATGGACGGCGAAATTCAGCGCGAGGCCCGGCAGCGGGTGGTGGGCGTGCTGTTCTCGGGCGACATTCCAGATCCCCGCGACATCGCCCTGATCTGCATAGCCGACGCCTGCGGCGTGCTCAAGACCGTCTTCGGCGACAAGGAACTGGACGAGGTCTCGCCGCGCCTCGATCAACTGCGCAAGATGGACCTGATCGGCCGGGAACTGATCACCCAGCTTTCCGTCTGGCGCTGGTCCGGCACGATCACGCGAATCTAGCCCCAGGGAAGACCGGTAAAGGCTTCCTGGCACTCGCGGTGCCGAAAGCAGTTCACCAGGTGATCGTTGATCAGGCCGCAAGCCTGCAGGTGGGAATACATCGTGGTCGAGCCCACGAACTTGAAACCGCGGGCCTTCAGATCGACCGAAAGCCGGTCGGATAGCGGCGAGGTAGCGGGTACTTCGTGCTGCTCGCGCCAGTGATTGACGACCGGTTCACCGTCCACGAAGCCCCAGATATAGCGCGCGAACGATCCGAATTTCTCGCGGACATCAAGAAAGCGGGCGGCGTTGTTGACCGCGGCGGTGATCTTCTGGCGATTGCGGATAATGCCCGGATCGGACACGAGTGCATCGACTTCCCTGTCGCCGAATCTGGCCACGCGCAGCGGATCGAAGCCTGCGAAAGCCTTGCGATACCCCTCCCGCTTGTGCAGCACGGTCCTCCAGGAAAGTCCCGCCTGCGCCGATTCGAGAACCAGGAATTCGAAGTGGGTGGGATCGTCCAGAACGGGCAGACCCCATTCTTCATCGTGATAGGCCTGGTATTCGTCGCTTACGCCAAGCGACCAAGGACACCTTTCCCGCATTCTGGCGGAACTCCGTTCCTCGTACAAACGAAACAGCGCAGCCAGGCCGTCTGCACTGAACATGGACCCCGTGGAGAACCCACGGGCCGGTTCCAGGCGCTACGCCCCCCGCATGGCTGCCGGCGCAATTACGCCGGCGGACTTGGACGATACAGCCGGCGAGCCCGCGAGCCCGCCGGCTGTCGTCCTGAAATTGCTACCGAAGTAGCGGCGACTTATTCCTCTTCGCCGCAGCTACCTTCGCCGCAACTGCCTTCGTCGTCGTCGCCGTCGTCGTCATCGTCGTCGCCGTCGTCGCCATGGCCGTCCATCAGTGACGGAAGCTCGGGCGCATGGGAGCCGTCAATGGCTGCAGCGGCCGGACCGGCAACGCCGGCGGCGAGGGCTGCGCTAAGGGCAAGGGCGAGTAGTTTGCGTTCAGGACTGGTCATAAAAATGCCTCCAGTTTGTAGCGTTGTTTCCCTGTTCAGGGATATTTAAGGCCGCGCGCCCGTAAACGAACACGCAGCCGATTCGGGAATGTATCCTCCCGCTGCCGAAGTCTAGCACACGGTTTCCAATCTACCGGCCACCGGACTTCTGCGGTACGCTTCGCTCGAACAGGCTCTCCGGATTCAGAACGATCCCAGGAAAATGTCAGCACTTTACGCCGTAATGGGGTACCCGATCGGCCACAGCCGTTCGCCGGAAATCCATGCTCGCTTTGCCGCGCAGACGGGTCTGGATGTGGAGTACCGGCGCATCCAGGTACGCCCGGGTTCCCTGGCCTCCGCAGTGGAGAACTTCAGGGCGGACGGTGGACGAGGTTGCAATATCACTGTGCCGCTCAAGGAAGAAGCCGCGGAGTTGAGCGACGAGCTCGGTCCCGAAGCCGGGCAGGCAGGAGCAGTGAATACGCTGACGGCCGGCGCGGATGGCCGGATGCGGGGGGACAACACCGACGGACTGGGCCTGATCCGCCATTTGCGCACAAACCTGGGTATAGACCTGCAAGACTCCAGGGTGCTGATCATCGGCGCCGGTGGAGCCGTTCGCGGGGTACTTCCGGCGCTGCTGGCAGAGGGCGTCGGAGAGACCATCGTCTTCAACCGCACGCGGGAACGCGCCCGGGAACTGGCGCGGCATTTCTCTTCGCTCGGAGCCATCCGTGTCGCGGATTCCGGCAATCCAGGGCTTCCGGCCGTGGATCTTGTGATCAACGCCAGTTCAGCAGGAATCGCGGGTAAGCCGCCCGCTCTGGACCCGGCATCGGCGAGAGGCGCCCTGTGCATGGACCTGGCTTACGGACCTGCCGCCGAGCCGTTTGTTTCCTGGGCGCGGGCGGGCGCCGCACGCGCCGCTCACGACGGTTGGGGAATGCTGGTGGAGCAGGCGGCCGAGAGTTTCAGAATCTGGCACGGCGCGCGCCCGGACACGGCGGAACTGCTTCAACCCTGATACCGGAGCCGACGGCGCCGGCGTCGGGCCGATCACCGCATCGTCACGAGTTCTTCGGCCGCCGTGGGATGAATGGCCACGGTGTCGTCCAGGTCGGACTTGAGCGCGCCCATCCTGATCGCCACCGCGAACCCCTGCAGCATCTCGTCGGCGCCGGGCCCGGCCAGGTGGCAGCCCACGACTCTTTCCTCTTCGCCGGCCGTTACCAGTTTCATGCGCGCCTTCGGCTTGCTTTCGGAAATACCGTAGAACAGGGGAACGAAATCGGCCCGGTAACAGCGCACCGCATCCCCGTATGCCGCGCGCGCCTCTTCCTCGGTCAGCCCGACGGCGCCCAGCGGCGGGTGCGCAAACACCACGGTGGGGATGTTGCGGTAATCCATGCGCCGCTCGGGCATTCCGCCGAATTGACGGTCCGCCCAGCGGCGGCCGGCGGCGATCGCTACCGGAGTGAGTTCATGATGTCCGGTCACGTCGCCCAATGCGAACACGCCGGGCGCCGTGGTTTCCTGCCATTCGTCCACTTCGATGGCGCCGCGTCCGTTGCATTTCACATTGGCAAGGTCAAGATTCAGGCCGTCGGTGCGCGGACTTCTCCCCACAGCCCACACCAGGGCGTCGAACGGCCCGCTGCGTTCTCCCGAAGCGGCCGTCAGGCGCAAACCTTCGGCATCGCTCTCGACAGCAGCGGGAACGAACCCCGTGGCGATTCGCACGCCCGACGCGGCCAGCCCCTCCATGCAGGCCTGCTGCAGGATCTCGTCGAAGCTGCGCAGCACCGAGTCGCGCCGGAGGTGCAGGGTCACTTCCGTGCCGAGACCGCGGAGAATCCCGGCCAGTTCCACGGCGATATAACCGGCACCCACTACGGCTGCGATCGCCGGCCGGCGCTCAAGTTCGAAGAACCCGTCGGAAGTTATTCCGAGTTCGGCGCCCGGGATCCCGGGGACGATCGGAGCGCCGCCGGTGGCAATCAGAATCCGTTCGGCGGAATAGTCCTCGCCGTTGACGGAGAGCACCCGCGGCGCGGAAAAAGCGGCGTGTCCGGAAATGCTGCGCACGCCGCGCCGCTTGAGGTTGCTTGCATAGATACCATTCAGCCGGCGGATGTAGCGTTCGCGCCGACTGACCAGTTCCTCGAAGTCGTGGCCGTTCACGGCCAGATCGAACCCGTAGTCGCCGCCATGCCCCAGCTCCCTGGCCAGTTCGGCGGCATGCCACATGATCTTCTTGGGCACGCAGCCACGATTGACGCAGGTGCCTCCCAGACGACCGGATTCCAGCAGCGCCACCTGCGCGCCGTACTCGGCCGCCCGCTGCGCCGCGGCCAGGCCGCCGCTGCCCCCGCCCACCACGATCAGGTCGAACTTGTCCATGCGCGGGAGCATAACGCCTTCGCCCCCGCTCCCTGTCTTGACCCCGCAACAAAAATTCGCGAAAGTGCACGGTTGGCGGGGCGAAAAGCTGATACGCGCCGCCGACGCGGATGAGTGAATTATTTGACTATTACCGTCCGAGCCTGACGGTACGGGGGATCGAGCGGCGGTTTCCGGCGCGTCGGGTTTTTTGCGTGGGCTGGAACTACGCGGACCACATCAAGGAGATGAACCGTGAGAACGTCCCGGAGCCGCCGGTATTCATGAAGCCCGCGGACGCGCTGCTGCCGGGCGGCGGCGAGGTGCCCTTCCCGCCGCGCACCAAAGACCTGCAGCACGAAGTGGAACTGGTGGTCGCCCTGCAGGGGGGCGGGCTCAACATCCCCGCGGACGAGGCGATGGGCCATGTATACGGCTACGGCGTAGGGATCGACCTGACCCGCCGCGATCTTCAGAGCGAGGCCCGCGAAGCCGGCGCCCCCTGGGAAATCAGCAAGAGCTTCGACTACTCCGCCCCGGTGAGCACCCTTCGGCGCGCTTCCAGCATCGGGCATCCCGCCAAGGGCCGCATCTGGCTGGCCGTCAACGGCGCGCTCCGGCAGGAGGCCGACATAAGCCACATGATTCACAAGCCCATGAACCTGATTGCGCAGATTTCCACCTACTTCGAACTCAAGCCGGGCGACCTGATCTTTACCGGAACGCCGGCAGGCGTGAGCCGGCTCAAGCCCGGCGACCATGTCACGGCCGGCATAGACCGGGTGGGAGACGTCCACATTCGCATGGGCCGCCTGCGCACCTGACCGGCGTCTCGCCGAAATCCCGGTCATGATGATTGCAAGCTGGAACGTCAACTCTGTGCGCGTGCGCAAGGAGCATGTGGCGGACTGGCTTCGCTCGCAGGCCCCCGATGCGCTGGGCCTGCAGGAACTGAAATGCCGCGACGAGGATTTCCCCCTCGAAGACTTCGAAGAACTCGGTTACCGGTGCCTGGTGCACGGGCAGAAGACCTACAACGGCGTGGCCCTGCTGACCCGCGGTGAAGTATCGGAGCCGGTTATCGGAATTCCGGGGCTGGACGACCCGCAGGCGCGGGCGGTCGCAGCGACGGTGGGCGATGTCCGCGTGATTAACCTGTACGTGCCCAACGGCAAGGAGGTCGGACACGATCATTACCACTACAAGCTGCGCTGGCTGGACGCGCTGGCCGAATGGGTCCGCGCCGAACTCAAGCGCTGGCCGCGGCTGGCGGTGATGGGCGACTTCAATATCGCGCCGGACGATCGCGACGTTCACGACCCCGAGGAGTGGCGCGACAAGATCCTGTGCAGCGCTCCCGAGCGGGACCGGCTCCGGGCGCTCGAGGATCTCGGCCTGAAAGACAGCTTCCGCCTTTTCGATCAGCCCGATGAGACGTTCAGCTGGTGGGACTATCGCGCAGCCGCGTTCCGGCGCAACCGCGGTCTCCGCATCGACCTGGTCCTGCTATCCGAAGCGCTGGCGCCCGCGTGCACCGAGGCCGGCATCGACAAGTCGCCGCGCAGACTCGAACGCCCCTCCGACCACACCCCCGTCTTCGCCCGCCTCAGTCGCTAACCCCGTTAATCGACGGTGACGGACTTGGCGAGGTTGCGGGGGCGGTCCACGTCGTTGCCCTTCTGCACGGCGACGTGATAGGCGAGTAGCTGCAGCGGCACGGTGTAGAGCACGGGCGCCTGCAGCGCCGTGGCGGGCGCGGGCAGGCGAAGCACGATCATGCCGTCCTGGTGCCCGAGATTCGCGTCGGGGTCGGACACCACGAACAGTTGTCCGCCCCGCGCGCGGACTTCCTCGAGATTGGACCGGAGTTTGTGCAGCAGGCCGTCGTTCGGGGCCAGGGCCACGACCATCATCCGGTCGTCCACAAGCGCCAGCGGACCGTGCTTCAGTTCGCCCGCGGCATAGGCCTCGGCATGGATGTATGAAAGCTCCTTCAGCTTGAGCGCTCCTTCCATGGCAACGGGCCACATGGGGCCGCGACCGATGAACAGCACGTGCTCGCGATCCCGGAAATGCTCCGCCAGTTCGGCAAGCCTCCCGTCCATCTCCAGCAACTGTTCGATCAAACCGGGCAGCGCCGCGGCCTCCTGCGTCAGGCTGCGTATCTCCGCCTCGCTGCCGCCCCGGGCGCGGGCCAGCGCCAGGGCCATCATCGCCAGCGCCGCCAACTGGGTAAGCAGGGCCTTGGTTGAGGCTACGCCGACTTCCAGGCCGGCGCGCGTCAGCAGGCTGTGCTCGACGTTACGCACCAGGCTGCTGGTCGCGACATTGCTCAGGGCCAGCACGGCCTGGTAGCCCCGTTCGCGGGCGGCCCGGGTTGCCGCCAGCGTGTCCGCCGTCTCTCCCGACTGGGAAATGGCGAGGAAAAGACAGTTCGGCGGGCAGGGCGGAGGGCGATAGCGGTATTCGCTGGCGATCTCGACCGTGCAGGGCAGTTTCGCGAAATCCTGAATCCACTGCCGCGCGACCAGACCGGCGTTGAAAGCGCTGCCGCAGGCGGCGATATGCACGGCCGTGATTTCACCAAGCTTCGCGCCCGTATCGGGACCGAACATGGACGGGGCCGGCAGGCCCCCGGAAATCAGCGGCAGCAGCGTATCGCGGACCGCCCGCGCCTGCTCGAAGATCTCCTTTTGCATGTAGTGCCTGTATGCGCCCCGCTCCACCGACTCGGGTCCAAACTCGCTCTCCACTACCGGCCTTTCCACGGCTTCGCCGCCGGAGCCGGTGATTTCCACGCTGCCTGGGCTGAGCAACGCCAGGTCTCCATCACGCAGAAAGCGGTAGCGGCGGGTCACCGGGAGCAGCGCGGCAATGTCGGAAGCGGCGTAGTTCTCCGACTCGCCCAGACCGATCACCATCGGTGCGCCGCGATGGGCGGCCAGGATCGCGTCCGGTTCTGCGGCAGCCAGCACGACTACGGAGTACGTTCCCTCCAGGCGCGCCAGCGCATCGCGAGCAGCCGCAGCAAGGTCCTTCCCGGAGCGCAGTTCCGCGTCGAGGAGATGCGCAATGCACTCGGTGTCCGTTTCGCTTGAGAAAACCACGCCGCCGGCCGTGAGCTCCTCCTTGATCGACTCGTAGTTCTCGACGATGCCGTTGTGCGCGACCGCCACCCGCTCGCCCGCGAATATGGGGTGCGCGTTCCGTTCCGTGGGCGCGCCGTGCGTGGCCCAGCGGGTATGCGCAATACCGACCTCGCCCTCAAGGGGTTCCCTTTCGAATTTCTCGACCAGCCGGGCCACGTTCCCGGGCCGGCGAAGACGTTTCAGGCCGCCGTTGTCGAGCAGCGCCAAACCGGCGGAGTCGTAACCGCGGTACTCCAGGCGGCGCAGCCCTTCAAGCAATAGCGGGGCGATATCCCGCTCGGCGGCGACTCCGACAATTCCGCACACGGCCCGGTCCCGCGGGGCTAGCAGCTACCGCTTCTTCAACGGCAGCGTTTTCTGCCGCGACCGGGCCACGGTGAGGCGCTCGGCCGGCGCCGGCTTGGTAATCGTGGAACCGGCGCCGATCATGGCTCCGGCGCCGACTTCCACCGGGGCCACCAGCTCCACGCCCGAGCCGATAAACGCGCCTTCGCCGATCACCGTGCGGTGTTTTCTCTTCCCGTCGTAATTGCAGGTAATCACGCCGGCACCGATGTTGACGTCCCTGCCGACCTCGGAATCGCCGACGTAACTCAGGTGCGATGCCTTGGCGCCTTCGCCCAGCTCGCTGTTCTTGACCTCGACGAAATTGCCGATGCGCGCCTTTTCTCCCAGTCTGGCCTGTGGCCGCAGCCGGGCAAAGGGTCCCACGCGGGCCTGCGCCCCAATGTGGGCGCCGTCCACCACGCAATGCGGTTCAATGCGCGCGCCCTCGTCGACCCGCGTGTCCGAAACCACGCTGTAGGCGCCGATGCGCGCCCCGTCGCCCAGGATGATTTCCCCTTCAAGGACTACGCCCACGTCGAGGAACACATCGCTGCCGGCCCGCACGTCGGCCCGGATCTCGATGCGCTCCGGATCCGCAATCCGCACGCCCGCCTCCATCAGCGCCCCCGCTCGCCGGCGGCGAAGCAGGCGTCCGGCTTCGGCGAGCTGAGCCGGGCTGTTGACGCCGATTGCCTCGTCCGGCCCGCCAGTCCTGACCGCGCGCACGGACGTTCCCTCGGCAAGTGCGATATCAACGGTATGGGTCAGGTAGATTTCCCGCTTTACCCCCGCAGGCTTGAGCGCCCGGCAGGCCTTGCCCAGCCAATCGCCGGGCGCCACCATCGGCCCGACGTTGATTTCGCGCACAAGCCGCTGCTCGGGCGTGGCGTCCGCATGTTCGACAATGCCCGCCACCGCGCCGTCCGGATTCCGGATGATGCGTCCGTAACCCGAAGGGTCTTCCACTTCGGCCGTCAACAGCGATACGCCGTTGTCGTCGTCTACCAGCCGGCGAAGGGTTTCGCCCGTGACGAGGGTGACATCCGAGAACAGGACGAGTATGCGCGCGCCGGGATCGATGGCCGGCAGCGCCTGGATTACGGCGTGCCCCGACCCCAGTTGCTCGTCCTGCTCGACCCAGTCGATCGGCGCCCCGGAGAAGGCTGCGCGCACCGGCTCGGCGCCGTGACCGCAGACCACCACGATGCGATCGGGTTCAAGGCCGGCCGCGCCCTCGATTACGTGAGCCAGCAGAGGTTTGCCTCCCAGCAGGTGCAGCGGTTTGGGTATCGCGGAGCGCATCCGCGTACCCTGGCCGGCGGCCAGGATGACCACGTTCAATGCCCCGTCCATCAGGAAGGACCTCCATACGCCGGGCAAAGGCCGGTCCAGGGCCGCGCTTGTTCAAGCCGCGCGGCCAGACCGAACAGCAGGCCTTCGCCGCCCTGCGCGGCGGCCAGCTGCACGCCGATCGGCAGGCCCTTGGACGACCGGCCGAGCGGCAGGGAGATGGCGGGCTGGCCGGTTACATTGAGCAATTGCGTAAAGGCGGTATAGCGGTTGGTCACTTGCATGTAGCCCTTCAGGTCCTCGGTCTCCATGTCGATCTCGCCCAGGCGGGGCGCCGGGGCTGCCGTGGTCGGAGAGAGTATGACGTCATATTGGTCGGAGAATTCTCCCATCCGGCGCCCAATGTAATGGATATGGTCCATCGCCGCAGCATATTCCGACGCGCTGGCCTCCGCCCCGGCCCGCGCCATCCGCCAGGTCACGTACGACACGTCCTGCCGGCGGAACTCGCGGCCCAGCGCCTCGCAGCGCGCCTGAATGTCGGCGTTGACGTGCGCGCTCAGGATCAGCGTGGCGCAGTTGTGAAGCTGTTCGGGCGACAGCGGACAACGCGCCTCCTCGACTTGATGGCCGAGTTCTTCGCACAACCGGGCCGTGTCCCTGACCACTTCGATGACATCGGGGTCGACGGGCGCTCCGTTGAAGGAGTCCTGAACAAGCGCCACGCGCAGTGCGCCCGCCGGCTTTTGCAGCGTTTCCATCCAGGACCCGTGATGGGCGGGCGGATGATGGGGGTCCCCGGGTTCCGGTCCCTCCACCGCGTCAAGGAAGGCCGCGGAATCGCGCACGCTGCGCGTGATCACATGATTCTGAGCCATGCCGGCCCAACCCTCGGCCCGGTCCGGGCCGGTGGGGACACGGCCGCGGGTGGGCTTGAGGCCGACCAGACCGCACAGGGAGGCCGGTATGCGAATGGAACCTCCGCCATCGCTGCCATGCGCTGCCGGGACCATGCCGGCCGCCACGGCCGCCGCCGCGCCGCCGCTGGAACCGCCTGGCGAGAATTCGGGATTCCAGGGGTTCAATGTCGGCCCGGTCACCTCCGGTTCGGTAGTGACCGCCAGCGCCAGTTCCGGCGTATTGGTCTTCCCGAAAATCACCAGGCCGGCCTGCCGGTAGCGGCGAACCAGAGTGGTGTCCCGCTCGGCCACGAACCCGTCAAACAGGCGACAGGCGTAGCCCGTAGGCTCTCCCCCGTAGTGGGCGCCCACATCCTTCAACAGGAAGGGCACGCCGTAAAGCGGACCATTGCGCCTGTCTTCAGCCAGAGTTCCGCGGGCGCGGTCATGGAAAGCATGGACCACGGCGTTGACCAAGGGGTTGCGTCGTTCGCAACGCTCGATGGCCGCCTCCAGCAGTTCCGCGGCCCCGATCTGACCGGCGCGTACCAGCTCGGCGAGGCCGACGGCATCATACGATTCGTATTCGGGAAAAATGCTCACGCGGGGATTCAATTGCCCGCAGATTCTAAGTCGCCGGGAACGGGAGCGTCCATGCTCGCGAAAGTTGATCCAGGTATCCACATTTTCTGTGGAAAAACTTGTGGGGAACTGCCGAAATCAAGCCTGAAAAGCGCGCCGTTGTAGCACTTTCTTAACTTTGGTGAAAAATTCAGTCCTGCCCGCGAAGTTTCTTCAGCGCACGGTGGCGCGCGGCGGCCTCGGCAAGGTCGCGCTGGGCCTTTTCGATGTCGGATTTTTCGGTGGCGCCGGCCAGAGCCTCCTCGGCCTGTCTGCGCGCTTCCTCGGCGGCGTTCACGTCCAACTGGTCCGGCCGGAGCGCGGAATCGGCCAGCACGATCACGGCATCGGGCTGAATCTCGAGCAGGCCTCCGGTCACGTAGAAAAGCCGCTCGTCCTCTCCCTCGCGTTGCACCCGCACCGGCCCGGGACGCAGTTCGGTCAGGAGCGGAGCGTGACGCGGCGCGATGCCGACGTCGCCCTGCGACGCAGGCGCGACGACGAAATCCGCTTCGCCCGAATAAATCGCGCCCTCGGCGCTGACGATGTCTATCTGAATGGAAGCCACGGCTACTGCAACTGCTTCGCCTTCTCCTCGACTTCGGCAATGCCGCCGGCCATGTAGAACGCCTGCTCGGGCAGGTGGTCGCAATCGCCGCTCAGGATGGCGCCGAAACTCCGTATCGTCTCCTTCAGGGTAACGAACTGGCCGGGCGTGCCGGTGAACACTTCGGCCACGAAGAACGGCTGCGAGAGGAAGCGCTGGATCTTGCGCGCCCGCTGCACCGTCAGCTTGTCCTCTTCGGACAACTCGTCCATGCCCAGGATGGCGATGATGTCCTGCAGCTCCTTGTAGCGCTGCAGCACGCGCTGCACGCCGCGCGCCGTGTCGTAGTGCTCGCGGCCTACCACCAGGGGATCGAGCTGGCGTGAAGTGGAGTCCAGCGGATCCACCGCGGGGTAGATGCCGAGTTCGGCAATCGAACGCGACAGCACGACCGTTGCGTCCAGGTGCGCGAAAGTCGTCGCGGGCGAAGGATCGGTCAGGTCGTCGGCCGGCACGTAAATCGCCTGCACCGACGTGATCGAACCGGTGCGGGTGGACGTGATCCGCTCCTGCAGCGCGCCCATCTCCTCCGCGAGCGTGGGCTGGTAGCCCACGGCCGAGGGCATGCGCCCCAGCAGAGCGGAGCATTCGACTCCGGCCAGCGTATAGCGGTAGATGTTGTCGATGAACATCAGGATCTCGCGGCCTTCGTCGCGGAAAAATTCGGCGATGGTCAGCCCGGTCAGCCCGACGCGCAGGCGGTTACCCGGCGGCTCGTTCATCTGGCCATACACCAGCGCCACCTTGTCGAGCACGTCCGACTCCTTCATCTCGTTGTAGAAGTCGTTGCCCTCGCGGGTGCGTTCCCCCACGCCGGCGAACACCGAGTAGCCCGAAGCCTCGACCGCGATATTGCGGATCAGCTCCATCATGTTCACGGTCTTGCCCACGCCGGCGCCGCCGAACAGTCCGATCTTTCCGCCCTTGGCGAACGGGCAAAGCAGGTCGATGACCTTGATGCCCGTTTCCAGCAGCTCTGTGCTGCCGGCCTGGTCTTCGAAGCTGGGCGGCGAGCGGTGGATGGGCCAGCGCTCGTCCTCCCCGATATCGCCCTTGCCGTCCACCGGGTCGCCGAGCACGTCCATGATCCTGCCGAGCGTCTTGTGTCCCACCGGGACCGTAATCGGCCCGCCGGTGTTGTTTACCGGCAGACCGCGTTTCAGGCCTTCGCTGGACCCCATGGCGATCGTGCGGACCACACCGTCGCCAAGCTGCTGCTGCACCTCCAGGGTGAGATTGCGGTCTTCCACCACCAGGGCGTCATACACCTGGGGCATGGATTCGCGCGGGAACTCCACGTCGATCACGGCGCCGATGATCTGCACGATGGCGCCGCTGGCATTAGCGGTCATGCTCTTCTCCTAGAAAGTAATTCATACGGCTTCGGCGCCGCCGATGATCTCCGCGATTTCCGCGGTAATCGCCGCCTGCCTCGCCTTGTTGTACTGCAATTGCAGCGCGTCGATCAGCTTGCCGGCATTGTCGGTGGCCGATTTCATCGCCACCATCTTCGCCGCCATCTCGCAGGCAACGTTTTCCATGGCCGCGCGGAACACCTGCGTCTCGATGTAGCGCTCCAGCACCCCGTCGAGCAGCTCGCCGGCCGACGGTTCGTAGATATAGTCCCAGTGCGCCGCCAGGGTGTCGTCCTGCTCCAGCGCCACCGGCAGCAACTGCTGGATCACCGGCTGCTGGCGCATCGTGTTGATGAACAGGTTGCGGGCCAGGTACATCCGGTCGATCCGCTCCTCGCGATACTCCTGAAGCAGCACCCGGACCGAGCTGACCAGGTCCACGATATGCGGCTTCTCTCCGAGGTGCGAGGCCACACCGGTGATGTTCACGTCGATATTGCGGAAGAACTGCACCGCCTTGGCGCCGATCAGGACGATCTGCGTGGAAACGCCCGCGTCGGCCTGCCGCCTGAGTTCGCCTAGAAAGTGCCGGAACAGGTTCACGTTCAGGCCGCCGCACAGGCCGCGGTCGGTGGAGATGAGGATGTAGCCGGCCGACTTCTCCTCGCGCTCGGCGAGGTACGGCGGCGTGTAGTCCGGCCGGGCATGGTAGAGGTGGCTGGCGATCTTGCGTATGCCGTCGGCGTAGGGGCGGGCCGCGGTCATCCGCTGCTGGGTGCGGCGTATCTTGCTGGCCGCGACCATTTCCATCGCGCGCGTGATCTTCTGCGTGTTCTTGACGCTGCCGATCTTGCCGCGGATTTCCTTTGCGCCCGGCATTCGTCAGGTTCCTGCAGTTGCTCCGGAGCGCGCCGCCTAGTAGGCGCCGCTGCTCTTGAACTCCTCGACCAGCGCCTTGAGGCCGGCCTCGATCTCGTCGTCGTAGTCGCCGGTTTCGTTGATGCGTTCGAGCAACTCCGCGTGGTTGTCTCGCGCGTGCGCGTGCAGGGCCTTCTCGAATGCGAGCAGCTGGTCCACCTCCATGTCGTCCATGTGGCCCTCCTGCACGGCGTAGAGCGACACCGCGATCTCGGCGACGGTCAGGGGCTCGTACTGGTTCTGCTTCATCATCTCGGTGACCCGCTGGCCGCGCTCCAGTTGGCGGCGCGTGGCCGCATCGAGGTCCGAGGCGAACTGGGCGAACGCGGCGAGGTCGCGGTACTGCGCCAGCGCCAGGCGGATGCCGCCGCCGAGCTTCTTGATGATCGTGGTCTGCGCGGCGCCTCCTACCCGCGATACCGAAATGCCGGGATCGATGGCGGGCCGGATGCCGGCGTTGAACAGGTCGGTCACCAGGTAGATCTGGCCATCGGTAATGGAGATGACGTTGGTGGGAACGAACGCCGACACGTCGCCCGCCTGCGTTTCGATGATCGGCAGGGCGGTCAGGGAACCGGTCCGGCCCTTTACCTCGCCCTCCGTGATTTCCTCAACGTATTCGGCGTTGACCCGCGCGGCCCGCTCCAGCAGGCGCGAGTGCAGATAGAAGACGTCGCCCGGATAGGCCTCGCGGCCCGGCGGACGCCTCAGCAGCAGCGACACCTGGCGGTACGCCCAGGCCTGCTTGGTGAGGTCGTCGTACACCACCAGCGCGTCCTCTCCCCGGTCGCGGAAGTATTCGCCCATGGCGCAGCCCGCGTACGGGGCGATGTACTGCATGGCGGCCGTATCGGCGGCCGGGGCCGACACCACGATGGTGTGCTCCATCGCGCCGAACTCCTCGAGCTTGCGCACCACGTTGGCCACGGACGAGTTCTTCTGACCGATGGCCACGTAGATGCACTTGATGCCGGTGCCGCGCTGGTTGATGATCGTGTCCACGGCGACGGCGGTCTTGCCGGTCTGCCGGTCGCCGATGATCAGTTCGCGCTGACCGCGGCCGATCGGGATCATCGAGTCCACGGACTTCAGCCCGGTCTGCACCGGCTGCCCCACCGACTGGCGGGTGATGACGCCCGGGGCCACTTTCTCGATCGGCGAGTACTCGCTGGTTTCCACCGGGCCCTTGCCGTCCACGGGGTTGCCCAGCGCATCGACCACGCGGCCGAGCAGGGCCTCGCCCACCGGCACTTCCAGAATGCGCCCGGTCGCCTTGACCACGTCGCCTTCGGTGATGTGTCGGTATTCGCTCAGGATCACCGCGCCCACCGAGTCCCGCTCCAGGTTCAGGGCCAGGCCGTAGGTGTCGCCGGGAAACTCCAGCATCTCGCCGTATTGCGCCCCGGAAAGGCCGTGGATGCGGCAGATGCCGTCGGTCACGGACACCACCGTTCCCACTTCGACCTGCTCGGCGGCGGCATCGAAGTTCTCGATGCGCTGCCGGATCAGGTCACTGATTTCGTTCGCTTTCAAAGTCATTCCACTACCCGTGTTCTGTTTGGGTCTAGTTTCCGGGCCGGCCGAGTGCGGCGGCCAGAGTGCTCAGGCCGGCCCGCGCCGAACCGTCGAGGACCTGGTCGCCCACCTGCACGCGGACTCCGCCCAGAAGGTTCTCATCCAGTTCGAAGCGAAAATCCACTTCGCGTCCCAGGCGCGCCTTGAGCGCTCCGGCGATCGCCTCCTGCTGCTCCACGTCGAGCGGCGCCGCGGAGACCAGCACCGCTTCGACCCGCCGGGAGTCTTCGCGCCACAGTTGCTCGAACTGCTCCGCGATCGCGCCGAGCGCGCCCAGCCGGCGGTTTTCCCGAAGCAGCCGCATCAGGTTGCGCACGCCGTCGAATTCCCAGGCGGCCGCGTCTTCCAGCAGTTGGCAGAGCAGTTCGGTCGCTGCCTCGCTCGCGTCGGACGATTCCAGCGCCGCGCGCATTTGCGGGTCCGCGGCCGCCGCCGCGGCCGCCTTCAGCGCCGCCGACCACTGGGCCACGCCGCCGCGGTCCTTCGCGTGGGCGAAGGCCGCCCGCGCGTAAGGCCTGGCAATGGCGCCGGGTGAATCCATCAGATCCGGTCGGCGAAGCGCTGCAGCATGGCGCCGTGGGCGCCCGCGTCGATCTCGCGCTGGAGGATCTTCTCGGCGCCGGCGATCGCCAGCTCGGCCACTTGCTCGCGCAGTTCGTCGCGGGCCTGCATGGTCTCGCGTTCGATCTCCGAGTGGGCCGACTCGACCAGCCGCAGACGCTCGCGTTCGCCCTCCTCGCGCGCTTCATCCACGATGCGCGACGCGCGCCCGTTGGCCTGCTCGATGATTTCCGAAGCCTGGCTGCGCGCCTCCGAGACGAGCTGCTCGATCCGGCCCTGTGCCGCGTCCAGTTCGCTGCGCCCGCGGGCCGCGGCCTCCAGACCGTCGGCGATCTCCTTGTTGCGCTGGTCGATGGCCTCGAGCACTTGCGGCCAGATGAACTTCATCGTGAACCACACCAGCGCCGCAAATACGAGGCATTGCGCCAGCAGTGTTGCGTTGATGTTCATTCGCCGGCGCCTAGCCTATGGCTGCGTTGAGCTGTCCCAGGAACGGGTTGGCGAAGGTGAACAGCAGGGCCACGCCCACGCCGATCATCGACACCGCGTCCAGCAGGCCGGCGATGATGAACATGCGGATCAGCAGCATCGGCGCCAGTTCCGGCTGCCTGGCGGTGCTCTCCAGAAAGCGCCCGCCCAGCAGGCCGAAGCCCAGCGCGGTGCCCATCGCGGCCATCCCGATGATGATCGCAACCGCCAGGGCCGTAATGCCCAGCACCTGGGCCTGTGACGCGGCCAGTTGGATCATTTCTCCAGCTTGGTTTTCCATGAGGTCTCCTGTTAAGCGGAAGTGCTTGGTTTTCTAGTGTTCCTCGCTCGCCATGCTCAGATAGACGATGGTGAGCATCATGAAGATGAATGCCTGAAGCGTGATGACCAGGATGTGGAACAACGCCCAGGCGAGGCCCAGCGCGAACTGGACCACGAAACTGAATGCCGCTGCCGACGTAACCAGGGACGCGAGCGTATTGCCCAGGGTAAACAGCGCGATCAGGATGAAGATCAACTCGCCGGCATACAGGTTGCCGAACAGCCGCAAGGCCAGCGACATCGGCTTGGCCAGTTCCTCGACGACCTTCAGCGTGACGTTGAAGGGCAGAAGCCACTTGCCGAAGGGCTTGAAGAAGATTTCGCGGCCGAAGCCCCCCAGCCCCTTGGCCCGGATGCTGAACACGATGATCAGCAGGAACACGCTGATCGAAAGGCCGAAGGTGATATTGAGATCGGTGCTCGGCACGACCTTCATGTACTCGATGCCCAGAAGCAAGCCGATTTCCGGCAGGAGGTCCACCGGCACCAGGTCCATGAAGTTCATCAGGAAGACCCAGCAGAAAATGGTGAGCGCCAGCGGCGCCAGCAGTTTCGACGGGCCGTGGTAGGCGTCCTTCACCTGCGTGTTGACGAAGTCCACCATCATCTCCACGAAGCTCTGCCAGCGCCCCGGCACGCCGGCGGTGGCGCGCCGCGCAGCGAAGTAGAAGGACCCCGCGAACAGCACGCCGAGCAGGACCGAGTAGAACAGGCTGTCGATGTGGAAGGTCCAGAATCCTTCGCCGGCCTGGAGGTTGGTCAAGTGGTGTTCGATGTAGCCGGCGCTGCCGCCGCCACCGGATTCAGCCGCCATGCGCTTTCACCCCTGATTCGCGGCAGGGGCGGCGGGCGGCGTTCCTTCGCCCAGCACCGCCGGCAGCAGCCCGGCCCAGTATCCCAGCATCGTGGCCACGAATCCGGTCAGCAACCCCAGGAAAACCAGGTCGAAGACGATGATGCAGACGGCGAAACCTACCGCGCAAACGACCAGTTTTGCCGCTTCGCCCACCAGTACCATGGCGAGCATCTGGCCGGGCGTGGCGCCGCTGCTGACCCGCAGCAGGCCGGCAACCATGAACAGGCTGCCCAGCAGACCGATGAATGCGCCGGCCAGGGTGGCTATGCCGGCCGCGCGGCCGAATACCGGCCAGGCGACCGCACCCGCAATGGCCCCGGCCGCTGCCTGCACCAACACCAGACGCATGGCCGACTTTCGCATGGATTCAAACATAAAAACGCCACCTGCCCTCTATCGGCTCGGGTGGCACTCGCCGGCCATCGCCGGATTCGCTTCGACGAACCGTAATTGTACTCCGACTTGCAGGCGCCATGCGAGGCGGCCGGAGGCAAAACGGGCCACCGGAAATCGTGATAGCTTTCCCTGACCGGACAGCACAGGTCCCGCTATCCCCGATGACTCGGTACCGCCACGAAATCAGCACGGACGAATCCCGGCGCATACAGCGATTCCTCTACGTTGTCGCGGCCGGCACGACCGCCTTTGCGCTCATTCTGATTGTGGCTTTTCTGACGGCCGACCGTTGGCTGCTCCTGATCAGCCACGAGAGCGAAAGGCGTTTCGTGGACCGGTACGTGACGGTGGTGAAAAATCAATTCCTCGAACCCGGCGATCCGGTGCTGCAGCGCTACGTTGAGGACCTGACGCACCGGATCGCAGCGCATATGCAGCCGCCGCGCGATCTGAACATTCGCGTCCACGTGGTCAAGGGCCCGCCGAATGCCGCCGCGACCCTGGGCGGTCACATATTCGTGCTCGAAGGGCTGCTGCGCGCGCTCGACAGCGAGAACAGCCTGGCCATGGTGATCGCGCACGAACTGGCCCACTGCATCAATCGCGACCCGTTGCGAAGCGTTGGGCGGGGCCTGCTGCTTGACATTGCGCTTTCCTCGGCCGGCGGCGGAGGCCTGGCCGGCAGCCAACTGCTGATGAGACGCTACAGCAGGGAGCAGGAAGCGGTTGCGGACCGGGATGCACTGCTCGCGTTGAACGAGCAATACGGCCACGTAGGCGGCGCGGCGGGCCTGTTCGAGGCGCTGCGCCCATCGGACGTCGAAACCCTCCCGGGAACCGGGAGCCCGGTGCGCGACATCCTGTCAACCCATCCCGCCATCGATCGGCGAATCGAGGCGATCCGGGCTTCGGCGGCCGGGAACGGGTGGCCGACGCTTGAAACGCGGCCGTACCCGGAAGAGGTCAGGAAAGCGCTGGGGTCTGCCGGCCCTAGTTCGAAGCCTTGATCAGCAGACCCTGCTTGTCCTTGAAGGAACCCGTGATGATGAGCACCGTGTCCACGATGGTCCAGATGCCGAAACCGCCAATGGTGAGAAGCATCAGGATGCCGGTGCCGACTTTTCCTGCGTAGAAGCGATGCACCCCAAGCCAGCCGAGAAAGTAGCAGAGGAGTGCCGTTGGAACGAAGCCCTTGTCGCTAACCATTGCCTGCGCGGACGTTACGCCGGCGCTCATCTGATTCAGTTCACTCATTACTGGCCTCCAACCTTTAGCCTTTGTCCGGGATAGCAGACGCGCTTGCCGTGACCGTCGTTGAACGATCCGGTCAGCAGCAGGATCGTGACGATCAGCGTGTGCAGGGCGTCCGCTGCGCCGACCAGGATCGCCCAGAAGATGTGCCCTGTGAACAACAGGTAAAAGGTCGCCACGAATGCCGACAAGTCGAGTATGGCCTCGACCCAGCGTTCCAGGTAGAAGTGCTGAATGCCGGCCACGCCGAAAATACCGGACAGGCACACGGCAATCGGATAGCTCTTGTTTGAAACTTGCGGATGGCTTGACTTCACTACCTCTACCCACGTCAATCAGCGCGCGCCGGCAACGCTATACGAAACGTAGCGCAAGCGCAAGCGCCTGTGAAAGCTATCGCTGGTAGCTGAAACGCAGGTAGCCGACGCGGCCGGGAAGGTCGTGCGCGACGAGGCTCATGCCGGTCACTCCGCAGGGGAAACACAGCGGAGGATCCACGTCGAACAGATTGTTGAAGCCCAGCGAAAGGGTCCAGCGTTCGCCCATCGCCGGCGGGGTGTAGCCGATCTTGAGGTCGGTGTAGAGAACAGAGTCCACCGGGCTCCCGTTTTCCAGCTCCATCCGATCGGTCCAGCGGAAACTGAGCGCGCCGGTCCACCGGTCCTTCATCCACTCGATGTCCGTCACCCAGCGCAATTCCGGGAAGGCACGCTGGAAGGTCTCGTCGGTGTGCGTTCCGGTCCGGTCGGCCCGCGTTTGCGTGCCGTCGGCGTTGGCGGTGCGCTCGACGTACTCGCCCAGCACCGTGGCATTGAAGACGAACCTGAACCGGCCGATAGGCCATTCGGGGCTGTCATAGGCCAGCCGCAGGTCCCAGCCGGACGCTTCGATGGCGCCGATGTTCTGCAGCCGATTGTCTATGACCTCGAGCGTGCCGCCCGCGGCGCGCGGCGTCAGGTCGCAGAAAAACGGATCGAGGGTGGCGACGCAGGCGGCCAGCACGTCGCCGGGATTCCTGCCCTGCACGGCCTCGTCGATGTCGAGGCGGTAGTAGTCGGCAGAAGCCGTGAGCGCCCCGCCGGAACCGAATTGTCGGCTCCACACCGCGCCCAGGGTCAGGCCATTGGACTCCTCCGGATCCAGCAAGCGGTTGCCGGCGGAAATCGCGG
Organism: Gammaproteobacteria bacterium; assembly: GCA_026707445.1. Classification (GTDB taxonomy): domain Bacteria; phylum Pseudomonadota; class Gammaproteobacteria; order Steroidobacterales; family Foliamicaceae; genus Foliamicus. The sequence goes on from JAPOWV010000071.1 coordinate 91,523, forward strand.
TAAGCTGCGGGTTGGTCTGCACGTAAGCCGTCGGCACGCCCAGGGCCGCGCAGTTGTCGACGATGGACTGGGGCTGGGGCGCGTCGCGGCCTCCGTTGGCGGAGCCGAACCGTCCAAGCACGTCCGAGCAGGGATCCACGAAGGTGAAATGCTCCTGCGCCGCGCCTCCGAACAGTTCGCCGATGCCGGGCGCCCTGAAGCCGGTTGAGGCCGACGCCCGCAGGGACAAATTCTCGATGGGCCTGAGCAGAATGCCGGCCTTGTAGGTGGTTTCCGTTCCGAAAGTGCTGTAGTCGGACGCGCGCGCGGCCAGGTTCAGTTCCCAGTAGCGGGCGCCGGAGTCGAGCAGGGGCATGCTGAGTTCGGCGTAGTACTCCACGGCGCTGAAGCCGCCGTCCGTGCGGCCCGCCGGAACGCCGGCGGTTTCGCCGCGCTCGGCGACAGGGTCGGGCCGGAACCAGCCGGCGTGGTCCCTCCACTCGACGCCAGCGGAAAAGCCCGCTTCTCCGGCCGGCAGGCGGAAGACCTCGCCCGTGACGTTGACGGCCGCGTTCGTAAGCGTCTGGCGGCTGTAATCGCGTTGCGTATAGCCGACGAAATCGAGCATCTCCCGGGTAATGGAGCCTTGGCCGTCGGGTCCCTGACCGCCAAAGAAATTGAACGGAACGCAGCCCGGCGTAGCGGCGCACGCGTCCGGGTCGCCCATCGCAAGCTGCAATTTGGCCGCGTTGTGGGAGTTGTACTTCGTCTGCTCGCCGTCGTTTTCGCCGTAGCTGGCGTAGAACTCCCAGAAGAAGCCGCGATCCAGGAACCCGACTTCGCCGCTCAGTCCGGCGGTGGCGAACCCGGTATGGACACGCTGGTAGAACAGGCGGCGGCCGGACTCCAGCGGCCGGCGGCCGAAGAACAGCAGCGTCCCCTCAGCCGGGGAAAGGTCCACGCCGAAAGGGTTGTAGGGGTTCCGAGCCGAAACGAAGAAGTTCTCGGCGATGCGGCTGCCGCAGCCGCTGCCCAGGCACAGAGGTTCGGGGGCGGCCTTGGTAGCGGACGAACGCCGCGTCCAGGAAGCCGTGGCGAAGAATTCCAGGCCCGCGCCCAGCTCTCCGCGCGCGCTCGCAAACAGGTTGAAGCGCTCGTTGGGCGTGCGCAGATAGTTGTAGTCGGAGCCGTTGTAGTTGAAGCGGTCCGCGCCCGTGAAGGCATGGAAATCGCCCGAGGCCGGGTTGGCGGGATCGAAGCGCGGAATGTTCGCGCCACCGTCGTTCAGCACGCCGTCGTTCAGCGTGATGCTGGCGCCCGACGCGAAATTGGGCCCGAAGAAGAAGCGGCCCTGGGGCGTGAAGGAGGAACAAAGCGTTTGGGCGACATCGCAGCTTGTAGCGTCCGGGTTGGGAAACGCCGAGCGAACGCGGCTGGCCGTGTTCACGCCGCCCTCGTTCCGCCAGCTCGCGCTGACGAAAAAACGCGTGCGTTCGCCTCCGCCCCACTTGAGGTCCAGCGCCGTGGATTCACCGTCCTTCTCGCTGAGGTGGCCCCCGGACTGCACGTCCAGGCGGAAGCCGTCGAAGTCCCGGTCGGTAATGATGTTGACCACGCCGCCAATTGCATCGGACCCGTAGACCGCGGAGGCGCCGTCCTGCAGGATCTCGATGCGCCGTATCGCGTTGTCGGGAAGGGTGTTGAGGTCCACCGTTCCCGGCACGCCCGAGGCCGATGCGCCCGCGATCCAGCGGCGGCCGTCCACCAGCACCAGGGTGCGCTTGGCGCCGATGTTGCGAAGCGAGATCTGCACCGATCCCGCGCCGATCCCGGAACCGTCCTGGGGAAAGCCCAGATTGCCCGGTACATTGAACTGCGAGTTGAGAGCGGAGCCGGCAATGGGCAGGTTCTGCAGCGCATCGCCCAGGTTCGTCAGCCCGGTATTCTCCAACTGCTCGCTGCCGATCCGGAGGATTCCGGCAGCTTCGTTGATCGGATCGCGGCGAATGCGCGAGCCCGTCACCACCACTTCTTCGATAACCGCGTCCGGCCCGTCGACTGGAACCTGGGCAGGCGCGGAAGCCCCGCCGAGAACGCAGGCGGCGGCGATTGCCGCCCTTACTCCCCGCACCATTACCCTAGCCGAGGCGCAAGCCCTTGCGGTAGGCCTCGCCCGCCGCCTCCCCGTCGTCCAGCTCCTCGAGCATCTCGGCCAGTTCCAGCCAGCCGCCGCGTGACTCCTCGAGGCCGAGCGAGGTCTCGATATAGGAGCGTGCCTTTCCCCATAGCTTCGCCTTGCGGCACAAGCGCCCGAGCGCCAGCAGCAGCGCGGCGTCTTGCGGGTTCTCCGCCAGCCAGTTTTCGGCATGGCGGATGGCCCCCGGGACGTCCCGCAGTTCGAGTTCGCCGTAGGCGCCGGCCAGCTCCGAACTCCATTGCGCGCCGAGACGGCGCCGCAGGACCTGCTCGGCAAGCTCGTGGCCATCGTTCCGCATCAGCGTGCGGGCATGGGCGAGGGCCAGCTTCTCGTTGCTGCGCAAGTCGCGCGGTATCTCTCCCCACAGGCGCTGCACGCGGCGTGCATCATCCGCGTCGCCCAGCAAGCCGGTATAGGCCTTGACGGTCCAGAGGGCCGCGTCGCCGGCGGCCGTCTGCCCGTGCTTGCGCAGCGCCTTGAGACGCCTGGACGCCTCCGCCCACTCCTCCCGCTGCAATTGCAGCGGAATGTACAGGCGCAGCGCCTGCAGGTGCCGCGGCTCTCGTTCGAGTATCCCGGCGAGATGGCTCATGGCCGCGGCCTGCTCCCCGGCGCCGAGGTGAAGTTCCGCCCGCTCCAATGCGATCGCGTCCCGCGCCTCGGGCTGGGCCTTCTCGGCAAGCGAAAACCAATGATCGCGGCGTTCGGCGTCGCCGGAACCATGCGCAAGGCGGGCGGCCGCCAGATATTGCAGCACCGGCGCCTGGCTTCTTTCGGCTGACCTGGCCAGCAACCGCTCGGCGCGGGCGAGCCGGCCGGCGGCCAGCGCCGTAAGGCCGCGGGCGACACGCCGGCCGGTGCGCCTCGCGCTGGCCTTCGCCGCGCGCTCGGCCACCAGCCGCGGCGCCTGGCGGATCCTGCGCAACAGCCCGGCCACGAACAGCAGCAGGGCGAGCAGGACGATGAGTATGGGAACGGTCATCTCCACCGCCCAACCCTGAAACGATACGAGGACGTAGCCGGCGTCCCCGGCAAGGAACTGCGCTGCGACCGCCACCAGCAGCAGCACCAGGACCACGATCAGCCCGGCGCGCATGTCAATCGGCGCGGATGTTCCGCAGTCGCTGCAGCGAAGACGCGATATCGGGCGCTTCCCGCCCCTGCGCGAGCTCGAGCAACTCGTCGATGTCGGCCAGCGTATCGGACACGTCCGGGTCGTCCCCCGCGTAGAGGCGCGCCAGTCGCCCGCGGGCCGCAACCAGGGCCGCGGAATAGGCCTGCAGATCGCCCTGGATGTAGGCCAGGCGGGCCAGGTGCAGTTCTGCCGTCAGCAAACGCTGCAGCATTTCCGTATCGGTATCGGTGAGGAGCGTGTCGACGCTTCCCTCGGTGCGCCGGATGGTGATCAGCGATCGCAATGCCCGCCGGGTGCTGGCGAGCGCCCGCTCCCAGCCCTCGTCGGGAAGTTCTTCCGCGTCGGGCGTTTCGCCGGCCGAGGGACTGAGGTCCGGCTTCAGACCCTCGACCCTGGAAAGAAGGGCGCCCAGGCGAACCACCACGCCCTGGATGTCGCGAGCCGGCATCCTTTCCAGCTCCCGCGCCTGCTCCTGCAATTCCGCCCGCACGGCGCCGTAGCGGGGATCGCCCACCTGGGCCAGTAAATCCAGCGCTTCGCGGACGGCCAGCGCGGCGCCTTCATAGTCTCGCGCAAACCGGTTCTGGCGGTCTGCAAGGGCCAACAGGTTATCGGCCGCTTCCAGGCGCCAGCGCACCTGCTGGCCCGCGGGGCGGCTTCCCAATGCCTCCAGCGCCCGCTCGGACGCGGCCATTCGCACTTCCAGCGCGTCGCGCACCCGCTCGGACGCCCGCCGCGCTGCCTCGACTTCGGCCGCCTGCTGCGCGGCGTCCGCGTCGCGGCGGCTCTCAAGCTCTTCCAGCCTAGCCTCGAGTTGCCCGATTTCGGCCACTTCCCGCTCGAGTCCCGCAACGCGAGACGGCAGACCGGCCAGGTAGTCATACCAGAGCCAGAAGCCCGCCGCGAACACGATCAGCGGAATCAGCCACAACCACCACAGGCGCCTGCGGGGGGCCGCTTTTTCGGTCTTCGGCGAATCGGCCTTCGCGGGAGGGCCGCCGGCCGAAGCGGCCTTTTTCGCGGCGTCGGCTTTCGGCTTCGCCGTCTTGCCGGGGGGATTGGATTTTGCTCCCGCCATACGGTCCTCCGGTGCAATCCGGCTAGTCTATCAATTCAGTGCGCTAATTCTCCGGCTATGCGCACAATTCGATACTGGACAAACCGGTTGCCGATAACGCAACCTTGCGGACCATGAACGACGAATTCATTTCCGATCTGGCCCGGCGCCTGCGCAAGCTGGTTCCGCCCTCGGCCGAGGGAGCGGCCAGGGACCTGGAGACCAATTTCCGGGCTCTGCTCCAGTCCGCACTGGGCCGGGGCGACTACGTGACCTTCGAGGAATTCGAGGCGCAAAAGCGCGTTCTTGAACGCACGCGCAGGAAAGTCGAGGCGCTGGAGCAGGCGCTGGCGGAGATCGAACCGCGACGAGACTGACGGGTCCGGCGGGCCAGGGAAGGCAGTGAATCCATCGACGATCCACACGAGCGCGCTTAACGGCGTCGACGCCCCCAGCGTCACCGTGGAAGTGGGCATCACCAACGGACTGCCGGGCATCACCATCGTGGGCCTGGCAAAAAAGGAAGTGCGGGAAAGCGCCTCGCGGGTGCGCCACGCGCTGCGGAGCTCCGGTTTCAAGGTGCCGCCGAGCAGCATCACGGTAAACCTGGCGCCCGTGGAACTGCCCAAGAGCGGCGGACGCTACGACATCCCCATTGCCCTGGGGATCCTGGCGGCAAGCAAGCAGATCGACCCGTCCGTGCTCGTGGGGGCGGAATTCCTGGGCGAGTTGGCGCTGACCGGAGCGCTGCGGCCCGTCCCGGGCGTGCTGCCTTCGTTGCTCGCCGCCTCCAGACGCGGCAGGACACTGTTTCTACCCGAGGCTAACTCCGCCGAAGCGGGGCTGGTGAAGGCGGCGCGCGCCGTAGCGGCGGCCGACCTCAGGCAGCTATTGGCCGGGCTGTACGCGCACGGCGAACCCGAGCGCGTCGCCTACAGCGGCTACCGCGTCCGGGCGGCCGCATACCCCGAGCTGAAGGACGTGATCGAAATGGCGCAGGCCAAGCGGGCCATGGAGATTGCCGCCGCCGGAGCGCATAACCTGCTGTTGAGCGGGCCGCCGGGCGCGGGCAAGAGCATGCTGGCCAAGCGCTTCCCCGGCCTCCTCCCGCCGATGTGCGAGAAGGAAGCGCTGGAAACCGCGGCTCTGCATTCGCTCAAGGGCATCGCGCTGGAGGAAAGCTGGCGGCGGCGGCCTTTCCGCAATCCCCATCACACCTGCTCGGTCGCCGCGCTCGTCGGCGGCGGCGCGCGGCCCACTCCGGGCGAAATCTCCCTCGCCCACAACGGGGTGCTGTTCCTCGACGAGTTGCCGCAGTTCCGTCGCGACGCCCTGGAATCCCTTCGGGAACCGCTGGAAACCCGAAACATCGTGGTGTCCAGGGCCCGCTACACGGTTACCTTTCCGGCGCGTTTCCAGTTGCTGGCGGCGATGAATCCCTGTCCCTGCGGGTTCGTCGGCGATCCGCAGCGCGAGTGCCGTTGCACTCCAGAGGCGGTTCGCCGCTACCAGGGACGGATATCCGGACCATTCCTCGACCGGATCGACTTGAGGGTGCAGGTCTGCCGGCCGGCGCGAACCATCATTGCCGACGTTCCCCGCGACGGAATCTCAAGCGCCCAGATACGCACGCGGGTCGTGGAAGCCCGGGAAATACAGATGGACCGAAGCGCGAAATGCAATGCCGAACTGGAGGACGCCGAAGTCCACTTCAACTGCCGGCCGCGGCGGGCCGGACTCGTACTGCTTGAGCACGCCGCCCGGAAACTTGCGCTCTCGCCGCGCGCATGTGCACGGATCCTCAAGGTGGCACGCACCATCGCCGACCTGGAATCGGCCAGCCGCGTGGCCGAGCCCCACATCGCGGAAGCGCTGGCGCTGCGTGGAAGCGGTTTTTCCTGAATGCGAGCAGCCGGAACCCGATTGGCGCTCGGCGCCGTTCGCGTCTAGCGCCGATAGATGCCGCCGGGCTCGATCAGGCCGAGCCACCAGAACAGGATGATCAGCAGGAAGAGAGCCGCGGAAAGCGCTACACGCCACGCGAGCGAGCGCGCCATTCGGCCCGGATCGCCCTTTGCGGCCACCATGTGGTACAAACCCGACCCCAGGCTGGCGATAATAGCCAGCAGCAGCACGACGATGAGTGCTCGAATCATCTTCCTGTTCCGGCCCGAAACCGCATGATAACTCCGCCTTCCCACCGGCGCTCCGGCGTCCGCAACCTCCTGCTTATGTTCCTGGTCCTGGCGGTGTTCGGCTCGCTGGGGACCTGGCAATTGAACCGTTCCGCGGAAAGGCGGGCGGTGCTGGACGCGTTCGAAAACGCCGAGGCGTCGCTGCCGGTCGGCGGCCTGGCGTCGGTGCCGACCGGCGGAGACAACACGCGGGTGCGGCTGATTGGACGCTACCTGGCGGACCGGCAGGTGCTGCTCGACAACATGACCCACGAGGGCATGCGGGGCTACCACGTTCTGACGCCGTTCGAAACGGCCGAAAGCCTGGTGATGGTGAATCGCGGTTTTATGGCCGGCGGGCCGGACCGTTCGGAACTGCCCGACCTGGCGGTCAGCGGCGGCGATCGCGAAGTGGTCGGAATTGCGGTCCCGTACTTCCGGCGGGGCCTTCGTCTGGAGGAAGAGGCCGCGGAGGCCGCCTGGCCGCGACGGATGGTCTATCCGACCGCCGATCAGTTGCGCGGCCTGTACGCTTCGCCGCTGCCCGATTATCAACTCTTGCTGGACAGCGCCGAACCGGACGGTTACGTGAGAGCCTGGCGTCCCTATGGCATGGCGCCGGAGCGGCACCTGGCCTACGCCGTGCAGTGGTACGGCCTGGCGGCGGCCGCGGCCGGGATCTGGCTGGCGATAACCTTCAGACGCGGGAGAACGCGGGATGCGAATTAATGCGAAGCAAATCCAGATCATTGCGATAGCCGCACTGTTCCTGGTTCCGGTAGTCGTCGCCTGGTTCCTGTATTCGGGCCGGGCCGGACTTGATCCAGGTCCGGACGCTCATGGCGTGCTGGCCGACCCGCCGGTCGAACTCGGCGACATCGAGCTTCCGCCGGGCGGCGACGCCGGCGCCGAGGGCCGCCTGACCGGACGCTGGACTTTCCTTTACCTTGAGCGGGACGAGTGCGGAGCCGCCTGCGAGGAAGCGCTGATCCGCATGCGCCAGGTCCGGCTGGCGCTGGGCAAGGACGCGAGCCGCGTGCAGCGCGTATACCTGCCCGTGGTCAGGGACCCGGATTACGACCTGGCAACCCAAGCCTTCCCGGGCATGGTGGTCCTGCCCGCCGGCACGCCCGGGCGCAGCGAGTTGATCGAGCGCATCGGATCCCGCCAGCCTGGCGAGGTCCTGCTGGTGGATCCGCTCGGCAACCTGATTCTGAGCTACCCGCCCGGCCTTGATCCCGACGGCCTGTTCCGCGACGCCAAGCACCTGCTGAGGCTGTCGAAAATCGGCTGACGCGGCGGGGTCCCCGCATGGACGTTACCCACATCCTGGAACCGCTGAACACCGCCCAGCGCGACGCGGTCACGGCCGGCGAGCAGCCGGTGCTGGTGCTGGCCGGCGCGGGCAGCGGCAAGACGCGCGTGCTCGTGCATCGCGCCGCCTGGCTGGTCGCCGCCCACGGCGCGTCGCCCTGGAACCTGTACGCCGTCACCTTCACCAACAAGGCCGCCAACGAGATGCGCACGCGCATCGAAACGCTGCTCGAGACACCCACCCGCCAACTCTGGATCGGCACCTTCCACGGTATGGCGCACCGGCTCCTGAGGCGGCACTGGAGCGAAGCCGGGCTGCGGCAAGACTTCCAGATTCTCGACGCCTCCGATCAGCTTAGGCTCATCAAGCGGCTGCTGAGCGACGAGCGCATCGACGAGCGGATGATCACGCCGCGGTCGCTTCAGTACTTCATATCCGGCGCCAAGGAGGCGGGCCTGAGGCCCAAGCAGGCGCCCGCCGGCTCCGCGCCCTACGGCGAAGAGAGGAAACAGCTTTACGCCCTTTACCAGAAGCGCTGCGAGACCTACGGGCTGGTGGATTTCGGCGAACTGCTGATGCGCTCCACGGAACTCCTGCAGGACTCTTCCGAACTGCTGACCCGCTACCGCGAACGCTTTCGCTGGTTGCTGGTGGACGAGTTCCAGGACACCAACGGCATCCAGTACGACTGGCTGAAGCTGTTGTGCGGAACCAGCGGCGTGCCTTTCGCGGTGGGTGACGACGATCAGTCCATCTACCGCTGGCGCGGGGCGCAAGTCGAGAACATCCGGCATTACACCCGCGACTTTCGCGACGTGCGGATGGTGCGGCTGGAGCGCAATTACCGATCCACGGCGACCATCCTCAAGGCGGCAAACGCGGTCATCGCGAACAACGCCTCAAGGTTCGGCAAGAAGCTGTGGACCCGGGGGGACCGGGGCGGACCGGTGCGCCTGTTCGCCGCCTACAACGAATGGGACGAAGCCAACCAGGTCGTGAGCCGCGCGCGCGAACACGACACGGGACCGCTGCGCGATCTGGCCGTGCTGTACCGCTCCAATGCCCAGTCGCGGGTATTCGAGGAAGCGCTGGTGGGCGCGGGCATTCCCTACCGTGTCTATGGAGGATTGCGGTTTTTCGAGCGGGCCGAGATCAAGGACGCCCTTGCCTATCTGCGCCTGGTGGCCAACCGGGGCGACGACCCGTCGTTCGAGCGGGTCGTGAACAACCCGCCGCGCAGGATCGGCGAGGCCACGATGCGCGCCGTTCGCGGTCACGCCAGGCGCCACACCCTGACGCTCTGGGACGCCGCCGGGCGGTCCGAACAGTTTCTCAACTCCCGGGCGGCCGGCGCGCTCAACGGTTTTTTGGCCCTGATCGACTCGCTGGCCGAGGACACCGGGCACCTGGAACTCGGCGAACAGGTCAGCCGGGTCGTGCGCGGGAGCGGACTGATCGAGAGACTGGCGGCCTCGGGCAGCGAAACCGACCGCATGCGGGTCGACAATCTCGACGAACTGGTCAACGCCGCGCAAATGATCGAGGAATCCATGCAGGACCAGCCTGCGTCTCCGCTTAACGCCTTTCTCGCCCACGCGGCGCTGGAGAGCGGCGAAGACGGCGCGGACGACGACGACGCAGTACAGCTGATGACCATGCATGCCGCAAAGGGCCTCGAGTTTCCGGTCGTGTTCCTGACGGGCATGGAAGAGGGCCTGTTCCCCCACAGCCGTTCGATGCACAGCGAGGCGGAACTGGAGGAGGAGCGCCGGCTGTGCTACGTGGGCATTACCCGGGCGATGAAGGAACTCAACGTCAGCTATGCCGACGTTCGCCGGTTGCGCGGCCAGGAGCACCGCAACCGCCCTTCGCGCTTTCTTTCGGAGATTCCGGCGGAACTGCTCGAAGAGGTTCGCCCTCAGCCCAACGTATCGCTGCCGGTGCGCATGGGTGGAGCGGCCCCGGGAACGGATGAACCCGACGCGGGGGCGGGACCGGCGCTTGGCCAGCGGGTCTCGCACCCGAAGTTCGGCGACGGGGTGGTGCTCAACCGCGAAGGCGCCGGCGACCATGCGCGGGTGCAGGTCAATTTCGAGCGACACGGATCAAAATGGCTTGTCGTGGCCTATGCGCGCCTGGAATTGATATAGTTCCGCCGAGCCTTTGCGCTCGAAGCCCATGCGCTTGAACAAATGAAGATACTGATTCTCGGGGCCGGCGTCGTGGGCTCCACGATCGCCGAGCGTCTTTCCCGCGAACCCGAAAACGAGATCACGATCGTGGATCTCGACGCCGACATCCTGCGGGCCATACACGAACGCATGGACGTGCGCACCGTTGCCGGCCACGCCTCGCGGCCCGGGGTCCTGGACCACGCCGGGGCCGGGGCCGCGGACCTGGTGATCGCGGTTACCGGCAACGACGAGGTAAACATGGTGGCCTGTCAGGTCGTGCATTCCCGCTACCGCGAGTTCGAGGCCGGCGCGAGGCGGCGCACCAAGATTGCGCGCCTGCGTTACACCGAATACAGCGGAATCGCCGCGCTGTTCGGCCCTGACGGATTGCCGGTGGACGTTGCCATCGCTCCGGAAGACCTGATTACGCGTTACGTGGAGCAACTCATCCGCTTCCCCGGCGCCTCGCAGGTACTGGAGTTTTCCGATGGCCGGGCGCTGTTGCTGGGCGCCGAGGCCAGGGCCGGCTCCTGGCTGGTGGGCAGAACTCCCGCCGAACTGGGCGAGCGCAAGATCAAGGGGCGGATCGCCGCAGTGTACCGCTCCGGTCACGCCCAGACCGTCAACGGCCGGACCGTCATCGAGAACGGCGACGATGTGTACTTCATCGCCGGCTCCGACGACGTCCGGCCCCTGCTATCGGCGCTGCGACCCGAGCATCAGGACGTGCGCAACATCATGATTGCAGGAGGCGGCAACATCGGCGCGAGAGTGGCCGAGTCGCTGCAGAACCACTTCCAGGTGAAGCTGATCGAGCGGTCTGCCAAGCGCGCCCGACAGGTGGCCGAACGGCTCGGCCGAGTCATCGTGCTGCACGGCGACGCCACGCACGAGGAACTCCTGATCGAGGAGAACATCGAGCGCATGGATGCCTTCGTGGCGCTGATGAACGCCGATGAGGCCAACCTGCTGGCTGCCGGACTGGCCAAGCGGGCGGGTTGCAAGCGGGTCATGGCGCTGGCCAACCGCCAGGCCTATGCCGCGCTGGCCGGGCAGATGGGTATCGACGTGTCGATTTCGCCTGCCCAGATCACGATCAGCGAACTCCTGCGGCACATCCGCCAGGGCGACGTCGCCAAGGTGCATTCGCTGCGCTTCGGACGCGCCGAGGCGATCGAGGGCGTAGCGCACAGCGGCGATGGACAGCAATCGCTGGTGGGCCGCGCGGTCGGGGAAATCAATCTGCCTCACGGCACCTCAATCAGCGCGATCGTGCGCGACGGCGTGGTGCTTCCTCTTGACGACGATACGACGGTGCGCGACGACGATCACGTCATTCTCTTCATGACCAACCCGCGGGCCAAGGCGCAGATCGAACGGCTCTTCGAAGACGGAGCCTGACAAGGGCGCTCCCATGCAAATTGCGCTAGTCGGCAGCGTGCTGGGCCGCCTGCTCATGCTGTTCAGCGTCACCATGCTGACGCCGCTGCCCGTTGATCTGTACTACGGCGGCGGCAGTTGGCCGGTGTTTGCGCTCAGCTTCGTTGCGGCCCTTGCGGCGGGTTTCGTCATCTGGCTGCCGGCCCGGCGCACCGTGGGCGAGCTCAAGCTGCGCGACGGTTTCCTGATCGTGGCTTCCTTCTGGGTGGTGCTGGGCAGCTTCGGAGCGCTGCCGTTGCATTTCGCGCTGGTGCCGGAGCTTTCCTTCACCGACGCCATGTTCGAGGCGATCTCGGGGCTCACCACCACCGGAGCTACCGTGCTGACCGGGCTGGACGAGATGCCGCGGGCCATTCTCTTTTACCGGCAACAACTGCAATGGCTTGGGGGACTGGGGATCGTGGTCCTGGCGGTGGCCGTGCTGCCCATGCTGGGCGTGGGCGGCATGCAGTTGTATCGCGCCGAAACGCCGGGTCCGATGAAGGACACCCGCCTCACCCCGCGCATCAAGGAGACCGCCAAGGCGCTTTGGTACATCTACTGTGCGCTCACGGTCGCCTGCGGGGTGGCCTATTACCTGGCCGGAATGTCGATCTTCGACGCCATATCGCACGCTTTCTCGACCGTCGCGATCGGCGGCTTTTCGACCCACGACGCAAGCTTCGCCTATTTCCCGCAGACGAGCATCCGCTTGATTGCCGTGGCCTTCATGTTTCTGGCCGGGATCAATTTTGCGTTGCACTTCATCGCCTTCAACCGGCGGTCGCTTTCCGGGTATTTCCGCGACGCGGAATTCCGCGCCTATGCCGTTGCGCTGGTGGTGCTGTGCGCGCTGATCGTGGGCGGCCTGCTGTTCTACGGCTGGAAGGAAGATCCCTCCATGGCGCTGATCGACGGTCTGTTCCAGTCGGTGTCCATCATGACCACCACCGGCTTTACCACTGCCAACTTTTCGCTCTGGCCGGGCATCCTCCCGATGCTGCTCATACTGTCCGCCTTCATGGGCGGATGCGCCGGTTCCACCGCCGGAGGCATGAAGTGCGTGCGGGTGCTGCTGCTTGTCAAGCAGGGCATCCGCGAGGTGCGCCGCCTGGTGCATCCGAGCGCCGAAATCCCCGTGACGCTCGGCGCCACGCCGATATCCACCCGCGTGGTCGATTCGGTGTGGGGGTATTTCGCCGTCTACGTGGCCGTGTTTATCGTGATTCTGATCATCCTGCAGGCGGCCGGCCTCGACTCCTTCACGGCGTTCTCGGCCGTGGCGGCGACGCTCAATAACCTGGGCCCGGGCCTGGGAGACGTCGCAACCGGCTACGGCGGCATCGGCGTGACGGCCAAGTGGGCCTGCATCGTGGCCATGCTGCTGGGCCGCCTGGAGATCTTTACCTTCCTGGTGCTTCTCTCGCCGACCTTCTGGCGCCCATGAGTTTCGTGCTCAAGGTCGCCGGCGCGGTGGAGCGCGCGATTGTCCGCACCGGCGAGGCGGTTGCCTGGCTCACGTTCTTCATGACCGTCGTGACCTGCCTGGTCGCGGTGCTCCGCTACGGCCTGTCCCTGGGCTGGATCTGGCTCCAGGAAACCATCACCTGGATGCACGCCGCCGTATTCCTGCTGGCCGCCGGCTACACGTTGGCGCGCGACGACCATGTGCGCGTGGACATCTTCTACCGCGACATGAGCCCGAAACGCCAGGCGATGGTGAACCTGTCGGGATGCGCGCTGTTCCTGCTGCCCCTGTCCGTGGGACTGCTGCTGGGAAGCATGGAATACGTGCAGACATCGTGGCTGATTCAGGAGTCCTCGCGCGAGGCGGGCGGCCTCATCTATCCCTTCCCTTCGCTGCTCAAGACGCTGCTGCCCGTTACCGGCGGAATCATGTCCCTGCAGGCGCTCGTGATCTGCGCGCGCAGCGTGGCCGAGCTGCTTGACGTTCGCGGGGAAGATCCCTCCGGCGGCGGGGCCTAGCGATGTACTGGCCGGCCTTCGCGCTCTTCGCATGCGTCGTGCTGCTCCTGCTTGCCGGCTTTCCGGTGGCTTTCACGCTGGGCGGCACCGCGCTCCTGTTCGCTCTCGGTGGAGCACTGGCCGGCGTTTTCGACATTTCGTTTCTCGGCACCATGCCCAACCGCCTGTTCGGGATCATGAGCAACGAAACGCTGGTGGCGGTACCGCTGTTCGTCTTCATGGGCATAACGCTGGAACGGGCACGGATCGCCGAAGACCTGCTGGATGCGTTGAGCCGAATGTTCGGAGGTCTTCGCGGCGGGCTCGGGATCGCGGTCATCATCGTGGGGATGCTGCTGGCGGCCAGCACCGGGATCGTCGGCGCCACCGTCATCACCATGGGGCTGCTGGCCCTCCCAACCATGCTGAAACGTGGCTACGACCCCGCGGTGGCCACGGGGGTCATCAGCGCCTCGGGAACGCTGGGGCAGATCATTCCTCCGTCCATCGTGCTGGTGCTTCTGGGCGACGTGCTTTCTTCCGCCTACCAGGAGGCGCAACTGGCCCAGGGCATTTTCGCCCCGCGCACGGTCTCGGTCGGCGACCTGTTCATGGGCGCGCTGGTACCGGGCCTGATGCTGGTCGCACTGTACGCGGCCTGGATGTTGGCCGTAGCCCTTTTTCGCCCGGCTGCCGTCCCCGCGCGCCGGGGCGCCGACGCGGACGCCGGGACCGTCAGCCTGCTGCGCTTTGTCGGGGCCTTTTTGCCGCCGCTGGTTTTAATTGCCGCCGTGCTGGGTTCCATCATCTTCGGTGTCGCCACGCCAACGGAGGCGGCCGGGGTAGGCGCGGTGGGCGCGATGCTGCTGGCCGCTCTCCGGGGCAAGTTGAGCCTGGCCCGCATTCGCGATATCGGCCGCGCCACGGCGCGCGTCAGCAGCATGGTGTTTCTGATACTGATCGGCGCGTCGGTGTTCTCGCTGGTGTTTCGGGGCTACGGCGGCGACGAGATTGTGCGCGAGTTCCTGATGTCGCTTCCCGGCGGCGTCTTCGGGGCGGTGCTGCTGGTCATGCTGGTGATGTTCCTGCTCGGTTTCGTGCTGGACTTTATCGAGATCACCTTCGTGGTGGTGCCGATCGTCGGCCCCGTGCTCCTGTCCATGGGCCTGGACCCGGTCTGGCTGGGCGTGATGATCGCGATCAACCTGCAGACGTCTTTCCTGACCCCGCCGTTCGGCTTCGCGCTGTTCTACCTGCGCGGCGTGGCGCCGCCCGAAGTGCCCACGACGGCCATTTACCGGGGGGTTGCGCCCTTTATCGCGATCCAGCTCGCGGCGCTGGCGCTCCTCGCGCTCTGGCCGGAGATCGCAACCTGGCTGCCCGGGGCGCTTTACGGCGGGTAAGCGTCAAGGCGGTCAAAACTCGAACCGTATCCCCAGGCGTATCCGGTACACGGACCGGGAGCGGCTCGCGATCGTCCTGGATTCGGCATCGAAAGAGTTGAAACGGTATACGCAGTCGGTGCGGTTCCGGCAGGCCGTTCGCGGGGCGTCGCCGGTCAGGGCGGGGGCGGCATCGACTCCCAGGGCCGCAACGTCGGCGGCGCGCACGAGGTCGGCGCGCACGACCGCGGCCTGACCGTTGCTCGGGCCGAAATCGAAGCGTCCCCATCTGGGGTTCAGCAAGTTGGGAAAATTCTCCACGTCGAGCACCAGCCGTACCCGGTTCTCGCCGACGAACCGGGCCAGTCGCGCCGCTCCGGGCAATTCGACCTGAATGCGCAGATCCCAGATCCGGTTCCAGCCGCTGACTTCGGAGTACGGCGCGTGGATGCCGCCCGGCACCCCCTCGACGTAGCTCGTGAAGCGGCTGCGATCGAACGTGGGCGCGTAAACCACGGCCGGATCGTCCGCCGCGGGGATGTACAGCGGGTCCGCGTCATAGGGGCTTTCCCCGGCGCCGGCCCGGCCGAACAACGCGTTGCCGCGGTCGACATCGAAGGTGTAGGTAAATAAACGGCCGGAGAAGACCCGCCCGAATACGTCCAACCGGGTATTGAACGGTCCGATCGCGCGTTCGTAGCCGAGGCGCAGCTTCCACGAATGCATGGTCTCATGGGGCGAGCGACGGGCCTCGGGATCGTTGCGGTCGGCCACGGTGAGTGCACGCCAGTTGGAGATGCCCCTGGCCGACGTGCCCTCCGCAACGGCTTCCACGTCCTGCCGGGCGTAGCTTGCCGAAAAATCCACGCCGAAGTCGTAGCTTTTCGAAACGGCAAGGGACCAGACATGCGCACGGCCGCCTCCGTGATTGCCCAGCGCGGTCAGATTGAGATGGCCGAGCGCGTCGAGGTCCGCATAGATCCTTCTTCCGTCCGGCGCCTCGCCCGTGGGCTGCGCGCCCGCCAGATGGGTGTGGGCGAGGTTTCGCCAGATGAAGCTCCGGTGCGCGCTTGTGTGCAGGTACTGAACCGTGCCGAGGAAGTCCCGCCCCAGGACCGGGAGGTCGAATTCGCGCTGCACCCGAACCGAGGCCTTCCAGTCCGCGGGCATATCGAAATCCTCGGCGATCGCGTCCACGGGCACGGCGGCGCCGGCGGCTACCTGCCGCAGCAGCGCCTCCGGCACCGAGAACGGCGTGACGCCGCCGGCCCCGGCGAGTCGCGCGAACACGACCGGCGGCTGGAACGCGTTGGAGATCCACACCTGCGGTTCGCCGCCGGCGAAAAGACCCACACCGCCGGATAGCACCATGCGCTCAAGGCCCGTATAACGCACCCCCAATCGGGGCATCCACACGTCGGCGCCGTCCAGATTCGCATCGGTGCGCACGCCGTAGGCCGCGTAGACGGCATCGCTGTAGGCCGGGGCGTCCCCCTGCGCGATGCGTTCGTAGCGCAATCCCGCAGTGAGTTCCAGCTCGGGCGAGACCGTCCACACATCCTGCACGAACAACGCGCGCCTGCCATAACCCCAGTCCGCGGCTGCGTCACTCGGATCGTTGGAGACCGCATTGATGTAGTCGACCCGCGCGACCCTGCCGAGAACCGCCTGAAGGCCATCGAAAACGAACCGGCCCCGGGAGCCCGGCACGAACAGGTTGTACAAATCGAAGCGGCCCACCTCCAGACCCGCCTTGAGCAGGTGATCGCCGAACAGGTAGTCGATGTCGGCATAGACCTGAACACGCTCGTCTTCGTACTCGTTGGCATGACGGAAACGGTCACAGCCGGCCGTGAGGGTCACCGGTTCCGTGAACAATCCTTCAAGCTCGGTGCCCGCAGCCTGCGCGGGCGCGAGGTCAAACTCCAGCGCGCCAACGTCCGCCCCCGCCCGGCAGAGCTGGCCGCGGGTGAACGTCTTGCGGCTGAGCCGCAAACCGCTTGAGAGGCGGTCCGTCCAGTCGGAATAGAGCTGCAGCGACACTGCTTCCAGCTCGGTGGGCACGTCGTACCAGGCCGACTCGAACCGGTCGCCCTGCCAGCGGGTGTCGCCTTCCTCGCTGCGCTGCCAGCTCAGCGACAGCCGGTGCGCCGCCGCCAGGTTCCAGTCCACCTTTGCCAGGGACCGTCTTGACCGGGTCGGCGTGTCCGCGGCTGACCGCCCCAGCGGATCGTAGCCATAGGTCTCCTGCACGATCCGGCCGAGCGCATCGAACAGGCCGGGGCGAATGCCGCGGGCGGCATCGAACGCGGTGAAGTCCACCGGGGAGGCGGACTCGAACTCGTCATGGGAGAGGAACACGAACAGGCGGTCCCTGACGATCGGGCCGCCCAGCGACATGCCGGTTTCGGTTTCCGTGAACGGCGCCGGAGCGAATTCGCCTCCGTCGTATCGCCGGCCGACCAGGCCGTCGTGGTGGAGGTAGTGAAAGACCGCGCCTTCCCACTCGTTGCCGCCCGAACGGGTCGTGATCTGCACGAGTCCGCCGGTGAACCCGCCGGCGGTCACCGAGTAGTCCGAAGCCACCAGCGAGACCGACTCCACGGCGTCGAGATTGATCGGCGATCGTTCGGTGGCGTAGGTGTTGGTGCCCAGACCGAAATCGTCCTGCTGCAGGACCCCGTCGATGACCAGACCGTTGAACCGCGGATTGGCGCCGGCGACCGCCAGATGCCCCACACCGTCGGACTGAGCCAGCGGATCCGTCAGCAGCGTCCGGATCGCGTCCCGGTGGATTGACGGCTGCCTGGCGATATCGTCGGACGTGTAGGCGGACCCTACGCCGGCGTTCAACTCGTGTACCGCGCGAGCCGGCGCCGTAACCACGATTTCCTCGACCGCGGCCTGCTCGAGGTCGATGATCAGGGGGATTTGCGTACCGGGACGCAGAGTCACGCCCGTGACCAGCGCATCACGAAAACCCGCAGCGCGCACGCGGACGTCGAACGGTCCGCCCACCCGCAGGCCGCTTTGGAAAAACGCGCCGTTCTGCAGCGTCAGCGCCTGCGCTGCCGTTCCCGACGGCCGATGCACGATCGAGACCCGCGCGTTCGCCACCGCGGCGCCCGCCGGATCACGCACGATGCCGCTCAGGCTCGCCGAAACGGCGCCGTGTGCGTGCCCGGCCAGGACCGTGCAGAGCAGCAGGAGCAACCATACGCGTTGCGCGCGCGCACGGCTCCGCAAACCCGGTTTCATTCCAACCCCCGTCATCCGCCGTATGGCGCTCAACGTGCAGCAGCGGCGATTGTACCTACGCGCCGGACGTCGAAAATCCCGGAGCTACTCGCCCGATTGTTCCTCCGGGGGCGGCCAGGCGAGGATGAAATTGTCGCGGTTGGGCATGCGCACTTCGGGCAGCGTCCGGGCGTTCATCGCTTCGTCCTCCCCGACGATTCCGTTCAGGAACAGCAGATACGCCGTCAACGCGTAGACCTGGTCGTCGCTGAGCGACTGCGGCTCCTGGTACGGCATGGTGCGGCGGACGTAGTCGAACACCGTGGTCGCGTACGGCCAGAAGCTGCCCACGGTCTTCAGCGGCGCCGGGCCGTCAAGCGTACCGTGACCGCCCACCAGCACATCGTTCAACAGGCCCTGGCCCTCAGTGCCATGGCAGGAAAAACAGTAAAGCGTATAGACGGGCTCTCCTTCAAGCGCCGTGCCCGATCCGGGCGGGAGCCCCTCGCCGTCCGGCTCGATGCTGATTTCCCATTCGGAGACTTGCTCCGGGGTGGCCTCGACACCCAGTTCCGGACCCTCCTGGGCCAGGACGACGGCAGCCAGGGCGGCAACGGCGACCGCCGTCAGGCTACGCATAAACATTGGCCACCTGCCCTTCGCTGTCGATCCCCCACGCCTGGATACCGTTGTAGTGGTAAGCGAACTTCCTGCCCTTGGCCGCGACGATCGCTTCGCGCGTGGGCTGCACGGCGCCGGTTTCGTCCACGGCGCGGCTCAGGATCACGGTTTCGGCCCCGTTCCAGCGCCACGCCATGCGGAATCGCGTCACCGCCTTGTCCAGCACGGGCTCGCACAAGGCCGCCTTGCCCCAGGTAGCGCCGCCGTCCGCGGAGACCTCGACCCGGGCGATACGGCCCGCCCCCGACCACGCCATGCCGGAGATCTGGTACAGCCCGGGGCCCTTCAACACCAGCCCGGGCGACGGCGAAGTGATCACCGACTTGACGTCCATGGGGTAGGAGAAGATCAGCGACCGCCCATCGGGCAGGAGGTCGGTGTACTTGGAGGTCTCTTCGCGGGTCATCGACGGCGCGGCGGTCACCTTGATCCGGCGCAACCACTTGATGCTCATGTTGCCCTCGTAACCCGGGAGGAACAGCCTTAGCGGATAACCCTGCTCCGGGCGCAGGCGCTCCCCGTTCTGGTACACCGCCAGCAGCGCATCGTCCATGGCCTTGGCCAGCGGGACGCTGCGGTTCATCGCCGCGGCGTCCGCGCCTTCGGCCATGATCCAGCTGGCGGCGGGGTCCACGCCGGCCTCGTCCAGCAGGATCGAAAGCGGCACGCCGGTCCACTCGCTGCACGAGACCAGGCCGTGCAGGAAGCCGCAAGTTTCGTTGATCGGCCGGCGGGGAAGTCCCGCCAGGTAACTGTTGCCCGAACACTCGATGAACTGTATGCGCGACACCATCGGGTAGCGCGACAGCGCTTCCATGTCGAAGAACAGGTCGCGATCCACCATGCCGTGTATGAGCAGCCGATGCCGGTCGGGATCGATGTCCGGAATGCCGCTGTGGTGGCGCTCGAAGTGCAGGGGGTTCGGCGTGATCATTCCCTCCAGTGCCTCCAGCGGCGTCCAGGAACCTCCGGCCCCGTCGGCGCCGGTGGCGGCCAGGATCCGGCGCCGGACGTGATCTTCGTAGGGCGAGCGGCCGCCGTAACCGCTCAGCGGCCGGCCCGGCGCCCGCATCCAGGGCGGCAAGTCCTTCGCCGGCGCCGCGGTCATCAGCCCCAGCGAACCGGCGCCCAGCACCGCGGCGCCTCCCTGGAGAAAGAGGCGCCGGTGCAACAGGCCATTGCCGGCCACGGCTTCGAGGTCTTTCGGTCTCCGTTCGGACATGCTGCCGCCGGGTCGCCGCTGCCTGCCGCCGGTCAGCCGCGGGCGGCCACGGCAGCGCGCTCGCCGATGTCCAGCCACTCGTTCACCTGCTGCTGGAAGGCGGTGTATGAGGCGTAGATACGCGCGGCGTTTTCGTCGCGGGCAACGAGCTCGTCGATGACTTCCTGCGAGCGCAGGCGCAACTCCGCTATCACCGAGGCGGGGAAGGGGCGGATCTCGACCTTGCCTTCATTGCGAAGCTGCTGAAGGAACTGGGCGTTGCGGGCGCTGTACTCGGCGCCCAACAGGCTTTCCATATGGCCGCACGCGGACTTCACGATGTCCTGAAGGTCCTCCGGCAGCGCGTCCCAGGCCTCCTGGTTGATCGAGACCTCCAGGATCGCGCCCGGTTCGTGCCAGCCCGGATAGTAGTAGTACTGCGCCACTTCGTGCAGGCCGAAACCGACGTCGTTGTACGGCCCCACCCACTCGGTGGCGTCCACGCTGCCGGTCTGCATGGCGGTATAGATTTCGCCGCCCGGCAACATCACCGGCGTGCCGCCGGCGCGTTGCAGCACTTCGCCGCCCAAACCCGGGATCCGCATCTTCAGGCCCCTGAGGTCGTCGGGCGAGTTGATTTCGCGGTTGAACCAGCCGCCCATCTGGGTGCCGGTGTTGCCGCCCGTGAATACCATGACGCCGAACGGTTCGTAGAGTTCGCGCCACAGCTCCATGCCGCCGCCGTAGTGCAGCCAGGCGGACGATTCCGTCGGCGTCATGCCGAACGGTATGGCGCCGAAGAACTGGGCCGCTTCCACCTGCGCCTTCCAGTAGTACGAAACGCCGTGCCCGATTTCCGCCGCGCCCGCGGACACGGCATTGAACACCTCGAACGGCGGAACCAGTTCGCCGGCCGCATAGACCTGCACCCTGATCCTGCCGGCGGAAGCCCGGTTAATGGTCTCCGCCAGCAGTGTGGCGGAGGTGCCGGTGCCCGGAAAGTTCGGCGGCCAGGTCGTGACCATCTTCCAGTTGAATGTCTCGACCGGCGAGGCGGGCGATGCGTCTCCGGCTGCCGGCTGTTCCCGGCCGCAACCGGCCAGCGCCACGGCGCCGGCGCCGAGTCCGGCAAGAAGCTGTCTGCGTTTCATATCTTTCCCCTGATTCGTTACTTCATCCGTCGTCATCGCCGGGTTCGCGGAATTCGGACATCAGCACCTTGATCCGGTGATCGCTGAAGCGCCGGCCATCCAGGTGCGTGCCGCGCATGTAGTGGCCCTGCCACTTCTCCGCCGGGCGGCGGAACCGGTCCACCTCCAACTCCTTGTTGAAATCGCCCCGCGACCGGCTCCACCGAATGTGCTCCCTGGCCAGTTCCTTATCGTCCGACAGCGGCCGAATAACCGCGTCGAACTCTTCCGCGTATTGCCGGGGAATCGGAACCAGCCGGCATACCGGTTCGTCCTTTTCGAAGGTCACCCAGGTCCGCTTGCGGGTAAAGCGCCAGTTCATCGTGAAGGTGTAGGGCGCCCAGTCGGTCTCGATAATGCCTTCCAACGGCGCGATGGCGTCCTTGGCGGTGTTGGCCAGGCCCTTGCACCAGAGGTTGTGGCCCTTGCTGGTGCGAAACAGGTAACCGAGGGTGAAAGTGAGCACTCCGCTTCCAAAATGAGCGCTGATCAGTTCGGATTTTTCCCCGGGAAAGCGAATCTCCACGCCCTCCTTGGCCGGCTTGCCGTTCCATCGCGCCCTGAATTCGACCGGACAGAGCACGTCCCAGCCGGTCTGGTTGGCGATCAACAGCGGCAGGCAGCGGTTGGCGAAATGATCGACCGTCGCGTCCATCCACTCCCTGGCGCGCGCGGCGCGGCGCAGCTTCATCGGCCGCTCTATCAGCGGATAGGCGATGATCTGAAGTTTGTCGCTCACGAAGCCCGCCCAATCCCAGGCAACACGGTGCCGTAAGGGTACACTTGCCGGCGTGTTGGCGCATCTCCGCTCCGCCCCGGCAAACCGGACCCGGTTCCTTTCCCGAGAAGCCGTGCCGTGTCGCCGCACGGCACTCGCAACGTTCCTGCTTGCTCTGGCGCTCTCGGGCTGCGGTTTCAGCGGGGCGCTGTATATCCCCGAGGAAACTCCGCCGGCGCCGCAGGAGCAACCTGTGCCGGAGGACGAAGGCCCGGCAGCCGAAGCAGGGACATGAACAGGCTCCTGCTGGTCGACGGAACGGCCTACCTGTTTCGCGCCTATTACGCGCTTCCTGCGTTCACCACGGCCGACGGCCGGCCCACGGGCGCCCTGCACGGCGTCGTGAGCATGATCCAGCGATTGCTTCGCGAAGAACCGCCGGACCTGCTGGCGTTCGTGATGGATGCGCCCGGACCCACGTTCCGCGACGAGATCTATCCGGAGTACAAGGCCAACCGCGACGTGATGCCCGAAGACCTGCGCGAGCAGATCGAACCGGTGGTGAACGTGGTCGAGGCGATGGGCGTGCCGCTGCTGCGCGTGCCCGGCGTGGAAGCCGATGACGTGATCGGCACGCTTGCCGCGCAGGCCCGGGATGAAGGGCTGGACACGCTGATCTCCACCAACGACAAGGACTTCGCCCAGCTCGTGGGTCCTCGCGTCAGACTGGTCAACTGGATCAACAACCGCGTGATGGACAGCGCGGGGGTCGAGGAAAAATTCGGCGTCCCGCCGGAGCGTATCCGCGACTACCTCGCCCTGGCCGGCGACACCTCCGACAACATCCCCGGCGTGCGCGGGGTGGGGCCCAAGACTGCCGCCAAGTGGCTTCAGGCCTATGGGAGCCTGGACGGCGTCAAGGAGAACGCCGGCGACATTCGCGGCAAGGCCGGTGAAACCTTGCGGGCCAGCTTCGCCGACGTGGACCTTTCGCTTGAGCTGGCCACCATACGCGAGGACGTTGCGCTCGACGTGACGCCGCGGAACCTCACTCTCAAGCCGCCGGACATGGACACGCTCGAGAAGCTCTGCAAGACGTTCGAACTCAACAGCTTTCTTCGCAGCCTTCAGGAGTCCGCCCCGGCCGCACCCAAACGAATGGATTACCAGGCGGTCCTGAATTCGGAACAATTGGAAGAATGGACCGCGCGACTGCGGGCAGCTCCCGCCGCAAGCCTCAGCATAGAAGTGTCGGGCGAGAACCCCATGGAACTCCGGCTCGCGGGCCTGGCCGTATCCACCGGAGAGGGCGAAGGCGCCTACGTGCCGCTGGCGCCCCGCGATCTGACGGCGGAGGCGGTGGAACGATCCGACGGCAGGGACTTGCTTGCCGGGCTGAAAGCCTGGCTGGAGGACGCTGACGCGATCAAGGTCGGCCACAACCTCAAGTTCATCAGCCACGCGCTGGCGAATCACGGCATCGGACTGGAAGGCGCAGCCGGCGACACGATGCTGGACTCATACGTTTTCAACTCCACTGCGATCACCCACGATTTCGGGAAGGCGGTAAAGCACTACCTCGACCTGGACTGCATTGCGCCGGAAGATGTGTTCGGGAAGGGCCGGGGCAAACTTTCCCCGGCGCAGGCGCCTCTGGAACAGGTCACTCCCTACGCTGCGCAGAAAGCGGACTACACGCTCAGACTGCACCAGCACCTGACCGGGAAACTGGACCATGAACCGACTCTCAAGGAAGTACTTTCGCGAATGGAAATGCCGCTGTCGCCGGTATTGGCCCGAATGGAGCGCGCCGGGGTGCTGGTCGATGCGAGCGTCCTGTCGGAACACTCGAAGGAACTGGCCGAACAGTTGCAGCAACTGCAGAACCGGGCTTTCGAACAGGCGGGCAGGGAGTTCAACCTGGGTTCACCCAAACAACTCGGCGACGTTCTGTTCAATCGCCTGGGACTTGAACCGGTGCGTCGCACTTCGACCGGTCAGCCATCCACGTCGGAATCGGTCCTGCACGAACTGGCGGCGGTGCATCCCCTGCCGGAAACGATTCTGCAGTTCCGCAATCTGTCCAAGCTCAAGTCCGGCTACACGGACGCTCTTCCGGCCAGCATCGACCCGACTACCGGACGTGTCCACACCTCGTACCAGCAGGCCGTCGCCGCCACCGGTCGACTCTCATCCATCCACCCGAACCTGCAGAACATCCCGGCGCGCACCGGGGAGGGCCGGCGCATCCGTCAGGCTTTCGTCGCGCCCGAGGGGCGGGTGCTGATCTCCGCCGACTATTCGCAGATCGAACTGCGCATCATGGCCCAGCTCTCCGGGGACGAAGGCTTGCGCAGGGCGTTCTCCGAAGACATGGACGTGCACCGGGCCACCGCCGCCGAAGTGTTCGACACGCCGCCCGATTCGGTCAGCGCCGATCAGCGGCGGGCCGCCAAGGCAATCAATTTCGGGCTCATCTACGGCATGTCACCATTCGGTCTCGCCCGGCAGCTCGCTGTCACCCGCGGGGAGGCCCAGGAGTACGTCAACCACTACTTCGCCCGCTACCCCGGCGTGCAGCAGTACATGGAAAGGACCCGCAAGCAGGCCCATGAGCAGGGTTGGGTGGAGACGCTGTTCGGCCGGCGGCTATACCTGCCGGACATCCGGGTCCGGGACTTTCGCCGGCGCAGTTACGCCGAACGAAGCGCGATCAACGCGCCGATGCAGGGGACCGCTGCCGATATCATCAAGCGCGCCATGATCGTCATCGACGAGTGGCTTCAGCCGCGGCCCGACAAGGCACAGCTGATCATGCAGGTGCACGACGAGTTGGTGTTCGAGTGCGAGCGGGACTTCGCCGGTGAACTGGCCGCCGAAGTCACGGGGATGATGGCGGGAGCGGCATCACTGGAAGTTCCGCTCAAGGTGGACCTCGGCCAGGGCCCGAACTGGGACGCTGCACACTGACTCCCCCGGGAACGGGGGCGTGCCGCTCAAGCAGCGCTTCGCTTTCCTGCCAGAGCCGCGCTCCGGCATCTTTGTCCATCGCCAGGCGCGACGGACGCGTCTCGCGCATGACGTGCAGGTATGCGCCGCTGCGCCGGCCCGTCTCTCCCGCGCAGCAGAGGTAGACCACGGGTCTGGCCGCCCTTCGCGGGCTCAGGCAGAACAGCCGCATGAGCGGGTAGATCAGCGGTCTCAGAAAGACCGGCGCCTCCCGTGCAATGCCGGTGGCGACCGGACCGGGGCACAGCGAGTGGACCGCGACTCGAGTTTCGCTGGCCGGGTTGAGCCGGCGGCTCAGTTCCTGCGCGTAGGTGCACAGATGCAGTTTGCTCAGCCCGTAGTGCTTGAGGCTGTCCCGCAGTCCATAGTCGATAAACGTGCCGAACCGGTCGAAGTCGATCGGGCCGGCGGACCGGTGGGCCTCCGAGCCGACGAAGACGATCCGCGGAGCTTCTTCCCCTTGAAGGCGCGGCCGGATCAGGCCGTCGGCCAGCAGCCGGGCCACCAACATCCGGTTGGCCAGAAAATGCACTGCGAACATCACCTCGTAACCCTGCGGCGTCCGGCGCGCCAGGCGCGGGATAAGCCCCGCGTTAAGAACGGCGATATCGATCCGGCGCGCGCTGCTCTTCAGTTCGTCGCACAGCCTCGCGACGGAATCCAGGTCGGCGAGATCGACCCTGAGCATTTCCACCCGGCCCGAACCGGACAGTCGCCTGACCTCCTGGCCGGCCTGCGGATGACCGCTGCGGCAGGCCATCAGCACGTGGGCGCCACGCCTTGCCAGGTCGACCGCCACGGCCTTGCCCAGCCCGGCGTTGGCCCCCGTGATCAGGCAGACCTTCCCGTCAATCCGCAAGTCTTCCGGCACCGGGCGTATATTCCCACCTTTGGAAACGCGGCCCCGGACCGCCGCGCTCAGCGCGCGCCGAACGTGGTTGTCGTCGCCGCCGGCCCTCACGCGTCCAGCCAGGACTCGATTACGCCGCGGGCTTCTTCCACGCCCACGGACCGCAACGCGGAAAACTCCTGGGCCGTGCCGGTCCCGGCGAGAAGCCGCTCCGCTTCCCGCAGGGTCTCCGTCAGGACGCCGCGTTTGAGGCGGTCGCACTTGTTCATCAGCAGATGCACGGGCGCTTCAGCCGCCGCGCAGACGTCGAGCATGCGCAGGTCAAGCTCGCCCACCCCGCGGCGCGCGTCCACGACGACAAAGACGCCGCGCAGCGATCCGCGGCGCCGGAAATAATCGCTCATCATCCCTTCCCACTGCCTGCGGACCCGTAACGGCGCGGCGGCGTAACCATAGCCCGGCAGGTCCACGATCCGCCGCTGCTCGCCGACGGAGAAGAACTGCAGCATCTGGGTGCGCCCCGGGGTCTTGCTGGAACGGGCGAGTCCCCGCCGGTTCAGGATGGCGTTGATCGAGCTGGACTTGCCGGAATTCGAGCGGCCGGCGAACGCCACCTCGGCGCCCGCGTCTTCAGGGTACTGCTTCCAGGACGCCGCTGATTTCAGGAATGTAGCTTGCAACATGGATAATCGCGCCGGCAATGGCTGTCCGCGGCAGAGGTGGGTACACTATGCAAAAAATTCCGCAAAAGATGAAACCCAAATACCGCAATCTGCTGCTCGCAGTCCTCGTCCTGGTCGCCGCGCCCTTTGCGCAGGCCCAGGATGCATCCAACTGGAACTACCAGGAGGGCGTCCACTACGACCGCCTGGTGCCGGTGCAAGGGACCTCCAGCCCCCCGGACAAGATCGAGGTGGCCGAGTTCTTCTGGTACGGCTGCGTCTATTGCTACCGGATGGACGCCTACGTCGAGGAGTGGAAGAAGGATCAACCGCAGGAAGTCAACTTCATCAATATCCCGGCGCTGTGGGACCCGACGATGGAAACGCACGCACGGCTGTTTCTGGCGCTGCAGGCGGTGGGCGAACTGGACGCCGCGCACAGGGACGTGTTCCGTGCGATCCACACCGAAAACCGGTTGCTGCTGCGGCTCGGCGACCAGGAGCGCTTCGCGCAGCGCTACGGAGTCTCGGCGGACGATTACCGCAACGCCTTCCGGTCATTCTCGGTCGAATCCAGCCTGCGCAGGATCAAGGACCTGATGCGGCGATACCGCATTCTGGCGGTGCCGGCCTTCGTCGTGAACGGCAAGTACGTGGTGCGCGTGACGCCCGACAGTGACATGCCCCAATTGCTGGAAATCGTGGACGAACTGGTAGCGCGCGAACTCTCCGAGCGCTGATCTCGCCGGCGCCCGCTATTCGTAGCGGCGCAGGAGCTTGCGGGCCTGGGCCAGGTGCGGCTGGTCCACCATTTTTCCGCGAATCGACATGACGCCGGTCTCGCCGGAACGCTCGAAGGCCTCGACGATCTCACGCGCCTCGGCCAGTTGCTCGTCGCTGGGCGTGAACACCTCGTTGAGGATCTCCACCTGCGCCGGGTGAATCGCCGCGCCGCCGACGTAGCCCATTTCCAGCGCTTCCTCGGCAAAACGGCGGAAGCCGTCCAGGTTGCGGAAGTCGGCATAGACCGCCTCGATCGCATCCACCTCGGCCACGGTGGCCGCCGCCAGGGTCAGCGCTCGGGCGATTTCGTATAGCGGCAACAGGCTGCCGTCTTCACGGCGGCGTCGCAGCGCGCCCACGTCGGTCCCCAGGTCCTCCGAACCCCAGCTCAGCGCGGTCAGCCGGGGCAATCCGGGGCGGTACTCGTGCAGCGACATCAGGCCGCGGGCGGTCTCGCCGGCCAGCGCCAGGATCTTCGCCGGCCCGCTGCGCTTCGGGTCCTCCAACCGGTGCATCAATTCCGCCACGGCAAAAACGTCGGCCGTGGAACGCGGTTTGGGCAGGACAATACCGTCGGCCGCGCCGGCCATCGCCGCTTCAACATCCTCCCGCCAGTAAGGCGTATGCAGGCCGTTGATGCGCACCCACAAGGGAGCGCCGTCGCGCGCGGCCGAGCCGAGGTATTCGGCAATCATCTTCCGGGCAACCGGCTTGCGGGCCGGACTTACCGAGTCCTCCACGTCGAGGATCAGGATGTCGGCGCCGGTCGAGGGTCCCTTGGCGAGCTTGCGCTCGCTGTCGCCGGGCACGAACAGCCAGGATCGCCGTCCTTTCATGCGCCCTCCGGCGGCGCCGCGTTGATCCACTCGGCCGGGCCTTCCGGGTAGTGCTCGCGCTTCCAGATCGGGACGCGCTTCTTCACCTCGTCGATGACGAAGCGTGCGGCGGCAAAGGCTTCTTCGCGGTGCCCGGCGGCGACGCCCACCCACACCGCCGGCTCGCCGATCGCCAGGTCGCCGGTGCGATGCACGCAGCGCACCTTGCCTACGCCGAACTTCTCCCTGACCTCGCCAAGAACGCGTTCACCTTCGCTTACCGCCAACTCCTCGTAGCACTCGTACTCGAGCCGGGTCACCGCGCGTCCCTCGTTATGGTTGCGGACGCGCCCGCAGAAGGACACCACGGCGCCGGAAGCCGCATCCTCGAGTCCGGCGATTTCCTCCGCCGGCACGATTTCGCTCCGGCTGATGCGGAAATCGCTCATCCGCCCGCGACCGGAGGAATGAACACGACGCGGTCGCCGTCGGCAAGGCGCCAGTCCCACGCCCGGAATTCATCGTTGACCGCAACCTTGAGACCGGTCTGCGCCGGAAGGTCGCGCCGCGGAGCCAACTCGCGGTAGAGCTCCCGCGGCGTGGCCGCGCGCGTCTCCAGGGTTTCATGTTCCAACCCGGCCCGCTCGCGCAGCATGGCGAAATAGTCAACGCGAACGCGCATCGTTTGCCGACAGAAATTTCATCGCGTAATGCTACATTAGCGACATGAACGAAGAAACGCCGATGGTGCGGGAGGACGGCACCTATCCCGTAGCCGATCTGGTCAAGGACACGATCACCGTGTCCGTGGTGCAAACGAGGGTCCGGGCGGTCAACGGCGAAAATCCCGAACCCGACCTGAAAGCCAATCTCCAGTACATGCTGGAGTGCATGGACGCCGCGCAAGGCTATGGCGGGCGAAGCGATCTGCTGCTGTTTCACGAGTTTCCGATCACCGGCTTCAGCCTGTGGACGCGCGAGCAGCATCACCGTCTGGCCATCGAGGTGCCCGGGCCGGAGACCGAAGCGGTGGCCGAGAAGGCAAAGCAGTACGGCTGCTACGTGGCTTTCGGCACCTACGCGAAGGACGCCGACTGGCCGGGGCACATCCTGCACCTGATGGTCATGATCGGTCCCGACGGCGAACTGGCCGCACGCCACTGGAAGCAGCGCAACGTGCGCGGCATGTTCCCCGGCGGCGAGCAATACACGACGGCCGTTTACGACGTGCTGGACCAGTTCGTCGAAATGTACGGGCAGGACGCAGTGATACCCGTTGCCCGCACCGGCATCGGCAACATCGCGCTTTCCGCGGTGCAGTTCGAGCCGGAACTGTTTCGCTGCATGGCGTTCAAGGGCGCGGAGATCATCTGCCGCGTGGCCACCGGCGGGTTCGAGTACGAGGACATGCGCCTGACCTCGTACCACAACAGCCTGTACACGCTGATCTGCAACAATTCCGTGTCCACGCACGACCGCAACCCGGGCTTCCTGGAAGACACGGCCTATGGCGGACCCGGGCGCTCGGCGATCTTCGGCCCGCGCGGCGTTGAACTGGCCAAGGCCGGCGCATTCGAGACCCGGCGCACCGCGACCATCCCGATCGCGGATTTCCGAAGCAAGCACCGGATTCCCGATCTGCACATGTCGCTCTACCGGCCGGTGCTGGACCAGTACCGCGAACGCTACGATCCCAACGGCTACGCGGAATCGATACCGCAAAGCCGCCTCGACGCCTACAAGCAGTTCGTGGCCCGGTCGCGCTGGACGCACTACTGGTAGCCGGAGGCCGCGCCATGATCAAACTGGGTCCCTACGAGATTCACCGTATCGAGGAACTGATACTCCCGTATGCCGGCTACGCCGACCTGATTCCGGACATGCCGGCGGAATTGCTCGACGAACACCGCGACGTGCTCACCGAGCACCAGCTCCAGGCCGAGAGCGGCCGGATCGTGCTCAGCTTCCATAGCTGGCTGATCCGCACCCGCCATCACTGGATCCTGATCGACACCTGCATCGGCAACCACAAGATCTACGAACGCACGGAACTGGCCGCCTTCAGCCAGCTCGACACGGCGTACCTGACCCGGCTGCGAGGAGCCGGCGCCGCGCCGGAAGACATCGACTACGTGTTCTGCACCCACCTGCACTTCGACCACTGCGGCTGGAACACGTCTCTGGTGGACGGCCGCTGGCAGCCGACCTTCCCGAACGCGCGCTACCTCTGCCACCGCAGGGAGCTGGAGCACTGGTCCAGTGCGCAGGGCGACGATTACGACATGGGTCCCAACAGCGGGGTGTTCGACGCGAACGTCCAGCCCCTGATCGAGGCAGGGCTGCTGGAGGGCGTCGATGACGGATACGAAATCGAGGACGGCGTTCGCCTGCGGCTGGCCGCCGGCCACACCCCCGGCCACACGGTCCTCGAACTCGGCAGGGAGGGATCGCACGGGCTGTTCTCGGGCGATCTCATTCACGCCGTAATGCAGGTCTACGGGCCGCAGTACACGACGGTCTTCTGCAACAAGGGCGAAGAGGCAGCCGAAACCCGCCGCCAGACCCTGGAACGGATCGCCGACCGCTCGACCCTGCTGTTCCCCGCGCACTTCGGCCACCCGCACTACGGTCGCGTAGAGTCCACCGCCTCCGGCTTCAGGTTCGTCTTCGCCCCATAGCCTGGGAGCGAGGGCATGTCCCTCGCAGCGTCCCGCCTTCGTCGAGGGCGGAACGCTGTGGGGGCAATGCCCCCACTCCCGGGAGCGCTAATGCAAGTCTTGCGTGTTCGGGCAGGTACCGAACTGCATGGGACAGCGCCGCGGCCCGATGTCCGAAGCCACCCCTTCCCTGCCGATGGCGCTTCGAACCAGGTCGCCCAGTCCCCGGACAAAGTCGCAATCGACCGCGACGGTGGGACACCGCGTGAAGAACGGAACACCGGTACGGGCGGCGATCTCGCGGAATTCCATGTCGATTTCAACCAGCGTTTCCACATGCTCGGAAACGAACGCGATCGGCACCACCACGACAGGCTGGCCCGCCACGCCGGCGCGTCGCACTTCGTCTTCGGTTGACGGACCGATCCACTGCACCGGGCCCACCCGGCTCTGGTAACAGGTCAACCAATCCAGTCCGGGACGGCCCAGCGCCTCCACGATGGCCGCGGAGGTCATCTCCACCTGCCACTCGTAGGGGTCCCCGGCGTTGATGGTGCGCTGCGGCAAGGCATGCGCCGAAAGCAACAACCGCGGGTCGCCGTGGTGCGATGCCTCATCCAGAGCCTTCCGTATGTTGGCGACAGTCGCGTCCAGAAAGCCGTGGTGCGCCGGGTAGCAACAGACGATGTCCTGCGGCGCAGTCAGTCCCTGCCTGCTCGCCGCTTCCCTGAAGGCCCTTACCGAAGTGCCGGTGGTCGTGGTCGAAAACTGCGGATACAGCGGCAGCAGCACGATGCGGTCCGGCTCGAAGCCCTTGATCCTGCTCACGGTCTCGCTGACCAGCGGGTGCCAGTAGCGCATGAAAACGAAGACTTCCACGTGCTCGGCCGTGTCGGCAATTTCCTTCTTCAGCGCCTCGGCCTGTTCCACCGTTGCCGGCAAGAGCGCGGAGCCGCCGCCCACCTTCCGGTAGATCTCCTCGCTCGTGGCGGCACGCCGGGCCGTGATCAACCGCGCCGCAATCCAGCGGAAGGGATTGGGCATGCGCAGGATCGCGGGATCGCTGAACAGATTGAGCAGAAACGGGCGGATGGCTTCAGGCGTGTCCGGCCCGCCCAGGTTGAAAATCACCACGGCAAGCTTGCGTGGCTTCGCGGACGGCGTATCGACCAAGGCCGCTTCCCCTTGCCTGAGTTACGGTTGAACGGCGGCGCTCAGGAGCCCGCCAGCGCCTCGCGGATCTGCTCCGTGCCGATGCGCAGTTCGAGCATACGCTGGAACTCTTCCTCGCCGAAGACTTTTTGGGGCAGGACGTTCATCGGATCGAGCCGGTAACCCAGCTCCCGCACCCGGAAGTCGAAATCGCGCTGCGCGGCGCGTTCGTCTTCAGGGACCGGTTCGGCCTCGTCCAGCCAGCCGAACCAGCGGTCGAGGAATCCCTCCAGGTATTGCTCGCACAGATCGATGTTGGCGTCCGTCAGTTCCGCCGTGTGGCTGATGCACACCGGCGACATCAGCGCTCTAAGGTAGGCGCCGTGGCTGACATACTGGGTAAATGCCGGATTGCCCTGGAACTCGAGGTAGGCGGCGTTGGCCGGCTCGTAGTAGCGTTCCAGGTAGTCCGGATTGACCCGAAGGTCCACGCGCGGCGTGTATTCGGCGTAGAAGAACAGCCGCGGAATCGTCCCGAAGATCACCGCCAGGTGCGGCACGCGGTTCTGTTCGCCCAGAAACACCGTGGCGTTGATGTCCAGGATGCTCGCATGGCGGTTGCCGATCCACGAATGAACCAGCCACGGAACCTTCGGGCTGCTGTATGCCTGAAACGACCCCTCCATTGCGCCGTCCGGCGAGGTGTAGTACTCCCGCCCTTCGCAACTGGGATGCAGTTCGGACGGAAACCGCTTACGCACGCGATCGACGATCCCGGTCTGGATCCCCCAGCATCGCTTCCAGGCGGCGGAAACGTCCACCTGCGGGTTTTCCGCAAGAAACTCCATGATCGTCTTGACTTCGGTCTTTGTCATAGGCTCCGCTGCTCCTCGCAAACCACTCCCGGCGGTCGGCCGCATATTGCATCAACAAGTCCTCGCAGACAACTTCCGCCGCTAACGCCTCCGCCGACAGCGCGTAAACTTCCCGCCGGGGAAGCGGGGAGTCCGATGCACGCGACGAGGCGGAGCTTTATTGGTGGCGTGTGGGCGCTGCCGGCGCTGGGCATCGGCGGCTGGGCGGGAGCGTACGAAGCGCTGGAGCGGTTTCGGGCGCTGTCGGCGCGGCTGACGGGATTCCCGGCAGCGTCGCTCGACCCCGCACTGGCGGGCGATCTGCTCGACGCGCTGCGGGCCACGGGCGAAGGCGCCGGTCTGGACGATTTGACTGACGGAACGGCGGACGGAGTGCTCGGCGGCCTTGCCGCGCAGATCATCGCGGCCTGGTATTCGGGCATCCACCCCACGGCGGATGGCCCGGCGGCCCGCGCTTATCGCGAGGCGCTCGTGTGGCAGGCGCTGGAGTTCGCGCACGCGCCCGGCTATTGCAGTACGGAACTCAACGACTGGAGCCGTCCGCCGGCGGGCGCCGGCCCGGATGCCATAACGTGAGTGACATAACCGCCGATGCGGTTGTAGTGGGTTCCGGATTCGCCGGGGCGCTGCTGGCCGACCGGCTAGCCGCCCAGGGCATCCGCACCGCCATCCTGGAAGCCGGCCCCCGCGTGAATCGGGCGCACGCCTTCGAGACTTTTCTCAGCGCGGTCGTCAAGACGCCGGAGAGTCCTTACGAACGCTCGCCGGAAGCCGACTTTCCGATGAGCGAGGACCCCGATCACTGGTATCGCCAATCGGGGCCGGACAAGTTCAAGAGTACCTATCTCAAGGCGGTGGGCGGCACCTCATGGCATTGGCTGGGCACCTGCGTGCGCTTTCTGCCGAGCGATTTCCGGCTGCAAAGCCGGTTCGGATGCGGCGTGGACTGGCCCATGGGCTACGACGAAATCGAGCCGTTTTACGTCGCGGCCGAGCGCGAACTCGGCGTGGCGGGAGATTCGGCGGACGACCTGGGTTCGCCGCGCTCCGGTCCGTACCCGATGCCGCCCATCCGGGCCAGCTGGCTGGACGGCGTGTGCAAGCGCGCGCTGGCCGACACACCCTGGCGCGTACAGCCCACGCCGCAGGCGCGCAACTCCGAAGTGCACCAGGGCCGCCCGGCGTGCTGCGGCAGCGCCAGTTGCATCCCGATCTGTCCGGTGGCCGCCAAGTACGACGCGACGGTTCACCTGCGCCGGGCCGAGGCGCGGGGCGCCGCGCTTCATGAGCAAACCACCGCCACTTTCGTGGACACCGGCGACGACATGCGGGTGACGGCGATCCGCTTCACCCGCCCGGACGGCAGCCGCGGCGTGGCGCGTGGACGGGTCTACGTGCTCGCGGCCAATGCCGTGGAAACCCCGCGCCTGCTGCTTCACTCCCGCTCGGAGCGCACGCCCGACGGCGTGGCCAATGCCTCGGAACAGGTGGGCCGCAACCTGATGGATCATCCCATTCAGTTGAGTTGGGCGCTGGCGGAGGGCCCGGTATGGCCGTATCGCGGGCCGCTCGCGACTTCGGCCATCGAGAACACTCGTGACGGGCCGTTCCGGCGCCAGCGGTCGGCGTTGAGAATCGAGATCGGCAATGACGGCTGGACCTGGCCCACCGGCGGCGCCATTACGCTTGGCGGGCGGTTGGCGCGGCGCGGATTGCGAGGCAGGGCGCTGCGGGCCGCGGTCGCCGATCACGCGGCCCGCGAGGTGCGGCTGGCAGCGCTGACCGAACAGCTTCCGGACCCGGACAATCGCGTGATGCTCGACCAGCGCGAGCGCGACCCCTTCGGCGTTCCGCTACCGCAAATGCGCTACCGGGTGGGCGCCTATGCGCGCGGCGGCCTGGCCGAGGCGCGCAGGATTCACGATCGGATTTTCGCCCGCCTGAAGGCATCCGAAGCGCACCACAGCGACACCTGGCAGGGCGCGGGCCACATCCTCGGCACCACCCGCATGGGCAACGACCCCCGGGGCTCGGTGGTGGACCGCGATCTGCGCTGCCACGACCACCGGAACCTTTTTCTGGTGGGCGGCGGAGCGTTCCCCACCGGTTCCACCGCGAACCCCACGCTCACCATCGCGGCGCTGGCGCTGCGCGCCGCCGGGACCATAACGGCCACGCTTTCGGCATGAAAGAAACCGACCCCATGCCGTGCAGCGAGCGGATGGGGCGAGCTCAGGTCTTGGCGAGCAGCTCCAGGGCGGCGGCGGTCATTACGCGGACGCCGGTCTCGAGGGTCTTTTCGTAGGAAGGCAGAAAGAACGGCGAGTGCGTGGCGGGCAGTTTGAGGCCTCGGCTCTCCGCGCGCGCATATTGGTCCGGATCCGCGGCGCCCAGCCAGAAATAGAAGCCGGGGATTCGCTCTTCCGTGCGGCCGAACCGGGCGAAGTCCTCGCCGCCCATGACCGGCTTGCTGAGCTCCACGTTCGCGTCCCCCAGCTCCGCGCGCAGCACGCCGGCCAGGCGGTTGGACAGGTCCGGATCGTTGTAGAGCGCGGGCGTGTATTCGTTCTTGACGGTCACCTCGGGCAACCGGTCTTCCGGCAGGCCCATCGCCAATGCCTGGGCCCTGGCGATACGGGAGATGCCTTCGAGCAGCAACGCCCGGTTCTCGTCGGAGTACGAACGCACGGTCAGTTGCAGATCGACGCGGTCGGAGATGATGTTGTGCTTGGTTCCGCCATGTATGGACCCCACGGTGACCACGCCCTGGTCGATCGGGTTGAGGTTGCGGGCCACCAGCGTCTGCAGCGCGGTGACGATGTAGGAGGAGAGCACGATGGGATCGTGAGTCAGGTGCGGCGCGGCGCCGTGTCCGCCGGTGCCGTGCACGGTGATGTCCACGGAATCGACGTTCGCCATCGCGAATTCCGGCTTGTAGCCGGCCTGCCCGGCGGGCAGGTTGGCGGTCACGTGCAGGCCGAGGTTGTAGTCCGGACGCGGAAAGCGCTTGAACAGCCCGTCCTCGATCATGGCCCGGGCGCCGAGTCCCCGCTCTTCGGCCGGCTGCGCCACCAGTACCACGGTGCCGCTCCAACTGTCCTGCATGGAGACGAGCTTGCGGGCCACGCCGATCAGGTTCGTGATGTGTATGTCGTGTCCGCAGGCATGCATGACCGGAACCGTGCGGCCCTGCTCGTCGACGGTCGTGACCGTGCTAGCGTAGGGCACACGTGTCAGCTCCTTGACCGGCAGTCCGTCCATGTCGCCGCGGATCATGACGGTGGGGCCCTCGCCGTTGCGCAACACGCCCACCACCCCTGTGCCGCCAACCTCGGACGTGACCTCGTAACCCGCCGCGGCGAATTCCTCGGCCATGCGGGCCGCGGTTTCAAACTCGTACAGCGACAACTCCGGGTTGCTGTGGAAGTGCAGGTACAGCTCTTCCATGTAGTCCTGTTCGTCTTGGCTGACGTTGATTTCGGCGCTGGCTACGGAGGCGCACAACGCCAGCAAGGCTGCGCCGCTGACAAGAATCCGCATGATCGGGCCGCTCCTTGAAAGAATGTTGATAGTTTAAGGTGGGGTTGCCACTGGCGTGGCAACTTTACACGAGTCACCAAGCGCCGAAGATTGTCTCAAGACGGAAGATTCGACAGGTCCTGAGGGTCATCGATGTCCACCGCGGCGCGGGGCATCGGCACGCTCAGCACGTCGCTTGAGGAAGCCAGCAGCACGCGGGCGCCCCGGTCCCCGGACAGCGATTTCAGCTCGGCGAAGTGCGAGCGCGGAAAGATCGCGGGAACGCCGGGTTTCCCGGCGTAGCGCGAGGCCACGACCGACCGCGGACTGGCTCGCCAGGCCCGCACAAGCGCCGCAAGGTCCGCGGCGTCCAGCAACGGCTGATCGGCCAGGCACACGAGCACCGCGCGCGCGCGCCGATCAAGCGCTCGCACGCCGCAGGCAAGCGAGCGCCCCATGCCGTCGCGCCAGCGCTCATTCCTCACGGTGGTCGTCCGTCCTGCAGGCACGCGGCCTCGTTGCAATGCGCGGCGTATCGCTTCGGCGCGGTAGCCCAGCACCACGCAAACCGTCCCGACGCCCGCCTCGTACGCCAGACGTAAGCTTCGCGCTGCCAGGGTCTCACCCTGGTACCTCGCCAGCTGCTTCGGCGAACCGAATCGCCGTGACGCACCCGCGGCGAGAACGACGGCGCACAGGCCACGGTGGCCGCTGTAATCCGAACGCCTATGCATAAGCGCGTCGCACTACTCCAGGCAAGAGACGGAACGCCCTCATTTATTCGGTTCCGAGGTAGCGGTCGAGGATCGGGTTCAGCGTTCCCGGAGCAAGGCCCGTCACTTGCGCAATCTCCTTCGGCCGCGGCGCGCCGCCCGAAGTAAAACCGCGCGCAAGCGCGTCCGGCAAAGCCTGCAGGAAACTGCCATGCCCGCCCTGCCCGACCATCGCATCATCAATCGCCATCCAGAAGGCCGCCCCCATGTACACCTGCGTATATGCATGGCCATCGCCGGCAGCGGCTCGTTCGCCCAGGACAGGCAGTGGCGTCTCAATGGCAAGGCCGGGCGCAATAAACGCTTCTTCAACCACGCTATAGATTTCCGGGGCGGTTTCCCTGATCGCCTTGATTGCGAGATAGCTTGCGAGGCTCTCCCCGATCCAAAGCGGACCGGTCCCATCGAACAGGTGGTGTCCATGTTCATGCAGCACGACATAGAGCGTGATGGCGTAAGCCCTCCTGTCGAAATCCCGTGCGCGTAAAGGATAGTTTGCAAGCACCAGGCCAGTCCCCGCGGCGCCGCCGACGCTCAATCGCCATTCCGCAAGACCCATCCAGAAAACGGGCGGAAGTTCAGCAGGCGGCAGCATCTCCAGGAGATAGCCGATGCCCGCGGAGTGGCTGTCCAACAAGCCGGCGAGATGCCGCGGAATGGTTTCGCGGTCGAAGAAGTGACGGATACTGCCCTTGTCGACATGGACGGGGTGGCCCAACAGCCAGAACCCCGGCGCCTGGTTCAATGCAGGGAGGCGCCGCGGGCCGGCGCGGATCTCAAGCGGCCGGCCATCCAGGAAAAACGAAACGCCAGTCGCTGCTCCCATTCCGGGCCCCTGCAGAATCACGTCTCCTTCGCTGATGATCCACCTGTTCGGCGCATCGGAATACCAGCTCAACTGACCGGAGGCCATGACGCCTTCAACCGGGTAGGGCTTGAGGTGAAACTCCCAGTTCAGATCACCGCAGTTCCTGGGCACAACGACCCGTCCCTCAACGGCGGACAACTCGCCGCCTTCCGAGCACCGAACCCCTTGCAGATTCTCCGCGGCCATACCGCTTCGAACACCATAAAGCCCCTCGCTGGCCTCCTGCAACGTGGCGTATCCCCATTCCCGATTCTGCGAAGACAGGTCCACCCGCAACTGGCCCATTGCCTGGGAAGCAGCCAAGGAGCACGTCAGTCCAAGGGCGACTGTGAGGATCGGGTAGATATGCACGTAGGGGCCGGTGTCGTTATCGGGAGACAGCGCACAGAGTATCCCGGAAACGTAGTCGTCAACCACCTGTACGGGTTGAAGCTGCTTCTGTTACCGGGCGGAAATCAGTCGGTCTACAATTCGAGGCATGGGTGCAAGGTCGGTGGGAATCCTCTCTCGAATCCGGGAAGGATCCACACCAGCACTCTCAAACGGAATGGCTGGACACAAGGATGAGCGATGCAACTTACAAGGACTGTGAGAACAACGGTTCCAGCATTTCTACAAATTTGGAAACCAACCGGCCCCTAAGGCGCCGATCCTGTGGCTAAGCCATACGTGTAGTGAACTTGTAGTAGCGGGATGGTGCGCGAACTATTACGCCGCCCTCGCAAATTCGCCGCTGACTGCTTGTTGCCAAACATGCGTATAAACGTTGGCCGCAACTGCCGTCTTCTCCTCGTCGGTGAACGGCGGTGTAGGTAGGTTGGCGAACACCTCGTCGAGAATGAACACCTCGACATCCGCCTTGGTCTGCTCCTTTTCCCAGAAGCGATCAAGTTCAGAGATGCGAGCCTTTATTGATGCCAGCAGGTCGCGGCTCGCCTGTTTAACACGCTCCCGCTCAGACTTTGCCAGATCGTCCTTCTTCAGCAAGTCGAACAGCGCGAGTTCGTCCTCATTCAGGCCTTCTTCGACTGCGCGCTTCTGCTCCGCGTCCAGCTCTTCCATTAGTTCCGTCAACCGCCGAA
Source organism: Gammaproteobacteria bacterium (assembly GCA_026707445.1). Lineage (GTDB taxonomy): Bacteria > Pseudomonadota > Gammaproteobacteria > Steroidobacterales > Foliamicaceae > Foliamicus. Next base: position 130,392 of record JAPOWV010000071.1, read on the forward strand.
AGGTTTCCTCGATAGTGACGCGGTCCTTCTCGCGGTTGTAGGCGGCGACGATCTCTTCGTACTTCTGCTGATAGTCCATGCGCATAGGGTTGCTGGCCAGCATCTCGGCGAGCCTCTGCTCGACAATCTCGCGAATGTCCTGAAGGGCCGTTGCCTTGTGCCGTACCTTCTTGGCGAATTCGTCGCGCAGCTTATCCATGTCGATCTGGCTTAGATCGAAGGTCAACCCTTTGGCTTGGTCATCGCCAGGCGCCTGCGTGCGGATCGCCTCGTTGACGATCCGGTGCAGTTTCTTGAGAAGTTCTGTGACGTCCGCAGTGTCGCGGCGTTCCGTCAGTTTTTTGTAGATCGCCTCCAGATTGTCATGTCGCTCGGCATACTCATACGCCGTTGGCTCCATCAGCAGTGCCTTGAAACGGACGAACACCTGTCGGACGAGGATCTCGAATCGGCGCTTGGCTTCGTCGCTGGAATAGACGGCTTCGACCGCATCTTTCAGTCCCTTGATGCGGTCGAAACCATCCGAGCCTGCTAGCGTTGCTGGATCAAAGCCGAGTCCGCGCAAATGCGCCTCGGCCGCTTCGATGGCCTCGATTAAGGCCTCCACACGCTCCTCGATCGGCGCGATAACTTTCTCGCTGCCCCCACCGTCATCGCCGAGCGCATACTGTGCGAGCGCTTCCCGCAGACTTCTCAGCATGCCGTTGTAGTCCACAATCAGGCCGAAGTCCTTGCCGGGATACACGCGATTCGCCCGCGCGATCGCCTGCATCAATGCGTGCGCCTTCATTGGCTTGTCAATGTATAGCGTCGAAAGGCACTCGACATCGAACCCGGTAAGCCACATGGCGCAAACGATGGCGATGCGGAACGGATGATCAGGAGTCTTGAAAGCAGTTTCTACATCTACCCGCTTCCCGTCGGATATCTCGAATCCCTTCTTCATCACCGCTCGATGCGGGATGATGTCGAATTCCCACTTCTTGAAGTCTTTGACCTCGTTCTGCGCTTCGCTGATGATGATTTCAACGATTGTCTGTTCGAGCCAATCTGCTTGCGCTGATAGCTTATCTGCTTCCTCTGCAAGTTTGGCGCTGACGGCCGAATCACCCGCCAACTCGGACTCCATTTTCTTCGTCTCGGCAGCCGCGCGAACTTTCGCTGCTTTTGCCTTCCACCGTCGTTGAATCAGTTGGAGCATTCGGGCACATGTAATCTTGTCTATGCAGACCAGCATCGCCTTGCCCGATTCCCAGCGAGCCGCACAGTGTTCGACAAAGTCGGCCGCAATCCTGTCCAGCCGTTCGTCAGCTGTGATGACTTCGTAATCCTGCCCCAGCAGCCGTTCAAGCAGCGCTTCCTGGTCTGGATCGAACTCGGCTTCCTCGATCCTTGCTGCAATGCGGTCGTTCAGATCCGTCCGCGCAACGCCCAGTTTCTCGCCCCGGTTCTCGTAGACCAGCTTAACGGTCGCGCCGTCCTCCTCTGATCGCTTGAAATCGTATCGGGAAACGTAGTCGCCGAAGATGCGCTTGGTAAGTTCGTCCTGTTGGAAGAGCGGCGTCCCGGTGAAGCCGATGAACGCTGCGTTAGGCAGCGCGAGGCGCATGTTGCGCGCGAGCCGTCCCGCCTGGGTGCGATGCGCCTCGTCGGAAATCACGATGATGTCGTCGCGCTTGCTGTAGGGCTGTTTCGGGTCGATATCCTTGTTGAACTTGTGAATCAGACTGAAAACGTAGCGATGATTTTCCTTCAGCAGCTTTTCCAGATTGTCGCCCGACGCGGCCCGCGGCGTGTCGTTGTTGGCGATATCACAGCCGACGAAGGTCTTGTATATCTGGCTGTCGAGATCGTTTCGGTCGGTCATCAGCAGGAACGTGAAATTACCTTCCAGCTTCCGCCGGACCTTTTCAGCGAAGAAGGCCATGGAATAGGACTTGCCGCTGCCTTGCGTATGCCAAAACACACCGAGTTGGCCTAAGTCAGGATGCGCCCGCTCGACAATGTTGACTGGTCCTTCAGGAATGTAAGGCGACACTGCGTCGGCAACCAAACGCGGAGTTGACAGATTCTGCGCACTTTCCTGAGATCGGAGCGGCAGTTCTACGACGCGATGCCTCAGGCGCTCTTCTGGAGGAATCTCCAGCTTCAACCTCTCCTGGCGAGCTACAGACGCCACCGCCCGATTGACGCCCAACACCTGGTGATTGCGCCCAATAACCTTACGCGTGCCACCCGGCTTGCTCGTGTCGAACAGGATGAAGTTCTCGATAATGTCCAGCAGCCGATCATGCGCCAGCATGCCGTTCAGCAGCACCTCAGCTTGCAGGCTGCCGCTATCCGACTCGTCGTGCCGCTTCCACTCGGCAAAGTGCCCCCACGTGCTGGTGATTGATCCGAAGCGCGCGCGGTCACCATTCGACACGATCAGAAAGGCGTTGTGATGGAAGGCGTGCGCGATGACGTATTCGTTCATGTAGTCGGAGAGGTTATTGTCGAAGCCCTCGCGGATGTTCCTGTAGACCGCCTTCAGCTCGATGAACACCAGCGGTAGACCGTTGACGAAGCAGACCAGATCAGCGCGGCGTTCGTAGTTGGGCGTGCGGATGCCGGTGAGTTTCAGCTCGCGCACGGCGAGGAAGCGGTTCGAACCGGGCTGATTGTCGAAGTCGATCACTCGGGCGCGGGCGGATTTCCGGCGCCCCTTGCAATCTCGGTATTCCACGGACACGCCGGTGCGGAGCAGCCGGTAGAAGTCGCGGTTGTGCTGCAACATTGACCGGCTGACGTCGTACAGGGTCAGGATCCGAATGACGTCCTCGATGGCGGATGCTGGTAAGTCGGGGTTCAGCCGTTCCAGGGCCGCCCGTAGATCGCGAGTCAGCACTGCTTGCCGATTATCGGCCCGGCCGAGGGTACCATCCGGACCGAACGTTTCCTTGTTCCAAGCATAGATGCTGTCCCAACCCAGCACCTTTTCCAGATGTTTGGCGAAGGTCGCCTGCACGAGTCGATCCTCGCTATTGATGGATGTCACCGCCACCTCGTCTGCCCTCCCATGTTGGTGCCGGTTAATCCCATTCAGATGATGATTGCCCCATTCATCAGGCGCGGGAGGAGGAGGTCGCGTGCTCGGGCCGCACTGGCACACTGATCAACGAGCCTTGTTATCATTTCTCGCATAGGTGTGATCTGTTCGATGTATAGCTTGAGCAGAGCCTTTGGCGGAAGTGCAAAATAGAAATCGGTTAGCAGTTTTGCACTCGCACTTTTTCTTGTGGAGCCTCCGCTAGAAGCGCCAATGAAGCCTTGATATCGCTTATCCATTAATGTCATAAACAAGAAGATTGGTGGAACTTTGTCCGGATTCCGAACTTTGAGGCGTACCAAGTACGAGGCAAACACGGCCTGAATTGATTTCTCGACAATTGCCACTTTGCCGGGATCAGCCATTCTAATGACAAGAATGTCGCTGGGCACGAGCGCATACTTGTTGAAATCAAGGCTCTGTTCCGGGCAATACGGAACAGTCTGCCAATCGATGAATGATCGCTTGTTTATGTCTGTCCCCCGAACGAATTTTGGGCCAACTTCTATATCAGATGCCGAAGCAGTGTGGCCATACTGTGTGGTAACAACATCTCTAAGATATTGTGACTCCCACCCCTCTGGCAGCCCATCGGTGATGTTGACGTGTTCGTGGCCGGGAAATCGGAAGTGGACGAACCATTCGCGGTAAAGTAGCCGCGATGCCTTCTCCAACAACGCAATCCGGCGCCGGTTGTTCTCGATCAGGTCGTCGTAGGCGGAGAGAATAGAAACGATACGGAATTGTTCCGCTTGCTTTGGAACGCTGATCGGTAGTGTATCCAGCACATTTCTATTGAGCGTTGGTACAGATGCACCACCATTGAATCTTTCCAAATGGAGTGTCTTGAGCTTGTAGTAGACAAACTTGGGATTGTTTCCTTTGAAGTCTTTTACCCAGAGTGCGGTATTGTGGGGCCAAAACGGTTGTTCCGAATACTGAACCAATCCTAATGTTCCTGATCTCCCTGTAACTACGCCCGGCGCTTCCACCTTAACTTCATTGTGATAACCAATTACGCGATTTGATCCAAGAACAGGAACAACACCATCCACCATACGGGACTTTGGTAAGTCAAAACCTCTCTGCAGCGTCACAAAGTCTTTAAACTGTTTCTGCGTCCAGTTCACCTTCCCAGTTCCTCAAAATTCTCCATGATCGTCGCCGCTAGGGTGGTTGCCTCGGCATTTAGGCTCTCAATTTCGACGTGGATCTCGTGCAAGACTTCCTTGAAGTCAAAATCCTCCTCCTCCTCGGGCGCGACACCGACATAGCGGCCGGGCGTCAGGCTCCAGTCGTGTACCTTCATCTCTCTGCGGTCGACCAATTTCACGAGTCCTTCCACATCGCACAACTTAGCTTCCGGGAAACGCTTCTGAAGCCAATCGGCCTGACGCACGAAATACCGCGCCCACTTCAGTGCATCAACGGCTCCGGTCCGTCCTTCCTCCAGTTCCCGCCGCGCCTTGTTGATATCGGCATTGGCCCAAAGATCCGACTCTCGTGCGGCGAGTTCCTGCACGGCGATATCAACCATGCGGCCCGAGAGCTTTGCCGCCAGATCAATCTGTTTGGTTAGATCTCGGCAGCGTTCGGCCGTCTCGTGCAGGCTTTCCCGCGCCGCATGAAGGGCGGCATTATCCCGCGCCCCGCCGTTCCCGCCCTCGTTCCAGTCGGCGGCCCGCGGCGCAGCTTCGGCCGCGAACTCCTCGATGCCAACGGATAACGCGGCCTTTGTGGAGGTCAACTCCTTCCAGGTTTCAGCCAGCGAATCGGGATCGTGCTTCCCGGCCGCAAAGGGTTCGGTCAGGTCGATCAGCTTGCCGAGGGCCTTCTCGAAACTCCTCAGCGGCTCGGCGGTTGCCCGACCTTCCTCGATAGCTCGCGCGAGGTAACACTCGACCAGATCAAGAAAGCGATCCGACTGCCCCCGATAGAGCCAGACGATGGCGGCGATGTTCTTCTGCTGCTCAGGAGAGAAGTCGAAGATGGCGCGCGAGACCTTGCGATAGATGTTGCGCGCATCGAGCATCAGTATCTGATCGGCCCGCTCAATGTCTCGCTCCTTCGCGCGGTCGAAGAACCAGAGCTGGCAGGGCACGGTTCGGGTGTAGAAGAAGTTGCTGCGGATGTCGATCATCACGTCCACGGCGCCAGTCTCGACCAGCTTCTGGCGCACCTTGGCTTCGTCCCGCCCAGCGCTGGAGGCTTGTGACGACATAACGACGCCGGCCCGGCCAGTCTTGTTCAAATAGCTGTAGAAATAGGAGAGCCATAGGTAGTTGGCATTCGATATCTTCTTTGCCTTGTTTACGCCCGGCAGGCCGAACGGCAGGCGTTTGTCCCCCTTGATCTTCTCGGCGTCCACTTCGTCCACGTTGAATGGCGGATTCGCCATCACGAAATCGCACTTGCCTGCAAGTTCGTGCGGATCCTTGTAGTAGGTTATGGCTTCATTGCCTGCCCGGATTGCCCCTTCTAGACCGTGGACGGCGAGGTTGATCTGCGCCAGCCTCGCGGTAGTCTCGTTCTTTTCGTGACCATAGAACGTCACCCGCTCCATAGTGTCCTTGCCCATGTCTTCGATGAAGTGACTCGATTGCACGAACATCCCACCTGACCCGCAGGCGGGATCGAGAACGATTCCGTGGCGGGGCTCGATCACGTTGACGATTGTTTGGACGATTGAGGGGGGAGTGAAGAACTCGCCGTTGTCGTGCGCCTTTTCCCTGGAGAACTCCGCGAGGAAGTATTCGTAGATACGGCCGAACACATCGCCAGAGGCTGTGCGCAACGCTTCGGAGTCGAAGGTCCGCATCATGTCTTCCAGCACATCGTCCTCGAAACGCTCGTAGTCGCGCGGAAGTTGACCCGCTAGCGGAGTAAAGTAGCCTTCCACGGTCTCCATCGCAGCATTCACAGCAGCACCGAGATTGCCCTCCTTGGCGAGATTGAGCAGAACGTCGTAGCGCGCCGCTCTGGGTAGCATGAGGGCCCGGCGTCTGGTGAAATCAGCCTTGACCAGCGGCCGGTCCGGCATCCTGCCGGCGGCCTTGTCTTTTTCAATTGCCGTTATGGCTTCGTAGTAGCGATTCGTCGCGTGCCGAAGGAAGATCAGGCCCAGTATCGGCATGAAATACTCGTTCGATGCGAGGTTCGAATTGGCCCGCAGGTTGTCCGCGACCTTCCAGAGGTCCGCCTCGAATTTTTCGATTCCGGTCAGGTGATCTGCAAACATTCGTTGAGTGTCGCCTGCTTATTTGTCTTTTGGTGGAGAGGAATACAAATGGTGCCATATCGTGGGAACGAATTCCGAATTCACGCAGGCTAAAATTGGCGTCCAAGTCCGTTCGTCGCAGACCTACCCTCGCTTAAGGACTGGGGCATATTGCAGCGCCTTTCACAGCGTAATCGATACGGTCGGATCCTAACTCTCGAAGACGCTTGAAGGAGCAGTAACTATGGCTTTTGAGTTACCAACAAGCGGACTAGTTTTTTGGCCTGTGGGGAACGGCGATAGCACAACTATCGTTGTGAATGAAGAAACCAACCTACAGGTTGATCTGAATCACCTTGAGAAGTCGGAGGACGACGACGATCCTACTTGGCCCGTTGTCGATGAACTAATTGAACGCTTGCCGGAGATCAATGGGCGCCCGTATTTGGCTGCATTTGCCCTAACACACCCCGATCAAGATCACTGCCGGGGCTTCGGCAAGCTACTTGCTGAAATTGAAGTTGGCGAACTGTGGTTCACGCCCAGGATATTTCGCGAGTACAACAAGGACCTTTGTGACGATGCAAAGGCATTCAAAAAAGAGGCGGAACGCCGCATCAAGGAAACAATTCAGGCCCAAGGGGATCCAGGAGCAGGAAACCGCGTTCGTGTTTTCGGTTACTCGGAAATCTTGGAGGAGGATGACTTCGAGAGTTTCCCGGAAGATCGGCTAACCGTGCCGGGCAACGAGGTTACGGTTGTGGACGAGAAAGATGTCGCTCACGAATTCAGGGCCTTTGTGCATGCCCCGTTTAAGGGTGATGATGCCGGCGATCGCAACGACACGAGCCTCGGATTGCAAGTCACAGTAAGCGATGGCACCCAAGAACTTCGCGCCCTGCTCCTTGGCGACCTCTCTTACCCAATCATCAAACGCATCTTCAACGTAAGCACGGAGGGTGATCTTGCCTGGAACGTGCTACTTGCACCGCACCACTGTTCCAAATCAGCAATGTATTGGAAGGATGACGACGATGAGGATGAAGAGCTAAAGAGGCATATCGTGGATGAAATGGATGACGCGGCTCAAGAACCGAATCACATAGTTTCGAGCTCCAATCCCGTGCCATCATCCAATCAACCTGGGGACAACCCCCCGCACGCAAAGGCGAAGAATCAGTACGAAACGATTACCGACTCTTTCCTGTGCACGATGGACCAAGACGAGCCGATAGTTGCTGAGATTGATGACGGGAAGATAGTGTTCGCCGGATCTGCCGCCGCCGCTTTGTCAGCATCTCAAGCTGCGGACAAAGCGCAGGGATCGAACGAACCACCCGAGGATGCTCATACCTACGGGCTGGCTTGATGACTGATGCGTTCCACCTAGCCCAAGAACAATTACGGGAGATCGCAGAGGCATCAGACGGCAGCGTTCTTCTACATGACCAGAGAGAGGGATCGGCCAATTACGACCTGTTTGATCTGAGCATTCGCTTTGACGGCCTGGAGAAGGTAGATGAAGGCCTTCGCGTGCGAGCACGCGAGCGATTTCGCATATATGTCCCGCGAAGCTTTCCGTTTGAGCATCCCGTAGTTCACACACTACACACTCGTTTCGCGGGATTTCATCATGTTCAGTGGCGGCGTCAATTGTGCTTGTATGCAAGCGCCGCCGATTGGCGCCCGGAAGCGGGCATGTACGGCTTCATCAGAAGGCTGGACGCGTGGATTCGTGATGCGGCGCTTAACAAACTAGACCCAGATGATGCGCCACTGCATCCACCAGTAGCTTATAGCTCGGTAGACCACCTAATCGTGCCGCGGGCGAATACGCCGGTTGTGACGGGCTCGCCGTGGTTCGGAATCGCTGAACTTCGGAGTCAGAATGGCCGCACGGAAATCGTAGGATGGGGGGAACCAGACGAACAACGCCCGGAACTATTCGCACCAGCAATCCTCCTTCAGGAGAGTCTTCCATTCGAATACCCTTCAACGGTTAAAGCGCTGCTAGACGAACTTGAGTCTCACGGTATCGAATATGCGCCTTTTGTGTGGCAACTGGCACGGCACGCACTAGAAAGCGGTGCACAACACCCGCTCTTGGTGGTATTGGGGACACCAATGCGTCGGGTTAGCCCAGGAGGCCCTTCTCTGCAACACCTAGCCGTATGGCAAGTCTCGCGTGAGGATGCCAACAAGCTGCGAACAATGCTCGCTGCTTCAACGCTCGGAGTTAAGGAAGAGAAGGAAACAGCGATTCGGGAGGTAGTTGAATGGTCAATCTCGGCCGAAGTTGGATGGTGCAAAGTTCACGAGATGCGTCCCGAGGTGACGAATAGGCGAGACAAATCATCTGCCATGGCTTGGTTTCAAGGCAAAAGTGTTGCGATATGGGGATGTGGTGCGATTGGAACGCATGTGGCCGAGTCCGTCGTTAGGGCCGGAGTTAGCCGTGTAGAACTTGCTGACAAGTCCACGGTCGGACCAGGCATCCTAGTGCGCCAAAACTTCGAGGATGCGGACATTGGAACGCCCAAAGCCCTTGCGCTGGCTGAGCGGCTACAGCGAATTGAACCCAATGTAACGACCTGTGTGTCGACTGAGAACCTCATCTTGAGGATCACAGGCGAGAGTCCGTTTCCGAATGTGGACTTGATCATCGACTGCACAGCTTCTCTAGCCGTTCGTACAGCAATGGAATACGCGCTTCAGGATATCGAATTACGCCCTGCAATTGCTTCAATTGCAGTCGACGGTGTAGCTCAATCCGGCCTTGCAACCTTCTCTACGCCCAGACACAGTGGAGGCTCGCTTGACTTGATTCGACGGCTAAAGCTGGAAGCTTGTAGAAAACCAAAATTATCGAATCTGCTCGAAGCATTCTGGTCAGAGAAACGCGAACGCTTTCAGCCGGAACCTGGCTGTTCGGAACCTACTTTCGTTGGTTCAGATGCCGACCTTGCCGGGCTTTCCTCCCGCGCTCTCAATGCTGTGGCCCATGCAGCCGCGACGCTAGGCAAACAACACACAGGTGCAGGCTGGCTCTTCGAAGCACGGGGATCTATCCATGCCTTCAAGTGGGCTCCGGACCACACGCTTTGTGGCGGTGGACAAAAATACTCCGTCAGGGTGAGCCCGCTCGCCATGCGAGAAATGCGCGGTTGGGCAAGAAGGTCGGCACGCACGGTCGGAAAGGAAATTGAGACTGGCGGTTTGATCTTTGGTGAGATCAACGACGCGGTCAGCGTCCTTTGGGTGACAGAGGTGGAGGGACCGCCACCCGACAGCGATGCTACTGAGCATCATTTCACCTGCGGAATTGAAGGCATGGCAGAGGCTTCCGAAGAGAAACGATCCAGGTTTCGCGGATCAGTCGCCTGCATAGGCAGTTGGCATACGCACCCCTCCTCAACACCGCATCCGAGTAACATTGACTTGGGTGCCGTCTTGCAACTCATCGGTGTTCCTGACTCTACGAGAAAGACCTGTCTCCTCTTAATTCTCTCGGGCAGCCCCGACAATCCAGAACTTGGTGTTCATACCTTTCGGAGAAAGCGCTCAGACGAGAAAGTCATCCATCTCGAACAAAACACGAACTCAACGCTTCGACTTGGGAGTGAACAAAGCAAGACAGCCAACCTGGGACTTGCCCTTTCCGGGGGCGGTTCGCGGGCTATCGCATTTCATCTGGGATGTTTTCGCGCCCTGCATGATCTAAGGCTATTGGACCGTGTCCAAGTAGTCTCAAGCGTTTCGGGCGGATCTGTCATTGGAGGCATATACGCCTACGGCAGCAATTCGTTTGAGGAGTTCGATGAACGTGTAACCAAGCTGCTCAAAAGGGGGCTTCACTGGGACATCATTTTTCGGACGCTAAGTCCAAAATCAATATGGAGGGTGTTGCTGAACGGAGCGGCCGCAAGCGCCATTTCCATTGTGCGGCTGCTTCAGCAACTCGTTCGCGCTGCGACCCGCACCAGAGTTCCACTTCGCCTGACGCCACCTCCACTGCGATCGTACAGTCGCACGGAAGCGTTTCGGGAGGTAATCGCCCGCAAGCTTTTTGGCGAAACGTTGGTGCGCGACGTAAAGCGGGCCTCGCTCGACACCGTAATCAATGCGACCGACCTGCGAACTGGTTCTGCATTTCGGTTCGGAAGCAAGCAGAGCGGTTGCTGGCGATTCGGAAAAATCAAACCCGAAGACGCGTTCGTTGCAGATGCCGTGGCAGCTTCAGCTGCATATCCGATTTTCCTTCCCGCCCTTGATCGGAGGTATCAATTCACCAGGAATGACGGCGCTACCGTTCTTGAGCGTGTACTGCTTTCCGATGGCGGCGTCTACGAGAATCTTGGCGTAAGCCCTATGGAGCCGGGTAGAACGCCTTCTTTCAGCACAAACGTCTTTGACCCCGACTACATCATTTCTTGCGACGCTGGGGCTGGACTATTCGACGACCAAAGTTTTTCTCTGCGGTGGCCGGGTCGCATGGAGAGATCATTCAGTACAGTTTTTCGCAAGGTTCAGGATGCTACAAGAAAACGACTACACCAATTTGCTGATTCGGGGGATATTTCGGGTTTCGCACTCTGCTATCTCGGACAGCAGGACCGTGCTTTGCCCTGGATACCGGGCAATCTCCCCAAGAGGGAAGAGGTACGCGACTACCCAACCAATTTTGCAGCCATGTCCTTGGAGGATATCAAGCGGCTAGCGCTCCGAGGAGAACTATTGATGAGGCTTCTTATCGCCTATTACCTCCCAGATCTTTGACGACAGGTCTCTATCCGTTGAATCTATTCGCAACACGATAGAAGATTGGGCGTGAGAATTGAGACAGGGGACGCGCAAGACGGCACAGAAAGTATCCCGCGCTCTTAACCTGCTCTTCTGGGCGGAATTCGGCTAACGGATTCGAGTCGCCGTGTGGGCGCAACGGGGTGCCCTCGCAGTTTTTTTGTGGGCCTATCGAGACTAACGCGCTTTTCAAGAGCTTCTGTCTTGCAGACGGCAGGCGGAACCGAACTTCTGCACCTTCCACCCGGTTCTCCCATCCAGGGGGCGGCGGAGACGAATCGCGTCGGACGACATCGCCAGCCGCCGAAGCTTGACGCCGGATTCTCCCATGGTTCGGTCAACCATTTTGGGCCGACGTATGGTGGCCTTTGCAGACAAGCTTTCCCTTGCTGTTGCGTAAGCATTCGTGGTGCATGACAGAATGCGCTCTACATCACTGTGAGTGGGCAGAGCGTGGCCACCCCTACGCCACGGCGTAAGTACAGCGAATGGACTGGGCTCCAGCATTTGGGTCCACACGGCTGGGTGGTGAGCGTTTTTTGAGCCGTGGTGAGGCACCTTGAACGCCGACGCTTTGCTGGTGGGTCGCTCTGCACTTTGCAAGATCTCCACCCATCCGGACCTCTCCAAGTCCGAACCGAGCAGCACCACGATGTTCTCGATCCGGACCCAAAGGACTACTGCAACGTCGTTGGGAGAAGGGTCTGGCACTCGCCGTTTGCTTTGGCCTTCGCCAGGCATGAGGCTACCAATAGTTCTAATGAAGGCAGCGTAGTTTCTGTCACTGGGCGAAAGTGACCAGATTTCACACCCACCTTGGTCCAAAATGAGGCGATTGGCGAGAGCGAGCTTCGGAGTTTGCCCGGGCGTCCTTTGCAAAAGGCATGAGAAGACTTCGTGCATCTCTCGGATCCCCGAACCAGCGGAAGAAAGATGGCGGCCCTCCATTGCGCGAACAGCGGCGAGAAACTCCTTCCTGGCAAGCGCGCTGGCGCAACAGAAGGTCGCGCGGGTGCAGTGCTCGACGAGTTGCGCCATTCCGCGTATGTGATCGTCGTGCCAGTGCGTGGCCACGATCAAGGCAACGTCCCTGGCAGGATCAAGACCAATGCTTTCAAGGTAGCGCAAAGCTCGTGGCTCTCCGTCTTCATTTAGGCAGGAGTCAATCAGAGCCCATACGCCATCCCCGAGGTGCAGGACGATGCTTTCGCCGTAACCAGGTCCGAAAAGTGTTAGTTCAAATTCATCGGCACCCGGCGGAGCTTCGGACGCTTTCACAAATCAAGGGACCGAATGATTTCATTAGCCCACGCCTCACCATCGCGAAGGTCGCTCCTGGTGACCACTGGCAGGTCGCGAAAAACAATTTGGGATACGCGCTTCTTCGTTCCTGACGCGGAACGCTCGTAACCGATGACCCACCGGAAAATACTCCCGACTTGCATGTCGGCGGAATCATCATCCGAAACTTCAACCAGCGGAATAAGCGCCTCTTCTTCCTCATATGTTGCGCCGACGGTCAAGTCCACAAGCCGCGCCACAAAATCGGTCTCGCCAATTTCAATGACGTATCCTTCCCACTCCTGAATTGCGTGAAAAGTTACACTTGGTTGCGCTGGGACGCGCAGTTGCGGGAAGTCCAAAATCCGAGAGAAGCTGTCGCTGGCCGGTTCCTGGACGGGCGCCGCTCGCGGAAATTCCGGCTGCGCGCCTATATCTTTCTCTCCTGTTGCCGGAGCCACCTCTGTGTGCGCCAACACCAGGTTAACGGCCTCTTTGGCTTGCCGAACGATTCTGTTCCCCGCAGAATCCACCTTGCCATTGCCGGAGAATCCAGCGGTAGATACATCGTGAATTGTGAGAGATTGCGTTGACTGCGACATGAGGTGAAACCTTTATGTCCGGGCTAAGGACATTACCTGGTCAATGATAGTCTCGCTGCGCTTCAGCGACGCATCGAACTCCTTGCCGAACAGTTCCATCAATCGTTCTGCGGACCCTGGCTCGGCTGCATCTATTGCAAAGTGATCATTGACGCTAACGTATATGCCCAAGTGTCCCTCTCCAACCCGTGTGGACGGCTCTACGGTGACGTTGATCTGATCCGTTTTCTCCCTTCCTTTCGGAGCGATTTGCGACATCGTGAGTGAAGTCATCCCGCCACGCTCACTACCTTGTTGGATGCGTTCTCCCCACTTCCCCCACGGTTGGATCGGCGCCAGAGCTCTGCCTATCCGATCGCGCTCGGCGGCGTTCCTTACTGTGAAATGAACCTGGCGATTCACTCCAAGATGTGTGGCGGGCGTATGAGGCAGAAATTCCTTGAAGATTCTGACGACCAAATCACGCAAACGAACGTAGGGTGCTTGTCCCGTTGCTGCGGAAAAACGCTCAGTCGTCGCTTGGAGAGTTAGCCAGTCTGCGGAAAATAATGTCACCTGATTATGGGCAACCTCCAATTCGGCGTTTTCCGCGACTTTCTCCGACAAGAGGCCATGCAGCGCGAACCAGGCAGGTGTGAAAATTGCCGGATTGAAGCTTCCGACCATGACAATGGCCACGCCGCTGATTTCTGGCTCAATGCGCATACGACGATACAGTTGAAATGCCGGAACCGGTTTCCTTGAGCTGCGATCTGGATTGGCGCTGCTGGCGCGTCATTTCGACTCCGGGAGTTTAAGCCTGCCGCCAAAGGCTGCTTCCACCCACCAGGATCACAATAGCGTCCAGTACTTCCTCCCCTGCGCGAGTCCCCTCCGGCCAGCGCTGATTCTAGCAAGAAAACAAAGCGCTCGTTGTGGTTGGCGCGCCCGAAGGGATTCGAACCCCTGACCTTCGGTTCCGGAGACCGACGCTCTATCCAGCTGAGCTACGGGCGCGCTGTCGGTTGTGGTCGCCGGAATTATGCCGCACCTGGGCGAAGGCGTCTCGCCTTCGTGGAGGGCGGGACGCCCTCCTTCCCAGCGTCGGGGCGGGCTGCGGGATTCTGGAGGATCGTGTCCTCCGGCTGTCCGGTGTGCTGATTCCAGGCAACCGTGCGGACGGCGTTGTCATGAAGGTTGTAATGCACGGCGGCGCGCCCCGTATGCACGTCCACGAACTGCCAGCCGGTGGCGTCGCGCTCGAAGAACGGGCCGGCGCGGTTCATCGGCACGGTCAGCACCGGCAGGTAGTGCTCCGCGTGCACATAGCTGCCGGGATAGGGCCAGGGCCAGGCGGTGGCCACGGCCGAAGTGAAGGCGATGTTGCCGATCTGGTTGTACTGGATCTGGTGCACATGACCGTATAGCACGGTCACCTTGTCGAACGGCGCGAGTATGGCCTGCACCTGCTCGGCGTCGTCGGTCCAGAAGTTCCAGCCCCTGTAGATCTTCTGCAGCGGCGAGTGGGAAATCACGACGATGGGCGTGCGCCGGTCCAACTGTGCGAGATCGTTCTTCAGCCACTCGCGCTGCTCGTCGCCCACCATGAACGGCGAGCCGTTCGGATTGTCCAGTCCCGCCATCTCGTTCATCCGCTGCTCCGCCGTCTGCCAGCGGTCGAAGGTCCACTCATCGTGCGTCACGACGGAGTTGAGCAGCACGAAGTGCACGCCCTTGTGGTCGAAGCTGTAATAGTGCGGACGCTTGAACAGGTCCGACCAGTATTCGCCGAGATCGAGGTAGTAGTCGTGCTCGCCCAGGACGGGATAGATGTCGTAGTTCAGCGCCGAAAGCAGTTCCGCGCCGTGGTCCAGCTCCGGCTTCGTCCCGAGCTGGGCCAGGTCGCCGCCGTATATCACGAAGTCCGGCTTCGGGTTCAGGAGATTGGTTTCGGCTACTGCCCGGATCAGCCCGCGGTCCCAGTTGCGCACGAACTCCGTCCCGCGGACGTGCTGGATATGCGAATCGGAAATGAAGGCGAAGCTGAACTCCGCCGACCGCTCGCTGCGGCCCAGCCTCACATGGGTCAGCGGCAGCGTGCCGACCGCCGCCATGCTGGCCGCCCGCTGGATGAACTTGCGTCTGTTGCTCTGAATCATCGCTCTCTCCTTATCCGCGCACGATGCGCCTCGGACCTCCCCGACAACAAATGGAGCATCATGCCAGTTCGCTGCAGGAAGAGCCGTAGGCGAAGCAGCTGTAGCAGCGGTGGTGGCGGAGCATGACGCGTTTCCCGAGGCTTTCCGCGAGGTTGCCCCCGAGGTCGAAGGACTCGTCGTCGTCCACCAGCGTGCAGGCGTAGACGCGCATGCGTCCCTGTTTCTTGACCACCATTTTCGAGAAGTAGCACATGAACGAGCGGCGAGACTCCTCGTCGTGATGCGTGGTCATGCAGTTTTCCGTGATCCGCCGCACCGCGGGGTTCGATCCGGGCGGCAGGAAATCCGGAAAAGACACGATGCGGGTGTCCATGGGCAGGCCGTTCTCGGCGAACAGCTTGCGAAACGCCCCATCCACCGCCGCGCCATCCTCGCCGGAATCGGATTGCCGGGCCAGCGATACGGCGAATCCGCGCGCGTGCAGAGCGGAGAGGCTGCGCCAGGACTTCCCGAAATTTCCCTCGCCACGCGCCGCATCGTGCCGCGCCGCGTCGGCGTAGTCGATGCTGATCCGGAAACTGACCGGATAAGGCCGGGCGGCCAGCGAATCGATCTCGCCCAGGCGCCGGATCATCGGATCGGTGCCGTTGGTCAGCACCAAACACGGCCCCAGGTTCGAGGCATAACGCAGAATCCGGATGAAATCCTTGACGATGAAAGGCTCGCCGCCGGTAAACGAGTATTGCCGAACGCCCAGCGACGCGGCCTCGTCGAGCAGCGGCTTCGCGTCCGCCAGCGTGATTCGCTGAAGTCGGTCGTCTCCCGGCCGGGAGCCTTCCAGACAGAACGGGCAGGCGAGATTGCAGGCCGTCCCGGTGTGAAACCAAAGCTCGCGCAGGGCGCCGGGCTGAATGTAGCCGCGCGGTTCCGTCGCTTCAGTCATTATCGAAACCACGATTTCAACAGACGCGCCGCGCGGGGCGTCAGCCGGGTGCGCGCGTACTGGTCGGCCAGCCGGCGCAGGTATTCGGCGCGGGTGGGATAGGGAAGCACGGCCTTGCCCGCGGCGCCAAGCCCCAGGCCATTGGCCATGGCCATGCATAGCGGTGCGATCTGTTCTCCGGCGTCATGTCCGACGATGGTAGCCCCCAGGATCCTGTCGCTCCCCCCGGCGGTCAACAATTCGACAAAGCCGTCGCTCTCGCCTGCGGTCCTGGCACGGTCAAGCTCCGCGAAATTCAATCGGTAGCAGTCGACGGCGACGCCATCCTCGGCAAGCTGCGCTTGGGTTCGTCCGACCTGGGCCACCTCCGGGTCCGTGTAGGTGCACTGCGGGACCACCAGTCCCCGGGTGCTGGCGGTCGGCGCAAACAGCGCGTTGCGCACGACGATGCGCGCCTGGGCGTCGGCGTTGTGCGTGAACGGCATTGCGGAGCAGACATCCCCCGCGGCGTAGATCCTCCTGTTCGTCGTTCGCAGCTTGTCGTCCACGGCAATGCGTCCCTCGCGCAACGCGACGCCTGCAGCCCCGAGGTTCAAACCCTCGACGTTGGCGCGCCGTCCCGCCGCGACAAGCAGGCGATCGGCCGTGACCGAAGCGCCGGGGGCATGAACCGTCGGACGGCCGCCCTGCGAACTGATCCGGGTCACCTTCGAATCCAGGTGCAGGCTTACTCCGTCGGACTTGAGCGCGGCCGCCACCGCGTCGCTTGCCGAAGCAATCGCACCCGGAAGCACATGCCCGGCCATCTCGAAGAGGTGCACCTCGAGACCGAGCCTCGCCATTCCCTGGGCCAGTTCGCAGCCGACCGGGCCGGCGCCGAGAATCGCCAGGCGCCCGGGGCGCTCGGCCAGGTCGAAGAACGACTCGTTGGTGAGCGCATCGCAATCCTGCAATCCCGGGATCCGCGGGAATTCGGCGCGCGCGCCGGTCGCGATCAGGAAGCGTCGTGCGGCCAGGCGCTGCCCGTCCACTTCCAGGCTGTTGCGGCCGGCGAACCGGGCCGGTCCGAGGAAAACGTCCACGCCGCTTCGAACATAGCGTTCCACCGAATCATGCTCCGAGATCTCCGAGCGGACCCGCCGGAGCCAGGCGAAGGCTTCGTCGAATCCGGCATTCGGATTGCGCCGCGTAAATTCAAGAAGAGATTTGGAAGGCACGCATCCGACGTTCAGACAATCTCCGCCCATCGCCTTCCTTTCCACCAGTGCGACACGGGCGCCGAGGCCTGCCGCCGCAATCGAGGCGACCAGACCGGCGGGTCCGGCGCCGACCACAGCCAGGTGATACTTCCGGCGGGGCTCCGGGTTGCGGTAGTTCTCGGGAAACACCAGTTCCCGCCAGCGGCGGTCATGGTCGTCGCCCGGATAGCGTTTGTGCTTGCCGTCTTGCCTCAAGCTCGGTTCCGTGCGGCGGCGCCGTTCAGTTCGTGTCGGCCATCCTACATTGAGTATCCGTGCCGCCCGGGGCCGGAAGATTCACTTGTGGGAAACCCGGTTCGAATTGGCTATGCTGGCAGCCATGCTTTTTTCGGGCAGGGGACGGAACGGGACGATGCGGCCTTTGGGCAAGGCCGTGCGGGTCCTTGCCGTCGGCGCGGTGCTCTGCGCGGGTAGCGCGCCGGCGCCCGCCCAGCCGACGCCTGCAACGCTGGTATTTGCCGCGGCCAGCACGATGGTTCCCCTTAGCGATCTTGCGCAATCATTTGAGCGGGAACAGCTGCGGCGCGTGCGGTTCTCCTTCGCGGCCTCTTCGACGCTGGCCCGGCAGGTCATGCACGGCGCGCGCGCGGACCTGTTCCTGTCCGCCAATCGGCAGTGGCTGGATCGTCTCGAGCGGGACGGTTTCCTGGCGGCCGGTTCGCGGCGCGAAGTGACCGGCAACCAGCTAGCCCTGATTCGGCCTGCGGACGGGGGCGCGGACGTGATCCTCGGCCGCCCCGCAACGCTGCTGGGAGCGCTTGCGGACTTTCCGCTGGTGCTGGCGGACCCGTCGCACGTGCCGGCGGGCATATACGCGCGCGAGGCCCTTGAGTACCTGGGACTGTGGAAACCTCTGCGGGGGCGTCTGGCATTCGCCGCCAACGCGCGCGCGGTGTCTGTGCGCGTGGCTCGCGGCGAGGCGCCGCTCGGCATCACCTACGCCAGCGAGCTGCGCGCGGAATCGGGCCTGGCCGCAGCCGCATTGCTTCCGGCGGAAAGTCATTCGCCGATCCGCTACGAACTGGCCCTGATTGAGCCGGCTGACAACTCCTCGGCGCGGGCCTTTTACGACTACCTGCTCAGCGGCGAAGCGCAGCAGGTATTCCTGCAGCACGGGTTCACCGCCGCGAGCGAGGGGAAGCGATGACGCCCGTCTGGGAAATCGCGGCGCTGTCGCTCAAGGTTTCGCTTTGGGCGGTGGCCTGTTCGCTTCCGGTGGGGATCGCCTGCGCCTGGGTGCTGGCGCGCTGCCGCTTTCCGGGAAAGATCCTCCTGGACGGCCTGGTGCACCTGCCGCTGGTCACGCCGCCGGTGGTGGTGGGCTATCTGTTGCTAATCGTGCTGGGACGAAACGGCTGGCTGGGGCGGCTGTTCCACGACTGGTTCGGCGTCACTTTCACCTTTACCTGGAGGGGCGCGGCCGTGGCCGCGGCGGTCATGGCCTTCCCGCTCATGGTCCGGGCCATCCGCCTCGGGATCGAGTCGGTGGACCGGCGCCTGGAAGAGGCGGCCCGAACACTGGGCGCGACCCCGGCGCGCTCGCTGTTTACCGTCACCCTGCCGCTGGCTGCGCCGGGCCTGCTGACCGGGGCGCTGTTGGCTTTTGCGCGCTGTCTGGGCGAATTCGGCGCCACGATCACCTTCGTCTCCAACGTGCCCGGGCAGACTCGGACCCTGCCCCTGGCGATCTACACGCTGCTGCAGACGCCTGAAGGCGAAACCGCCGCCGCCTGGCTGGCCGGCATATCGCTGGCACTGGCCATAGTCGCGCTGGCGGCGTCGGAGCTGGCCGCGCGCGCGGTCCGCAAGCGCCTGAACTGACCGTACGCCCGCCATGCTGAAGATCGACGCACGCAGGAAACTGGCCGACTTCGAGTGGCGGGGCCGGCTTGAGATCCGGCCCGGGATTACAGCCCTGTTTGGCCAATCCGGCGCGGGCAAGACTTCGCTGGTGAACATGGTCGCCGGCCTGCTTACGCCGGACGAAGGCGAGATCGCAATCGGCGGGACCTGCGTATTTTCGAGGCGCGAGGGCGTCAACCTGCCCCCCGAGCGGCGTCCGGTCGGCGTCGTCTTTCAGGATGGCCGGCTGTTTCCGCACCTGAGCGTGCGCGGCAACCTTCAGTACGGCCGCCGACGCGGAGCGCGATCCGCGCCGGTTTTCAAGGAAGTCGTCGAACTCCTGGAACTCCAGGCGCTGCTTCACCGGAGGCCGATGAGCCTTTCCGGAGGAGAACAGCAGCGCGTGGCGATCGGACGGGCGTTGCTCACCGCGCCGGACGTGCTGCTGCTGGACGAGCCGCTTGCCGGGCTGGACGGAGAGCGCCGCGGGGAGGTGCTGAATTTTCTCGAGCGGCTCAAGCGGGACAGCGACCGGATCATCGTCTACGTGACGCACCGCATCGAGGAAGTGGTGCGGCTGGCCGACCGCCTGGTCCTGATCGACCGTGGCGTCGTCCGGTCATCCGGGGAGCCTCAGGAGCTGCTGGGCCGCCCGGAGCTGCAAGCGTCGATCGGCCAGCAGAGCGCCGGGGCGCTGCTTCGCTGCCGGATTGAGGAAGTCGATGACGGCGATGGCTTGAGCCGCCTGTCGTGCTCCGGGCACACCATTCTCCTGCCGAGGCTCGACCTGCCCCAGGACGCCGATATCGTGCTTCAGGTGCGCGCCGGCGACGTGTCGCTGTCCCTGGAGCCGCCCCGTCAAAGCAGCGTGCTGAACGTGATGAGCGGCACGGTCGAACGGGTCGTGCCGGAAGACGGCGCGCTTGCCGATGTGGTCGTCAACGTGGGCCAGACGCTGTGGGCGCGCGTTACCCGGCGCTCGGTGCGGGAACTCGGGCTTTCGACCGGCGTGCGGGTCTATGCCACGATCAAGGCCGCTTCCCTGTACTCCGCAAACTGATCTCCTCCAGCGGCACTTCCGTGGGTTCCCGGCGGCCCTTCGGCGGAGCGATCCAGGCCTGGCCGTATACCACTTCAATGCTGACGGCCACCATGCCGTCGCCGCCGCGTTGCGCTGCAAAGGCTTCCTCCACGACCCGCCTGCGCCTGCGCCCGGTCAGGCCCGAAGAGCCGGACATCATTGCCAGGCCTGCGCCGCAACGGCGCAGGTCGCCTTCCAGCGTGGCGTAGTCCGCGTACGGCACCGGAAAGCGCTCGGCGCTCATGACCGGATCGGCAAAGCCAGCCTGCACCAGGGCGTCGCCCAGATGGTGCATGTCGAGCAGCGTTTCCGGATCGTCGACCAGGCCCGCGCCGCCGCGAGCGCGACGCAGTTCCTTGAGCGTGTCCGGCCCGAACATCGAGAAGAAGACAAGGCCGGGCGAATCCAGCACACGCCGAAACTCGGCGAGCGCGGCGCCTATGGCCGGGCACCAGTGCAAGGCCAGGTTCGAGAACAGCAGTTGCGCGCAACCGTCGGCCAGCGGCATCTGCTGCATGTCCCCGCAAATCCGCTGCCCGGTCCCGGCGCGCAGCATGCCGAGCGAGCTGTCCAGCGACAGCACCCGGGCTTCGGGAAAGCGCCGGAGCAATTCGTCCCGCGCGCCCCCGGGACCGGCGCCGGCATCGACGATGCAGGCGGGGTCGATGCGCACCCACTCAAGTTGCTCCAGCATCCGGCGGCGAATCTCCGCGTGGAGGAAGTCGTGCCTGGCAAAGTCCGCCGCGGCGCGGTCAAAGGCGCGCCGGACACGCCGGGGTCGAGGACGGGCCATTACGCAGGCGGACCTATGCCCGGCGGGCCGGAGCGGCGGTTAACATGGCGCGCGGCGAGACGCGGGAAACGGACCGGATGAGCGCAAGCGACGCAGCAGAGTCAACACCGACCCGGGAGCGCGGGCAGTTCTCGCTGCTGCTTTCTCGGCGATTTTCGCCATTCTTCTTCACACAGGCGTTGGGCGCTTTCAACGACAACGTGTACCGCAACGCCGTGATCGTGCTGATCGTCTTCGGCGCCGGAGCGGCCAATGCCGACACGTTGGCCAACCTGGGCGCCGGCCTGTTCGCCTTGCCATTCTTCCTTTTCTCGGCATGGGCCGGCGAACTCGCCGACCACGGCGACAAGGCGGTCCTGGCGCGCCGGATCAAGATAGCCGAAATCTGCATCATGCTGCTGGGCGGCCTGGCGGTGGCCTCCGGCTCGGTATGGGCGGTAATGGCGGTGCTGTTCCTGACGGGCACGCAATCCACCTTCTTCGGTCCGATCAAGTACGCCATCATCCCCCAGCACCTGAGACAGGCGGAACTGGTCGGCGGCAACGGACTGGTGCAGATGGGCACCTTCGTGGCCATTCCCGCCGGACTCGTGCTCGGTGGCGCGCTGGCCGCGGCGGAACCCGAAGCATCGCGCCCGCTGCTGATCGCCGCCACCGTCGTGGGACTGGCGGCGGCAGGATACCTGGCCAGCCGCTTCATTCCGGCCGCGCCGCCCGCTCGGGGCGCCGGCAGAATCTGCTGGAACCCCTTCACCGTCGTAGCGCGCATGGCGCGGGCCTCGTCCGCCAAACGTTCGGTGCTGCTTTCGATACTGGGCATTTCCTGGTTCTGGCTGCTGGGGTCCGTGGTCCTCACACAGATGCCCAATTATGGCAAGGAGGTCCTCAACGCCAACGAAACGGTCACGACCTCACTGATGGCGACGCTGGCCGTGGGAATCGGCGTAGGGTCGATGGTGTGCGAATGGCTGTCGGGGCGCCGCGTGGAAATTGGCCTCACGCCCATCGGCAGTCTCGGTCTGACCGCGTTCGCGGCGCACTTCGCGCTGACGACCATGAACCCGGTTACGCCGGCGGCGGGAATGGGGCAGTTTCTTGGCGCGGGGGGCTGGAACACGATGCTCGACCTGTTCCTTATCGGCTTCTTCGGTGGACTGTACGTGGTCCCGATGTTCTCGGTGATCCAGCAGCGCACGCGCCAGGAGACCCGCGCCCGGGTCATCGCGTTCAACAACATCGTCAACGCGCTGTTCATGGTGATCGGGGCGGGGCTGAGCATCCTGGTGCTGGTCGTGATGGAAATGAGCATCCCGCAGTTGTTCCTGGTGCTCGCGGTGGTCAACCTGGGCGTCTCGATGTTCGTCTTCTGGGAAGTCCCGGAGTTCGTTGCGCGCTTCCTGATCTGGTGCCTGATGCGCAGCCTCTACCGTCTGCGCTTCCGCAATCTCGACCGCGTACCCGAACGGGGAGCGGCGGTGCTGGTCTGCAACCACGTGAGCTACGTCGACGCACTGCTGATCCTGGGCGTACTTCGCCGGCCCGTGCGCTTCGTCATGATCAGGCGCATCTACGACCTGCCGCTTCTTAATTTCATCTTCCGCAGCGTGCACGCCGTTCCGATCACGGCGCGCAGGGACGATCCCGAAACCTACCGGAAGGCCTTCGAGTCGCTGACGGACGCGTTGCGCAACCGCGAGTTGGTGTGCATCTTCCCGGAAGGGCATATCACCCGCGACGGAAAAATGCACGAGTTCCGCCCCGGAGTGCTCAAGCTGCTGAATCAGGTTCCCGTTCCGGTCATCCCCCTGGCGCTGCGCGGTTTGTGGGGCAGCCTGTTCTCGCACCAGGGTCGGGGCGCGTTCCGTGGAGGTCTGAAGTGGCTGCGGGCGCCGGTCGAACTGCTGGTGGGCAAGCCGATGGCGCCCGAAGGCATCACGACCGACCAGCTATACGAGGAGGTCGCCCGCCTTCGCGGCGCACGAAAGGCAGAGGCATGAGGCGGGGCGTGGTGGCCTGGTAGTCGCGGTAAGAGGGATACTTCGCAAGCGTCAGCGATTCCGTCAGGTGGGTCGAGCCCTGGAAAAGGAGCGTGAGAACCACGAAACCCAGGCCGGTCCAGTTGAACCACTCCCCGGAGGCGCCCACCGCAAACAGGTAGAACACCCACCACATGCCCATCTCACAGAAGAAATTGGGATGGCGGCAACAGGCGAAAAGGCCGGTTGTGATGAATTGTCCGGTCACCTCCTCGCCCGCATCGATCTTTCGTTTCTTGCCCTGCTGGAATCTCCACATCTGTTCATCCGCCACCCATTCGCCGATGAAAAGCACGACGAAAACCGCGGCGGCGATGCCGTCGAGGAAGGTCAGGGGCGTTTCCCGCCACAGCCAGGCCTGGTGAACGGGTGATGCGAACAGCCACACGATCAGCATCTGACCCGGAGCGATAAATACCAGGTTCAGCGCCTGAAATCCGACCGGGCCGATTTTTTCGTGTATCGCCGCCCACCGGTAGTCCTCGCCGCCTTTGGCAAAGCCGCCTTTGCGCGCGTAGTTGTAGGTCAGCCTCAGGCCCCACAGCGTCACCAGGACCGCCATGAGATTCAGGCGGGGCGAGGCGAAATCGGCATCCGCCGCAACGATGAGGCAATAGACCGGCGGGCACAGCGACCAGAGCCGGTCGGCCCAGGAGTACTCGCGGGTGATCACCGAGGCGAGCCAGGCCAGGATGGAGACGATCACGCAAAGATCGAGCGCCGTCCCGTACGGCGTGCCCGTGAGCGGGTGGTGGATGAAGCTCAGCATGGCTCAGGCGGAAACGCCTGACACGGGTCCGGCACCTGCGGCGCAGCGCTTACCAGTCGACGTTTTCTCCGAAGCGGTTGATGAACTCGCCCGATCGAGAAGACTCGACCTGCTCGAACAGCTCCTGCTGCATGCGCACGCTCTCGACCGGGTCCACCGGCGCCTCCGGCCCGCCCAGGTCGGTGCGGCACCAGCCCGGCGCCATGGCGATGACCGTGATGTTCTGCCACTCGATCGCCATGCCCTTGGTCAGCATGTTGAGCGCCGACTTGCTGCTGCGGTAGGCGTAGGCATGTCCCATGGAGTTGTTGGCGATCGATCCCATGTCGCTGGACATGTTCACCAACAGCGGATTGGCGGCGGCCTCCAAGTGCTGCTTGAAACATACCGCGACCTTGAACGCCGCCATCACGTTGATTTCGTGCATTTCGCGCCACAGTTCGTAATCCATGCTTTCCAGCGACTGGTAATGCATGCCCTCGAATGCCGACTTCGGCCCGTAGGTGCCGGCATTGTTCAGCAGAATGTCCAGCGACTCGCCCGCCAGTTCGCCGGCCACGGCCTCTATCCGCGCATGGTCGGTCACATCCAGGGTTACCGTGCTCAGCAGTCGGGAACCGTTCGATTCGAGCGCCTTGAGACCAGGCGACGCTTCCGGGTCGCGGGCGGTGGCAATCACTTCCCAGTCCTTCTCCAGGTACTGCCTGGCATGCTCCAGCCCCAGACCGCGCGAGGCGCCCGTAATCAGGATGCGTGGCATAGGGATTCCTGTATTTCCTTGGCAGGGTTAGCATAACCGCAATGACTCCGGGAAACACTGGCCGCAGGGGCCTTGTGCGCTTCCTCCTGCCTTGGCGTTGCGCGCTCTGCGCCGGCCAGGCGCGTGACGGTCGGGAACTGTGTGACGCGTGCGCCGAAGGCCTTCCCCGCGCTGAGCAGGCCTGTCCCCGCTGCGGAATCCGCGTGGGCAGGACCGACGTCACCGGCACCTGCGTGCGTTGCGCAGTCCGGCCTCCGGGCTTTCACCGAATGGTTGCTCCGCTGGCGTACGACTACCCGGTGGACCGACTGCTCCTGGGGCTGAAATTCGGCCGGCGAATGCACCTGGCGCGGGCTCTCGGCCAGGCCATTGCCGAGGGCGTTCGCTCGCAGGTCGAGCGGGGCGTTCTGGAAATGCCCGACGCGCTGGCCCCCGTTCCGCTGCATCCGCGCCGGCTGGCAAAGCGCGGTTTCAACCAGGCTGAGGAAATCGCCCGCCTCATTGCGCGCGAAATCGGCGTGCCGATGCTGCCGGACATCTGCCACCGGGTCCGGCACACGCGCATGCAAAGCCGCCTCAGCGACGAAGAACGCCGCTTGAACGTCGCGGGAGCTTTCGCATGCGCGCGTTCGCCGCTCCGGCCGGCGATAGTGGACGACGTGGTTACGACCGGGGCAACGGCCGACGCGATGGCGGCGGCGCTGATCGCCGCCGGCGCCGAGCATGTGCAGGTATGGGCGGCGGCAAGGGCCGCGTGACAACTTTCTGAGGACCCATGCGCTGAACCAGGCAGGGCGCGCGCATACTACTCTTTCCGGCGGGCCGACAGCGGCGAAAAAAGTGGTGAAATAGGCGAGAAGGAACGAACACGAAGAGATGTGAGATGAGCAGCGCACTGAATCGAATCGACAAACACAAGTTTGCGCCGGAAATTCCGCTGGTAAGGCGGCTGGCGGAAGATTTCACGCTCGATGAAGCCACCCGCCGGTCGATCGTGGAAAAGGCCGCGGAACTGGTGCGCCGGGTGCGCACTTCGCCGAAAGGCCCCACCATGCTGGACGCCTTCCTCAACGAGTTCGGGCTGCATAACGACGAAGGCGTGGCGCTGATGTGCCTGGCCGAGTCCCTGCTGCGGGTACCGGATCCGCAGACCGCCGACGAACTGATCGCCGACAAGCTGGGTCCGGCGCATTGGGACGAGCACCTGGGACATTCCAGCTCCCTGCTGGTAAACGCCTCCACCTGGGCACTGATGCTCACCGGGCGCGCAGTGTCCATGCGGCGCTTCGAGAACCAGTCCGGCGGAGCGGTGCTGCAGTCGCTGGCGGGGCGCCTGGGCGAACCGGTGATCCGAGGAGCCGTGCGCCAGGCCATGAGCATCCTCGGCCAGGAGTTCGTGATGGGCGAGACCATGGAGGAAGCCATCAAGCGCGCTTACAGGCTCGACGACAGCGTGGAGTATTCGTTCGACATCCTGGGCGAAGGCGCGCGTACGGCCGAGGTCGCCGACGAGTATTTCCAGGCCTATTGCAAGGCCATTCCCATGGTGGGCGAACGGCAGCCGGACAAGGCAGGGCGCCGTTGCGGCATGTCCATCAAGCTCACCGCGCTCCACCCACGCTACGAGGCCCGCCAGTCCGCCCGGGTCCACGAAGAAATGTATCCGCGGCTGCTCAAACTGTGCGAACTGGCCCACGAGCACGACATACCCCTGTGTCTGGACGCCGAGGAAGCCGACCGGCTGATCCTGTCGCTGGAATTGACCGAGCGCCTCTGCGCGGAGCCCTCGCTGCGCGGCTGGGACGGCCTCGGACTGGCAGTGCAGGGCTACGGGAAGCGCGCCAGGCGGGTTATCCGATGGCTGAGCGAACTGGCGCAGGGCACCCGGCGGCAGATTTCCGTTCGGCTCGTGAAGGGCGCCTATTGGGACGCCGAGATCAAGCACGCGCAGATCGCCGGCATGCCCGATTACCCGGTGTTCACGGCCAAGGACAACACCGACACGTCCTACCTTTCCTGCGCCCAGGCCATGCTGGCCGAACGCCCGCACCTGTTCTGCGCCTTCGCCACCCACAACGCCCACACGCTGACGACGGTGCTGACGCTGGCCGAGGACCGCTCGAACATGGAGCTGCAGCGCATCCACGGCATGGGCGAACGCCTACACGAAACAGCGCGCGCGATGTTCGACGATTTCCCGCCGGTTCGCGTGTATGCGCCGGCCGGGCTGTACGAGGACCTGCTGGCCTACCTGGTGCGACGGTTGCTTGAAAACGGCGCCAACTCCAGCTTCGTCAACCGCCTCTATGACGAGGAGCTTGCGCCGGAGGCCATCGTGTCCGATCCGATAGAGATCTCGCTGGCCCGAAACTCTTCAACCCTGCCGACGCCCGAGCTGCTGTACGGAGAGGACCGCCCCAACTCGGCCGGCTGCGACCTGGCTTCGCAAACCGCGCTGGGTCGTTTTTCGGCGTTGCTGTCCGAGCGCTCCGACACGCCGGAGCCGCAGGCCGTCGACCCGGCTTCCGGGGAGATCGACACGTGGGTCCGAACCGCGGCCGAAGCCCAACCGGCCTGGGACGCGTTGGGCGGACGGCGCCGCGCCAACATATTGAGGACGGCGGCGGATGCGCTGGAAGAAGGGCGCGACGAATTCTTCCGCGTGCTGGCGAGCGAGGCGGGCAAGACGGTGGACGACGCCGTGGCGGAAGTGCGCGAGGCGGTGGATTTCATGCGCTACTACGCCCGCCAGGCGGAACGGGATTTCGAATCGCCCATGCCCCAGGACGGACCCACCGGAGAATCGAACGACCTGAGTCTGCATGGCCGCGGCGTTTTCGTCTGCATCAGCCCCTGGAACTTCCCGCTCGCGATCTTCCTGGGCCAGGTATCCGCTGCTCTGCTGGCCGGAAACGCCGTGCTGGCCAAGCCCGCCGAGCAGACGCCGCGCATCGCGAAGATGGCCGTGGACCTGCTGCACGCCGCCGGCGTCCCTGCGGACGTGCTACGGCTGGTGGCCGGCGCCGGGGACGTGGGCGCGGCGCTGGTCAATCACCGCGGCATCGCCGGTGTGGCGTTCACCGGCGGCACGGACACGGCGGCGCGCATTCAGTCCGCCCTGGCCGGCAAGTCCAACCGCCCCATCGTGCCGTTCATCGCCGAGACCGGCGGTCAGAACGTAATGATCGCGGACTCGTCGGCCCTGATCGAACAGACCACCGACGACGCCATCCGCTCGGCGTTCCTGAGCGCCGGCCAGCGCTGCTCCGCGTTGCGGGTGCTGTGCGTGCAGGACGAGGTGGCCGACACGTTGCTGGATTCGATTCGCGGCGCCGCGGCCGAGCTGGCGATCGGCGATCCCCACGACCCCTCAACGGACATCGGCCCGATCATCGACCAGCCCTCGCTGGACCGGATCCAGGCGCACATCGAGCGCATGCGTTCGCTGGACTGCGAAGTCTGGACCGGAGGCCGGCTCGACGAATCGCTGAAAGGCCCGTATATCCGCCCGCACACCATAGAACTGGAGAGCCTAGGGCAACTCGAGGGCGAGTGCTTCGGCCCGGTCATGCACGTGCTGCGCTTCGACGCCGCCAACCTCGCCGGGCTGGTGGACTCGATCAACCGCCTCGAATTCGGACTCACGCTGGGCATCCAGAGCCGCATCGATGCCCGCGTCGATGAGGTCATCGCGCGCGCGCGCATGGGAAACATATATGTAAACCGCGACATGGTCGGCGCCGTGGTGGGCGTGCAACCCTTCGGCGGCATGGGCCTGTCCGGCACCGGCCCCAAGGCCGGCGGCCCCCACTACCTCCACCGCTACGCCGTCGAAAAAACCATCACCATCAACACCACCGCGAAGGGCGGCAACGTCGAACTCCTCCGCTCCGTAAGCACCGAGTGCTAAAGCAGGCCGGGGATCAGGGCGGCGCGGGTCCTGGGGAAATCTGGGAAGTTGGTGCGGTACCAGGAGCGGCGCCAGAGTGCCCGGGGGACGAGGTTGGCGATGCTCCACAGGGCGAAGGCGAGGGCGGGGAGGCACCAGGTCAGGAGGGCGAAGACGAGCCATTCGATGATCTCGCCGAGGAGGTTCGGGCAGCAGCTTAGGTTGAACGCGCCTCCTTCGGGCATGACGCGTTGGTGCCCGCTGCGACGGCGCAGGGCGAGCAGGCGGTAGTCCGACCACAGGTTGAGCCAGGCGCCGCCTAGCATCAGGACCACGCCCGCCAGGAATCGCGGATCGGACAGCCAGGCGTCACCCAACTGGGGAGCAAACGCCAGGTAGGCTCCCAACAGCAAGCCGTTGATCACGTTGAAGGCGCCTCCGCTCATCCACATCCCGGACGGGATCGTGGCGCCCGATTTGAGTACGACGAGAGGCCAGACCAGGGTCCGGTGGCCGTAGTGCGCCAGCCACAGCGCAACCGCGATGTTTCCGACGAGGTGGAGATTCCCGCTTGCGAAGTAAACCGCGGGGAACGTGACAAGCGCAGGCAGCTCCATCCAGAACCAACCCCAGCGGGCGTCGATGTGCTTGCCCCAGCCGCCACCGCCTATCCGGCCGGTGATGTCGCGCACCTTGAAGCTCACCGCGAACGCGAGAACGGCGAGCGCCGCCCAGATCGCGGATAGCAGGGTCAAGGGTGCGATCAAGACAGAAGTGAGAGTTGCTCCTCCGGCGCCGTGTTCCGTCGAGAACGGCGGGGAGGCTTCGGAGGAGCGGCGGGCGGGCGGAACAGCGTGATCTTGAGGGATGGGCGGGTGCCGCGGTTCAGGCCGTAGCGGCGGCAGGCGCGGTCGAAGCGCTGGCGCAGCAGGTCGGCGTATTGGCCCTGGCCGCGCATGCGGCGGCCGAAGGACGAGTCGTTTTCCCTGCCGCCGCGGATCTGGCGGACGCGGCTCATGACGTGTTCGGCGCGCAGGGGATATTGTTCGGCCAGCCAATCCTTGAACAGCGGGCGGACTTCGTTGGGCAGGCGCAGCACCGCGTAGCCGGCCCACAGCGCGCCGGCTTCGGAGGAGGCCTTCAGGACCGCTTCGAGTTCATGGTCGTTTAGCGCGGGGATGACGGGCGCGAACATGACCCCTGTCGGCACGCCGGCCTCGGTGAGGCGTTCTACGGTCGTCAGCCGGCGGCGGGGCGACGCGGTGCGCGGCTCCATGCGGCGCTTGAGTTCGTCGTCCAGCGTGGTGATGCTCAACGCGACCTGGGTAAGGCCCAGCCGGGCCAGTTCGCCCAGCAGGTCCAGATCCCGCTCCACCAGCGCGGACTTGGTGACGATCGTTACCGGGTGGCGGGTTTCGAGCATGATCTCAAGCAGCGAGCGCGTGGTGCGCAACTGCTTCTCGAAAGGCTGGTAGCCGTCGGTGTTTATGCCCAGGGCGATCGGCGAGCACCGATATCCGGGTTTGGCCAGTTCCTTTCTGAGCAACTCCGCGGCGTTGGGCTTGTGCACGATCTTGGTCTCGAAGTCGAGGCCGGGCGAGAAGTCGAGGTAGGCGTGCGCCGGGCGCGCGAAGCAGTAGATGCAGCCGTGCTCACAGCCCTTGTAGGGGTTGATGGACTGGCTGAAGCCGACGTCCGGCGACTTGTTGCGGCTGATGATGGTCTTGCTGAGTTCGGGGATCAGTTCGGTGTCCGGGTGCGGCGCCATTTCGGCGACGCCCGGATCCGGCTCGTAGGTCTGCCGTTCGAAGCGGCCTGGCAGGTTGCCGCGCGCGCCGCGGCCGCGGATGTTGTGGCCGGGTTGGGGGAGGGTGTCGCGGATGCGCGTGGGCATGAGAGGAATATTACTTGGGGGTTGAGGGCGGGACGCCCTCTTTCCCAGGCGGACGCGGCTATACTCACGCAGCCATGCGCCCGGCCGTCAAGTACAGCATCTGGATCGCGATTGCCGCGGTCGTGATCGTGGGCGCGTTCAGCCTGTTTTCGAGCGGCGAGGACGGCGTTGAAGTGCGGGTGGCCGAGGTGACCACCGGGGAGATTCGCAAGACGGTGCTGAACACCCGCGCGGGCACTGTGGACGCCTGCCGGCGGGCGCAGATGTCGCCGGCTTCGGCGGGCCAGATTGCGAGCCTTCCAGTAGCGGAGGGCGACTCCGTAACCGAAGGCCAGGTGCTGCTGGAGATCTGGAACGAGGACCTGCGTTCGGAAATCGAACTCTCGCAGCGCAACCTGATTGCCGAGCGCTCGCGGGCGGCGGAGAGCTGCACGCGGGCCGACCTGGCGGCGCGCGAGGCGGTGCGGCTGGCCAAGCTGCATGACGACAACCTGGTCTCCGAGGAGGAGCTGGAAAGAGCCCAGGCCGAAGCGGAAGCGCGGGCCGCGTCCTGCAAAGCGTCCAACGACTCGTCAAGCGCCGCCGAGGCCCGAGTGGAAGTCAACCGCGCACGTCTGGAACGCACCATCCTGCGCTCCCCCTTCGACGGCGTAATCGCCGAGATCAACGGCGAACTGGGCGAGTTCGTGACGCCGTCGCCCATGGGCGTTGCGACGCTGCCCACGGTGGACGTGATCGACAACAACTGCCTGTATATCACCGCCCCGATCGACGAGGTCGATGCGCCGCTGGTCCAAGCCGGGCAGGAAGCCCGAATCCTGCTCGACGCCTTCCCGGACCAGTTCTTTCCCGGCTTCGTGCGGCGCGTTGCGCCTTACGTGCTGGACCTGGAGAAACAGGCGCGCACCGTGGAGATCGAGGCGGAGATCAACAATCCGCAGCGCTACGGGCTGATGCCGGGCTACAGCGCCGACGTGGAAGTGATCGTGGACGTGCGCGACGAGGCCCTTCGCGTGCCGACGGAGGCGGTAATCGAAGACGAACGGATCATGGTGCTGAACACGGAAACGGGTCTTCTCGAGGAACGCACGGTCGA
>JAPOWV010000071.1:162204-165149 GCA_026707445.1 Gammaproteobacteria bacterium
TGTCGATCATGGGACCGTCCGGGTCGGGCAAGTCCACGCTGCTGAACATCATCGGCCTGCTGGACTCGCCGGACGGGGGCAGCTATCGCCTGCTCGGCGAAGACACCGCCAAGATGTCCGACGACAAGCTGGCGCGCACCCGGCGCGAGGTGATCGGCTTCGTGTTCCAGTTCTTTCACCTGGTGCCGCGCCTGACCGCCTTCGAGAACGTCGAACTGCCGCTCACGTTAGCCGGCTGGCGCCGCCGCAAGCGCCGCGAGAAAGTCAGGCGCGCGCTCGAGCGCGTCGAGTTGGCCGACCGCATGGAGCACCGTCCCAACCAGCTCTCCGGCGGTCAGCTCCAGCGCGCCGCCATCGCGCGCTCCATCGTCATGTCGCCCAGGTTGCTGCTGGCCGACGAGCCCACCGGCAACCTCGATTCGCGTTCAAGCATGGAAATCATCCGGCTTCTGGAGTCGCTGAACGAGGACGGGCTCACGCTGGTTGTCGTGACCCACGACCCGGACCTCGGCCGCCGCGCGCGGCGGCGCTTGACCATGCTGGACGGTCGTATCGGCGGCGACGAACGCCTCTGATTTCGCGTGATAAGGTTGGAAAGCTTGCTTAGCCAACATGGGAGGAATGGAAATGGCTACACGTGCTGTTTACGGTCTTGCGATCCTTGCTGCTGTCGTAGAGGGCCTTGCGCCCGGCGCGGTCCCTGGCGGCCTTCTCCCGCTGGCCATGGTCGTGCTCGGAGTGGCTTACGCCGTAATGAACATTGATGCCGCAAATCCGCAGGCGTTTCTGACCACCGCGCTGGTGGTCGCCGCGGCCGGTGGAGCGGACGTGCTTTCAAACGTCCAGGCAGTCGGCGGATATCTCGACGCCATCGTCGACCAGGTTGCGGTCGTCTACCTGTCAGGCGGCGCGGGCGTGCTGGGCGTGCGTGCCTGGAACCTGATATCCAAGGGAAGCCTGTAGCACGATAATTCGGGCGCCCATGTCGCCGGGACACCCTCGGCGGCACGGGCGCGCGCCATAGAGTCTTCGGAATAGACCGGGCGGTTAACGCTCGGCCGTTGCGCGCGCGAGCCCGGTCCGCTTCCACGTCCGGGCCCAGTAGATGAACGGCGTGTCGATCACGGCAATCAGGAACTTGAATACGTACTTGGCCGCGGCCAGTTGCAGCGCGGTCACGAGATCGACGATACCCCACCAAACGACCAGGCCGTAAATCAGCGTATCGACGACCTGGGACAGGAGCGTGGAACCGGTGTTGCGCAGCCATAGATGCTTCACGCCGGTCGCCTCGCGAATCCGGTGAAACACCCAAACGTCGAAACTCTGGCTCAACAGGTAGGCCAGCAGCGATCCGAAGACGAAACGGGGCGTGTAGTCGAACAGCGCCGCCATGGCCTCATGCATTCTCAAGGCGTACGCGGCCGTGTCCGGGTCGGATGTGGGCGCATAAAACAGGCCCACCCGGCTGATCACCACCACCATCACGCTGACGGCAAACCCCAGCAGAACCGCTCGCTGCGCCTCCCGCCGGCCGAACTTCTCGCTTAAGAGGTCGGTGGCGAAGAAGATGCTGGAGTACAGGATGACCGCCATGCTGGTCTCAAGACCCATGACGGTCGTGAGTTTCGGCCCCTGGATGTTGGCCATGACCAGGCTCAGGACGATGGCTCCGTAGAGGCCGTAGCGCCCGAAGAACCGGTACAGCAGGATCGCGAACCCGAGGTCCAGCATGACCGTGAGGAACCACAGCCACGCCTGGTGCTCCTGCAGGAGTTGTTCGAATCCGGCAAACATGGTGGGGCCCCGGTCAATCGGAAGCCGCTACTGTAACCGTTCGGCGTCCTTAAACTACTTGAGGCACAATTCATCTGCCCACGAAGACCCAGGCAGATGAAAACCAACGACCTGCTGTTGATGGCAACGCGTTCGATGTTCCGGCATCGGCTGCGCGCCGCCATGATGATGCTCGCCACTTCCATCGGGATCGTGTCGGTGTTGCTGCTGACCGCCCTGGGAGAAGCGGGCCGCCTGTTCGTTACCGGCGAATTCCGAATCCTGGGGACCGAGCTCATCATCGTGCAGCCCGGGAATCCCGGCGAATCCGGATCCAACCCGTTCGGTTTTTCCGGCGAGGCCCCCCGCGACCTGACCTACCGCGACGCGGAAGTGGTGATGCGCGTGCCGGGCGTGATGAAGGCGGCGCCAATGATGATGGGCGCCCTGCCCGCCTCGCGGGGCGGGAAGGAACGGGAATCGTTCGTGATGGGCACCACCCGGGACTATTTCCACATCCGGGGGCTTGACCTGAGCGCCGGGACTTTCTTCCCGCGCATGGACATGGACCGTATTTCCCCGGTGTGCGTGGCGGGAGAGTTGCTGGTCAAGGAACTGTACGGCTCCGAACCCGCGCTGGGCACCTGGCTGCGGCTCGGAGACTCCCGCTGCCGGATCGTGGGGCTGCTGGCCGATACGGGCCAGAGCATCGGGATCAACGTGGGCGAGATCGTCGTGGTTCCGGTGGCTTTCGCGGCAACCATGTTCAATACCGAAGCCCTGACCAACATCATGGTTCAGGCGCGCGACCGCGAGTCGGTGCCGGGAGTCATCCGCCGGTTGACCGAACGCCTGACCGAGCAGCATTATGGCAAGCAGGACTTCATAACCATCACGCAGGACGCGGTCCTGTCGGTGTTCGACGGCATCTTCAACGCGATTACGGCCGCACTCGGCGGGATCGCCGGGATCAGCCTGATCGTGGCCGGGGTCCTGATCATGAACGTGATGCTGGTGGCGGTCAGCCAGCGGACTTCGGAGATCGGCCTGTACATGGCCATAGGGGCGGCCCGCCGCCAGATCATGCGACTGTTCATCGGCGAGGCCGCGCTTCTTGCGGTAATCGGGACCGTGTGCGGGCTGGGACTGGGTTACCTGCTGATCTGGTT
>JAPOWV010000071.1:165371-168869 GCA_026707445.1 Gammaproteobacteria bacterium
CTGCTGACCGCTCTCGGCACCGGAATCGGCGTGGCCGCCGTGATTCTGCTGACGTCCATCGGCGAGGGCATGTACGACTTCATGGAGACCGAAGCCACTCGCTTCGGAACGCACTTCCTGGTCATCACGCCCGGGAAGACCGTAACCATCGGCGGACCCCCGGGGCTCAACACCAATACGGTGCGTCCGCTGACCCTGGACGATGCGCTGGCGATCGGGCGACTGAGTTCGGTCAAGGCCGTTGCCCCCGCCGTCATGGGATTTGCGGAAGCGGAACGCGAGGGCATCAAGCGCGACGTCACGGTGCTGGGGACCGGCCCCAGCCTTCCCGAAATATTCTCGCTGGAAGTCGCGTCGGGCCGTTTCCTGCCGCAGGAGGACTTCGAGGCCTCGCGGCCGCTCGCGGTCCTGGGCAGCGAAATGAAGCGCCGACTGTTCGGAGCGGACAACGCGCTGGGACAGTACATCCGTGTCGCCGGGCAGCGCTTCCGGGTGGTCGGAGTGCTTGCCGATGCCGGCACCACGGTCGGCTTCGACATGAACGACATCATCTTTGTGCCGGTAAGGCACACGATGGAAATCTACAACATGCTGGGCGTGCAGGAAGTGGACGTGCGCTACGACGAGAACCGGCCGGCCAGCGAAGTGGAGGGCGACATCACTCGCCTGCTGATCGCGCGCCACGGTTCGGAAGACTTCTCGATCACCACCCAGGACCAGATGCTCAGCACCATGCGGGTGATTCTGAGCACGATCACTTCGGCGGTCGCGGCGCTGGGGGGCATATCGCTGGTGGTCGGCGGCGTAGGCATCTTCACGATCATGACCATCTCGGTTCAGGAGCGCATCTTCGAGATCGGCCTGTTCCGCTCGCTGGGGGCCCGCCGCCGCGAGGTTCGCCGCCTGTTCATGGCCGAAGCGCTCGCGCTTGGAGCTGCCGGCGGACTGCTCGGACTGGCCCTCGGCCAGGGCGCGGCCTGGTTGCTGAGCGCGCTGTTCCCGATCATCCCGGTCAGTGTTTCGGTGGCCTATACCTTTGCAGCCCTGATGATCGCGGTGCTGATCGGAATCCTGGCGGGCGTGGCGCCCGCCGTGCGCGCGGCGCGCATGAACCCCGTTCTGGCGCTGCGCGCCGAGTAATCCCGGTTTTACACAATAGGAGCAGCAACTTGATTGATCTTTACTACTGGCCGACGCCCAACGGGTTCAAGATCGCCATCATGCTCGAGGAGTGCGGGCTTCCGTACAACATCAAGCCGATCAATATCGGCGCGGGCGATCAGTTCACGCCCGAGTTCCTGGCGCTGAATCCCAACCACCGGATGCCCGTGATCGTGGACAACGACGCACCTGGCGGACCGCTTTCGGTGTTCGAGTCGGGCGCCATCCTGGTTTACCTGGCGGACAAGACCGGGCGCTTTCTGCCCACCGAAACGCACGAGCGCTTCGACGTGATGCAATGGCTGTTCTGGCAGATGGCCGGGCTGGGACCGATGGCCGGCCAGGCCGGGCACTTCCTGATCTACCAGGAAGGCAAGCACGAGTACGCCACCGAGCGCTACACGACCGAGTACGGGCGCTTGCTGGCGGTCATGGAGCGCAGACTCAGGGATCGCGATTACCTGGCCGGCGAGTACTCGATCGCGGACATGGCCTGCTATCCCTGGGCGGCTCCCTACAAGAGACTCGGTCAGGGCATCGACGAGTTGCCCAATGTCGCCGGCTGGATTGAAAGACTCAAGGCGCGTCCCGCCGTGCAACGCGGCATGGACGTCGGCAGGGAACTCCGGTCCGACCAGCCGCTGACCGAAGAGCAGCGCAAGATGCTTTATGGTCAAACCGGCAAGAAGACGCTGGAGAAGACATGAAGCTGTACGACTACGCCTATGCGCCAAACCCCCGGCGGGTGCACATTTTTCTGGCCGAAAAGAGCCTGGACATCGAGCGCGTGGAAATCGACCTGACGAAGAAGCAGCAGTTGACCCCCGAATACCAGGAGGTCAATCCGCTCTGCCAGGTCCCGGTGCTGGAGACCGACGACGGCACGCGCATCAGCGAGTGCCTGGCGATCTGCCACTACCTGGAGGACCTGCACCCGGAGCCCAACCTGTTCGGATCCGGTCGCGACGAGCGCGCGCAGGTGCTGATGTGGAACCATATCGTGGAGCAGGAAGGCATGCCCGGGCTTGCCGAAGCCCTGCGCAACAGGATCAACAACTTCAAGGACCATGCGTTGCCGGGTCCCGTGGCCTACGCCCAGCTTCCCGAACTGGTGGAGCGGGGCCGCAAGCGCGCCAGGCATTTCCTGGACTTCATGGACCGCCGGCTGACCGGCCGCGAATACCTGGCGCTGGACCGTTTCACGATCGCCGACATCACGCTGCGGGTGGCCGTTGACATGGCCGCGCGCATGGCCAGCAAGTTCGATCTCACCGTGCTGGACGACCGTGCGGCGCTGGCGGCCTGGCACGCTCGCGTCTCCGAACGCCCCAGCCTCCAGGGAGGAGCGTGACGACGCATGCTTGAACTCGGCCTCTCCCTGGTCTTCGCGTACCTGATCGGTTCGATCAACTTTAGTCTGGCACTCGGCAAGCTGAAGAACCTGGACGTTCGCGAGACGGGCAGCGGCAACGCCGGCGCCACCAATGCCCTGCGCGCCGCCGGTTTCTGGTTTGCCCTGGCGGTCATGATCGGCGACGTGGGCAAGGCGATCGTGGCGGTCGGTCCGCTCGCCACGCTGGCCTACTCGTTCGCCGACGAGCCGACGTTTTCGCTGGCCTGGGGCCAGGTGGCGGCAGGCGCGTCCGTAACCGCAGCGCATTGCTATCCGCTGTGGCACGAGTTCCGGGGCGGCAAGGGATTCGCGGCGCTGCTCGGCTCGTACCTGGTGCTGCACGCACCGCTGGTGGGCGCGGTGCTGACCGTGTGGGTGCTCGTGATGATCTTCAGCGGTTACGTGGGACTGGCGACCATGGTGGCGGCCGTTTCGGCGCCCGTGTTCCTCACGTTCTTCATGCCCGAGGCGCCGCCGGAACTCTTCTGGCTGGCGGCCGCGGCGGGTGCGTTCACCGTTTTGACGCACCGCGACAATGTCCGCAACCTGCTCGACGGATCGGAACATTGTTTCACGAAGGTGCGGGTCGATCACTGGTTCAAGAGCGGCGGGTAGGGTCTTAAGTCCTGTACGACCGGCGCGTACTGCTGGGAGCGATCGATCCGGCATTGCTTCGGCGAATCGGGCTGCTGGAAATCCACGACTCGCTGCCGTCCACCAACGAGCGATTGCTGCATGGCTCCGCAACACCCGCAAAGGGAGGCCTGGCCGTATGCCTCGCCGGCCATCAGAGCGCGGGGCGTGGCCGCAACGGGAAGAGCTGGCATTCGCCCGCCGGCGCCGGACTGCTTCTCAGTGTGAGCAGGACCGCGACGAGAGCGCCGGACGGCTCGCTCGCGCTGGCGCTGGGCGTCGCGATTGCCGAGGGCCTGGAGACCTTCGTA
>JAPOWV010000071.1:169098-170273 GCA_026707445.1 Gammaproteobacteria bacterium
ACGTCCTGGCGGCCGCCATGATCACTGCGATCGCCCACGTGCTGGAATCACATCCCCTGGATGGTTTCGGGCGCTGGACGGACGACTGGAACCGGCGCGACTGGCTTGTGGGAAAGCGAATCGAAGCAAGCAGCGGCGCCGATACGCATGTGGGCACGGCGGCCGGAGTCGATTCGTCGGGCGCCCTGCTGCTCAAGGAATCTAGCGGCGAGCGGCGCATCCTGTCCGCGGAGATCCGCTTGTGAACACCGCTTCTTTACGTGTCCTCCTGATCGATCTGGGAAACACGCGGATCAAGTGGGCCTGGCTGTCCGGCGACGGGACGGAACCTGAATGCGCGGGCGCTGCACGCACCGGCGACGGACTGTCCGATCTGCCGTTTCTGGACAGCGAAAAACAGGTAACCGGCGCGGTGGCGTGCAACGTCGCGGGCATCGAACTCGGCGGCATACTGGCCGGACTCGTGCGGGAAAGACTGGCCGTCGAACTCGTGTTCGTGCAGGCGCAAGCGTCCGCCTGCGGAGTCACCGCCGCCTACGCCAACCCCCTGAACCTGGGCGCGGACCGCTGGGCGGCGTTGATCGGCGCGCACGCGCTGGGTCCCGCCGACTATTGCATCGTCGACGCGGGCAGCACCGTGACGATGGACCTGCTGCTGGCCGACGGCCGGCATCTCGGCGGCTATATCGCGCCCGGCCGGGAAATGAGCCTGGCCGCCATGGCGAAGGGAACGGCCGAACTCGCCTCAAGGCTCAGGGATCATGCCGGACGGCCAGGCGATCTCGCCCCCGCCACCGACAGCGCCGAAGCCATGGAGAAGGGAACGCTGGCGGCACAACTGGGGATGATCCGCTCGGGCATGGAAAGGCTGGCAAGCAAGGGAGAAGGCGCACCGATACTGCTCCTGACCGGCGGAGGCGCCGACGCCTTGGTCGCCACCGGTGAACTGCCGGAAGCGCGATTGGCCCCGGACCTGGTGCTGCGCGGGCTGGCCGCACTCGCGTTAGAATTGCGCGTCAGGCCGGAATAGCTCAACTGGTAGAGCACCCGCCTTGTAAGCGGAAGGTTGCGGGTTCAAGTCCCTCTTCCGGCACCAGTGGTGATGTAGCTCAGCTGGTTAGAGCGGCGGACTCATAACCCGCAGGTCGGTGGTTCAAGCCCACCCATCACCACCA
>JAPOWV010000049.1 GCA_026707445.1 Gammaproteobacteria bacterium
ACCATCAGCAGGCCCTGCAGCGTGTCGGTAACGCTTACGGCCACAAACCCGCCGAGCAGTGTGTAGGCCAGGATGATCGCCGCTCCCAGCATGATGCTGGTGTTGCCGGGCAGGCCCAGCGCCTGGCTGAAGGCGTCGCCGGCGGCCTGGAACTGCGCGGCGACGTAGAACACGAACGACACCAGGATGATCAGCGAGGCGACCTTGCGCGACGCGCGCCGAAGGGCGTCGTCGCCGTCGCCCAGCAGCAGTTCGGTCAGAGTCAGCGCGCCGGTCCGGACCGCGATGACGCGCAGCCGCGGTCCGACCCAGAACCAGTTGATGATGTACCCCAGGATCACGCCGCCGCAAAGCCATACGGCAGGCAGGCCCTGGGTCAGCGCAAAGCCGCTGACCCCCAGCAGCGTCCAGGCCGACGCCGCGCTGGCCGACGAACTGATTGACGTGACCCAGGCGCCGATGCTCCGGCCGCCCAGGAAGAACTCGCCCTGGTTCTGCGAACGCCGCCAGGCCCAGAGGCCGATGCCGAGCAGGACCAGTTTGTAGCAGATGAGCGTCGCGATGACGGTTGCGTTGCTACTCATGTTTCCCGTCGATCCGGCGCGAACCGGCTATCGCGATGCACATGGTCACGATGAACGGAGCCAGGCGCTCCAGCCAGTCGCCCGGCGTGTCCGGCTGCTGGTGGAGCAGGACCGTAAAGGTAAAGCCGCAGATCAGCACCGCCAGCGCATAGCCCGACCTGACCTGTCTTCCCAGCACGGCCATATAGACCAGCGGCGCCAGCGAAGCGCCCAGTGCATGCCAGGCGAAAAGGACCCGCAGGAATATCGACTGGGGCGCGAACAGCGCGAGAAGCGTGGCCCCGACGGTTATCGCGGTGACGGCGGCGTAAGTGAACTTCAACCCGACCGCCCGGCGCGCCCGCTTGAGGTTCCAGTCGCGCGAAATGGCGGCCGCCCCGGTCAGGAGCTGGCTGTCGGCGGTGGACATGATGGCGCTCAGGACCGCCGCGATCACGATGCCGGCCAGAATCGGGGGCAGCAAACGCTGGGTCACGACGAAGAACATGTCCTCTGGATTGCCGATGTCCGAGTAGAGCACACGTCCCGCAAGGCCGAGAACGGTCATGCCCACAAACACGAAAGCCACCCACACCAGCGCGATGATCCTTCCCCGGCGTACCGCCTGGTAGTCGCGGGCGGCCATGAAGCGGTTCACGACGTGCGGCTGGCCCGGCTGGCCCAGGGCCGGGCTCAGCGAACCGATTACGAAGCCGATCGCCGCCAGCCCGGCCTGCGGGGGCGCGATGCTGAAGGCTTCTCCCCGCACGCTGAATATGTATTCATTCCCCCCGAGCGCGATCACGAAGAACACCGTGACCACCGGCAACAGTATCGAGACCAGCAGCATCAAAGCGCCCTGCACGCTGTCGGTTAGGCTG
The DNA here is from genome assembly GCA_026707445.1 of Gammaproteobacteria bacterium. Taxonomy (GTDB): domain Bacteria; phylum Pseudomonadota; class Gammaproteobacteria; order Steroidobacterales; family Foliamicaceae; genus Foliamicus. Next base: position 1,445 of record JAPOWV010000049.1, read on the forward strand.
ACCGCCAGGAAACCGCCGAGCAGCGTGTAGACCAGGATCACCGCGGCGCCCACAACGATGCCGGTTTCGACCGAAAGCCCAAGCGATTCGTTGAAGGCGTTGGCGGCCGCCTGGAACTGGGCCGCTACGTAGAACATGAAGCACACCAGGATGATGACCGACGCGACCCGGCGGGCCATGCGCGCGTAGGCATCGTCGCCGCCGAGCAGCAATTCGGTCAGGGTCAGTGCGCCGGTTTGCCCGGCCGCCCGGTTGATGCGCGGCGCCACCCAGCACCAGTTGATCACGAACCCGCCGACTATGCCCAGCGTCAACCAGATGGCCGGCGGTCCGACGGCATAGGCGAAACCGCTCACGCCCAGCAGCGTCCAGGCCGACGTCGTGCTGGCGCAGGCGCTCAGCGACGTCACCCAGGCGCCGATACGCCGTCCCCCCAGCAGGAACTCGCCCTGGTCCTGGTTGCGCCGGTGGGCCCACACGCCGATCGAGAGCAGGACCAGCTTGTACAGGACGAGGGTGACGATTACGGTGGCGGTGCTGTTCATCCGGGCAACTATAGCGGCGCAGGCGCGCCCATGCGACATACAATTTCCGCATGTCCGATTGGCGGTTCTGGATTGATCGCGGCGGCACGTTCACGGACGTAGTGGCACGCACCCCCGAAGGGGAGCTGAAGGTCCACAAGCTGCTGTCGGAGGATCCTTCCCGCTACCGGGACGCCGCGGTGCACGCCATCGAGGCCCTGATGGCCGAAGCCGGCGCCCCGGGCGTCGTCCGGGACCTGAAAATGGGCACCACGGTGGCCACCAACGCGCTTCTGGAACGGCGCGGAGAGCCCACGCTGCTGTTGGTGAACCGTGGATACGCCGATGCATTGCTGATCGGCTACCAGAACCGGCCGGATCTGTTCGCCCTGGAGATTCGGCGTCCGCCCGCGCTGTACGCGGACGTGCTCGAGGCGGAAGGGCGTGTCGACGCCGAAGGGCAAGAGCTGGCGCCGCTCGACGCCGACGCGCTTCTTGACGGACTCACGGCGGCCCGCCGGCGGGGGCTGAAGTCGGTCGCCGTCTGTTTCATGCATGCCTGGCGCAACCCGGAACACGAACGGCAGGCCGGCCGGCTGGCGGCGCAGGCGGGTTTCGACCAGGTGTCGCTTTCGCACGACGTATCGCCCCTGATCAAGCTGGTAAGCCGCGGCGACACCGCCCTGGTCGATGCGTACCTCTCACCGGTGCTGCGACGCTACATCCGCGGACTGCGCGACGGGTTGGCGAGCAAGCGGATCGCTCCGCGCAACCTGGCCTTCATGCAAAGCAACGGCGGGCTGGTCGAAGCCGGCCGGTTCCGGGGCAAGGACGCGATCCTTTCCGGGCCGGCGGCCGGCGTGGTGGGCGCCGTGCGCACCGCGCGGCAGGCTGGCCATGAAAAATTGATCTGCTTCGACATGGGCGGAACCTCCACCGACGTGGCGCTTTATGCCGGCGGCTACGAGTACGTGACACACAACGAAATCGCGGGGGTGCGCTTGCGCGCGCCGATGCTCAAGGTCCACACCGTGGCCGCGGGGGGCGGTTCCGTTCTGCGCTATCAATCCGGCAGGTTCCTCTCCGGACCGCTCTCCGCGGGCGCCAACCCCGGGCCCGCCTGCTATCGCAACGGCGGTCCGCTGACCGTAACCGATGCGAACCTGGTGCTGGGGCGCATTCAGCCGCGCATGTTTCCGAGTGTATTCGGCGAGGATGGACGGCAGCCGCTGGACGAGGAAGCGTCGCGGGAGGGATTCGCGAAACTGGCCGGGGAAGTGTTCGAAGACAGCGGCAGGCGCATGAGCGCTGAAGAGGCCGCCGAAGGATTCCTCCGGGTCACAATCAACCAGATGGCCTCCGCGATCGAGAAGATATCCGTACAGCGAGGCGAGAACCCGGCCGAGTTCGCCCTGTGCTCCTTCGGCGGGGCGGGCGGACAGCACGCCTGCGCCATCGCCGAGGAACTGGGCATGGACACCGTGCTGCTTCATCCCCTGGCGGGGGTGCTGTCGGCACTTGGGCTGGGGCTGGCGCCGTTGCGCGCTTACCGGCAGGAGGCGCTGGAAGTCGGATTGGATGCGGAAACCGTCGAACTCATGAAAGCCGCCTTTGCGCGGCTTGGAAACGAATGCCGGCGGGAACTGGTGGAAGCGGACATCGAGCCGGGAAACCTGTCGTTCGAATACGTGGCCGAAATCCGTGTACGGGACTCGGACAACACGCTTCCCATTTCCGTGGAAAGCGGGACCGCTGGGCTGACGGATCTGCAGCGGCGGTTCTCCGATGCGCATCGGGCGCGCTTCGGAATCGAGCCGCCCGGGGCGGCGCTGGTCGTGGAAGCGATTCGCGTGCAGGCCAGCGGCGATACCGGCGAGGAATACCGATGGGAACCCGGCGACGTTCCCGATCCCGCGCAGGAGCCTCGGCCCGCCTTTACGGCGAAGACCGTGTTCGGGGGGGCCGGGCATGACGCGCCCGCCTACCGGCGGCGGGACCTGGGCCCCGGACATCCGATCATGGGCCCGGCCATCATTTCCGAGGACCACGCCACCACGGTCGTTCCGCCAGGCTGGCAGGCGTCGGCGCGGCCCGGGGGTCACCTGGTCCTTGCGCGCCTGACGCGAGAGGACCTCACGGAAGCCGCCGGCGACGTTCCCGATCCGGTGCTCCTGGAAGTGTTCAACAACCGTTTCATGCATATTGCAGAGCAGATGGGCGCGGTGCTGGAAAACACCGCGCACTCGGTCAACATCAAGGAACGGCTGGACTTTTCCTGCGCGCTGTTCGATTCGAACGGCGAACTGGTGGCCAACGCTCCGCACATGCCGGTGCATCTCGGCTCGATGGACGCCAGCGTCAAGGCGGTGCTGAACGACCGCAAGTCCGGGCCGCGCCCCGGCGAGGCCTACCTGGTCAACGCGCCCTATAACGGCGGCACGCACCTGCCCGACCTCACAGTGGTTTCGCCGGTGTTTCTCAAGGACGCGGAAGCGGTGGACTTTTTCGTCGCCTCGCGGGCCCATCACGCCGACATCGGCGGAATCACGCCGGGTTCCATGCCTCCCGACAGCCGGCACATCGATGAAGAGGGCGTGCTGTTCGACAACTTCCTGCTGGTATCGGGCGGGCGCCTTGAGGAGGGGCGTCTCAACGCAGCGCTCACGGGCGGTCCCTGGCCGGCGCGCAATCCCGCCCGCAACCTGGCCGACATCAAGGCGCAACTCGCCGCCAACGCCAAGGGCGCAGGGGAACTGAAGGCGCTGGTGGCGCATTACGGCGCATCGACGGTGCGCGCCTACATGACGCATGTCCGCGACAACGCCGAGGAGTCGGTGCGGCGCGTGATCGATCGGCTGGAGGACGGGCGGTTTGCATGCACGATGGATGGCGACGAACGGATCGTCGTGGATATCCGCATCGACCGGCGGCGGCGGGAGGCCGTCATCGACTTCAGCGAGTCCAGCGGACAATCCGAGGGGAACTTCAATGCGCCCTCGCCGATCTGCCGGGCCTGCGTGCTCTACGTGTTCCGCTCGCTGGTGGGCGCGGACATTCCGATGAATTCCGGCTGCATGAAACCGCTACGCATTATCCTTCCGGAAGGCACGCTGCTGAATCCCCGCTGGCCGGCCGCGGTGGTTGCCGGCAACGTGGAGACCTCGCAGTGCGTGGTGGACACGCTGTACGGCGCGCTGGGGGTGATGGCGGCAGCCCAGGGAACCATGAATAACGTCACTTTCGGCAACGACCGGTACCAGTACTACGAGACCGTCTGCGGGGGCAGCGGAGCGGGACCCGGTTTCGACGGGGCGGCGGCGGTGCATACGCACATGACCAATTCGCGCCTCACCGACCCCGAAGTGCTGGAGTTGCGGTTCCCGGTGCTGCTGCGAGAATTCCGCCTTCGCGACGGCAGCGGCGGCAGCGGTCAGCACAGCGGCGGGGACGGCGCGGTACGCCGCATCGAATTCCGGGAGCCGATGGAACTGGCCATCCTGTCGAACCGGCGCCGGACCGTGCCGTTCGGATTGGCGGGGGGCGGCGACGGAGCTCCCGGCCGCGCCCGCGTGTTGCGCGCCAGCGGCGGCGTCAGCGAACTGACCGCGCGCGATCGGACCCGTGTGGCGCCGGGAGACCTGTTCATGATCGAAACGCCGGGGGGCGGCGGTTACGGCGCCCCGGAGAAAACGCCTGATGTTTGACATCGCACTGGTCACCACGATCCTCGTGATCGCGCTGGTGCTGTTCGTCACCGAGGCCCTGCGCATGGACATCGTGGCGCTGCTGGTGGTGGGCGCGCTCACCGTCACCGGCCTGGTCACGCCGGCGGAGGCCGTGGCCGGGTTCAGCAACGAGGCCGTCATCACGCTGTGGGCCATGTTCATCATCAGCGAGGGATTGCTGCGCACCGGGGTGGGCGATCTGATCGGGCGCTACGTCATGCGTCTGGCCGGCCGCAACGAAGCGGCGCTGGTGGCGGTAATCATGCTCGCATCCGGCGGGCTCTCGGCGTTCATGAACAACATCGGCGTGGCGGTGCTGATGCTGCCCGTCGTCATGGGGCTGGCGCGGCGCGCCCGCGTGCCGCCCTCGCGGATGCTGATGCCGCTGGCATTCGGGTGCCTGCTCGGCGGCCTCACCACCCAGATCGGAACCCCGCCGAACCTGCTGGTCAGCGCGGCGCTCGCGGAGCAGGGCGACTTCCGGTTCCAACTGTTCGACTTCCTGCCGGTGGGCGGGGCGGCCCTGGTCGGTGGCGTGCTGTTCTTCGTGCTCTTCGGCCGACGGCTGCTGCCGACCCGCGAGGCGGGCGAGTTCACCAGGACTCGCAGCCAGCGCAACCTGAGAGCGCTCTACGGACTGCGGGAATTCATGTTCACGGTTTCCCTGAGCGGCGCGTCCGGGCTCGCCGGCCGCACGCTGGCGGAGAGCCGGATAGCGGCCCTGGGACTGATCGTCATCGCCATTGAACGCGGCCGCCGCATCATCCGGCTGCCCGCGCGCCAGACTATGCTCAAGGCGGGCGACCGGCTTCTGGTGCAGGGCAAGCGCGAGTACATCGAAGAGTTGCGCGCGTGGCAAACGGTTATCGGGAGGGGCGAGACTGTGCCCGCCAACCTGCCCCTGACCGAAAACCTCCGGATGGTGCAGGCGCGCGTCGCCGAGGGCTCGCCTCTTATCCAGAACCCCGTAAACAGGCAGGACCTGCAACTGAAGACACGCGGGCTGGCCATCGCGCTTCGGCGCGGGAACGACGTGCGCCGCTCGGGACTGAGCCGGCAGCCGCTGCGCGCCGGCGACTTTGTCCTTCTCCAGGGTCGGGTGGAAACGGCGGACCTGGCCCGGAGAACGGAGGAGTTCGACGAAGTGATCGAGCTCGACCAGGGGACGCTGGAGCGGCTTTACCGGCCCAACGAACGGCTGATCAGCGTTCGCGTTTCCGCAGGCTCGCCGCTGGTCGGCATGGCCTACGGTGAATCCCGTCTGGCCGAGGCGCTGGAGTTCCGGCTGCTGGCCATCAACCGCGAGGACGAAGTCAACTTCATCCCGGATCCGGATGAAGTGCTGCGCGAGGACGACCGCCTGCTTTTGCAGACCCGCAACGAGGACCTGGAAACGCTGCACGCGGTGCAGGAACTTGAAATCGAAGAGGAAATGACGCCGGCCCTGAACCTCTACGCCACCGATCGACTGGCCACCGAAGAAGTCACGCTGGCGCCGCTGTCACGCCTTGGCGGCCGCACCGCGGCGGAAATGGGTTTCAACGAGAAATACGGTCTGGAACTGGTGGCGATCCGGCGCGCCGGGCAGACGCTGCACACCGACCTGCAGACGGAACAGCTGAACTTCGGCGATGCGCTGTTGTTGGTGGGGCCGCGCAATAATCTGCGCCGGCTGGCCAGGGACCCCTCGTTCATCGAGGTGACGCCCTTCGTCCCCCGGCGCCCCAGGAAGCGCTATGCCGGACTGATCATGATCGGCGTGATCGGCGCCGTGCTGACCGGCTGGCTGCCGATTTCCATCGCCGCGCTGATCGGCGCGACCCTCATGGTGCTGATCCGCTGCCTCAGCATGGAGGACGCCTACCGGGCGATCGACTGGCGGGCGGTCTTTCTCATCGCCGGCATGCTGCCTCTGGGAACGGCGCTGGCCAACACCGGGGCCGCCCGGCTGCTGGCCGGCACTGCGGTCGATCTGCTGGGGACGCTGGGACCGTGGTACGTGATAGGCGGGCTTTACCTGGTTACGGCGCTGGCCACGATGATCGTCCCCACGGCCGCCCTGGTGGTGCTGATGTCGCCGGTGGTCCTGTCGGCCAGCGCCTCGCTGGGGATCGCGCCCACGACGGCGATGATGGCCATGGCCATGGCGGCGTCGGCCAGCTTCACCAGCCCGATTTCGCACCCGGCCAATATCCTCATCATGGGCCCCGGCAACTACCGGTTCAAGGACTACATCCGGGCAGGCATTCCGCTGACGCTGCTCGTATTCGTGATCGTTATGCTGTTGCTGCCGATATTCTGGCCGCTGCAGCCGGCCGTTGGGCAATAGTGGCCGCGACGAGCGAATCGGTTCTGATCGTCGGCGGCGGCCAGGCGGCGGCCCAACTGGTCGTCTCGCTTCGGCTTGGCGGCCACGGTGGGCGGATAACGCTGGTCAGCGACGAGAACGCGCCTCCCTATCAGCGCCCGCCGCTTTCCAAGCAATACCTGGCCGGCGAACTCAAACGCGAGCGGCTGCTGCTTCGCCGGACGGAGTACTACGAGTCCAGGGACGTGGAGCTGCGCCTGGGCAGCCGGGTGCTGGCCGTGGATCGCAGCCACAAACTCGCGGTACTGGACAACGGCGAGGAGCTCCGCTACGACCGTCTGGTGCTGGCCACGGGAAGCATCCTGCGCAAGCTCGACGTTCCGGGCTCGGACCTGCCCGGCATCCACTACCTGAGGTCGCTGGACGACGCCGACGCACTGCACGGGCAGCTTGCTCCCGGGCGGCGAATCGTCATTGTGGGCGGAGGGTATATCGGTCTGGAAGTGGCGGCCACGGCGGCGAAGGCAGGCGCCGAAGTCACCGTCCTGGAGGCCGAAGAGCGGGTGATGAGCCGCGTGGCCAGTGCCTCCGTCGCGGATTGGCTCACCGGCCTGCACCGGCAAGCCAGCGTTTCCATTCGGGTCGGGGAGCAAGTTCGGGGTTTCGCAGGGCGGAATCGCGTCGAGGCGGTGGAAACAGGCAATGGCACATTGGCCGCCGACGCTGTGGTGGTGGGCATCGGCGTTCTCCCGTCGGCGGACCTTGCGCGCGGGTGCGGCCTCGGCGAAGACGACGGCATACTGACCGACGAGCACTGCCGGACCGAAGACGCATCGATACTGGCCACGGGCGACTGCGCCCGCGCGGTCAATACGGTGCTTGGGACCGCCGTGCGCCTGGAATCGGTGCAGAACGCGGTGGACCACGGCCAGGTCGCCGCCTCGGTAATCCTGGGCGATCCGAAACCTTATTCCGGCGTCCCCTGGTTCTGGTCGGACCAGTTTCACGTGAAGCTCCAGATCGCGGGGCTCGCCCGGCCCGGAGACGACACCGTGCTGCGCGGAGATCCGACGTCCGGCAGCTTCGCGGCGTTCCGCCTGCGCGACGGCAGGCTGACCGCGGTGGAGGCCGTATCCAGTCCGCGGGATTTCATGGCCGGCAAGAAATTGATCGCCTCCGGCGCCGCTCCCGATCCCGGGCTATTAATCGACGAGTCCGTTCCGCTCAAAGACCTGGCCCAGTCCTGACTCGCCACGCGTCACACCCATAACGGGGCGAACGCGGCCGATTTCCCGCTTGCCGGGTGGGCATGCGCCCGGCACATTCGGGTCATGGAACCGGGGGCGATGGGCAACGGCGGGCGGCTGGCGAATGCGCGCGCCCTGGCGGCGACTGCCGTGCGCGGCGAATCGGAGCCGCAGCGCTGGCGCGGCTACTTCGAACGGCTGCTCAGCGGCGAAACCATCGGGCCGCTGCCGTTCGATGCCGGGGGACCGCTTTCGACGAGACATGCCGTCTCCGGACAATACGCCTGCCGTCTGCGGGCCGGCCCCGATGAATCGCCCGATTCCGGCGGTCCCGCGCTACGGACATTTCGCGACTGTCTGGCGCAACCGGGAGAGCAGGACGTCGCGATCGGGGTCGACCTCTCCGGGATTCTCCCGGATCAATTCGGCGCCTGGCTTGACGCGCTGATCCGAGAGATCCGGAGGCAGTCCGAAATCCGGCCCGCAGTTCCTCCGGTGGTCTTTTCGCTGCGCGCCGAACATCCAGCGTGCCGCCTGCTGCTGAAGACCGTGCAGGATTCGGGCGGGGCAGGCGCACGTGCGGCGTTGCGGGTGGACGCAGAAACTTTCCGCGAGGAAGCACTGTGGGAGGAACTGGTGGGCGCCAGTCACGCCAACCCGCGTATCGACCTGATCCTTGCGGGTCGAAAGCAGCCGCTTACGGACCTGATGGGAAGCGAGAGGCCGGACACGATCATGCCGCTGAGCCTGTTCGAGGCCCCCGCCGATACTGCCTGGCTGGGCATGCAGTTCGACTTGAGCGCGATCCCCGCGGAGCAGATCGAGCGCGGCACAGGACATCTGAAAAAGCTCGTTCGGGTTGGAGTGCGGCTGGCCGACAACCTGATAGATGCCGTGACATGGCCTTCGGAGCAACTGCGGCGCGACGCCTTGGCCAATCGCCGGCTTGCCGCGCACGTCACCGGGATCGGGGACCTGGTGCTGCGCCACCAACTGGACCCGGCATCCTTCTCCACGCTGCGGCTCCTGCAACGCTGGCTGACTCTGTTCAAGCGCCAGTTGCTGCGCGAATCCCTGCGCCTGGCTGAGGAGCGCGGACCGTACCCGGCGCTCGAGGCGGATCAACTGGTGCGCACGCTTGCCCCGCGTTACGGCGATGTCCGCGCGCGCCGGATCATCTCCCGGCGCAGCCCGCGTCACCGCCAACTCCTTGCGCTCTCGCCTTACTGCGTACTGCCGCGCCGGGAAAACGCCATCCCGGCCCGCAAGTGGCTGAATCTGCTGCCGCTCGTTCGTATTGCGGACAATCTCACGATGCACGGCAGCCAGGTTCGCTCGCTTCTCGACCGGGCCGATTACGAGCGCCTGCTCCGTTCGACCTGGGCCTTGCTGCGCGCCGGTCAGGGCCCCTGAAGCAACCATCCCCGGCGACACCGGGGCTGCTACCATAGCGGCCTCCGTTCTGCTGGAGGGTCAGGCCTTGCCGGAGTTCCCGGGCGCACACGCGCTGATGGTGATGCTGCTCACCGTGTTCGCGCTGTACCTGTTTACCCGCGACCGGATTCCTCTGGAAACCGCCGGCATGGGCGTGTTGCTGCTGCTGCTGCTGGCTTTCCAGTTCTGGCCGCTGGAACAGGACGGCGAACGGGTCGTCCAGCCGACGGAGTTCCTGCTTAACCTGGGCCATGAAGCGCTCGTTACGATTACGGCGCTGCTGGTGGCCGGCAAGGGTCTCGAAACCACCGGCGCGCTGCGCCCGGTGGCCCTGTTCTTCACCCGGCTCTGGACCCGACAACCGTTGCTCGCCGCGCTGCTGACGCTGGTCGGTTCAGCCGCTTTCAGCGCGTTCGTCAATAACACGCCGGTGGTGGTCATGCTGCTTCCGGTGCTCACGGCTGCGGCGCTGCACGCCAAGCAGGCGCCGTCCGCGATTCTGCTGCCGATGGGGTTCGCGACCCTGATCGGCGGCATGTCCACGGTGATCGGCACGTCCACCAATCTGCTGGTAGTGAAGCTGGCCGAGCAGGACCTCGGACTGCCCACGTTCGGAATGTTCTCCTTCAGCCTGCCGGTGCTGGTGGTGGGAAGCGTTGCCATGGTGTTCCTGTGGCTCGTTGCGCCCCGCCTGGTGCCGGAGCGCACGCTGCCGTTGGCCAAGGCCAATCTTCTCTTTACCTCCACGCTGATCATCGAACCCGGAGGTTTCGCGGACGGCAAGACGGTCGCGGAGATCCGGGCCCGCACCAACAATGAAATGCTGATTACCCGTATCGTGCGCGGCAACAACGTGTTCCTGCACGGGCTCGACACACTGCAGATCAGGGCCGGGGACCGCCTGTTCGTTCGCGACGCTATGGAGCGCCTGAGCGAATACGAAGAGACGCTCGGCGCCTCGCTGCCGCACGGCGAAGACCGGTTCCGCGACGAACCCCAGCAGATCGCGGAACTCGTCGTGACCCGGGGCTCGCCGCTGGACAAGCGCAGCGTGCGCGCGGCGCACCTCGACGAGATCTACGGGCTGGTGCCGCTGGCCATCCATCGCTCCGGCGCGCGCGAGGCGCCCACGCACGACCTGCTGAACGCGCGGCTGAGCACGGGAGACGTGTTGCTGGTGCAGGCATCGCGCGCCGAAATACGCCGCCTCGCGACGGAATCCGCAATGCTGGTGCTGGGCCGGGTCGTGGAACTGCCCCGCGCCGGCAGGGCCAAGGCCGCGGTGGGGATCATGGCCGTCATCATCGTCCCGGCGGCGCTGGGCTGGGTACCGATCGTGCTCACTGCCGTGACCGGAGCCGGTCTGATGATCGCGGCCAAGTGCCTGAGCTGGAGAAACGTGCGCGACGCCTTCAACGTGCCTCTCACCATCATCATCGTGGCCAGCCTGAGCCTCGGCCAGGCCCTGATCAAGACCGGCGCGGCCGATTGGCTGGCGCAGGTGTTCGTGGTGCTTTCGGGCGACCTGCCGATACCGCTGATACTCAGCGGCCTGATGCTTCTGATGGCGATACTGACCAACATCGTATCCAACAACGCCGCGGCCATCATCGGAACGCCGATCGCATACTCGTTCGCCACCGGCCTCGGCGCACCGGTGGAGCCCTTCATCCTGGCGGTGATATTCGGCGCCAACATGAGCTTCCTCACGCCGATCGGTTACCAGACCAACCTGCTGATCATGAGCGCGGGAGGCTACAGGCGCCTGGACTTTCTGCGCATCGGCGCGCCGCTCACCCTGATCATGTGGCTGGGCTTCTCCCTGCTGCTGCCCATGATGTACCCGCTTTAGGCGCCTCCTCGAAGTACGCAGTGAACGCCCAAACCGAAACGCTCCGTTCCATGCTGGAGCGGCTGCTGGCCGGCCAGGATCTCTCCGAGGGCCAGGCCGAGGCTGCCATGCACGAACTGGCCGCAGGAGAAGCCGAGCCGGCGCTGGCCGGCGCGCTGCTCGCGACGCTGCGCCAGAAAGGTGAGAGCGCCGCGGAGTTGCGTGGATTCGCGCGGGCAATGCGCGAGCTGGCGATCCGGCCGGAACTGCCGGCGGGCGCACCGGTTGCCGACGTGGTCGGCACCGGCGGCGACGGTTCCGGCAGCATCAATCTCTCCACCGGCGCCGGTCTGCTGACAGCCTCCTGCGGAGTGCGAATCGCCAAGCACGGCAATCGGGCGGTTTCGAGCAAGACCGGCAGCGCCGACGTTCTCCAGGCCCTCGGGCTGAACTGGCCGAGTACCGCAGAGGAGGTCACGCAATCGCTTGCGGCCTACGGCTTCGCCTTTATGTTCGCGCCCTATTTCCACCCGGCGATGAAGTCGATAGCGCCGATACGGGCGGCGCTGGGCGTGCGCACGGTATTCAACCTGCTGGGTCCCCTGGCCAATCCGGCACGGCCTCCCTTCATGCTGGTCGGCGCGTTCAGCCGCGACGCGGCGGCCCTGATGGCGGAAACATTGAGCGGCCTCGACATCGAGCGCTGCTTCGTCGTGCACGGCGAACCCGGCTGGGACGAGCCGACGCCGGTCGGCAAATTCCTGCTGATCGACGTTCGTCCCGGCGAGGTCCGCGGGCGCACCGTGGATCCCGCCGACTTCGGCATTCCACGCTGCAAACCATCCGACCTGGCGGGCGGTGAACGCGATTACAACGCCGCCACGCTGGAGGGCGCGCTGCGCGGCAAGGGAGCCGAGGCGCTGAACGACGCGCTGGCGCTGCAGGCGGGCCTGGTGCTGGAACTCGTCGGCGCAGCCAGCAGCTTACGCGAAGGCCTGGGCACGGTGCGGGATGCACTGCAATCGGGCGCGGCGGGCGGCCTGCTGGAGAACATGCGGGGCGCAACGGCGCCATGAGCGGCGAATTTCTCGAGCGCATGGCGGAATTCAGCCGCCGGCGCTCCGGCAAAGCGAAGGAGCGCATGGCCGAGGACGAGTTGCGCCGCCGGGTCGAGCGGCTGCCACCTCCGCCGGACCTGGCCTTCTCGCCCGATGGTTTTGACCTGATCGCTGAGATCAAGCCGCGCTCCCCCAGCGAGGGCCGATTGACCGGCGCCGATTTCTCGCCGGTCGGGCTTGCCCGGCAATATGCTTCGGCGGGCGCGGCAGCACTGTCGGTCCTCACCGAACCCAGCCGCTTCGGCGGGTCGCTCGAGTTGCTGGCGGAAGTCGCAAAGGCTGCCGGGCGCACGCCCGTCATGCGCAAGGATTTTCTGGTCGATCCTTACCAGGTGCTCGAGGCGCGATTGCATGGCGCGTCGGGCGTGTTGCTGATTGTGGGCATGACCGATGACGCGAACACCGAAGCGATGCTCGGGACCGCCCTGGCCTGCGGCATGTTTTCGCTGCTGGAGGCGTTCGAGAACGCGGAACTTGAGCGTGCACGGGAAATGGCCGCGCGCGTTGACGCGCCTCGCGACGAGGTATTGCTGGGACTGAATTGCCGCGACCTGCGCACCCTGAAGGTGGACCGTGGGCGGTTCGAACACGTCGACCCCTTCGATGCAGGCGGCTACCGGATGATTGCCGAGAGCGGAGTCGAGGATGCGCGGCAGGCGGGCGAACTGGCCGCACGCGGCTGGGACGGCCTGCTGATCGGCACGGCCCTGATGCGCGCTGCGGATCCACGCGAGCTGGCCGCCGGCATGCTGGCCGAAGGCCGCCGGAGAAGGCGGCCTTGAGCCTGTTCGTGAAAATTTGCGGGGTGACCCGTCCCGATGCGGTGGAGGCAGCGGTAGAGGCGGGCGCCGATGCGATCGGCTTCAACTTCCACCCGCCCTCACCGCGGTGCCTTTCCCCGCAGCGGGCTACGGCGCTGGCCGTGCCGGTTCCGGGGCACGTACAGCGCGTTGCGGTTATGCTGCGCCCCCAACAAGCGGAGTGGGAAGAGGTGTTCGAGGGCTTCAAACCGGATTGCCTGCAGGCGGATGCCGACCGCCTGGCGGAGCTGCGCCTGCCGGACCATGTCGGGAGGTTGCCTGTGTACAGGGATCATGAGCGATTCGATACCGACAATTTTTCGATTGAAATCCCCTGCCTTTTCGAGAGCGCCGTCAGCGGCCAAGGGCTTCCGCCGAGCTGGGAACGGGCGGCGCTTCTGGCCCGCCGCGCCCAGGTGATGCTGGCCGGTGGTCTTGATCCCGGCAACGTCGGCGAGGCGGTTCGCCGCGTGCGCCCCTGGGGCGTGGACGTGAGCTCCGGAGTGGAGTCCAGCGCGGGCGTGAAAGACCCCGGGCGGGTTCGCGCCTTCATTCGCGCTGCCCGGCAGGCGGACTTGTCCTGATGAAGATTGCCGCATCCGAAGGTCCCGCCCTGCTCGCCGCCCTGGTCGGCGGCGATCTGCCGGACGCCGACGGCCGTTTCGGTCCCTTCGGCGGCCGGTTCGCACCGGAAACGCTGATGCCCGCGCTTTCCCGGCTGGAAGGGGCGGCGCGCGAGTTCTTCGCCGACGGCGGCGCATGCGAAGCCCTCGACAGGGAGCGGCGCCAGTGGATCGGCCGTCCTACCCCGCTGACACGGGCCCATCACCTCGAAGAAGCCTGGGGCGCGCAGGTCTGGCTCAAGCGCGAGGACCTGGCGCACACCGGCGCTCACAAGATCAATAACGCTTTGGGCCAGGCGCACCTGGCTCTCAAGCTCGGCGCCCGGCGAGTGGTGGCGGAAACCGGCGCGGGACAGCATGGCGTGGCGGCCGCGGCCGCCTGCGCGCGCGTGGGGCTGCCGTGCAGCGTTTACATGGGCGTGCTCGACATGGAGCGGCAAGCGCCCAATGTCCAGCGCATGCACCAGCTTGGCGCGGAGGTCGTGGCCGTGGACAAGGGAGACCGGACCCTGCGGGCGGCGACCGACGAGGCTTTCCGCACCTGGGTGGCCGATCCCGAGGGGGTCTACTACCTGCTGGGATCGGCAGTGGGCCCACATCCCTATCCCTGGCTGGTGCGCGAGTTGCAGAGAGTCATCGGCGACGAGGCGCGCTCGCAGTTCGCCGAACAGGCAGGGGGGCTGCCCGACGCGATATTCGCCTGCGTCGGCGGCGGTTCCAACGCGATCGGCTTGTTCCACGCCTTCCTCGGCGACGAAGAGGTTCGCATCTACGGCGTGGAAGCGGGCGGAAAGAGCCTGGATCCCGGTGAAAACGCCGCCTCGCTGTCTGCCGGCCGGCCCGGCGTCCTGCACGGCAGCTACTCCATGCTGCTCTACGACGACGACGGCCAGGTGCTGGAGACCTCGTCGATCTCCGCCGGCCTGGACTATCCGGGCGTCGGCCCGGAGCATGCGCTGTTACAGGCGCTTGGCCGGGTCAGTTATGTAACGGCGGACGACTCCGAAGCGCTGGAGAGCCTGGCCGAGTGCTGCAAGCTGGAAGGCATACTGCCGGCGCTGGAGCCGGCCCACGCCTTCTTCGCCGCGCGCCGCTGGTCGGCGGAAAATCCCGGCAAACGCATACTGATCGGCCTTTCCGGGCGGGGCGACAAGGACATGCCCACGCTCACCGCCGTGGGGCGGGTCAGTTGAGGACGCGGTAGCCCCGGCCGCGCAGGCACTCGCGCAGCACCTGGCGATGCTCGCCGACGGCGGAAACGCCGGCCACGGTTCCACCGTACACGGCGCCGACACCGGCAGCCTGCCCGATGCCCGTCTTGTTGGCGCCGGAAACCACCCCGCCGACCGCCCCCACGGCAGCGCCTCCGGCCGCGCCGGCAGCGACATGCCTTCCGACCGGCACCTCGTCCGCGTAGCGCCGGCAATCGGCAAGATCGGCCTCATACCGATTACGGTCAACGCCCTGCAGATCGACGATGGCGCCGCTGGGATCCTTCATCGCCGAACACGCGGAAACGAGCAGAAAGCACGGAAGCAAGACAAGGCGTTTCATGAGCAACTCCCTTCGTGACGGACCTGTACATGAAAGAGATGCCGCTGCTCCCCCGGGGGTTGCATCGGCGCCCGCGCCGGATTGCGGGCGGGCACGCCGTACCGGACAATGTACCCCCGTGAACACTCCCGTTACCGGCGCGGAGCGCCTCCGAAATGCGATCACTGACGCGCCCTCCCCGGCGCTGTTGCCGTTCTTCACCGCCGGCCACCCGAGCAGGGACGACTTTCATTCCACGCTGAGCAAGCTCGCCGATGCGGGCGACGCGGTCGAAATCGGCGTTCCGTTCTCCGATCCCATGGCGGACGGCGTGACCATCCAACGCGCCAGCGAAACGGCCCTGGCCAACGGCGTTTCGCTGGACTGGATCCTGCGGGAACTGAAGGCGCATGGCGATCCGGGCGCACCGCTGGTGCTGATGAGCTACTACAACCCGCTGCTTGCCTACGGCCTGGAGAACCTCGCCGGGCGTTGCGGCGAGTGCCACGTGGGCGGCCTGATCGTGCCAGACCTGCCCTGGGAGGAATGCGAGCGCGTCCGGGAACTGTTTGAGGACCACGGCGTCGGGCTGGTCCAGATGGTCACGCCGGCAACGCCCGCCGAGCGGATGCGGACCCTGTGTCGCGGCAGCGGCGGGTTCGTCTATGCCGTGACGGTCACCGGCGTGACCGGCGGCGAGCGCCGGGTGTCGAAGGAAATGACGGCCTACATGCAGAGGGTCGGCGAGTGTTCCGCGCTGCCCGTGTGCGCCGGCTTCGGCGTGCGCAGCGCCGCACAGGTGCGCACGCTGGCAGGCGTGGCGGACGGCGTTATCGTGGGCTCGGCGGTCGTGGACTGCCTCGAGCGCGGCGAGGACGCCGGCGACTTCGTCCGTTCCCTGCGCGCCTGAATCCCGCGCCGGCCGCAGCCTTCTCATTGCTCCCTTCTTCCGGGAGTGTGTGAGCCAGGGATGGCGGAACCAAGCTCCATGGATGGATTCATGCGTCTCCCGGAAGAAGGGAGCAATGAGAAGGCGGACCGGAGCGCCGGCTAGTCTCGCGGACGCGCGCTGAGCACAAGCACCAGGCCGGACGCACCGGCCAGCCAGGACAGGAACGGCGGCTGGGCCTGAAGACCCAGCAGCACGGCCCCCACGAGCAGCAGCGTGCAGCCGGTCAGCTGCCGCCACACCCTCAGCCTTCCTTCCGGTCGGCGTTCGCGGCGCCGGCTCGGCGCCCCTTCCGCCCTGTCCAGCAGGCGGTGCAGTGCGCGGGGCAGACGCTGAACGGCGAACCGCAACTCCGGCAGGTCACGCCGAAGCTCCTTCATCACGCGACCGGGTTCGGCCCGGCGCGCCATCCACTTCTTCAGCAGCGGATAGCCAGTCTCCCACAGGTCCAGTTCGGGATAGAGCTCCCGGCCCAGGCCCTCGATGTTGAGCAGGGTCTTGTGCAGCAGCAGCATCTGGGGCTGCAGGTGCATGTCGAATTCCTGGGCGGTGGCGAAGATCCGGCCCAGGACCCTTCCAAAACTGCACTCGCTCAGCGGCCTGGCGAAGATCGGCTCCCCGATGACACGAAAGGCCGCCTCCAAGTCCTCGGCGCGCGCATCGGGCGCGACCCATCCCCAGTACAGGTGCAACCGGGCCAGGCGCGCGTAGTCCTGCTCGAAGAAGGCCAGCAGCGTCTGGCCCAGGTAGTGATGGTCGCGTTCGTCGAGTATTCCCACAATGCCGAAATCCACGGCCGCGTAGCGCGGATTCTTCGGATCGCTGATGTCCACGAAGACGTTTCCGGGATGCATGTCGGCATGGAAAAAGCTGTCCCGGAACACCTGGGTGAAAAAGATCTGCACGCCCCGGGCGGCCAGTTCAGGGATGTCCACGCCTGCGTCCCTGAGCGCCTGCACGTCCCGGATGGGGGCGCCGTGTATGCGCTCCATGACCAGCACGTCCGGGCGGCAGTAGTCCCAGTACACGGCCGGCACGTGGATGATGTCGGATCCGGCAAAGCTGCGCTTCAGGCGCGAGGCGTTGGCGCCCTCGCGGGTCAGGTCCAGTTCGTAGCCGAGCGTGCGCTCGTATTCCTCGACGACTTCGACCAGGCGCAGGCGATAGGTGGACGGCCACCACGCGCTGGCCAGCCGCGCCACCCCGTAGAGCAGTTCCACGTCGCGCCCGATCCGCTCCCGGACGCCCGGGCGCAGCAGCTTGACCACCACTTCCTGGCCGTCCGGCAGGCGAGCGGCATGAACCTGCGCGATCGAGGCCGCCGCCAGGGCCTCCGGCTCGAATTCGGCGAACACTTCTTCCACCGGACGTCCGTAGAAGCCGCTCAGCAGCTCGCGCGCCTTTTCCGCCGGGAAGGGCGGCACGTCATCCTGCAGCCGCGCCAGCTCCTCCGCTATGTCGGGCGGGAGCAGGTCGGGCCGGGTGGAAATGTTCTGCCCGAACTTGACGAAGATCGGGCCCAGGTCCTGCAGCGCCTCGCGCAAGCGCCGGCCGCGCGATTCTCCCTTGAGCCTGCGCCGCGCCAGCAGCAGCCATGCGGGTACGCGCAGCGGCCGCGCGACGCCGGCATCCCGCAACAGGCCATAGCGCGCCAGCAGGCGCACGATCCCAATGATTCGGAACAACAAGCGCATGCCTGAACCGGATGCCGCGGCCCCGTCGACTATCGGGCCCGGCCCTGGCCCACGGCCTCGATTCGGGCACCGATGCGCGCGACGCTGTCGCGCAACCTTTCCACTTCGCCCGAGAAGGCGTCGAACTCCACCCGCGTCGGCGAGAAGCGCGCCTCTTCCTGGATGAAATCGCGCAGGTTGCGCCGCAATGAGCCGGCCGCTTCCCCGGCCCACCCGGCGGCGGCCCTGGCGGCGTCCCCCGCCTCATGGGCAAGGGCGTCGCCCGTGAAGCGGGCCAGTTCCTCTTCCGGGCTGGGCCGGCAATGCTTGAGGAGCCGGGCGAACCCTTCGGCCACGGCGGGGTCGCCCCGCAAGTCGAGTCCCGGGCCCGTGTGATCGCCGCCGAGCAGTTCCAGCAACCTCCGCCAGCCGCCCGACAGCGTGACTCCGGAGGGCTTTTCGCCGGGTTCGGTGAAGCGCAGGCGGCCGTCTTCCATGCTGATGCGCAGCATCGGCTGTGACGCCGAGACGCCCATGTCCATGCACAGTCCCTCCAGTTCGGCCGCCGCGCGGCGCGCGGTCAGCGAAGCGTGAAGATTGCGGTTCAGTACGCCTTCCAGCGAGGTGGCCAGTTTCGCGAACAAGCGCATGCCTCCTAGTGGCGAAAGCCGATATGCAGCGCGACAATGCCGCCCGACAGATTGTGCCAGCGCACGCTCTCGAACCCCGCCTCGCGCATCATTTGGGCAAGCGTATCCTGGTCGGGGTGTACCCGTATCGATTCCACCAGGTAACGATAACTTTCGGCGTCGCCCGCCACCACGCGCCCGAGGGCGGGAATGACGGCGAACGAATACCAGTCGTAGGCGGGCCGAATGAACTTGAGCGCCGGGCGCGAGAACTCCAGCACCAGCAGGCGGCCGCCGGGCTTGACGACCCGCGCCATGCTCTTCAGCGCGGCCGGCTTTCCGGTGACGTTGCGCAGCCCGAACCCTATGGTCACGCAGTCGAACAGACCGGCGCCAAAGGGCAGGGAGGTCGCATCGGCACGCATCGCCCTGGTGTTGCCCCAGGCGCCGGCGTCCAGCAGCCGGCTGCGCCCGATCCGAAGCATCGCGGGATTGACGTCGCTGAGCAGAACACGCCCCTGCGGTCCAACCTGGCGGCTCATGCCGATGGCCAGATCGCCGGTGCCGCCGGCGACATCCAGCGCACTGCCCCCGGGCCGCAGCCCGGTGCGGGCCAGGGCGAACCTCTTCCACAAGCGGTGCGCGCCAAGCGACATCAGATCGTTCATCAGGTCGTAACGGTCCGCCACGGAGTCGAACACGCCACGCACGCGCTGTGTTTTCTCGTCCGGGCTTACCCGGCTGAAACCGAACCGCTCCGGGCGCGAAGGCTTCCCCGCCTTCGCCGAGGGCGGGACGCCCTCGCTCCCCGGGTTACCTGCTTGCATCAGACTTCGCCGCTGCCACTTCCTTGAGGTAGCCCGCCCAGTACTCATCGCGGAATTCGCCGAGTTCCCGCAGGTATTTCCAGGAATAGATGCCGGAATCGTGGCCGTCGTCGAACACCAGGCGAACCGCATACTGGCCCACGGGTTCAACCGCCGTTACCCGGACTTCGGACTTGCCGAGTGGCAATTCTCCGCCTCCGCGCCCGTGTCCCCGCACCTCCGCCGACGGAGACTTCACGCGCAGGTATTCGGCGTTGAGATCGAACGCGGCTCCGTCGGCGAAACTCACGCGCAGAATCCGGCGCTTGCCGCGCAAGCGCAATTCAAGCGGCGCCTCCCCCTGCACCTTCAGAGGATGTAGCGGCGGAAGTCCTCGTCCTCCGCCAGCTTTCCGAGGTGCTCGTCGACGTATGCGGCGTCCACCTTCAGCGTCTGCCCGCCACGGTCGGCCGCGTCGAAGGAAATCGATTCCAGCAGCCGCTCCAGGACGGTCTGCAGACGGCGCGCCCCGATGTTCTCCGTGCTGTCGTTTACCGAGCAGGCGATCTCGGCGATACGGTGCACGGCCTCCGCCTCGAAGCTTAAGGTTACCTGTTCGGTGCCGAGCAGCGCCGTGTATTGCTCGGTAAGCGATGCATCCGGCTCGGTGAGGATCCGCTCGAACTCCTCGATCCCGAGCGCGCCCAGTTCCACCCGTATCGGAAACCGGCCCTGCAGTTCCGGGATCAGGTCCGAAGGCTTGACCGCCTGGAATGCGCCGGACGCGATGAACAGGATGTGGTCGGTGCGCACCACGCCGTACTTGGTGGTGACGGCGCAGCCTTCCACCAGCGGCAAAAGGTCCCGCTGCACGCCCTCGCGCGACACGTCCGCGCCCAGGGCCTCCGCCCGGCGGCAGACCTTGTCCATTTCATCGATGAACACGATGCCGTTCTGCTCCACCGCTTCCAGCGCCTGCGACTTCAGTTCCTCCTGGTCCACCATCGAGGCCGCGGCTTCCTCGGTAAGCAGCCGCATCGCGTCCTTGACCTTCAGCTTGCGGGTCCGGGTGCGCTGGTTGCCCAGCGACTGGAACATGTTCTGCAACTGGCTGGTCATCTCCTCCATGCCGGGCGGCGCCATGATTTCCACACCCACCGGAGCGAGCTGCAGTTCCATTTCCACCTCCTCGCCGTCGAGGTCGCCGCGCCTCAGCGCCGCCTTCAGTTCCCGTTCGTCGCCGCTGATCGGCAGCCTGGAGGCCGGACCCGCGCTCGCCGCGAGCCGCATCAGGGCGTCGAGGACCCGCCGCTCGGCGCTTTCGCGGGCGCGGTGGCGGACCCGGTCCATTTCCGTCTCGCGCACCATCTTCACGGCCGTATCGGTCAGGTCGCGCACGATGCTGTCCACTTCGCGCCCCACGTAACCCACCTCGGTGAACTTGGTGGCCTCGACCTTGATGAAGGGCGCGCGCGCAAGGTGTGACAGGCGGCGGGCGATCTCGGTCTTGCCGACGCCGGTGGGGCCCATCATCAGGATGTTCTTCGGCGTGATCTCCCGGCGCAGCTCGTCGTCGAGCTGCATCCGCCGCCACCGGTTCCTGAGCGCGATCGCCACGGCCCGCTTGGCCTCGTGCTGGCCGATCACGTGCTTGTCGAGTTCCTCGACAATCTCCCTGGGGGTCATCTGGGTCATGCTTCGCTCTTGAGCGTGTCGACGACGATTTCCGAATTGGTGTAGACGCAGATGTCCGCCGCGATCTCCAGCGAGCGGCGAACCACTTCCTCGGCGCCCAGTTCGGTTTCCGCCAGCAGCGCGCGCGCCGCGGCGCGCGCATATCCGCCGCCGGAACCGAGCGCCAGCAGCCCGTCCTCGGGCTCCACCACGTCGCCCGAACCCGACACCAGCAGCGTTTTCTGACGATCGGCGACGCACAGCATGGCTTCAAGCCGGCGTAGCCGGCGGTCGGTACGCCAGTCCTTGGCCAGTTCGACGGCGGCCCGGGTGAGGTTTCCGTATTGCGTGAGCTTGCCTTCGAACAACTCGAACAGGGTGAAGGCATCGGCCGTGCCGCCGGCGAATCCCGCCAGCACCGAGTCGTCCGCCAGCCGGCGAATCTTGCGGGCATTGCCCTTCAGGACGGTATCGCCAAGGCTTACCTGTCCGTCTCCGCCCATGGCGACCGTTTCGTTCCTGCGAACGCAGAGTATGGTCGTGGAGCGGACCCTTTTGCCTGCGGCAGGGATTTTCGTATGGTCCGGAGAGTTCATGACTTCGTCGGCGCCTTGCGCCGGGCTCGGGGGTGGGCGCGATCGTACACCCTCGCCAGGTGCTGAAAGTCCAGGTGGGTGTAAACCTGCGTCGTGGATATGTCGGCATGGCCCAACAGTTCCTGCACCGCGCGCAGATCGCCGGACGATTCCAGCAGGTGCGTGGCGAAACTGTGGCGAAGCATGTGCGGGTAAACATGCCCGGGCAGGCCCGCGCGCCGGGCCCAGTAATCGAGGCGCGCCTGGACGCTGCTGGCGCCGATTCGCCGGCCCCGGACGCCCACGAACAGCGCGTTCTCCCCGGCCGCCGCCAGCTCGCCCCGGCGGCGCATCCAGGCCTTTAACGCACCGATCGCCTTGCGGCCCACCGGCAGGATGCGGGTCTTGCGGCCCTTGCCCGTGACCCGGATCAGGCCCTCGCGCATGTCGACGCCCCCCAGGTCGAGGCCGGCCAACTCGGCCAGCCGCAATCCGGAGGAGTACATCAGTTCCAGCATTGCGCGATCGCGGCAGGCAACCGTATCGCCATCCGGGATGTCCAGAAGCCGCGTCACCTGGTCGAGGTCCAGGGTTTGCGGAAGGCTGCGCGGCGGCCGCGGGGCCTTGACCCCGCGCGCCGGATTATGGCTTATCGCACCCTCGCTCTCCAGGTAGTTGAAGAAGCTGCGGGCGCCGGCCAGGCGGCGCTGAACGGTGCGCGGCGCCAGGCCGCGGCGATGGGCGCCCGCGGCGAAACGGCGCAGATCGCCGGTGGACAACCCGGACCAGTCGGCGAGATTGCGCTCGGCGCAATACTCGCCAAGCGCCGCGAGGTCGCGGCGATAGGCGCTGACGGTGTGTTCCGACAGTCGCCGCTCGAATCGGATGTGGTGCAGGAACGCGTCAACCTGCCGTTGCGCCACAGCCCGCATCAGGAGCTTTCCGGCGATACCGCCGCCGCCACGATGGCGCTGACGCGGCCCAGGAACTCGGTGCTCTTGGCGCGGTGATAGTGATCGGGATCGCGGCTGCCCAGGGCCAGCAGGCCCAGCTTGCCGCGATGCCCCAAGGGGGCGAGCGCCACCGACGCCACTTCGACGGCGTCCGGGCCGAACAGGAACTCGCGCTGCTCGGAACTGCAGCGGCCGCAGCGCGGCGTGTTGGCCTTCAGAACCGCGCTCAGGCCCTCGGCCATCAGGTCTTCGCGCGGCGTCGCCGACAGGCCCGGCACATCGGCATAGTCGTCGCGCGCCGCGTCGAACAGCAACAGGCGAACGAAATCCAGCGAAAAAATATCCCGCAGATTCGCGGGCAGCGTGCGCAATCTTTCGCCCGGGTCGCGGCAGGCAAGCAGCTTCGTCACCAGCCGGTTCAGATTGCCGGCGAGTTCATCGCTGGCGCGGCCGTTGGCCACGTACTCGTCGAGCGTGCGGCGCATTTCCTCGTTGCGACGCCGCAGCAGCTCGATCTGCCGCTCGACCAGCGACACCGCTCCTGCGCCGCCGTCGTGCGGCACGCTCAACTCCAGCAGCAGGTCGGCATGACGCTCGAAAAAGTCGGGATTGTCCCTGAGATAAGCGGCCACGCTTTTCGGACTCAGGCCGGCACGGCGGGTTGCCTTGCGGGGCGGGCTCATAACTCCACCCGGCCCTCGTAGACGCAATCGATCCGCCCGGTAAGCCAGACCGGTTCGCCGCCACCGGCCCAATCGACCCGCAAATCGCCGCCGGGCATTTCCACGTTGACGGGAGAACGCACCCGGCCCTGACGAATGCCCGCAACCGCCGCCGCACAGGCGCCCGTGCCGCAGGCGGGAGTCTCGCCCACGCCGCGCTCGTAGACGCGCAGCTTCAGTTCCTGCTCGCCAAGCGTCTCGACAAAGCCCACATTGCAGCCGCGCGGAAATCGCTCATGCACGGAAAGGCTGGCCCCCAGTCCCGCAACCGGAGCGGCGGCGGCATCGGCGACGGCAATGACCGCGTGCGGGTTGCCCAGGGAAAGCACCTCGACCTGCCAGTTCTCTCCATCGACCGCGATCCCGTATGACGATTCCTGCTCGCCGGCGACAAAAGGCACCCGCTCCGGGTTCCATTCGGGACGGCCAAGCGAGCAACTGACCGAATCATCACCCACGAACCTTGCGCGCACCTCCCCGCCACGGCACCTCAGGGAGACTTCTCCGCCGGCCGGCCGACGATCGGCCACCAGGGCCGCGATGCACAAGGCTCCGTTGCCGCACTGGCCGGCCTCCCCGCCGTCGGCATTGAATACCCGGTACCCGACCGCGTCGACGCCGTTTCCTGGCTCGTCCACCCACAGAAGCTGATCGAAACCCACGCCCCGGCGGCGGTCCGCCAGCGCGCGGATCCGTTGCCGGGACGGCGCCGGCAGCGAACGGCCGATCACGACCATGAAGTCGTTGCCGGCGGCTTGCATCTTGGTAAAGGCCTGGAGCATTGGGGAAAGTCGGCGGGCTTTCCGAAAATTATAGTCCTGCGGCGACTTTCAGCCGCCGCCGGCGCCCGGCGGACAATTGACCGAAAATAGGCACGGCCCGGCGGTTCAAGCCGGCGCCTATCGACCCGACAATCAGGAGAACAACGAATGACCTACAACAGCAGGACACTCCCGCTCGCCGGCCTGGTATTTGCCCTGCCGGTAGCGGCGGCCACTGAAATCGAGCGCTTCAACCCGGAAGGGCTTTCCCAACCCGACGGCTACTCGCAGGTGGTCATCGCCAAGAACCCGGGGCGCTTCATCTACCTGGGCGGCAAGGCCGGAATCTACCCCGACGACAGCTTCCCCGAGAGCCTGGCCGAGCAGTCGCGCCTGACCTGGGCCAATATCGACCGCGCGCTGAAGGCGGCAGGCGCCACGCGCGAGGACGTGGTCGAAATCCAGATCTACATCGTGGACCTGGAGAACGTGGACCCCAACCCCGTTTACCAGGACGTGCGCGACTTCTTCCCCGCCGGACACAAACCGGCATCAATGGTCATCGGCGTATCCGCGCTCGCCTATCCCGGCCTGCTGGTGGAAATCAACGTACGCGCGGTCACCGATTAGAACGAAGCCCAAGCGCTTGTCAACTGGAAAGAAGTTTGAGCACCTGGCCTGGGCATGCAAAAAATGGAACACAAAACGAGTCCGTTTTAGCTGTTGCCTTGGACCCGTTAATTCGATATTTTTTGGCGAACTCCCAAGTCTTACTTTGACCCAACAGGGGTTTATGGACGCTGTAGATTACCAAATATAGGAAATCTGATATATTCATGCCTTATGAGTTCAAGGTTCACCCGAAAGCCGATAGGGAATTCGACCAATTCCTGCATATGGATCGTTCAACGGCATTCGATGTCGGCAACCGGTTTCGCATCCTGGAAGAAATCGTGAATAGCGGACTGGCTGCAGGCTTGACGCCGGTGCATACCGAGAACGGATGCGAAGTTTACGTGTTCTTCGGTGATCGCATTCAAATGTTCCTCGCTGCCCATGCAGGAACTCTGTTACTGACGCATATTTCTGTTTTGGGAAACACAAGCTGGCAGGAAAAGGCGCTGCGACAGGCAGTCGATCGCAGTAGGGAGCATTTCGGGTTATGAACATCACAAAAGACACCGAGACTGGACACAGAGCCTCGAAAGCACTGGAGACGTTGCGCCGGCGAGGTCTGGATGCGGACGGTTTTTCTGAGGGCTATCAAGCTCGCGCCGCGATCATGGAGGCGGCGAAGGAGATTCGCAATATGCGGTTGCGTAATGGTCTAACGCAAAAGCAACTTGCAAGTCTGGCTGGCATGTCACAACCGGAAATAAGCCGCCTGGAAGCGGGGATCGGAAATCAAGGCCCCAGCGTGGAGACTCTGAGTCGCTTGGCGCGTGCGTGTGACAAGAGATTCGTCATGAAAATGCGAGACACTCCCGCGCCGACGAATACGGAAGAGATTCCATCTCCCTGAAAACCCTCCGCAAACCGGACGCCAGACAAGTGTTTCTACCTCTCGACTGGTTCGCTGCTTTCGCAGATGTCCTTGCCGGGACATGTCTTGCCATCCCGGCATTGAGGTCCAGCAAGCATATGCTTCAGCTACGTCTCATAGAGGAAATCCGAAGCCAACAAAAGGAACTTGAGCGCTTGCGCGGCAAGTACCTGAAAGCAATGCAGCACCTGTTGGCTCGATGGGATGCCTGGGATCACCGATTGCTTTGGATGGGATTCTCAGCGTTTATTCTGGGCGCAATCGCCAAACTCGCTGGGTTGTGGCTATCCAGCGGCTAACAAAGAACGCCAAACTTGCGCGACTTCTTCCCCGCCGGACACAAACCGGCATCCATGGTCATCGGGGTCTCGGCGCTGGCGTATCCCGGGCTGCTGGTGGAAATCAACGTACGCGCGGTCACCGGCCAGTAAAAAGCCGCCAGCGCGGGGGGTGCTGGCGGCGGGCGGATTATAGCGCGCTTCCTGCCGCATGAGGCGCTCAATCAATCATGGAATTCCCGGCGCTCGCGGGTTATGATGCGACGCATGGATGAGGCGCTCCACAGCAAGGATGTGGCGCGGTCCGCGAGTTCCGGCGGACCGAAGTATCCCGAGTTTCCCGGCTGCCATCCGGTTCGCATTTCGCGCGCCGAAATCAAGACCTGGGAAGGCCGCATCGAGTTCTGGGACGCGGACACCGAAATCGCCATGGTGTGCGAACCCACCACCTGGTACCACGAGGTGCCGGGGCAGCGGCTGGCCCGTCTGGCGGGGTTGATTGCCGCGGTGCGGGGGGTGCAGATCGAGGCCGCGGGGTCATCCGACCTGCTGCTGCGCAACGCGCGCCGCGAGTGGTGGCGGATCATGCAGCCGGATCAGATGCTGTTCCTCGATCCGCAGGAAGCCGAGCCGCAGGCGCTGGCTGTGGAAGTGGGACTGGATCGGCTTCCCGACGTGGTGCTGGAGGTGGACAACACCACCGACGTTCGCCGCGGCAAGCTGGGCCTTTATGAAGCCTGGGGCTTCTCCGAGGTGTGGGTGGAGGTCCCGGAGCACCCGTCGCCGAGCCGTCCGGCCTCGCTTCGTCCGGGCCTGACGATTCATCTCGCCTCCGAAGGCGGCTTCCGGCGGGCGCAGGTCAGCCGCGCCTTTCCGGGCTGGACCGCGGCGGAAATCCATACAGCGCTTAATGAGCCCGTAATGTCCGCGAAGACGGTGGCGGACCTTCGCCGTGTGGGCCGGGCCATGGGCGAGGTCGACGGCACCGGCCCGGAGGACGATCTGTTCCTGCGCGAAGAAAGGGCTGAAGGACGCGCCGAAGGCATCGCCCGGGGGCGGATTGAAATGCTGCAGGCCAACGTGCAGGAAGTGCTTCAATCACGGGGCCTGTCCGTCACTCCCGCCATTCTCGGGCAATTGTCGCGCATGGACCTTGACCCCGCGGCGGCCATTCGGTCCGCGCTTGCATGCCGCAGCGAGAAAGACTTCCTTCGCCGAATCCGCGCCGCCAGACAATAGCCAACCGGCTGGGTGATCGGTTCGCCGGCGACTGCTTAGCCCGCAACAGCGAACTGGTTCAGGAAGCGTATGATTGCCTCCCTTCGCACGGGCCTTGAACGGACATGGCGGGCGAGTGCCTGCGGACTCACTCCGCAACGGGTGACGAGCAGGGCACACTCATGCGGGGCAATGCTCGACAGCACCCAATTTGCCGCTCCGTGCCCATCGTGCTGATTTGGATTCGCGTTGAGCGCTTCCAGAATGGTCGCCCCATCAACCTGCCCCTTGCGTCCGGCGCAATGCTTGCGCGCGATAACCTGTGCGACATCCGCAGCGTCAGGTTCGCGTCGCTGTGCGCCGTAAAGGTTTACGTACCGGGCGAAGTCCTCGTCGGGGCGAAGTTTTACAGGCGTTTCGGCGCGGCGCGTCACCGTTCGGACCCTCCCCCGCGGCGGGCGGTTTCAACTTCCAACGCCGCAAGCAATCGTTCCCGTAACTCTCTTTCCGGCCACTGATGCCTTGGTGCGATCAGAACGGTGTGCATATCTATCTTGTATAGCCTGAACAACATGGCTATTATAGCCGTATTGCTGTAGAGACCAATACAATGATTCGAGCGACTGTTTCCGAGGTGAAGGACGGAATGAGCGCCTACCTACGCCGTGTAAAGGCGGGAGAGTCGGTGCTGATCCTGCAGCGCAAGACACCGGTGGCGCGCATTGTTCCGGTGGGGCTGAGCGGAACCGGCGGGAGCGTGGGCGATGAAGCGGACCGGAACGCAAAACTTGCGCGGCTGGAAAGCTCCGGCGTGGTGGCGCGACGGGCCGGCGGCTCGCCGCTGGAGGTGGTTCGCCTGCCGCTGCCTGGCGGCGCTCGGGTTCTCGATGCCTTGCTGGAAGAGCGTTCGGAAGAGAGACGTGAAGGCGACCGGTGAATTTCTGGGACACCTCAGCGCTCGTGGCGCTCAACCTGGATGAACCGCATTGGCCGCAGGCCCTAAAGATTCTTGAAGCGGACGACCGGATGGCCGTGTGGTGGGGCTCGCCGGTCGAATATGCGGCGGCGCTGGCGCGCCGCGAGCGTGAAGGGCGCCTAACGGCAGGCGAAGTCGTACAACATCTTTCCCGTCTGGCGGCCCTGTCAAAGGTGTGGTTCGAAGTGCGGCCCAGCCGGCGCATCGTGATCCTGGCGCAGCGGCTGTTGCGCGTACACCCTCTGCGGGCCGCGGACAGTGTTCAACTCGCCGCCGCGCTGACTGTTGCCGAAGACGACCCGGCGAGCATCGGTTTCGTTTGTTTCGATACGCGGCTGAACGAAGCGGCCTCGCGCGAAGGCCTCGCGATTCCCCCATCGGCCCCATGAACCCGCAAGCTCAAGTTTCCTCGACCTCATGAGCTTGGGTCAGATTCTACCCGACCGCATCGGTAATGAAATACGCCGAGATTGCGATATCCTTCGATAATCACGTAATCGAAATAATACGATAGGGATAGGCTTTCTATTCTCGATTGCTTGCAGAGAAAGTCGGGGGAAGTCGTCTCGCCTTCCCGGGGGGGCGGGACGCCATCCATCTCTGCGGTTTTTCCGTCATTCCTGCACTTGACGGCGCCGCTGTGATAAAGTGCCCCACCATAGGATACGGGTAAGCGGTAAG
Source organism: Gammaproteobacteria bacterium (assembly GCA_026707445.1). GTDB lineage: Bacteria > Pseudomonadota > Gammaproteobacteria > Steroidobacterales > Foliamicaceae > Foliamicus. Next base: position 30,026 of record JAPOWV010000049.1, read on the forward strand.
GCTACCCGCAGACTCAATGTGAAGACGGCTTTAGTGCTATATTCGTTGTTCCATGATCTCAGAAAAACAATAAGGGAGAATCTCGTGGCAAAACTTCTGTTGGGTTTTTTGTTTGGAATGTTTGGAGCACAGTCGGGAAGTAACACAGATTGTGTGCCAAACGGCTCCATGTACAGTAACGATATTGTTCCTTGCGAGGCCCAGGAGCAAACAAGACCTAATGACGACGAACTTTATAGAAATATACGCACCGGGAAGCCTTTCGGCTTCGACCGGCGGACCGACAGGGAAGAATATATACGAAGGGCTACAGAGTAACGAACAAGGAAAAGGGGCGGGACGCCCTCCATCTCTGCGTTTTTGCCGTCATATCTGCGTTTGGCGACCTTGCTTATGATAAAGTACCCCACCATACGGATGCGGTTAAACGGCAAGGTTTACTCGTTTCCATGAATGCGACCGTGCGGTGTGGGTGCCACACCCGGCCGCGCAATCACCAGTGAGGGGACAGGAGATGAAACCTGAGAGTAATGCTCTGGATAGAGTGGTGCGTTCGGTACTTTTCACCGGCGCAATTACGGCCTTCGCCGTCTCGCCCATGGCCATGGCCCAGGAGGAGGGCGACGAAGACGAGGACCAACTGGAACTAGGACGCCAGGTGGTCACCGGATCGCGCATCAAGCGCATGGACCTTGAGGAGGCCCGACCCGTCGTGGTCATCACCCGCGAAGAGATCGAACTGAGCGGTCAGGAATCGGTTGCAGACGTGCTCCGCAACAGCCCGGTCAACACATTCGGCTCGTCGCGCGAGGTGTCCGGCAACTCGTTCATCGGACAGGCGACCATCGACCTGTACGGCATCGGCTCCACGCGCACCCTTGTGCTGCTGGATGGGAGGCGTGCGCCGCGCTCGCCGGTCACGGCCAACCAGGCTAACGACCTCAACATCATTCCGCTTTCCGCGGTGGACCGCATCGAGATTCTGACCGACAGCGCCTCGGCGATTTATGGGTCAGACGCGATCGGCGGCGTGATCAACGTCATTCTCCGCAAGGACTATGACGGCCTGGAAGTAGGCACGTCGCTGCAGCGCCCGACGCGCGAAGGGGCGGACTCCGACGCCGGTGTGATCACGATCGGCGGCAGCACCAATCGCGGCCGCTTCCTGTTTACCGCCGACTTCCGCAACAAGAAGCACATCGCCTCCGCGGACCGCTTCTACTCCAAGGGAAATCTCGGCTACGACGAGGGGCCGGTGGATTTCCCGGATGCGCCGTTTGAAGCTACCTGGTACGCTTGGGAGAACACGGACAACGTAAGTTCCTGGGGCAACACGATCTGGCCACTGTATCGGATTCCATCGAATTGCGAGCAGGTGGTGGGGCCGGACGGCGAGCGCTTGCTTGCAGGCCCTTATGTTGCCGCCAATGGGCAACAGCGCTGCGGTTTCGACTACACCGCGTTTTCTTGGGAAACGGCGGATCTCAAGCGCACCAGCGCCTTTCTGCACGCGGAATATGAACTGAACCCGAACCATGCGGTGCGCCTGCAGACCATGTTCAGCACCGTAGACAACCACGGGCGTTATGCCCCCGCCGTGGGCTTTTTCCGCATCCCGGCGGATGCAGCGGAGTCATTAAAAAAGAACTTCGGTTACGACGTCCCGTACGCGGAAAGGCTTCCGTACTTCCTAGGCCATCGCTTCATAGGCCTGGGCAATCGGAATTTCCAATCCACCGGCACCCTGCTCACGAATGCGATCCTGGCCTACGGAACGGTGGGCATGTTCGACTACGAGTTCGAAGCGCGCCACAGGCGCGATGACGCCAAAGAGGACAGCTGCTGCTACGCGAAATCGTTTACGGCGTCCCAGTATGTTGCCCAGGGACTGTACAACCCGTTTGATCCTTTAAGTCCGGGTAATGCGAACGCGTATGACGCCATTACATCCAATGCGAACCGGGATATCCGGTCTGACTTCCGCACCTACAGCGGCAACGTGAGCTTCGATTTCCTGAACGCTCCGGGCGGTCCGATCGGCTGGGCCGTCGGCTTCGATTACATCGACGAGCAGTTCTACGACATCTACGATCCGTTGAGCGCCGGCGGCGACCTGATCGGCAGCGCCGGCAACAGCGGCGAAGGCGAACGGGTCGTGAAGGCGGCTTTTGCGGAAACCTATATCCCGGTCTGGAACAGACTGGAAGTCAGCGTGGCGGGACGGTACGACAGCTACGACGATTCCGCCGGCAACGAAACCAGCCTCTATGTCTCGGCGCGCTACCAGCCCACCGACTGGCTGCTGCTCCGCGCCTCCTGGGGCGAAGGCTTCCGCGCCGCCAACATGAACAATCTGTATGGCGCCCGAAGTTTCAGCGCGGAAGGCGGCACCGACCTGGTGCAGTGCCAGCGCGCCGGCGTATCCCCGGAGAATTGCGTGGAAGAACAGTACGCCACGTATACCGGCGGCAACCGCCTGCTTGCGCCGGAGCTTTCGGACAGCTACAACATCGGCTTCGTCGTGGACTGGGAGCCGTTTTACGCCAGCGTGGATTACTGGAACCGGGATCTCGAGGACGGCATCGGCCTGGCGAGCCTGCAGGGCCTGATCGAATCGGAATTGCTGGGACAATGCCAGAACACCGGGCGGACGGAGAACACCATCCAAACGGGATCTCTTGCGGAAATCATCGAGTGTTCGCCAGGGAATGTCCTCAAGCGCGATCCTGCTTCCGGCGCCCTGATCGAAGCCGAAGCCGGTTGGGGCAACACCTTCCGGCAGGAAATCGGTGGCTTGACGGTGCAACTTCGCTACGATCTCGAAACGGCGACGGCGGGGGACTTCACGTTCAATGTTTTCGGAGTCCGGTCGCTGCGCTACCGCAGCCTGTCACGCACGGCCACGGAATGGAGCTCCAGTCTCGGCGAGGGTGTGGGCGACGGCGCAAGGCCCAAGTACCAGGCCCAGGGCCTGATACGCTGGAACTACACCGACCACACGCTCTCGGTGTATGCGCGCCATATCGCAGGCTACATACGGCCCGACGCCGGATTCGAGGCGCCTTCGCACACGGAGTACGACCTGATCTACCGCTGGACCACGCCGTGGGACGGCCGCGTCACGATCGGCGTGCTGAACGTCACCGACGAGGATCCGGAGATCGACAGTTTCGCATCCCCGCGTCCTGCCGTTTATGACCTGTACAGCCTGGACGGGCGCGTGCCGTACGTGAGCTACCGCCACTTCTTCTGATCGGTAAAACGGATCGGTTACGCAGCCAGCCTCCAGAGCGGTAACCGGTCCGCTACAATCTAACAGGCCGCCGGCACCCCCCGCGCCGGCGGCCTTTCTTTAGCCCGTCTTTTCCCGGCGCGCTCGTACGAGGGATAAATGGGGCTGGACGAGCAAGTCTGAGCGGTTTGGTTGTTCGTTATAGCATTGCGCAGTGAAGCGCAACCGACATCTGACGCTACGAGCAATATTTGACTATCCGGTTAGCCGTAATGTCGCGCAGATCGGGTATCACTCAGACATTCAGATTCGGCGCGCCACCAGTCAGTGCATATGCATAGCAAATTGAATTTGCATACGATTCCCCGTAGAGGAACAGCACGCCAAGAGGTTTTGGCGTTCCTCACCGCACTAATGGCGTGCACATTGGTTCCGCTCGCCGCTTCGGCGCAAGCTCCGCCACCTGGCGTTTTCTCCGAGGTCCGGACTGCGGTCCGTCCGCTTATTGGCCAGGCGCTCGAACCTGCAACCATGCGCAGTCGCGTAGTGCAAGTCGATACACGGAAGATCACCGCCGCGAGACGCGGTCGGGAGATCCTCAGGCTCAATCTGTTCGACGGCGCCGTCGTGGAAGTCGACATCAGGCGCGTTCGCCCCACTCGGACAGGCCATTTTATCTCCGGCAGGCCTAGGGGACGGGAGTGGGGCGAGGTCCGCCTCGTCGTCAACGGTCCGGTGATGGTGGGCACCGTTCAGACGCCCAACGGCAAGTTCTCGATTCGATCGGGAGGTCGGGGTCGTCACGTTATCCGCCAGATCGATCCACTAAAGGAGTCGCTTGAGTGCGAGGCTGAACAGGAATCGACAATAGCGTTTCAGCCTTCGTGGCAAGTTTTAGCGTTGGCGGGTGCTCCGCTTGACGGCGCCGGTCTGCCTGCTGTGGCGGAAGCGAAACACATGCCGACGGAGGACGGTTCGGAAATCCGGATGCTCGTTGTTTACACCCCGGCAGCGCAAGCGGCTGAGGGCGGGAAGGCCGGAATGGAGGCGCTGATTGATCTTGCGATCCGAGCTATCAACGAGGTTTTCGAACAGGGCGGTATAAGCCCTCGGATCGTCCTGGCCCACTCCGCGATGGTGGACTATGTGGAGCCGTCGGGTCCCGGGGTTCATCGCCATTTGATCACGCCCGATGACGGCCAAATGGACGAGGTTCACGCGCTGCGCAACCAGCATGCCGCGGATCTGGTGTACCTGTTTATAAGAAGCAATAACAGTGGCGGCGGAAGTGGCAGCATACCCTCCGCTGAGGACCTGGGCGAGGAACGAAGAAGCTTTGCCTACGGTTCTACTACCTACGATCTGGAATACATATTCATACACGAAACGGGGCATATGCTGGGGCTTAAGCATGATAGGCACCGGTCTGGTCCCTTCGCCGGAAACAACGCCATTTATCCCTACGCATACGGTTATGTGAACCAAAAGGCATTTGAGCCGGGGGCTCCGCAGTCCTCCCGGTGGTCCACAGTGATGGCCAAGTCTACGCAATGCGCGGCGGCAGGCTTTTCTTGTCCCCCCATCATTCGATTCTCTAACCCGGACCAGACTTATCTGGGCGATCCTTTGGGCGTTCCTGCGGAAAGCGCGGTAACGGTGCGGCGGGCCCCGCCGATGCCCGGCTCACGATCAACAATATCGCACCGTGGGTAGCCTCGTATCGATCAGAGGCGTGCACGAACTTTTCGGTTTCGCCAACTACTCCTGTTTCCCCGGTCGATGGGGGCACCATCGTGATCGAAGTGGACACGGCGCCCGGCTGCTTATGGGAGATATCCAGTCAGTCCAAATTTCTGACGGTCACTTCGGATGCGCTGAACGCCGGGCCCCAGCTGTTAACGGTAGAAGTTGCGCAGAACACGAGTGATGTAGAACGAGAAGGAAGCCTAACGGTTGCCGGGCAGGACATCATCGTTCGGCAACTTGCTACCTCCGACGGCGTTTGTGGACGGTCTTCCCAGCCATTGGAAGCAATTTCTGTAGCGGCGGGTTATGCAAGCGGCGATCAATGCGGCCAGGTGACCGAAGACGATTTGGCCCGGATCAGTACACTGGACTTAAGTGGCAGGAGCATTGGCTCGCTGAAGAGAGGAGATCTTTCGGGCTTGTCCGGCTTGAAACGGTTGCTCCTTAATTCCAACGACTTGACCGAATTGCCTGAAGGTCTGTTTGCGGATCTGTCATCCCTTGAATACCTTGAACTGCGAGCCAACGACCTGACCGAATTGCACGACGGCCTCTTCCACGGTCTTGCCGAATTGAGGGGACTGAGTCTTGTTGACAATCAGCTGACCAGCCTGAGCACCCGTCAGTTCAGCGGTCTATCTGAACTGGAAGATCTGGACTTGTCGCACAATCGATTGACCACCCTGCCTGACGCCGTATTTGCCGATCTTTCCAGCCTCGAAGATCTGGGGATCAGGCACAACCGCTTGAACCGGCTCCCGGGCACTTTGTTTGCCGAGCTATCGAACCTAGGATTCCTGCAACTGCAGGAAAATCAACTTACCGCGTTGCCCGACGGTCTGTTCTCCGATCTTTCGAGTCTGCAGGGCCTGTACTTAAACCAAAATCGATTGACGCGCCTGCCAGGATCGATTCTGGCCGGTTTGGAGAACCTGTCAACACTGGCGTTGGACTTCAATCTATTGACGGAATTGTCTCCAGGCGTATTCGATGGCCTCGGGAATCTTAGGTCTCTCGGTTTAAGTGGCAATCACTTGACCGCACTTCCGTCGGGCGCGCTGGCGAGACTATCGCAATTGCGTAACGTAACGCTGAGCGGCAACGCATTCGGCAGCTTGCCGGCGGATGCGTTTTCCGGTCTGACGGAGCTTGAGGATTTGGGGCTGTCTAACAATCAATTGAGCAGCCTGCCCATCGGCATCTTTGCTGACCTTGCAAAACTCAGACGCTTACGGTTGCAATTCAATCGATTGACCGGTCTGCCGGATGACGCTTTTTCGGCCCTAGCAAACTTGGAATCCCTGAATCTGTACAAAAACCAGTTAAACAACCTGCCGGAGGGAGTCATTTCCGAACTTGGAAAGCTGAAAGAATTGAATCTTCGATACAACAAGCTGAGTAGATTGCCTGTCGGTATGTTTTCCGGCGTTCCGAAACTAGCGCTCATTGACCTCGGCTCCAATAACGTCGAGCCGCTTGCCGTATCTTTGTCCTTAGTCAAGGAAGGGAACAACCAATTTAAGGCGGTTGCGCCGCAGGGCGTACCGTTCGATGTCACAGTGCCGGTGATGGTGAGCATAGGCGGCGCGATTAACGGTGGCCAGGAAACGATTGTGATTCCGGCTGGCGCGGTGGAAAGCGCACCATTAGGATTTGAACGCGCGGAAGGCATGGAAGAGGCCGTGCATGCGGATTTCGGCGACTTTCCGAACTTGCCGGCACAGCACGTTGGTTACGCCCTGCTAAGCCGAAGTTCCCCCTGATTTTTGGTTGATTTTTAGGTTAAGCGGTTGATTTGCGTGGGGAATGTGTGTTTTGGGGGTCTGTATATGTTCCCATGTATATAGGGTTA
>JAPOWV010000074.1 GCA_026707445.1 Gammaproteobacteria bacterium
GCAAGGCGCAGTCCGCAGGGAATACTGCCTGTATTTCCAAGGGCTGCAACGCCGCGGGGGCGCGCTACGCAAACTCCCGAAGGGCACGCCTCCCTGGCCCTGTGGCGGCGTTGCGCCCCTGGGCAATGGGAGGCGCCATTCCCGGCGGGTCGCGCCTTGCCACAGTGCCAGGGAGGCCGTGCTGATGCGAAGATACACGCGGGTCACGACACTTGCCCTGGCCCTGACGCTGTTGCTGGCGTCCGCCGCAACTTTAGCCGAAACGTCGTTCAGTTCAACCGCGCCGTTGCCGGACTCCGGCCAGGCGGGGGTGGACAGCGCCCTGCAGGATGCCCTCGCACGCTTGCTGGTCCGGGTGACCGGACGGAGGGGCGCAGCCGAACTCGCCGAGCGCTTCCCGCCGGCCACGAGCATCGTGCGGCAGTTCCGCGTCATCAACGGGGGGCGTCTGGAGGCGGAGTTCGACGAGCCCCTTGTTCGCCGGGTCCTCGAGGAGGCCGGCGAGGGCATCTGGGAAGGCGACCGGACCCGGCTTTTCCTGTGGCTGGTCGTGAACGACGGCGAAAGGTGGCTGTTCCGGCCGGTGGGTTTCGCCGACACGCCGCAAGCCATGAACGTCCGCAACGTTTTCAGCGGCGCGCTGAGTCAGACCTTCGAGGAAGTTACGGCGCTGCGGGGCATCGAAATCGACTTCGCGCCCGTCCTCGACCGCCAGGCGGCCGGGCAATGCGCCGACAAGCTGTGGATCGGCGATTTCGCCTGCCTGCCGGAAGACGACGATCGATTGATGGTCCTGGGAAGGGTGGCGGTTCCCGGCGCGCTCGAAGACATCGAGTGGAGGCTGCGCGAGGACGGATTCTGGCGAACGACATGGGAAAGCGATGCGGCCGAAGCGGTGCATCGCGTGACGGACATGCTGGCCGGGCGTTTCATGGCCAACCAGGGACCCGTGCGCTCGTACCTGCTGCAGGTGGCGCCGGTTCCGAACCTGCGGGCGTACGCGAGCCTCAAGGAGGGTCTGAACTCCCTGCAGGCGGTGCGGGAGTGGCAGGTGCAGGGGGCCGAGGGAGACGCACTGAGGCTGCGAATCACATCACGGACGGCCGAATCCCCGCTGCGCGAGGCCCTGGGTTCCCTGGGCGTTTCGTTTGAACTCACCAGGACGGGCTCATGAGCCTCAAGCGCCACGTTCCGAACCTGATCTGCCTGTTCCGGCTGTTGCTCGCGCCGGTCATCGTGACCGCCCTCGCCCGCGGATCCTACGGTCAGGCGCTGCTGCTGCTGGCCGTAGCCGCCGTGTCCGACTGGCTGGACGGCTACTTGGCGAAGCGCTGGGGGCTGGACAGTTATCTCGGCTCCATCCTGGATCCGATGGCGGACAAGATACTGATCGCCAGTGTTTACGTAACGCTGGCCGTGCTTTCGCATATTCCGGCCTGGCTGGCGGCCGTGGTCATCGTGCGCGACCTGGTGATCACGGTCGGCTGGCAAACCTTCCGTCTGATGAGGGGCGAGCTGCGCCCGCGGCCCTCCCGGGTAAGCCGGCTGAATACATTCGTGCAGATAACGCTTGGCGTGGCGGTCATCTCCACCCAGGCCTTCGGCGGGTTCCTTCCCGCGAACTGGATTCAGATCGGAGGGGCGCTGGCGCTGTTGCTGGCCGTCCTGAGCGGCGTGGACTATGTCCTGAGCGGTTCGCGGCTGGCCGCGCAGCGCAAGCGGCAGGGCATCGGGTCCGGCGAGGGCGACAGGCGTCAGTTGCAGCTCGACGTGAGCCGCGAGGACCCTTGCGTCTTCGAAAATTTCTACAACGGCGCCAACGCGGATGTCGTGTCGGCCTTGCGCAACCTTATCGACCGGGAAAGCGCCGCTCCGTTCTGGTTATGGGGCGCTCCCGCCACCGGAAAGACCCACTTGCTGCTGGCCACAGTCAGGGCGGCAACCGACGCAGGGCTGACCTCGGCCTACCTGCCCGCGCATGCCGGTTTCAAGCCGGATGCGCTGGACGCCCTGCGCAGGATCGAACTGTTGTGCATCGATGACGCCGAGCGGGTCGCCGGCGCACCCGAGGTCGAGGAGGCGATGGGCGGGCTTTGCCGGGAACTCGAACGGCGTGGGTCCCGGCTGGTGCTGGCGGCGGCCAGCACACCGGCGGGGGCGGGCTTCGAGCGCGACGACATGCGCACCCGACTCGCTTCGGGACAGATCTGGAAGCTGCAACCGCTGACGGACGAGGAACGGCTTGAGGCCGTGCAGCTCAGGGTCCGCAGCCGCGGCATCCAGCTCCCGGAGGCGACCGCGCGGTTCTTGATGCGGCGCGTGCGCCGCAATCCCAGCGACGTCTTCATTCTGGTGGACCAGCTCGCGGCCCTGGCGGCCAGCCGCAGCAAGCAGCTGACGGTGCCCTTCGTGCGGCTGGCGCTGCGCGAGGGCATTCTGGAGCCCGGCGGCCGTTAGCCGTCCTCAAGCTCTTTTTTCAGGTCCGCCAGCAGTTTCTCCCGGCGGCTTGCCGACAGAGGCTTGCGCCCTACATCGGCGAGGTGGAACACGTCCTCGGCGCGCTCGCCGATGGTCGCGATCTTGGCCGTGCGAACGGCGATTTCCTGCCGGGTCAGGATGCCTCCCACCAGTCCCAGCAGGCCCGGCCGGTCGGTAGTAACCAGCTCCATTACCGTGTGGCGCCCGCGGGGATCGGCGCGGAAACTCACCTGCACGCCGACATCGAAGGCCCGCAGCCGCCTGGGCAGCTTGCGGCTTGCAGGACGTGACGGCAGGTCGCCCCTGGCCAGCGCTTCACGCAGGGAATCGCAGATGACTTCGAGCCGGCCGGCATCGTGCAGCGGAGCGCCATCGCGCTGCACGACCAGGTATTGCGCCAGACTCCGCCGGCCTCCGGAAGGAAGGATGCGCGCATCCAGGATATTCAGCCCCTTCGCGTCCAGCACCGAGCAGGTAATGAAGAACCGGCGCACCGCGGACGGACCGTGGACCAGTATCGCGGTGTTTCCGTCGGCAGTATGGGTGCGCGAAGCGACCAAAAAACCGCCGGACGGACCGTCGTGCAACGCCGTCGTGTGCCACACGATCTCATCGTCGCGGAAAAGCCAGAAATAGTCCTCGGCAAAACCGTTCCAGATGGCGCGAATCCGGTCTTCCTCAAGCCCGCGGCTGCGCAGCTCGATCAACGCGGCATGTTCGCGCTCCTTCAGCAGTTCCCCGGTCCCGCGCGGGTGCTCTATGTTCATTCGCAGCGCCCGCTCGGTCTGGCGGTACAGGTCTTCGAAGGCGCGCGCCTTCCACGCCGTCCACAGGCCCGGGTTGGTTCCGCGCACGTCGGCCACCGTCAGCAGATAGAGGTGATCCAGGTGGACCTGGTCGCCCACCAGGCGGGCGAAATCGCGAATGACCGCGGGGTCGTAGACGTCTTTTTTCTGGGCCGTCATCGACAGATCCAGGTGGTGCCGCACCAGCCACGCCGCCAGGGCCGACTCGCGCGGGCTCAGCCCATGATCCGCGCAGAATTGCTCCGCGTCGCCGGCGCCCAGTTCCGAGTGGTCGCCGCCGCGGCCCTTGGCGATATCGTGAAACAGTCCCGCGATATATAGCACCGCGGGGTTTTCGATTCGTTCCATGATCTCGCGGAGCCCGGAATCCCTCATCCGCCCTTCGGGAAGGCCGAAACGGCGGAGATTGCGGACCACGCGCAGGATGTGCACGTCGACCGTGTAGCTGTGAAAGAGGTCGTACTGCATCCGACCGGTGATCAGCCCGAACTGTGGAATGTAGGCGCCAAGGACCCCGTAGCGGTTCATCGCCTCAAGCTGGCTGGGAGCGTCGGCGGTGGCGGACAGCACTTGCATGAACGTGCTGCGATTCTTCGGGTCCTTCCTGAACCGGTTGTCGATCCTGGGCGCGGCTTCCATCAGCCGCTCGACCAGGGGAGCGCTGAAGCCGCGGATTTCGGCATGCTTCTGCCGCAGCAGGAACGGTTCCAGCACGGCCCGCGGCGAGGCCTCCAGCAGATTGGGCCGCTTCGAGTCCAGGTAGCCGTTGCGCGTCAGGAACCGCGCGTTGATGCGCCGCTCGGCGGTCCGGGTCCGGCCGATGACGTCGCCGAGACGCCGGAGAACGATTTCATTGAACAGCGAAACGCTGCGGGTGGTCCGGTAGTAGCGCTGCATGAACTGCTCTACCGCGCGATTGCCGGTCTGGTCGTGATAGCCGAAGTTCCCGGCAAGCTGTTTCTGGTGCTCGAACAGCAGCCGGTCCTCCATGCGTCCGCTGTTCAGGTGAAGGGCGAAGCGCACCTGCGACAGGAAATCGCGAGCCCGGCGCAGCCCGTCCAGCTTTTCGGCCGAGATCAGCCCCCGTTCCGCGAGCGTTTCCAGCGCGGTCGATCCGAACCGGCGCTTGAGAATCCAGTGCAAGGTGTGCAGGTCGCGCAGTCCGCCCGGTCCGTTCTTGACGTCCGGTTCGAGATTGGAGGCGGTGTCGCCGTATTCCGCGTTGCGCTGCTCCTGTTCCCTGATCTTGGCCCGGTAGAACTGCGTGGAAGACCAGACGCTGCGCGTGTTGATCGCCTTGCCGAGTTGCCCGAAGAGTCTGCCCGAGCCGGCAAGCAACCGCGCTTCCAGCAGCGACGTCATGATGGTGACGTCGGCGCGGGCCTGGTCGCGCGATTCCGCCACGGTGCGGGTGCCGTGACCGGGCTTGAGCCCCACGTCCCACAGAAACGCCAGGAACGCGCCGACTTCATTCCTGGCGCTGCGCGAATAACCGTGCGGCATGAGCACCAGCACGTCGACGTCCGATGCGGGATACATTTCCTCGCGGCCGTAGCCGCCCACCGCCAGCAGGGCGGCGCCGCTCAGCGCCGGGCCGGCGTGCATTCGCCAAACCTCGCAGAGCAGTTCGTCGAGTTGCCGGGCGCGCAGCCTCAGCAGTTCGGGCGTGCTCTCCCGGCTGCGCAGGAACTCGTCGCGAACATGCTCCTCATGCCTCCGGATTCGGTCGCGGCAGGCGTCCAGTCGCCGTTCCCGCGAATCCGCCATGGGCGGCGCCGAAGCGGGCGCAACGGTCTGCTCAGGGTTCAACCGGACCTTCTCCCAGCGTCAGGACTTCGTAACCGCCCGCGGTGACCAGAACCGTGTGCTCCCACTGCGCCGAGAGCTTGCGGTCGCGGGTCACGACCGTCCAGCCATCCGGCAGCAATCGCGTCTCGGGACGCCCCTCGTTGAGCATCGGCTCCACTGTGATCGTCATGCCTTCGCGCAGGGTCAGGCCCGTGCCCGGCTCGCCGTAGTGCAGGACGTTGGGCGGCTCGTGAAACACGCGGCCGATGCCGTGGCCGCAGTATTCGCGCACCACGCTGAGGCCCTGGTTTTCGGCCATCGTCTGGATCGCGTGGCCGATGTCGCCCAGTTGTTTGCCGGGCGCGATCTCGCGTATGCCGGCCCACATGGCGTCGAAAGTGATCCGCGCCAGGCGCCGCGCCTTGATGCCCGGCCGGCCCACATGGAATATGCGGCTGGTGTCGCCGTGAAAACCGTCCTTGATTACCGTGATGTCGATGTTCAGCATGTCGCCGTCGCGCAGCTTGCGTTTGCCGGGTATTCCGTGGCAGACCACCTGGTTCAGGGAGGTGCAGATCGAGCGCGGAAAACCGCGGTAATTGAGCGGCGCCGGAATGGCCTGCTGCTTCCCGGTGATGTACTCGTGGCAGAGTTGGTCCAGGTCGCCGGTGGTCACGCCCGGGCGCACATGGGGACCGATCATGTCCAGAACTTCGGCCGCCAGCCGGCCCGCGACGCGCATGCGTTGCTGCTCCTCGCTGGACTTGATGCTGACTTGCATGATTTCGCACTGGCAAAGGCTGGCGCCGCCGCCAATGGTAGCGCGCATTTCCGCCGCACGGGAAAGCCTGTTGTTATAAAATTGCGCGCTCGCTCCGGCAGGCGGACACCGGGTGGCGGCAGGTCCTTGCCGCCGGGATTCGACCTTCCGGGGCTTTTAGGTACTCACAGGAGCAAGCTATTGGCGGAAATCAGCGTGCGTGAAATGCTGGATGCGGGCGTGCACTTCGGGCACCGGGCAAGACACTGGAACCCGAAAATGGCGCCTTTCATATATGGCGAACGCAACCAGCTTCACATAATCGATCTGGAGCAGACGGTACCGCTCTACAAGAAGACCTGTGAGTTTGTGCGGTCGGTGGCGGCGCAGCGCGGCACGGTGCTTTTCGTGGGCACCAAGCGCGCCGCGCAGCATGCGATCCGCAACGAGGCCACCCGCTGCGGAATGCCGTACGTCAGTCACCGCTGGCTGGGCGGCACCCTCACCAATCTCAAGACCATCAAGAAATCCATCGCCCGCCTGGAAGAGCTGGAGGCGCTGGATGAAGAGACCCTGCGCGAGCGGTTCACCAAGAAGGAAGCACTGGGAGTCAAGCGCGAGCTGGCAAAGCTGAATCGTTCGCTGGGCGGGATCCGCTCGATGGACTCGCTTCCGGATGCGGTCTTCATCATTGATCTGGAGCATGAGCGAATCGCCCTGAACGAGGCCAGGAAGCTCGGAATCCCGGTGGCCGCGGTGGTCGATACCAACTGCTCGCCGCAGGACGTGGACTACATGATCCCCGGCAACGACGACGCCATCCGCGCCGCCGAACTCTATGCGCGGGGAATTGCCGACGCGATTCTCAAGGGCCGCGAGGAAATGCCGGAAATCTCCCTGGGCGACGACGAGTTCGTGGAACTCGACGAATCGGGCAAGCCGATTGCGCGCAGCGGGCGCCCGCGGTCCAGGGCCAAGACCCCGGCGCGGCTGCGCGGCGTGTCGCGGCGCATGCCGCGGCGTACCGCGGCCGTTGCCCGCGAGCGGGAGGACCGGGACGCGAAGCCCGCCGAAGCCCCGGCCCCGGCGGCGCCCAAGGCGCCTGTCCAGGAGAGCGCAGCGGCGCCCGCACCGGAGCCCGCCGGCGAGGAAGCGGCAGCGCCGGCCGAAGCGGAGGGCTAGCGAGTGGCGATCACTGCGGCCCAAGTGAAGGCGCTGCGCGAATCGACCGGCGCGGGCATGATGGATTGCAAGCGCGCGCTGACCGAAACCAACGGCGACGCCGAGGCCGCCCGCAACCTCTTGCGCAAGAAGGGCGCGGCGGCGGCGGAAAAGAAGGCCTCGCGGGCGGCGGCGGAAGGCGTGATAGCTGTTGCTCACGGCAGCGGCGCCATCGCGATCGCCGAGGTCAATTGCGAAACCGATTTCGTGTCGCGCCGCGAGGATTTCCGGGAATACGCCGCGTCAATTGCGCAAACCGTTGCCGATGCGGCTCCGGGCGCCCTGGACGAACTGATGGCGCTTGAAGTTGACGGTCAGTCGCTGGAGCAGACGCGCCGGGACGCGGTTGCGCGAATCGGCGAGAACATTTCCGTGCGCCGCTTCGAGCGTATCGAGCCGAACGGCGATGCGGCGGTCTACGTCCACAACGACCGGATCGGCGTGATCGTGGACATGGAGGGCGGCAACGCGGAACTGGGCAAGAACATCGCCATGCATGTGGCGGCAATGCGGCCGCAGCACGTATCCCCGGACGATGTGCCCGCGGAAATCGTGGAGCGCGAACGCGCCTTCCTGAGCGACCAGGCGTCCGATTCCGGCAAGCCGCCGGAAATCATCGCGCGCATGGTGGAAGGACGCCTGCGGAAGTTCCTCGACGGAATCTGCTTGAGCGGCCAGATCTACGTGCGCGACAGCAAGCTCACGGTAGCCAGATTGCTTGCCTCGCAAAAGGCCCGCGTGCATGAATTCGTGCGATTTGAAGTCGGCGAGGGCATCGAACGGCCCGTCAGCGATCTGGCCGAAGAGGTCGAGGCTCAGCTTCGCGAGCACAGGTAGTCCGGCGTGGGGTCCCCGCTACGCCGTATTTTGCTGAAGCTGAGCGGGGAGGCCCTGATGGGCCGGGAGCCGCACGGGATCGACATGTCGATGCTGCGGCGGATTGCCGCGGAGGTCAAGGAACTGGCCGATCTGGGCGTTCAGACGGCCGTCGTGGTGGGCGGCGGCAATATCTTTCGCGGCGAGGGCCTGGCGCGGGCCGGCATGGACCGGGTCACCGCCGATCAAATGGGCATGCTGGCCACGGTCATCAACGCCCTGGCGCTGCAGGATGCGCTGGAGCGCCTGGGGGCCGGCGTGCGGGTCATGTCTTCGATGGCGGTGCGGGCGGTGTGCGAGGACTACATCCGGCGGCGCGCGCTCCGTCACCTGGAAAAGGGCAGGGTATGCATTTTCGCGGCGGGCACCGGCAATCCCTATCTCTCCACCGACACGGCCGCCAGCCTGCGGGCGGTGGAGATCTCCGCCGACCTGCTCATCAAGGGCACCAAGGTGGACGGCGTGTACTCTGCCGATCCGAACCTTGAGCCGGACGCGAAGCGTTACGAGCGAATCTCGCACGACCAGTTGATCGGGGCCCGCCTGGGCGTCATGGACTCCACGGCGGCCGTCATGTGCCGCGACAACAACCTGCCGATTCGCGTATATGATGTCGCCTCGCCCGGCGACCTGTTGCGTATTGTCAAGGGCGAGAATGTCGGGACGCTGGTAACCAGCGCCGCCGACCAGGGCTGACGGGCCCCGGCAAGGGGGGCAAATGATCGACGAGCTTCAGGAAGACGCAATCGAACGCATGGACAAGAGCGTGGCGGCCCTGCGGTCGCATCTGTCCCGCCTGCGGACCGGCCGGGCCCACGCCGGTCTGATCGATCACCTGACGGCGCCCTACTACGGCGCGGACACGCCGCTGCGCCAGGTGGCCAGCATCACGGTGGAGGACGCCCGCACGCTGGCCGTTTCGCCATGGGAGGCCAATATGGTGCAACCGATCGAAAAAGCCATCAGGGAGTCGGGCCTGGGGTTCAATCCGGTCACGGCGGGCACGGTAATCCGCGTGCCGATACCGGAGCTGACCGAAGAACGCCGCCGCGAGCTGGTCAGGGTCGCGCGCCACGAGGCGGAGATGGGCCGTGTGGCGGTGCGCAATATCCGGCGCGACGTGCTGGCCGACATCAAGCAGCTGGTCAAGGAAAAGATGGCCTCCGAGGACGAGGAGCGGCGGTCGGCGGACGAGGTGCAGAAGATCACCGACGCGCACGTTGCGCAGATGGATGCCATGCTGGAGGAGAAGGAACAGGAAATCATGTCCATCTAGCGTCATCGCTTCCCGGTATTGTTTTGAGTGACGCATTGCAGCATCTGGCGATCATCATGGACGGCAACGGCCGGTGGGCCGCACGGCGCGGGCGACCGCGCTCGGAGGGGCATCGGGCGGGAGTGGAGGCAGCCCGCAACATTGTCGAGGATTGCGCGCGACGCGGTATTTCCGTGCTGACACTGTTCGGGCTGAGCAGCGAAAACTGGCGGCGGCCGCAAGACGAGGTAAGCGAACTCATGAAGCTCCTGACCGACAGCCTGCGGCGGCACATGGGACTGTTGAACGAAAACGGCATCCGCCTGCGCTGCATCGGCGATCGCAGCCGGTTTTCGGGCGGCGTCCGGGCCGCGCTGGAAAAGGCCGAGGAAAGCACCCGCCGCAATGACCGGATGCAACTGATCGTAGCGCTTTCCTACGGCGGGCAGCAGGAAATCGTTCGCGTGGCGCGGGAATTGGCCCGGGATGCGGCGCGAGGAGCGCTGGGTCCCGATGAGATCGACCTGGAAGCGTTTACGCTTCGCACCGGACTGGCGGACCTGCCGCCACCCGATTTCATGATTCGAAGCGGGGGTGAGCGCAGGATCAGCAACTTTCTGCTCTGGCACCTGGCCTATACGGAACTGTATTTCACTGACGTGCTGTGGCCGGATTTCGGATCCGCCGAGCTGCAGGCCGCGCTGGACGACTATTCGGCGCGGCAGCGTCGATTCGGTACGGCATGAGCCGGTTTTTTCCACCAAGGATATTGACGGCGGCAGTACTGGTGGCCGCGATCGTGGCCGCCAGCGTTTCCCCGTTGAGCCTCAAACTGACGATGATCGGGCTGGTCCTGTTGCTGTGCTGGCGCGAGTGGCTGCGTATGGCGGGCCTTGCCGGAAACGTGGCGCGATCGTCCTGGATTCTCCTCTTCGCCCTGGCGCTGGCGGTACCGGTTGCGATGCCGCCGCCCAATCCGGTTTCCTACGCCGTCATGGCCCTGGGCACGGCCTGGTGGGCGTTGGCCATCGTGTTGTTGCGCAGTTCGTACGGTTCGATCGGCAACTCGGCGGTTCTGGGCTACGGGCTGCTGGGATTTGCGCCCGCCTGGCTGGCGGTGCTCGCTATTCTCGGCACCGGAAGGGGGGACCTGCTTGTTCTGCTGCTGGTCCTGGTCGGCGCGGCCGACACGGGGGCGTTCGTGTTCGGAAAGCTGCTGGGGCGGCGTCCGCTGGCGCCGGTCCTGAGCGGCGGCAAGACCGTCGAGGGCGCCGCGGGGGGGTTGGTCATGGCGACGCTCGCGGGCTTTGCCGCATCTTTTTACCTGCAGCAATCGGCACTGTTCTGGACGCTGGGAGGATTGGCTGTGGGAGGTCTGGCGATGCTGGGCGATTTGACGGTAAGCATGTTCAAACGGCGTGCGGGCCTCAAGGACAGCGGAAGCATGCTGCCCGGCCACGGGGGGATGCTGGACCGCATGGACAGCAGCATCGCCACCGCACCGCTGCTGGGATTGCTGGTGTTCCAGCCGGTGGGCTGGCTGCCGCTCTAGGCGGGGACCGGAGCGGTTGTTTTGGTAGCATAGAAAAGAAGCCCGCGAAAGATCGACCCGAGAGAGAAACCGTTCTGCCATGCTGGTGGATACCCTGATTGCAATTGGCGCGTTTGTAGTCGCGATAAGCCTGCTCGTGGCCGTGCACGAGTGGGGGCATTACATCGCGGCGCGTATGTCGAAAGTCAGGGTCCTGGAGTATTCCATCGGTTTCGGGCCGGCGATCTGGCGCCGCAAGGCGGGCGCGGACCGGACCGAGTACCAGTTGCGGGCGCTTCCCGTGGGCGGATACGTGCGCCTGCTGGACGAGCGCGAGGGGCCGGTTGCCGAGGAAGAACTGCATCGCAGCTTCAATCGGCGGCCCTACTGGCAACGGATCTTCGTTCTCGCAGCCGGTCCCGGCATGAACTTCCTGTTCGCCATCGTGGCCTATTGGGTGATCTTCATGGTCGGCATACAGGCAGCCGCGCCGCTGGTCGGCGGAGTGGCGCCCGGCAGCGTGGCGGAGCGGGCCGGCGTGCGCCCAGGCGACCGGATCGTGGCCGTGGAGGATCGCGAATCGCCCACCTGGCAATCCGCCGCGATGTCCATCATCGAGCAGATCCTCGGCGATCCGTCGGTGGAGGTGACCGTTCAGGACGAGCAGGGCGCCCGGCGCGATCTCCTTCTCGATCTGTCCGAGCAGAAGAAGGCCATACTCGAAGACGGCAATCTGTTCGCCGCGGCCGGTTTCGAACCGATGACGGATTCCCGTCCCATACTGGGCGACATTCTCCCCGATGGTCCGGCCGCCGCGGCCGGTTTCGCGCCCGGAGACCGCATTCTGTCGGCCGGCGGGGAGGACATCGGCACCTGGCGCCAGTGGGTCGAATACGTGCGCGCCCGCCCGGGAGAAAGCGTGCCCGTGACCGTGGACCGCAGCGGGACGCAGCAACGGCTTTACCTGCGGATCGGCAGCCGCAGCGAGGCCGCCGCGCAGGACGCGTCCGGCCCTGCCGCCATCGGCTTCGTCGGCGTGACGCAGTCTCCCGCGGCGCGTTCGCATCTGTTCGTGACCCAGCGTCTGGGGCCCCTGCAGGCACTGGCGCGCGGCGTTCGGGAAACGGGGCGAATTACCGGCCTTACCTTCCGCGTGCTGGGCAACATGTTCACCGGAGACGTTTCGCTGCGCACGCTGAACGGGCCCGTGGGCATCGCCCGCTATGCGGGAGAGGCGGTGCAGATCAGCGGGGTCGCGTTCCTCACGTTCCTGGCGCTCGTGAGCGTGAGCCTCGGCATCCTCAACCTGCTGCCCATTCCGATTCTGGACGGCGGCCAGATCGTGAACCAGACCATCGAGAGACTTCGCGGCCGCCCCATACGCGAACGCACCCAGCTCGCCGTTCAGCGACTGGGGCTGGCGCTGGTGTTGACCATCATGTTCGTGGCCCTGTTCAACGACATCAGCGGATTCTTCCGCCCGGGAGGCTGAGCGGATGAGGCGGACGCTTCCGATCGCGGCGGCAGTGGTCCTTTTGGGCCTTGCCCCGGCGCACGCGAAGGCGCAGGAAGAGGCATTTGTCGTTCGGGATATCCGCATCGAGGGCCTGCAGCGCATTTCCGAAGGCGCCGTCCTGAATTACCTGCCCGTGAACATCGGCGACACGCTGGACGCGGCCTCCGTGCGGCAGCTCCTGAGGGGCGTGTACGCGTCGGGCTTCTTCGCGGATGTCGAGTTTCGGCGCGACGGGGACGTGCTGCTGGTGGCGGTGCGCGAACAGCCCACGATCGAATCGCTGCTGATCGAGGGCAACAAGGATGTAAAGACCGAGGACCTGAATCGCACGCTGTTCGACAACGGCATCTCCGAAGGCAGCCTGGTCAAGCCGTCGGTTCTGGAGGAAGTGGAACTCTCGCTGACCGACCTCTATTTCGGACGCGGCAAGTACGGCGCCGAAGTCAACGTGGACGTGACGGAACTTCCCGACAACAAGGTGGACGTGGTCATCGACATCACGGAAGGCGACCGGTCGCGCATCCGCCAGATCAACATCGTGGGCAATGAACTTTTCACGGACAAGGAGCTGAAGAAGGACTTCGAACTGAAGACGCCGAACTGGCTGTCGTTCATACGCCAGGACGACCGCTACTCGCGCGAGGCATTGCAGGGCGACCTCGAGAAGCTGCGCTCGTACTACCTGGATCGCGGTTATGCCGATTTCGAACTGCAATCGACCCAGGTGACGCTCGCGCCCGATCTGAAGGACGTCTTCATCACGATCAACCTTCGTGAGGGCAGCAATTACACGGTATCGGAAGTCAAGCTGGCCGGAGATTTCGTCGTGGACGAGGCCGAGCTGAATCAGTACGTGCTGCTCAAGCCGGGAATGCGCTTCTCGCAGCAGCTCATCACCCAGAGCAGCGAGCTGATACGCCTGCGCCTGGGCCAGGAGGGATACGGATTCGCGGAAATCACGCCGATTCCCGAAATCGACGAGGATGCCGGCGAGGTCGCGGTCACGCTGCTGATCACCGCCGAGCGCCGCGTCTATGTGCGGAGGATCACCTTCGATGGGGCGTCTTCGATCGAGGACGAGGTGCTGCGGCGCGAACTGCGCCAGTTCGAGGGCGCCTACCTGTCCAACGATCTGCTGGAACGATCCAAGATCCGGCTGCAGCGGCTTCCGTACCTGGAGGAGGTCGATTTCGAGACCCTGCGGGTCCCGGGCTCGCAGGATCAGGTGGACGTCGTGTTCAGCCTGACCGAACGGCAGCCGGGCGAGTTTCAGGGCTCGGTGGGTTACACGGGATACTACGGGATGCAACTGAGCGGCAGCGCCGTGCACTCCAACCTGTTCGGCCGCGGCAACCGGCTTGCGATCGGGCTGACGGGCACCAGCTATTCGCGGGTCTACAACCTTTCCTACACCGATCCGTACGCGACGATGAACGGGGTCGGTATTACGGGTTCGCTGACCTACCAGAACTACACCCAGTTTTTCAACGCCGCTTCGGACCTGGACACGACCACGGCGTCGGCCGCGGTCGAAATGAGCTATCCCATTACCGAATACCAGAGCGTGATCCTCGGGGCGACGCTGCAGCAGGCCGACCTGATCACGACCAGCTTCAGCAACGAGCAGTCCCGGCAATGGGTGCAGGCCAACGGCAAGCCGTACGAGCGCGAAGTCATCAGCCCGGTCACCGGCGAGCCCGACATTTACTACGGTTCCAAGTTCGCCAGCCTGGAGTTGCTGATGGGCTGGCTCTACGACAGCCGCAACCGGGTGCTGTTCCCCGACCGGGGCATGCGCCACCGCCTGTCCCTGTCGGCCACGATTCCCGGCAGCGACGTCGAGTATGCGACCGCGCGCTACCAGTACACGCAATACCTCGGCATTCCGGGACTGCGCCGCTGGTTCAGCCTGCGGCTCAACGCCGACGTCGGCATTTCCGAGGCTTTCGGCGATACCAGCGCGGTGCCGCCCTACAAGCACTTTTACGGCGGCGGACCGGATTCGGTGCGCGGTTTCAAGGAATACCGCCTGGGGCCCAAGGACCGGTTCGGCAACGCCTACGGCGGCAATATGCTGGTTACCGGACAGGTCGAACTGATCCTGCCGCTGCCCGAGCGCTTCCGCCAGAGCGCGCGCCTGGCGGCCTTTTTCGACGTGGGTAACGTGTTCTCCACCTCCGACCTGGAGTTCTTCGACCGCCAGGGCAATCCGTTGAGTTACGACTTTGAGACAAGTAAACTTAAGCGTTCCGTCGGGATAGGCGCGGAGTGGCTGGCGCCTTTGGGGCTGTTGAGATTCAGCTTTGCCGCGCCGCTAAACGCCGAGCCCGAGAGCGACCGATTTTGGGGGGACGAGGTGGAACGCTTCCAGTTTTCGCTGGGCGGCGCGTTCTGAATCTATTGCGTCCTCCCGCTTCCCTTTGAAAACAAGAGGCTTTTTTCAGACCATGAATATCGCAAAGAACCTGCTCCTGGGCGCCGCTTTGAGTTTGCTTGCGGCCGGAAGCGCACTGGCCCAGGAGACCGCCCTGAAGATCGGATTCGTCAACCTGGAGGCCCTGACCGTGGAGTCGCCCCAGGGTCGGGCGGCCAATGAACGGATCAGCGAAATGTTCGCTCCGCGGCAACGCGAGATCAACGCCAAGCAGACCCGACTGGGGGAATTGAGCGGCAACTATGAGCGCGACCGCGAAACCATGGGCACCGAGCAGTTGCGCAACGCCGAGCGCGAGATCCTGGCCCTGCGCCGCGAGATTCAGCAGGAAGCGCAGGCTTTCGAGGAGGACCTGCAACTGGAGCAGAACAACAGCCAGCGCGACCTCGGAGCGGTCTTTCTCAGCCACGTCCGCCAGGTGGCCGAGGAGAACGAATACGACCTCGTCTTCAGTGGCGGTGTCGTGTACTTCGGCGATGCGGTCAACATCACCCCGCAGGTCCTGGGCGCCCTCCAGGAAACCTACAGCAGCGAACAGCAGGACTAGCGCCTGTCAGCCAGCTGTGAAACCGCGAAAGGCTGCCGCCGGCCGGAAAGCTGATGCAGCGGCGTTCGCATCACCAGCGGGGACTGACGCTTAGCGAACTCGCCCGGCGTCACGACTGCCAGCTTCGCGGAGAGCCCGGCGCGAGGGTGCATCGCGCGTCCTCGCTGGCGGGCGCCGATGCCGGCAGCGTGGCCTTCTTTCTCAACCAGGCGTACCTGAACGATCTTCGCTCGACCGGGGCGGGCGCCGTGATCCTCAGCGAATCCCACGCCGCTGAATGCCCGGTAGCGGCGCTGATTACGCCCGATCCGTATCGTGTATTCGCCGGCGTGGCCGACGAACTGCACATGCTGCTGCCGCCCGCTGCCGGAATTCATGCCGACGCCACGGTGTCCGCCGATGCGAGCGTGGACGGGACCTGCGAAGTGGCGGCCGGAGCGCGCGTGGCCGCCGGCGCCACGTTGGACCGCGGCGTGTATATAGGACCCAACGCGACCGTGGGACCTCAGGCTCATATCGGCGCGGACAGCCGGATTTTGGCGAACAGCACGGTTTGCGAGGGCGTGACGATCGGAAAGCGGTGCCTGGTCCACCCTGGCGCGGTGCTGGGTTCGGACGGTTTCGGCAATGCCCCGGATGCTGGCGGACGCTGGCGCAAGATACCGCAACTGGGCGCCGTGCGCCTCGGCGACGATGTCGAGATCGGCGCCAACACCACCATCGACCGCGGCGCCCTCGAGGACACGGTGATCGGGGACGGGGTGCGTCTGGACAACCTGATACAAATCGGACACAACGTCCGGATCGGCGAGCATACGGCCATGGCCGCCGGGTGCATGATCGCCGGGAGCGCGAAGATTGGGCGCAGATGCCGTATTGCCGGTAATGTCGGCGTGGCCGGCCACATCGCGATTTGCGACGACGTGGTGCTTCTGGCCCGTACCGTGGTCACGCGCCCGATCCGCAAGCCCGGAGCCTATGCGGGCTCGATGACGCCAATGGAAGAGGTTTCGAGCTGGCGCCGCAATGCCGCGCGCTTCAAGCATCTCGACGCCCTGCACAAGCGGGTGCGGCGTCTGGAGCGTTCCTCGTGACGGAAGTTCACGCCAGCGCGATCGTTTCCTCGCGCGCGGACCTGGCCGCCGACGTGGAAGTCGGTCCCTATGCCGTAATCGGACCGGAGGTGGAGATCGGCCCCGGCTGCAAGGTCGGCTCCCACGCGGTCATCGAAGGGCCCACGCGTCTGGGTGCGCACAATGTAATCCACCCCCACGCGGCCATCGGGCGCGATCCGCAGGACCGGAAATTCCGTCCGGGAGAAGCGAGCCGGCTGGAAATCGGCGACGACAACACGATCCGGGAGTTCGTCACCATCAATCGCGGGACCGGAGACGGAGGTGGGGTCACCCAAGTGGGAAACAATTGCTGGCTGATGGCCAGCGTTCATATCGCGCATGACTGCATACTCGGCGACAACGTGGTCATGGCCAATTTCGCCAGCCTTGCGGGCCATGTTCGGGTCGGCAGTCACGTAACCATGGCGGGGTTCTCGGGAGCGCATCAGTTCTGCCGGATCGGCGACTATGGCTTCATCGGAATCTACGCCGGGATTACGCGGGACGTCCCACCCTATGTGCTGGTGGCCGGACAGCCGCCGAAGCCGCGCGGGGTCAACGTCATCGGCCTCCGTCGGCATGGGTTCACGCCTCCCCAGCGGGCCAACATCGAAAGGGCCTACCGCACGCTTTACCGCAAGGAGCTGAGCCGCGCCGAGGCGACCGACATCATTGCGGAAGCCGCCCGGGAACAGCCGGAGCTGACACCGATGGCGGAGTTTCTGGCCGAGTCCGGGCGCGGCCTCTTGCGTTGACGCTTCCTGCCCGGGCCCTGCGGATAGCGGTGGTTGCCGGCGAGGCGTCCGGCGATCGCCTGGGCGCGGGACTGATCAGCGCCCTGCGCGCAGGTCCGGTGGAGGTGGACGTGGCCGGCGTGGCGGGTCCTGCCATGCGCGAGGCGGGATGCCGGACCATGCTCGAGTCGTCGGAATTCGCGGTCATGGGCCTGGCCGAAATCGTCCGCCACCTCCCGCGCCTGTGGATGCTGCGCCGCCGCCTGCTCAGTCGGCTCGGCGAGTTTCGCCCGGACATCTTCATCGGCGTGGATTCTCCGGAACTCAACCTGGGCCTGGCCGGGCGCCTGAAGCGTCGTGGCGTGCGCACCGTGCAGTACGTATGTCCTTCGATATGGGCCTGGCGTTCCGGCCGGGCGCGGCGTATCCGCCGCAATTGCGACCGGGTGCTTTGCCTGCTTCCGTTCGAGCCGGCCCTGTTGCGCGAAAAAGGCGTGGAAGCGGTGTTCGTGGGTCATCCGATCGCCGATCGGCAAGCCCCTGAACGGAGCGGCTCATTGCCTCGGGCGCGCAGGGGCGACCTGCTCGTGGCGCTGTTGCCCGGTTCGCGTAATTCGGAAATAAGCCGCATCGGCCCCCCGATCGCGCGCGCGGCCGCGTGGCTGGCGGAGCGCCGCCCCGGCGTGCGCTTTTCCACAGCGGCCGCCAGCGGGCAGGCCCGGGAGCAATTCTCGGCGATCCTCAGGCGCTTCGCGCCCGGCGTCGACGTTCTCCAGGAGCCCGGAAGCGCGCGCGAATTGCTGGCCAGGGCCGACCTGGCCGCGGCCGCTTCCGGCACGGTTACGATGGAGGCCATGGTGTGTGGTTGTCCGCTGGTGGCGGTTTACCGGGTTGTGCCGCTCACGGCGTGGATCGCTCGCGTCTTCCGCCTTCTGAAAACGCCTCACGTCGCCTTGCCCAATATCCTCGCCGGTCGCAAACTGGTTCCCGAACTGCTGCAGGAGCAGGTGCGCGGCGACACGCTGGGGGCCGAGTTGCTGAGTCTGTACGAGGATCCCGGCGCCCGCGATGCGATGCGCGCCGAATTTGCCCGTCTTTCCGAATCGCTGGGGCGGGACGTCAATGATCGCGCGGCGCAGGCGGTCCTGGCCCTGGCGAAAGCCGGCTGACTCGTGGGCGATTGCACGCGGAAGTCGCCTGCAGCCGGAATCCTGGCCGGGGTGGATGAGGCGGGTCGCGGCGCCCTGGCGGGGCCGGTGGTCGCCGCCGCCGTCGCGCTTCCCGCGGGACGGGACATCCCCGGCGTCCGCGACTCCAAACTGCTCTCGCCCGCGCGGCGCGCGGTGCTCGAGGAAGCCATTCGAAGCGGGTGCCTGGCCTGGTCGGTGGGGCTTGCGACGGTGGAGGAAATCGATCGGCTCAACATCTTGCGCGCCAGTCTGCTGGCCATGCGTCGGGCGCTGCTCGGCTTGTCCGGCAGGCCGGCGTTGGTTCGGGTGGACGGACCGTATCTGCCGGAGATGCCGGCGCGCTGGCGCCGGGGCGTGGAACTCGAGGCCATCGTCGGCGGCGACCGGCGCTGCCCGCTCATCGCCGCCGCATCCATCGTGGCCAAGGAACGGCGGGATCGTTTGATGCGGCGCCTGGACCTCAAGTGGCCGGGATATCGCCTGGCCGATCACAAGGGCTACGCGGTGCCTGCCCATCGCGCGGCCCTCGAACGCCTGGGCGCAAGCCCCGCGCACCGCCGCAGCTTCCGGCCGGTCCGCGCCGTCGCCCCGGCGCATAGTGGGAACAGCCCCTGAACAGCCCCTGAACCGCCCGTGGAACAGACCGCTCCATTCGTTCATCTTCGCCTGCACTCGGAATTCTCGCTGGTGGACTCGGTGCTGCGCATAAGCGGCGGCAAGGGGGGCTTTTGCCATGCGGTGCGGGAGCGGGGAATGCCCGCCGTCGCCCTGACCGACCTCAACAACATGTTCGGGGCGGTGCGCTTTTACCGGGCGGCGCTTGACGCGGGAGTCAAGCCCATCCTGGGCGCGGACCTCGATTTCGGCCGGCCGGGGGACGGGCCGCGGCGCGGGCGGGTGACGCTGCTGTGCCGGAACGCTGCGGGCTACAGGAACCTGCTGGCCCTGCTTACACACATGTACCTCGAACTGGAGCCGCGGGGCGACCCCGTGCTCATCGGGGAATGGCTGAGCGCCGAGCGCCTGGAGGGCCTGATCGGGCTGATCGGGCTCGACAGCGCCGCCGGCAGCGGACCCGAGGCGCGCCGGGAGCGCGAGCAGGTGCTGGCCTTGCGCAGGCTGATGGGCGATGGGCTCTTTCTGGAGGTGAGCCGGCTGGGCCGCCCGGGCGAGACCGAGTTGACGCAGCGAACGGTCGAGCTGGCAAACGCCGAAGGCATCCCGCTGGTGGCGGTCAACGACGTTCGCTTCCTGGACAGCGGCGAATTCACGGCGCACGAAGCGCGGGTGTGCATACACCGGGGAGAAACGCTGAACGATCCGCGCCGCGAGCAGCGCTACACGCCCCAGCAATACCTCAGGAGTCCGGCGGAGATGGCCGAACTGTTCGACGACCTGCCGGAGGCCTTGAGCAACACGGTAGCCATCGCCCGCGCCTGCACGGTGGAACTGGACCTGGGTGCGTCAAGGCTGCCGAAGGCGCGTGCGCCCGCGGGCCTGAGCGAAGGGGAATTTCTCGAACAGGAGGCGCTGGCGGGCCTGAAACGCCAGCTCGGCGTCGGCGCCGGCAATGGCGCGGAAGCCGAGCTGCCCGCGCGCTACACCGACCGCCTGCGCGCCGAACTGGAAGTCGTGCGGCGCATGGACTTTCCCGGCTACTTCCTGATCGTCGCCGACATCGTGCGCTGGGCGCGCGATCACGAGGTGCCGGTAGGTCCCGGCAGGGGATCGGCGGCCGGTTCGCTGATCAGCTACGCGCTGGGCATCACCACCATCGATCCCCTGCGCTACGGACTGATCTTCGAGCGTTTCCTGAACCCGGAACGGATCTCCATGCCGGACATCGATATCGATTTCTGCGCGGAACAGCGCGAACGGGTCCTCGAGCACGTGGCCGAGGAATACGGGCGCGACCGGGTGGCGCAAATCATCACGTTCAACCGGTTGGCGGCTCGCGCCGCGATCAAGGACGCGACCCGGGTCCTTGGTCATCCCCTGGGCCTGGGAGAGCAGATCGCCGGTCTGATCCCCGCCCTGCCGGTGGGCGTGACCATTGAGCAGGCGATGAATGACGATCGGGAACTGAGTCATTTGTACAACACCGATACCGAAGCGCGCGCGGTCATCGATCTGGCGCTGCAGCTGGAGGGGCTGCCGCGCAATTCCAGCACCCACGCGGGAGGCGTCGTGATCGCTCCATCGGAGTTGATGCATTTCGCGCCGCTGTACCGCCAGGAAAGCGATTCGCCGACGGTGACCCAGTTCGACAAGGACGACATCGAATCGGTCGGACTGGTGAAGTTCGATTTCCTGGCCCTGAACGACCTCACGACGATTACCCGGACCGTGGCGGAGGTCAATCGCGCTCGGCGCTCGGCGGGCGAGCCGCTCATCGACATCGCCAGACTGCCGCTGGACGATTCAAAGGTCTATGAACTCCTGCGCAACCTGCGCACCCGAGCGGTATTCCAGCTCGAGTCGCGCGGCATGCGCGACCTGATCCGCGACCTGCGGCCGGACCGCTTCAGCGACATGATCGCGCTGGTGGCGCTGTTCCGCCCCGGTCCGCTGCAGACCGGCATGGCGGACACCTACATCAAGCGCAAGCACGGCCAGGAGTCGGTCGATTACCTTCACGAGGACCTGCGTGAGCTTCTGGGCGAAACCTACGGCGTGATCCTCTATCAGGAGCAGGTCATGGAGATCGCGCGCCTGATCGCCGGCTACAGCTTCGCCCAGGCCGACGTGCTGCGCCGCGCGATGGGCAAGAAGCTCAAGGACGAGATGGCCGATCAGCGCTCGGTGTTCGTCAAGGGCGCCCTGAAGCACGGACTCACCCGGGGCAAGGCCGAGCACATCTTCAACCTGATGGAGACCTTCGCCGGCTACGGTTTCAACAAGTCGCACTCCACCGCTTATGCCATCGTCGCTTACCAGACGGCCTGGCTGAAGGCCCACTATCCGGCCCAGTACATGGCGTCCACGATGACCACCGACATGGGCGCGCATGATCGCCTCTACTGGATGACGCAGGAGTGCCTCGCCCTGGGGCTTGACGTATTGCGCCCGGACGTGAACCGTTCGCTTGTGGGATTCAGCGCCGTGGACGACAAGGCCGTTCGCTGCGGGCTGGGCGCCATCCGCGGACTGGGTCAGGCCGCAGCCCAGGCCATTCGGGCCGAACGCGAAGCGAACGGGCCCTATTCGGGCGTAGCGGACCTGTTTTCGCGCATCAGCGGCGCCGGGCTGCATCAGCGACAGGCCGAAACGCTGGTCCGGTCCGGCGCCCTGGACGACCTGTGCGCCAACCGGGCCGCCGTGATACGGGTGTTGCCCGCTGCGCTCGCGGCGGCGGCGCAGGCCGCCCGCGACGCCGAGAGCGGGCAGGAAGGGCTTTTCGAGGACGGCCGCGATCAGCCGATGCATATCGAGGTGCCCGACGTGCCGGAGTGGGGCCCGCGGGAACTTCTGGACGGAGAGCGCCGGAGCCTGGGGTTCTGCCTGAGCGGCCACCCGTTCGACGAGTGCAGGGAAGAGGCGAGCGCCCTTACGGGCGGCGGCCTGCGAGAGATACTGGACCGATCGCAGCCCGGCCCGCGGGACGAACGCGACGCGCCGGGCGTCACGGTGGCCGGCAGCGTGCTGCGCAAGTGGCGCAGGTCCGGCGCCAATTACTTCGACCTGGATGATGGACAGACACGGCTGCCGGTGCGCTTGCCGAGATGGGATGCCGGCGCGCCTCCCGGCCGGCTGATCACGCCCCATTCCCTCGTGCTGGTGCAGGGTCGCCTGTCACGCCTGCAGCGGGGTTCGCTCATTCTGTTTGCGGAATCGGTGGAGCCGCTTGACGACGTGATGGAGAAGCGCGCCCGGGTGCTGATGCTCGACTGTCGCGCGGCGGAAAGGCCTGCCGAGACCTTCACGCAGCTCCAGGATCTGCTGCGCCCGCATGTCCCCGGCGGAACCCAGGTTGTCGTGCGCTATTCCGGCCCGGCCGCCGCCGGAAGCCTGCGCCTGGGCACGCACTGGAACGTGCGCGCAACGGGCGGACTGCGGCATGCGCTGGGCGAATCGCCGGTAATCAGCGAGTTCAGTATTCGCTACGCCTAGCGTCGTGCTGACCGGCGCTGACAGGGATAAGGGCTTACAATCGCAGGCCCGGCCCGGTCGGACGCACTGCGTATGGATTCATTTCTTGACTTCGAACAGCCCATCGCGGAGCTGGAAAGCAAGATCGAGCAACTGAGGTTTCTCGACAACGATTCCGGCGTGGACGTGGCCGCCGAGATTCAGCGGCTTCAGCGCAGCAGCCGGTCCGTGACCCGCAACATCTACCGCAAACTCACGCCGTGGCAGACGGCGCAGGTGGCGCGGCATCCGAAGCGGCCCTACTCGCTGGACTACATCGCCGGCATGACCGGGGAATTCCAGGAATTGCACGGCGATCGCATGTATGCGGACGATTACGCGCTGGTGGGTGGGCTGGCCCGCATCGAGGGTACCCCGGTGATGCTGATCGGACACCAGAAAGGGCGGGATACGACCTCGCGGGTGCGCCGCAACTACGGCATGACCCGCCCGGAGGGTTACCGCAAGGCGCAAAGACTCATGCAGCTTGCGGAAAAGTTCGGCCTGCCGGTGGTCACGCTGATCGATACGCCGGGCGCCTATCCCGGAATCGGCGCCGAGGAGCGGGGCCAGAGCGAGGCCATCGCCTCCAGCCTGAATTGCATGGTGGGACTGAAGACCCCCATCATCAGCGCAATCATCGGCGAGGGCGGATCCGGCGGGGCGCTGGCCATCGGCGTCGCCGACGTGGTGATCATGATGCAGTACAGCATCTACTCGGTAATTTCCCCGGAAGGCTGCGCCAGCATTCTCTGGAAGAGCGCCGAGCACGCTACCGAGGCCGCCCAGGCCATGGGCATCACGGCCAAACGGCTATTGGGCCTCAAGCTCGTTGACGAAGTGCTGGACGAGCCCGTGGGCGGCGCCCACCGCGACCCGACCGCCGCGATCGCCAGCCTCAAGAAGGCGATCGGCAAGCACCTGCTCAGCCTGACCCGCCTGGAGCCCGCCGAACTGCTGGAGCGCCGCCATCAGCGATTGCTCAATTACGGCGTCTACCGCGAAGCCTAGTACATGTATCGGGAGGAGATATGAATACACACTTGAACCGTCGTTCGTTATTGGCGGGCGTGCTCGGCGCGCCGTTTCTGACCGGGCTGGCCCCGGGAGCACGCGCGGACGAGTACTCCGGACTTACCGATCTGGATCTCAGCGACGACGAGATGCTGCACTACTTCGTCAAGCTGCGCAGCAGCCTCGACGACCGGGTGACGATGGGCTGGGTGGACGCGGTCAACTATGCGTTCATCGAAGGCGTGACTTACCCGATGTACCGGCTTCTTTCGACCACCATCCGCCAGATGCGGAAGGTCAACGACAGCCTTTACAAGAGCGTCTCGCTGGAAGTCGCGATGTACATGGACATCGAGACGGGAGAGCTGCTGGACAAGCTGACCATGCCGGTTACCGGCAACGTGGTGGACGTGCCGCTCTACCGCGCCGGCCCGTCGCACATGGACATGACGGTTCGCGCCGAGGACACCAACGAGTTCACGATGCAGCAGGAAACGGTCGATGGCGAGTCCTTTTTCGCTACGGGGCAGGTCGAGAGCGAGCGCTTCATCAGTCTGCCGCAGCGGCGCGGCGACGACTTCTACATCCGCCAGGACATCAGCGCGCGGGTGTTCCCGGCCGGTGAACCGAATCCAGACTTTTTCTACCGAGAGTGGACGATCAACCAGGGCAGCTGGGCGGCGCTTTCCGATCCGTCGAGAGTGTCGGTGCCCGTCGACGTGGCCTACATTGCCAACACGGCCTTCCGGCCCTGGATGCAAATGGGCGATGCCCCCGGTCATACGGTGCAGAACGGACGGGGAGGCAAGGCGGAAACGCCCGAAGGGTTGCCGGTTGAACTGCTCCGCCTCGTGAAGCTCCATCATCCCGACCTGATCGAGGACCCGCGCGGGGTCCTGGCCGGAGAAGCCGCATAGGGTTTGCCGAGGGAGGGAAAATGAAGCCCGGCGCGCTTTCGCGCGCGGCGCTCGGCCTCGCCCTGGGCGCCATCGCGCCCGTCGCATACGGTGCCACGTCGCTTTCCGAAGCCGACTGCGAAGGCCTGGGCGGCCTGGCCTGGGCCCCGGCCGGGGGCAGCGGGGTCGAAATCGAGACCGCCGCTGCGGTCAGTCCCGATGAAGAAGGTCTGCCCGACTACTGCCGCGTCCAGGCGACGATCGCCCCCTCCACGGGGGTGGAAATCCGACTGCCCCTGTCGGGCTGGAACCGGCGGCTGCTTTTCACGGGCTGCGGCGGCTTGTGCGGCGTCATCTATTCCCAGCACATGCCGGACGCCCAGGCGCGCGGCTACGCGGTGGCGACCACGGACATGGGCCGGCAGCTTGTCGAGGGGGAAGACCCCCGCGAATGGACGCAGGACGAGCAGTGGCGGGTCGACTGGCAGTACCGGGCCACGCATAGGGCCACCTTGCTGGCCAAGGCGGTCATTGCCGCCGCCTATGGTCAGGTGCAGGACTACGCCTATTTTCGGGGATGCTCCACCGGCGGCCGCCAGGGACTGACCGAAGCGCTGATGTTTCCCGAAGACTACGACGGCGTCATCTCCGGGGCGCCGGCGATGCAGATGGTCACGCCCCATAACGTCTTTTCCCATGCCTCGAGCAAGCGGCCGGACGGCACTCCGGTTTTCTCCCCGGAATCGCTGCATCTGCTTGCCGACGCCGTGCTGGAGGCCTGCGACGAGGACGACGGCGTTCGCGACGGCGTTGTCCCGCATCCGCCGGGGTGCAGTTTCGATCCCGCGTCGTTGCAGTGCGCGGACGGCCAGTCGGGCGACTGCCTGACGCAGCAGCAGGTGGAAGCGGTCCGGAACATCCACGCTGGCGCCCGAAAGGCCGACGGCAGCCGTTTTTACCCGATGGGATATGCCAGGGGATCGGAAAGGGACTGGATTACGAACTTCCTGGCCGTCGACGGCCGCCCGC
Organism: Gammaproteobacteria bacterium; assembly: GCA_026707445.1. Lineage (GTDB taxonomy): Bacteria > Pseudomonadota > Gammaproteobacteria > Steroidobacterales > Foliamicaceae > Foliamicus. Next base: position 25,319 of record JAPOWV010000074.1, read on the forward strand.
CGCGCCGCGCGGGCAGCGCCCGGTTCACACTGGACCAAAGGATCGGGCCGGACGCGACGCTGGCCGATTTCGATTATGCGCAGCACGGCGTTCAGGGCAGTCCGGTGGGCGGGATGCTCGATTTGGGGGCCGACGGCAGAAAGCTGGCGGCATTCACGGATCGTGGCGGAAAGATCCTGCTTTATCACGGCTGGTCGGATACCGACGCCACGCCGGCGTCCTCGCTGTTCTTCCACGAGGCGCACGTGCAGGCCTTCGGCCGGGAAGAAACTGCCGGTTTCCTGCGCCTTTTCATGCTGCCGGGAATGGCCCACTGCTCCGGCGGCGAGGGCGTGCATGCGGCCGACTACCTGACGCTGATGGAAAAATGGGTTGAAGAGGGAGAAGCGCCCGAAAGCCTGGTCGCGTACAAGACACGCCCGCCCCGGTCGGGCCAGAGTTACCCACGCTTCCCCCTGTCGCCCGCGGATATCGTGTCCGGCCGCAGGCTGTACCCTTATCCGGCGCATTCGGCGTACGGCGGAAAGGGCGACGTCAATGATCCCGCCAACTGGCACAAGAGGTAAGAACGAGGGAGCTCCAGGCCGGGCGGCCGACGACCGCGACGCTGTCAAGCCGGTTGTGGAGGCGGCGCTTGGCCGTTTGTGCCCCGACTGGCGGGAGCGCCCGCTGCTGGTGGCTTTCAGCGGCGGTCCCGATTCGACCGCCCTGCTGCTGGCCCTGCACGAACTGCTCGGGGAATCCGGCCGCAAGCGTCTGCGCGCCGCGCATGTCAATCATGGCCTGCACCCGGATTCCGGAGACTGGGCCAGGCACTGCATGGATCGGACCCGCGCCCTGGGAGTGTCCCTGGCCTGCCGCGAGGTTGAAGTGCGGGCCGCCGGCCGGGGCGTGGAGGCCGCGGCGCGCCGCGCGCGCTACGAGGCGCTGGCGGCGCTCATGGAGCCCGAAGAATGCCTGCTGACCGCGCATCACCAGGACGATCAATGGGAAACGCTGATGCTGCGCATGCTTCGCGGCACCGGCATTGCGGGCCTGGCGGGCATCCGCGAAAAGCGCCGTCTGGGCCGGGGGTGGGTGTTGCGTCCGCTGCTCGATGTCTCGGGGGAAGACTTGCGGGCCTGGCTCGATCAAAGGGGTGAGAACTGGATAGAGGATCCGTCCAATCGCGAAACGGAATTCGACCGCTCCTTCCTGCGCAACGAGGTGCAGCCGCTGCTGCGCGGGCGCTGGCCCGGCGCCGGCGCCACGGCCGGGCGGATGGCGCGGCTGGCCGAGGAAACGCGCGAATTGCTGCGGGACCTGGCCGAGCATGACGGCCGCGGGATCGCGCGGGTCGACTCTATCGAATGCGAGGGCCTTCGCGGGCTTTCGCCGGCGCGGCGCGCGAACCTGCTGCGAGAACGGCTGTCGGCGCTCGGCGTCGCCGCGCCGTCCGAGGCGCGCCTGAATGCGGCGCTGGACATGCTGCTGAACGCGGCGGCCGACCGCCACCCCGAGGCCCGCTGGGGCGGCGTTCGCCTTACCCGCCGCCGGGGCCGCATCTACATCTCCCCGCCGTAGCTCTTTCCTGCCCCCTTTCATCTGGGGGCATGTGGAGCCAGTGGGCGCCGATGACCCGGCGCTCACAGCGGAACCGAGCCCCATGGATGGGTTCATGCGTCCCCCGGAGGAAGGGGGCAGGAAAGAGCGGGCTTAAACGAGCGAGCGGCCGACGGTCTGTGTTATCTTAGATGCCCGATCCCATACTGTGGTCGGAGTGGTATGACCCGCTACATTTTTGTTACCGGCGGCGTGGTTTCCTCGCTGGGAAAGGGCATAACCGCCGCCTCGCTGGGCGCAATTCTCGAAGCCCGCGGCCTTTCCATCAGCATGATCAAGCTGGATCCCTATCTGAACGTGGATCCGGGCACCATGAGCCCATTCCAGCATGGCGAAGTGTTCGTGACTGCCGACGGCGCCGAGGCGGACCTCGATCTCGGACATTACGAAAGGTTCGTTCGCTCCAGCAGGCCCGGGCGCGACTCCAACTTCACCACCGGACGCATCTATAACGCCGTCATCGGCAGGGAACGCCGCGGCGGATACCTGGGCGCGACCGTGCAGGTGATCCCGCACGTCACCGACGAGATCAAGCGCTCGGTCGTGCTGGGCGCCGGGGACGCGGACGTCTGCATCACCGAGGTGGGCGGCACGGTCGGTGACATCGAATCCTTGCCGTTCCTTGAGGCGATCCGCCAGATGGGCCTGGATCTGGGCCGCGAAAACGTCGCCTTTGTGCACGCCACGCTCGTGCCTTACGTGGCCACTTCGCAGGAGATCAAGACCAAGCCCACGCAGCATTCGGTCAAGGAACTGCGCTCCATCGGCATTCAGCCCGACGTGCTCGTGTGCCGTTCGGAGCTTGCCCTGCCGGACGAGCAGCGGCGCAAGATCGCGCTGTTCACCAACGTCCCCGAGTCGGCGGTGTTCTCCGCCCGCGATATGGACGACCTGTATGCGATCCCCATCGAACTGCGAAGCCAGGGACTGGACCAGGTGCTGGCCACGCAGTTCGGCATGGACCTGCCGACGGCCGACCTGTCCGAATGGGAACAGGTGGTCGAGGCCGGCCGGAACTGCGAAGGCCAGATCACCGTGGCCATGGTCGGCAAGTACATGGACCTGCGCGATTCGTATATCTCGCTAAACGAGGCCCTCGGACATGCCGGCCGCCGCTGCGGCGTCAACGTGCGGGTCCGGCATATCGAATCGGAGCAGGTCGAGGAGGAAGGCGTCGACTGCCTGGCCGGCGTGCATGCGGTGCTGGTCCCAGGCGGTTTCGGCGAACGCGGAATCGAGGGAATGGTGCGCGCCGTGACCCACGCCCGCGAGAAGGAGATTCCGTACCTGGGCATCTGCCTGGGGATGCAGGTGGCCGTAATCGAGTTTTCCCGGAACGTCGCCGGACTTGCAGGCGCCAACAGCACCGAATTCGACCCGGAAACACCGCATCCGGTGGTGGCGCTGGTGACCGAATGGGTGGATGAGTCCGGTCAGGTGGAGCGCCGCAGCGAGGATTCCGACCTGGGCGGAACCATGCGGCTGGGAGAGCAGGCCTGCCGCCTTGCCAAGGGCAGCCTGGCGCGCAACGAGTACGGTGCGCAGACCGTGTACGAACGCCACCGCCATCGCTATGAATTCAACAACCGCTATCTCGAGGAACTCGGGAAGGCGGGGCTGGGTTTCTCCGGGCGGTCCATCGACGGACTGGTGGAAGTCGTGGAATTGCCGTCGCATCCCTGGTTTCTGGCCAGCCAGTTTCATCCCGAATTCACCTCCACGCCGCGCGACGGACATCGGCTGTTCGACGGTTTCATAGCCGCCGCCGTGAGCTACCGGCAGCGTGGCGACCTGCCGGCCAAGGCGGCCAGCGCCGCCGGCGCGTAACGCGCCGTGACGGCGCAATCCGGCCCCGGCAGGGCGCAGGTGGCGGGCTTCGCCGCCGGACTCGATCAGCCGCTGTTCCTGATCGCCGGCACCTGCGTGGTCGAATCGCGCGAGTCGGCCCTGGAAACCGCGGGAATGCTGGCCGAAATCGCCCGGGAGCTGGGCTTTCCCTTCGTCTACAAGTCGTCCTTCGACAAGGCCAACCGGTCGTCGCTGGCCAGTTTCCGCGGTCACGGCATTGAGCGGGGCCTGAAGATTCTCGAGGAGGTCAAGCGCCAGGTCGGCGTGCCGGTGCTCACAGACGTGCATGAGAACACGCCGATGGACGAAGTGGCCGCCGTGGCCGACGTGCTGCAGACGCCGGCGCTGCTCTGCCGGCAAACCGATTTCATATTGCGGGCCGCCGCCGCGGGCCGGCCGTTGAACATCAAGAAGGGCCAGTTTCTTTCCCCCGCGGAGATGTCCAACGTGGTGGACAAGGCGCGCTCGACCGGCAACTCCGACATCCTTGTCTGCGAGCGGGGCTTTTCCTTCGGCTACAACAACCTGGTGGTGGACATGCGGTCCCTTGCCGTGCTGAGGGACACCGCTTGCCCCGTCGTGTTCGACTGCACTCACTCGGTGCAGCTTCCGGGCGGCAAGGGCACCTCCTCCGGCGGGCAGCGGGGGTTCGTGCCTGTGCTCGCCCGGGCGGCGGTCGGCGCCGGCGTGGCGGGACTGTTCATGGAAACCCACCCACGCCCGGATGAGGCGCTGAGCGACGGTCCGAACGCCTGGCCCCTTCATCGCGTCCGCGAACTGATGGAGTCGCTGCTGGAACTGGACCGCCTGGTGAAGTCCCGCCCGCTGGCCGAGGAATCGTGTCCGCAATAGCCCACATCCATGCGCGCGAGATTCTCGATTCGCGCGGCAACCCCACGCTGGAGGCCGAGGTGGCGCTGAGTTGCGGGGCCCGGGGCAGGGCGGCGGTGCCCTCCGGGGCTTCCACCGGCGCGCGCGAAGCGGTCGAGTTGCGCGACGGGGATTCTCACCGCTACGGCGGCCGCGGCGTCCAGTTGGCCGTAAGCCATGTCAACGGCGAGATTTGCAAGGCGCTTCTCGGCGTCGAAGCCGAGCGGCAGGAACAACTGGACGCCCTAATGGTTGCGTTGGACGGCACAGCAAACAGGTCGCGGCTCGGGGCGAACGCGATCCTGGCCGTTTCCCTGGCAGCCGCCCGGGCCGCTGCGGCCGAGCGGGAGGAGCCTCTTTACCGCGGCCTGGGCAGCGGGGCGCCCGCCATGCCCACGCCGATGCTGAACATCCTCAATGGCGGCGCGCATGCCGACAATCGCCTGGACGTTCAGGAATTCATGGTCCTGCCGGTGGGCGCCGGAGACTTTGCCGAGGCGCTGCGCTGGGGAGTCGAGGTCTACCACGTCCTGAAAGACGTGTTGCGGAAGTCCGGCCGGTCGACGGCGGTGGGCGACGAAGGCGGATTCGCGCCCGATCTGCCTTCCAACGAAGCAGCGCTGGAGGCGCTGATAGAGGCTATTCAACAGGCCGGCTTCAGCGTGCCCGGGGATTTCCTCCTGGGCCTTGACGTGGCCGCCAGCGAACTGTATTCCGACGGCCTGTACCGCCTGGAATCCGAAGACCGCACCTTCGACCCGGCCGACTTCGCCGGCTGGTTCGCGGAACTTGCGGACCGCTACCCGGTCGTGAGCATCGAGGACGGCATGGCCGAGGACGACTGGGACGGCTGGGAAGCCCTGTCACGCGGGCTGGGCGAGAGGGTGCAACTTGTCGGCGACGACCTTTTCGTGACGCAGACGGCGATTCTCGCCGAGGGCATCGCGCGTAACGTCGGCAACGCCATCCTGATCAAGCCGAACCAGGTGGGCACGCTTACCGAAACGCGCGCGGCCATCGATGCGGCCGTTGCGGCGGGCTACGCAGCCGTCATCTCGCATCGCTCGGGCGAAACGGCCGACAGCTTCATCGCCGACCTGGCCGTGGGTTCGTCGGCCACCCAGATCAAGACCGGCGCTCCATGCCGCTCCGATCGCACCGAGAAATACAACCGCCTGCTCCGCATCTCCGAAGAACTCGGCGCCGACGCGCCCTACGCCGGCCTCAACGCCTTCCCCACCTCCGTGGTGCAACACCTTGCGGGTTAGTCCGCGGCAACTCTTACCCCCGTCTCGCGGGATACGCGGCAAGCACATCCCTGTGGCTCGGCGTCGGCATCCCTGCCTCCGACGCTCCCGCGAGACGGGGGTAAGAGTTGCCGCTCCACGTGCCGCGAAGCCATTGGCTTCCGGCCCAATCAGCGATGAAGCCTAAGACCGCAGGAATCGTGTTGGCCGGCCTGGCGCTGGCCGGCTTGCAGTACCCGCTTTGGTTCGCCGACGACGGCTTGTTGGGCCTGTTCCGCTCCCGCCAGGAAGTGGCCGAACAGGAAACCGAGAACGCCGCGCTCATGGAGCGCAACCGCCGCCTGGCCGCCGAGGTCCAGAGCCTCAAGGAGGGCGACGAGGAAATCGAGCGGCTGGCGCGATCCGAACTCGGCATGATCGGCCCCGACGAGAAGATCTACCTGTTGGTCGAGGAAGACGCCGAAACCGAAGCCCCCGATCAGTCCGATCAGCCCGGAGACCCGCGCGAGTAGCGCCCCCGTGCGGGTCCTGATTTCCAACGACGACGGCTACCGCGCCGAGGGCCTGCAGGCCCTTGAGCGCGCGCTGCTCGGGCTGGCCGAAATCATGCTTGTTGCGCCAGAGCGCAACCATAGCGGCGCCAGCAATTCGCTCACTCTTTTCGAGCCGCTCCGGGTCACGAAGCTGGGCAGGAACCGCTGGTACTGTTCCGGCACTCCCACCGACTGCGTGCATATCGCCATTACCGGTCTGTTGCCGGAGGACCCCGACATGGTGTTTTCCGGCATCAACCACGGTCCTAACCTGGGCGACGACGTCCTTTATTCCGGCACCGTGGCGGCGGCGATGGAGGCCAGGGTCCTGGACGTGCCGGCGGTCGCGATATCGGTTGCCGGCTACCCGCCGAAAAATTTCGACGCTGCGCAGCGCGCCGTAAGCGAATTGTTCGAGCGCCTGAACAGGAACGCGCCGCCGGGCAACATGCTGCTGAACGTGAATGTGCCCGATCTGCCCTGGGACGAGATCCGCGGCTTCAAGCTGACCCGGCTGGGACACCGCCACAAGGCCGCCCGGGTCAAGGTATCCGGCGACCCCTATGGCGGCAAGCTGTACTGGATGGGTCTTCCCGGCCACGGGCTGGACGCCGGCCCGGGCACCGATTTCTTTGCCGTGCGCGACGGATGGATTTCGGTGACGCCGCTGCAGTGCGACCTGACCGATCACAACCGTCTCGAAGCGACCCGCGACTGGCTGCAGCTATGAACCCCTCGCACCCGGGACAACGCCGGCGTAGCGGGATTGGCCTGACGTCCGCCAGGGTCCGCGACCGCCTGGCGGATTCCCTGCGCGATCGCGGAATCCGCAGTCCGGAGGTCCTGGAACAGATACGCCGCACGCCGCGCCACCTGTTCATCGAAGAAGCGCTGGAGCGCTACGCCTACAACGACAACGCGCTGCCCATCGGGTCCGGCCAGACCATTTCGCAGCCTTACGTCGTGGCGCTGATGACGCAGGCGTTGCTGATGGAGGAGGATGGCCGGATGCGCCGAACCGCAAAGGTACTGGAGGTCGGTTGCGGTTCCGGGTACCAGACCGCGATTCTGGCCCCGCTGGTGCGGGCCGTGTTCAGCATCGAGCGGATCGGCTCGCTGCTCGCCGAAGCGCGGCCCCTGCTGGCGGAACTGGGCTGCAACAACGTGCGCTTCCGGCACGGCGACGGGATGCTGGGCTGGCCGGGACAGGCGCCCTTCGACGGAATCCTGGTCGCCGCGGCGGCGGCGGCGGTGCCCCAGGCGCTGCTGGACCAGTTGGCGCCGGGCGGGCGCCTCGTCATTCCCCTGGGCGATCACTCCCGCCAGGAACTCGTGCGAATCGAGCGCGGGGAAAGCGGCGATGTGCGCGAGAACCTGGCGCCGGTGGCCTTCGTCCCGCTGTTGCCGGGGCAGGGCTGACGCCGATCCGGACGATGGAAACGGCGCCGGCACGGCTTGCCGACCGCGTTGTGGCATGGGCCCGCATGCCCGGTGCGCCGGCCGTGCTGTGCGCGGTCAGCTTTGCCGAGTCCATTTTCTTTCCGATTGCCGTGGACGTGATGCTGGTCCCGATGTGCGCCGCGCAGCCGAAGAAGATGGTCCGGCTGGTTTTTCTGACCCTCGTGTTCTCGGTGGCCGGCGGCTTGTGCGGTTTGCTGCTCGGTTATCTTGCGATCGACGCCGTGTTGCCCGTGATTCGGGAATGGGGTTGGGGCGAGCAGTATTCCCGGGTCCAGTCCTGGTACGGACGATGGGGCTACTGGGCGCTGGTCATGGCGGCCTTTACGCCGCTCCCGTACAAGGTATTCGCGATTGCCGCCGGCGGCCTGCATATGGACGTGGTCGCCTTCGTCACGGCTTCGTTCCTCGGCCGCGGATTGCGCTTCTTCCTGGTCGGTTCGCTGGCCGCCTGGCTGGGTCCCAAGGCGCTCCGGGCCGTTCGCTATTCGGACCGGGCCGGTTGGGCGCTGATCGGTCTTGTTGTCGTCGCAATTGGGTTATGGTGGTATCTATGAGCATGGTGTCTCGAAATCGCAGCGCAGGCGGCTTTTTCCTGATGACGGCCGGAGCGTTGCTCCTGTCCGGCTGCTGGAACTGGATCCCGGAAGATCCCACTCCGGCGGGCCAGGCCCCGGCTGAATCAATTCCCGACGCCGCGACTCCATCGGAGTCAGCCCGACAGAGCCCGGCCGGCGCCGTGGCGGACGGCGCCATGGACTGGTACACGGTGGAGGCGGGCGACACGCTTTTCTCCATCGCCTGGCGATTCCGCCATCAGGTGAGCGAGCTGGCGGCCTGGAACGGGTTGGGCGACGGCAGCCTTATCCTGGTCGGGCAACGAATCAGGCTCACGCCTCCGCCGGGCCATGCGGCTTCGGGTTCCGTTGCCGCCGCTCCGGCAACCCGTGTCTCCGGAGGCGGTGGGACGCCCCGCGATCCGGCTGCCTCTCGGGGCGGCGCCGGAACGCGCGCTTCGTCGCCGCAGGTCTCCCCGGCCCCTTCCTCACCAGCCTCCGCGCCGGCATCAGGTGCGACCGGATGGGAATGGCCGACAGCGGGGAGCGTGGACGTAGAGGGCGCCCGGGCGAGGGAAGGCGATTTCGGCATCCGTATCCTGGGAACGCGCGGTCAGGACATCACGGCCTCCGACGGAGGCAAGATCATGTACGCGGGAGACGGGCTGAAGGCGTACGGACTCCTCGTGATCGTGCAGCATTCTCCGCAGTGGCTGAGCGCCTACGGCCACAACGAGAGGATTCTCGTCAAGGAGGGTGACGAGGTGCGGGCCGGCCAGCCGATCGCGACGATGGGCATGGGGCCCGGCAACGCGGCCATGCTGCACTTCGAGATTCGCCGTAACGGCAAGCCGGTCGAGCCCGTCGGCCTGCTGCCTCCACGCGGTTGATAGCCTCCGCCCTTCAAGAGCACTTTCGCGAGGTGCACGACCCATGAAAGGTTTGATGATGGACTACCCGCTGACGGTGACCAGCCTGATGCGTCACGTGGCGGCCCAGCACGGTGCCTCGGAGGTCTATTCGCTAACCGTGGAGAACCCCGCGCACCGGACCACCTATGCGGAGATCTTCCGCCGCTGCGCAAGGCTCGCCAATGCCCTCAGGCGCCTGGGAATGAAGGAGGGCGATCGGGTCGCCACCATGGCCTGGAACGACTACCGGCACATGGAGCTGTACTACGGTATTTCCTGCATGGGAGGCGTCCTGCACACTATCAATCCGAGGCTGTTTCCCGAGCAGCTTCAGTACATCGTCAACCACGCCGAGGATCGTTTTCTCTTTTCCGACCCCTTGCTGCTCCCGCTGCTCGAAAAACTGCACGCAGACTTCCCGACCGTGGAGGCCCATGTCCTGCTCAGCTCGAAGCAGGCCATGCCCGAATCTTCGGTGCCGAATCTGATCAGCTACGAGGAACTGATTGAAGGCGAGAGCGATTCCTACGACTGGCCCGATATTGACGAAAACACGGCCAGTTCCCTGTGCTACACCTCGGGCACAACCGGCAATCCCAAGGGCGTGCTGTATTCGCACCGCTCCACGATTCTGCACACCTACGCCAGCGGGCTGTCCGACGCGATCAACCTCGATGGCACGGACAGCGTGCTGCCGGTGGTTCCCATGTTCCACGCCAATTCCTGGGGAGTCGTGTACTGCGCGCCGATGGTGGGCGCCAGGCTGGTGCTGCCGGGGCCCAAGGCGGGCGATCCCGAAGCGCTCGTAGCGATGATGAACAGCGAACGGGTGACCACGGCGCTGGGCGTTCCGACCGTTTGGCTGGGTTTGCTGAATTACCTGGAAGCCACCGGCCAGCACCTGGAAACGGTGCGGGACCTGGTGGTGGGTGGCGCGGCCTGCCCGCGTTCGATGATGGTGGATTTTGAAGAACGGCACGGAATTCATGTGATTCACGCCTGGGGAATGACCGAAATGAGCCCCCTGGGCAGCGTGAACGCGCCCACGGCCAGTACCGCCCGAATGGACGCCGAGGCGAAACTGCATCAGCAGTTGAGCCAGGGGCGCGCGCCGTACGGGGTGGAGATGCGCCTGGTCGACGACGACGGCGGAGAATTGCCGAGGGACGGAAAGGCCGTGGGGCGCCTCCAGGTCCGTGGGTCCTGGGTTGCGCACGGTTACTACCGGGCGGAGGAATCGGCGCTGGAGGACGGCTGGTTCGACACCGGGGATGTTGCCAGTATCGATCCGGAGGGATTCATGCGCATCACGGACCGCACCAAGGACCTGATCAAGTCCGGCGGCGAGTGGATCAGTTCGATCGAACTGGAAGACGTGGCCATGGCGCACCCCGCCGTCGCCGAGGCGGCCGTGATCGCGACGCCGCACGAGAAATGGTCGGAACGACCGCTGCTGATCGTCTGCCTGAAGGACGACGAGGCGGTCGATGCCGACGCCTTGCTGGCCTGGTTCGAGGGCAAGGTCGCCAAGTGGTGGATACCCGATGCGGTGGAATTCACCGACGAATTGCCGCATACGGCAACCGGCAAGGTGAGCAAGCTCAAGCTGCGCGAACGGTTCGCCGCCGCGGCGTGAAACTTGAACTGGAAGCCGGGCCCGCGCTCACCGTGCGGTGGTGGCGGCCGGGTGAATTGCGGATCGGCAAGGACGTCTGGCGCGAGCCGGTCCTGCTGAGTCCCGAGGAGGTGCGGCCCTGGCCCCTAAAGGACGATGAACCCGTTACGCTGGATCACCTCGCGCCGCTGATCGAGCGGCAGCCGGACGTCATCATCCTGGGCACCGGCGAGGTGCAGCGGTTTCCCGATCACGACATCGGCAGCAAGCTGCTGGTCAGAGGCATAGGACTCGAGGTCATGGACACGGGCGCCGCCTGCCGCACCTACAACGTGCTGGCGTCCGAAGGCCGCGCCGTCGCCGCCGCCCTGCGCGTCCGCTGACCCGGTTGCGTAGCGCGGGGGAGTTGCCGTACGCTTCGCCGCCATGGAAACGACTCAGCTCAAGCCGCTGCTTGCCGATCTGGGCGCCCGACTCGAGGCGCTTAGGGGGTACCTTTGATTACGCCGGCAAGGCCCTGCGCTTAAGCGAGGTCGAAACCGAACTCGCCGACCCTTCCGTCTGGTCCGATACGCAACGCGCCGGTGCGCTGGGGCGCGAACGGGCGTCTCTGCAGTCCGTTACTCAAA